>JAZKFG010000001.1:0-2073 GCA_040386515.1 Patescibacteria group bacterium
TGTTGCAACATTTCCAAGAGCAAACATGTCCTGACTTGTTAGAATAGATCGCGTTGATTCAATAGCAGAATTTATATTAAAATTCTCATAATTCATTGTATAATTTACGGCTGGGTCAAACGTATCTAAATATGGCGAATATGACGAAACGGAAATTTTTCCTTGGGATGGCTGGAATTTGATTAACCCGATATATCCTTCTCCTGTATTAGATGCACATTGATAATCCATGAAAAGCTGGTTTACAACTTTTCCTGCATTATTAACATCTTTTGAATATGCTGTATACGGTTTACAAATCTGATGCCCACTCAATACTAGAAAAATATTTGAATTCACTTTTATAAATTTATTCCATACTGCCTGACTATCATTTGCCAATGTAGTTGATGTGGCAGAAAATCCATACGAAAGGCTACCAGCACTGTCGGTTGCTGATGTTCGAGCACCTGTATTATTAAGGTAACTGTGCGTAGTTACAATAACTTCACGATCAGGGTTAGCATCGACGATTCCTTGTGCCCAAGCCAACACTTCATCACGAGCAAAAAGTTCAAAGGCAATGATCATATATTTTCTATTCCCCACATCAAACTTCATATAGTAGTTTTCTGTACCTCCATCATATGTGCCTCCAAACCAATCCTTGCCCGCGAAATAACCTGTTCCAAAATATTGATTCCAGAGAGCAGTGGCTCTTGTAGGATCAAGCGTTCCATTATCATAATCATGATTACCCACTATAGGAACGTATTTCATGCCTGCATTTTTTATAATATCCCACCCTACTACTGCATTCTGGAATTCAGTGGTGGTTCCATTATCAGTTACATCTCCTACACTAATTGCAGCTTGAATATTATGAGAATCTTTATTATTAACAATCCAGTCTGCCATTGATACCCATATTTCATTATGTCCATTCACTGCATTTTGCGTATCAGGAAATAAAGCAATGGTAAAATCAGGCTCATTACTTCGAATTCCTTGAAGTGATGATATATACGAAGTACCCGTAGTTAATGTATCGCCTTCAACAGTCAATGTATGTGCTGGCGTTGTTGTTCCGATACCAACATTGCCACCTGCATAATATGTACTTGTACCATTCATAGCCCATGGCGAGGTTGTTCCAAATGAAAGCCAATTAGTTCCGTCTGAGACAAACATTTGAGAAGTTATTGAATTGAAGTACAGCGATCCAGATGGTCCGGCAGTAGGCGCTGATGCAAAAGAATATGCACCAAATGTCTTAATAGAAGATGGTGATGAATTAAGTGCAGTTCTAGGAGATAATGGTGTACCGTTAATAGTAACTTCGATATAGAGCGATTTATTAAAATCAACCGCCGCTAAATCTGATTCTGAAAATTGAGTATCTAAGAATCCATTATTCACAGTTATCACTTTTGAAATAAGCGATCCTGTAGTATTGCCACCTGAAAGAGCATCATAAAATCTGAAAGTTGCATTTACACTTTCGGACACAGGCGCATTATTACTATACAGTTGACCTTGAAAACCGAGAGACTTGGTCGCTGGGGCTGCAAAAATACTTGCAGCAGAGGTAGATAGCGTAGCGGCAAGTATGAATGCGGTTAGTAAGATTTTATTTTTCACACAGAAATATATAAATTAATAAATTTATTCACCGGCCGGGACTTCGACTGCAGGTAGAGATGGAGCAATCTCAGGTGTTGGTATAGGTGTTTCTGTTTGAACAACTTCGACGGCATCAGTTGTAGATCCTACTATGGCTGATGTACTCGTTGCAGTAGTTTCAGTTATGTTTGGAGAATTGTTTATCAATACTGTTGTATTCATACCTTGAGAAATTAAGAGTTGTTCTAGCTGTGCAGCAGTTACACACACTTTTATTTCTTCAGATTTTTTAATACACAATTCATTTGTTTCAATTTTTTCACCAAAAATACGCTTACTTGTAATACTTTCAGCAAACCCCTCAACCTTCCCTGCAAGCTCCTTCACCGCATTCACAAGCGCCGCAAGGATAGGACCGGTCAGCTAATGTAAGAAAACCTCGTCCATCTGTTCCTACAGCTTCTGGAATAT
>JAZKFG010000002.1:0-14427 GCA_040386515.1 Patescibacteria group bacterium
GAAATCTCCCGAAATCTATGCTACACTCCACAGATAACGTTTGATTTTGGCACAAAACGCCGCGGTCCTACATTTAACAAAAATAAAACAAAAATAAACACAATAAGAATTTTATGCAACGAGACTATCCACTAGAGAGAACACGTAACTTCGGTATCATCGCCCATATCGATGCTGGTAAAACAACAACATCAGAGCGAATTTTGTATTACACAGGTATGTCGCACAAGATCGGAGAGGTGCACGATGGTGAAGCTGTAACAGACTGGATGGAGCAGGAGAAAGAGCGAGGTATTACAATTACTGCCGCTGCTATCACATGTTTTTGGAATCCAACATACATGGGAACTGACAAATCAATGATGCACCGATTCAACATCATCGATACACCAGGTCACGTAGACTTTACTGTGGAAGTAGAACGATCTCTAAAAGTTCTTGATGGTGCCGTTACTGTGTTTGACGGTGTAGCCGGAGTAGAGCCTCAGTCAGAAACTGTTTGGCGACAAGCAGATAAGTATCAGGTTCCTCGAATTTGTTTTATTAACAAGCTTGATCGAACAGGAGGATCATTTGAGCGATCATTTGCATCAATCATCAATCGACTTACAAAGCAGGCTGTTCGAATGCAAATTCCAATGGGAGAAGAGGAGAAAATGGCAGGTGTTATCGACCTTTTGAAAATGAAGGCATATACATTTGAAGGAGAAATGGGAAATAAAATCATTGAAGGAGAAATCCCAGCTGAATTCCTAGCAGATGCAACTAAATACCGAGCAGAGCTTGTTGAAAAAGCAGCTGAACAGGACGATGCACTTATGAATCGATTTTTCGAAGGAGAAACAGATTTTACAATTGCTGAACTTAAAGCAGCTATTCGAAAGGGAACATTGGCGAACAAGCTTTTCCCAGTATTTACAGGAACAGCTTTGAAAAACAAAGGTGTACAGCTTATTCTTGATGCAGTGGTGGAATATCTTCCATCGCCTCTTGATGTACCACCAATTACTGGAGTTGATCCAGAGACAGGTGAAGCTATGGAGAGAAAGGCTTCTGATACAGAACCATTTGCTGCGCTTGCCTTCAAGCTACAGCAGGATCCATTCGTAGGACAACTTACATTCTTCCGAGTGTATTCAGGAACTATTGAATCAGGTTCATATATTTACAACTCAACAACAGGTAATAAAGAGCGACTAGGACGAATTGTACGCCTACAGGCGAACAAGCGAGAAGAAGTTAAGAAAGTATACGCAGGAGAAATTGCTGCTGCTGTAGGACTTAAGGAAGCTCTTACATCGCATACATTCTGTGATGAAGCTCATCCAATTATTCTTGAAACTATTAAGTTTGCTGAGCCTGTTGTGTCTCTATCAATTGAGCCAAAAACAAAAGCAGATCAGGAGAAAATGGGTATTGCTCTTAAAAAACTTGGAGATGAAGATCCAACTTTCCGAATTACTTCAAACCCAGAAACAGGTCAGACATTGATTGCAGGTATGGGGGAACTACACCTTGAAATTATGGTTGATCGAATGAAGCGAGAATTTAACGTTGAAGCAAACGTAGGACAGCCACAGGTAGCATACCGAGAAACTATCACTGCAGAAGCTAAAGATGTTGAGTACAAATATGCTAAGCAGTCTGGAGGAAAAGGACAATACGGTCACGTTCGAATTACTATCAAGCCTCTTGAAGCGCCAGTTGAAGGAGCAAAAGTTCCTAAGAACGTACACCGAGAGCCAGGATATGAATTTATCGACTCTATCAAAGGAGGAGCAATTCCAGGAGAATTTATTCCAGCTGTACAGAAGGGAGTTCGAGAAGCTATGGAGCGAGGTATTGTTGCAGGATTCCCAATGACTGGAGTTTCTTGTGAACTAACTTTCGGTTCATACCATGATGTTGACTCATCAGAAATTGCCTACAAGATTGCTGCATCTCAAGCATTCCAGGAAGCTGCTAAAAAAGCTCGACCTGTTATCATGGAACCTGTTATGCGAGTTGAAGTTGTTGTTCCAGAAAAATTCATGGGTGACGTTACAGGATCACTTTCATCAAAACGAGGTCAAATCGAAGGAATGGAAGATCGAGGACTTAACAAAGCTATCAAGGCTATTGTTCCACTATCAGAAATGTTTGGGTACACAACACAGCTACGATCTATGACAGAAGGACGAGGATCAAACACTATGGAATTTGCTCGATACGAACCAGTACCACCAAACGTAGAGAAAACAATAGTTGACTCAAGAAAATAATTAATATATAGTACTCATACATATGCCAATAACAAAATCAGCAAAAAAAGCTCTTAGAGCTGGAGAGAAGAAGAAAGTTTTTAACCTACGACGAAAGAAGAGTGTAGAGGATACAGTAAAGGCTGTAAAGAAACTAGTTAAAGAAGGGAAGACAAAAGAGGCTAATGCATTGCTTCCAAAGGCTTATCAGGCTCTTGATAAGGCTGCTAAAGGAAACACTATCAAAGGTGGTGCCGCAGCGCGGAAGAAGAGTCGATTGAACAAGCTTGTTAAAAAAGCTGTTTCTAAATAAAGAAAACTGGCACCTGAGAGGGTGCTTTTTTCGTGTATTTTTGGGTGTTTTGAAGGTTGTTGCAGGGAAAGATGCTTTGTGCATAAGGGTTTTGTCTATTGACTTTTAGTTTGTAAAGTAGTATAATATAAACAGTTAGAACCTTGAAATTTGGGTGCCAAAGTGCAGCTTTATGTATTTTTAAGAATATATAAAGCTGCACTCGAGTTGAGTGTTGTAAGTCAGTTTGTTGACTTCCTTTTAAGGGAAGAATGTTGTTTCGTACCATCTACATTGGGTACTGGCATTTAAACAAACGGTTCGCATTCCGCTAAAGTGCACCCTAAAAATATGAAAAGCATCTATGCTGTCAATCCTTCTCGTCGTTTGCTTGCTGCAGGAAAAGTGACTGATTCAGGTTCTACGCGGACTTGCATGTCAGACACGTGCAGTTGTGCCTCGCACGACTCAGGGTATAGCTGGGCAAATATTGAACTGCCGGATGACGTTGAAATACACGTATACCCAGGCAATGTTCATTGCCACAAATCCACCTGCCTCATGCAGGAATATGTTGAGCATCACACTGCTCAAGGTCTTCCTGCAAACGCTCCAGAGTGGGCGTATACCCTAAACAGTCGTTGGGATATGGGTGATCATCATTTTGGTCAAAAGGTCGAAGTGAAAACAGACGGTGATTACACTGTTGTGTTCCTCATTGAGGGTGTGAAGAGAAGCCTTGTTGAAAGGCAGCTTTTCGCTACTAAAGATGGGAAAAATGATCATACTAAACAATATCGCAGTGAAAGGTTTTTGCGGTTTAAAAAGGAGCGTACTCAACAATTTTTGTCTGCTGGTCTTACCAAAGACGAAGCCGAAAGACTTTTTTCCATCGGCAAAGAGCAGTGGATGCGTGAACTTGAGCGCCACTTGTTTGCTAATGCGTCTCAATTTCGGGTAGGTCTTGGTGGCCTCATTGATTTAGCCCAAGCCTACAGTAGTCGGGATCAGCTTCTCAGTCTGAGAACTTTAGGGATTGATTTAAAAATCTCATTCCCAAGAACTCAGGCCTTTGGGATGGCAGCACTGTTTGTGTTCCATAATATAAAAGAAGTCGTGCCGTCTTTAAAACCCACTACTGAGCCGGTTCAAACTGGTCTCTGTAATCTGGGTTCAATCCTTGATTCGGTTCTTTCGTAAGAACCTCGGCACCTATGCTTAAATAGGAAAATCCTCAACGTGAAAACGTTGGGGTATTTTTTATTTTATAAATCTCTTTTAACATTCTGCTCCTTCAACTTCGCGGCATCCATAATAGTATCCTTAATATCAATAGGATTAGGTACTTTATCAAACATAAATCTCTGTGCTGTAGCACCTGTTTGAATTTCAATATTTCCAAAGTTCAAATAAGACTCAACAACTCCTTTGGTATTCACTGAAATATCTTGAATAGATTCAAGGTGCAGCTCTGACACTTTTCTGTTGAAAAACCCGATCTGCACAATATCTAGAATTCGTTCATTAGTCACAATCCATGTATCAAGAGAGTGCATAGTAAGTTTGTATGCCAACACATACCAAATGCTCATAAGGTATATCATCCAGAAAAATAAGAATATTAATGCTCCATTTTCATGTGCAAGTATAAACTGTGCGAAAACCGCAATAAGAATTACTGGAACAAAAGACGCAAAGACTGCAGAGGCAAACATTCCAAAAAGGGTATACCAGTGTCTTCGGGTAAAGACCAATAATGTCTCTCCTTCGTTTTTTCCTTCAAATGGGATTTGTTCAATCATGGCTATAGTTTTATGAAAATTAGTATAGTAATGCAGGTTAATATAATTGATCCTACTAGAACCAAATAATATATTCGTCGAGTGTGCGTACCGATTCCAAATCGTTTAAGGTGATAGAGGAGAATTCCTATTGCTGCCCAGTAACCTAATAGAAATACTGCAAAGCTAATATTTAGGTAGGGGAGAATGAGTTCCATGAAATAAGTATATACTGTAAGGCATATTGATTTTACATAATAAACGTGATATAATACATTTTGTCAGCATATTCAGATGGACTGAATAGACTGCACTTTTTGTTATGAAATTTCCTAAAATCCGTTTTGACTATAGTTTCAAAGGTTGGTTCGCTTACTGGATTTTAATCCTATTGGTGATTACGTTGGTTAGCGGTATTGTTACCGAACATTACAGTGCGGTACGAAAGGCTGCCGATTTGGAGGCAATAACCTATCACAACCGCCTGATGTTGGATCGGTATAATCAGTTGATCAGGGCTGAGAACAAAAACGTTCCGGCCAACGACTATCTTTCATTATCTGACCGGATTATGACTGATTCCGAGACAGCTCGCATACTCCGTAAAAGTCAGGAGTTCTGGCTTGGCGATTTGTGTCTCTGGGCAGTTCCACTTGGATATCTGCTCTACCTCATGAGGCCTCGTCGCCGCCTTCGTTTAGGATCTTAATCCTCGAACCATCCGTTTCACTTCAACGACTGTCGCTCACCCCGGCAGTCGTCTTCTTTTTATAAATTATCAAATACCATTTTAAATAGAGTCTTTTGAAACTCTGCAAACTCTTTGTGAATAATAGTAATAGTCGATTCTGAATTGTAATCAATAATAGACACCTTATCACTGTAAATCATAACGTTTATCGAATCCTTAAAAAGATTATATTTTTCAGGAACCATTTTCACTGTTCGGCCAAGTCGTTTTTTAGTAACATGTCTCGCGCCTGTAATAACATATCGTTCTAGCTCTTTTTTATCTCGTATGCGCTCATAATCATCCGGCTTATACATATCTCTTACTTTCTTATAATCCATAGCACTATAGCGATAATAAACGCCTCCTGGCTCACTCTGCTCAACTACATCGGAGTAAATATTTCGTATAGCCTCTGTTCCAGAGGTAACAGAAATATATAGCTTATTTTTCCCGCTATGATACATGTGATGTAAGTCTTCTATTTCACTAAAGAAATCTCGCTCTACTTTTTTAAATACAGACTCAAGACGTTCAGGTGATTCTGCTGCATAAATAACTCTTTTGCCTTTTGAAGAGATATGAACCAAGTTTAAATCTTTTAATCTCTCAAGAGAAGTGTAAATAGATGGTCTATAGAGTTTCGTTTGCTTAGATATTTCTGTCGGTGAAATCCCTGGCTGTTCGAGTAGGGTAATATAGGTCAGTGTATCAATTCTTGATAGACCTATTTTTGCAAATGTATCAATATAGTTGAGATATCGTTTATCTAAATTCATATATGTACTATACACAGTACATATTTATTTGGCAAATTACTGTTAGTATATAAAGGAATATTATAATGTGTATAAGTAAATATACAGATAAGAATACATTTCAAGCAGAGTGATATGTATACGCGTATAAAGAATATATGGATGAAAATCATTTCATCCAAACATACAAACATATGAAAACAAACACATTCATTCGCATGGTTACAAAAGGAATTGAGATTATTCGCAAAGAAGCGATTAGTTTTGTTCCAACCCAAAAGACAGGGTACGACGGAGTAGATGATGATCTTGTTACAAGCGCAGACTTTGCAGCTCAAGACTTTTATCAGAAGGAGCTTGAGGCAGTTGCTCCGAGAGATGGTATTATCGGTGAGGAAAAGCTCAATAAGAAAAGTAAAAATGGAAATTATTTTACTATTGATCCCCTCGATGGTACGCAAGCATTTGGTCGGAAACAATCAATTGGTGTTGGTACAATGCTTGCCCATGTCACAAAGAAGGGTGAAGTTGATATGGCTTGCGTCGGCGACGTTAATACAGGAGAAATCTTCTATTACGATGCTAAAACAATTCCAACTCGTATTCGGTTTGATAGATGGACAGATCTTCCGACTGCTACTTTGATTCCTATTCAAAAACTATGTGTTGTTTTGCGGGAGCACACAGAAAATCATCCTGACATACTTCAGGATATGTGTAGAAAAGAGAGAGGGGGAATATTTGGCAATATTAATATTGAAAGCGGCAGTATCGGTATTAAAATGAGTAGACTATGGAAGGACGAGGTAGGTATGATTATACTCATGCCACATCACAATACTCCATGGGACAGTGCTCCATTTATCGGCATGAACAAGAAGCTCAATATTGTTCATATTGCTCTTGATCCTATGACACTCAAAGCTGAGGTTTTTGAACCGGTGCCCACTAAGGAGATTGTGTATAGATCGAACTTTGAACTCATAACTAGAAAGGAATATGTTCCGGCTGTCCTTGGGTGGATAGAAGAATGGAAAAAGAAACATGCATAAAAAATTGCAGCGCTGGTTTTGATCAGTGCTGCTTTCTTATGCTAAAAAACCTTATCCTTTATCTCCTTAATCTCTCCATTAATCTTATCTTTAAATTCTTGTACGTCTGAAACCGTCTTTGGTACAAATAGCCTATATCCAAAGCCTTTTTTCTGAACATATGCTACTGCAGCTCTATTATCAGCTTCATTTACTGCACTTCTTGAATAGAAGAAATTCTCTGCCTGGCAACTTGCATTATAGGTCGCATATATAGGCCACGCTTTATATTTTGTATCATATTCGCCAACTGTCACATCAGACATATTTGAAATAGCATATATGCCATTTGTACATTCTTCCAATCCTTCTTTTGTCATAAAATCCTTTAATACAGGCTCTATTTGTTCAGTTGTAGGAACAGAACGTATATTATCAACGTACAGTAGACAGCTTATAACAATGATAATAATACCTATATATAGAGCGGTTTTAGTTAAAATCTCAGTACTGTGATTAACAAGATATGCTTTGAACTTATTTTCAGGAACCTCGGTAGGAACATTTTTCACTTCATTTTCAATATCTGTCATAGTATTAAAAACCTAAGTATTCCAATAATTTATGAAGGGCTGACTCATTCAGCTGCTTTTCAGGAAGAATTTTTATGAGCTCTTCATGTATATCATGTATATCAGCCTGATCAGTTTCAATAGGCAGCGGCAAACTTAACAGAGGAGTAGTAAGAAGATTTGTCTCAAATAGTATTCGAGAAGGAATGTGATAGGCCTTATTATCTTCAATCCAAAAAGCTTTCATATTTGAAAATGACCAAGACTCCTGATCTATTCGGACTCCTGTAGTATTTATCTCAAATCGAAGCATTCGAGGCTTCTGCAGAGCATGCATAAGCAAGGCTCCAGTTCCAACAATGATAAGTACGCCAAAAGTAATATTTGAAAACATGAAGGAAATCAAAGCTACAGTCACAGAAACAATACCCACTGACCATTTCCAATCTGAATTCTTTTCATAGTGAATGTAGTGGTATTCTTCCCATATGATTGGCAGTTTACTCATGTTATGATTATACTATAATTCTTTAATTTATATAAATATTCTTATGATTGCCATCATTATTGTTGTCGTTTTGTACCTTACTACATTTCAAGATTTAAAAAAAAGAATGGCTTTGCTTGAAAATAAAGTCAAAAGGCTGGAATTAGGAAATACAACTCCTACACAATCTGCAGCAGCCTCAACGGCAATTCCCTCTATTACTGCGCATTCAACTGTACAGGCATATATTCCACAAGCTAAAAAACCTGATATGCCTAAACCAGAAGCGCATCCAGAAAACTTTGGATCAGTGCTTGCCAAAATTGGTATTGCAATACTTGTACTTGGAATTGCATTTTTCCTAAACTATATAAACAGTATCGGATTGCTTGGCAATAATACAAAGTTTGTTATGGGATTGCTTGCTGGTGGAGCAATGATTGGTATTGCAGAATATGTAAAGACAAAAACTTTGCACTATGCGCAGATTTTGAGAGGTGGAGGAATTATAGTTTGGTATTTAACGATATTTGTAGGATCAATGATATATCATATTGTGTCACTTCCTTTTGCATTAACGCTTACTATCGGTGTGGCAGTTGTATCACTTTTGATTAGTTTACGAGAAAAAACAGAGACTACATTTTTGATTGGAACTCTCGGCGCTTATCTTGTGCCTTTGATCTGTGGATTCTATGCTCAGGATGCAGTGTCTCTTATTCAAGTGCTCTTATATGTATGTGTAATCAACGTTGGAATTGTAATCGTTGCTAAAAAGCAGGATTGGATGAGAAGTATTGGGATCGGATTTCTCTTTAGTTGGCTTGTTCTGTTTTCATTTTATGGAAATATTGCAACGCTCGGATGGGCGACTACATGGATGGCAACAACAATATGTGCATTAACTTTTCTTATTGTATTCGTGCTTGGAGATATTAAGCGAAGTAGAGAAAGCACTCAGACTCAAACTGCAGTATTCTTAACTGTTCTTAATACATGTATTTACGCACTTACTGCTTATAACATTTTGCACACAACTCCGCTTGCTCCGTACCTTGGATTTTTGATTGCAGTTCTCGGAGCTGTGCATTTGTGTGTCTATATGTATATTAGAAATGTAGTGAATGCAACAGATCATCCATCAGCTCTCACTCATCTTGTGTTATTTATCACGCTCATTACTGCAGCAGTGCCTGTACAGTTTGATGGGGCAGTGGTGACGATGATTTGGTTTGTAGAAGGAATCGTACTTTCATATCTTGCAACGCTTAATGGCTTTAAGGGAAAAATGATTATGTATATTCTTGGATTTGCAGGAATCATTGCAGGAATTATTCATATGATTATGTTTGGTACATATGAAGGCGTGTATGTGAGTGGTGTTCCATTTCTAAATCAGAAATATCTTGTTTGGCTATTTGTTATTATCCTTGTGCATGCAATTGCATATATTTGGAAATCGTCTATTAAAGATCAAACTCTTGCGGCAGACTTTAGAAAAAGCATTTGGTCATCAGTTCTGTTTTTGGTAGTACTTGCTCAAGCTGCATTTCTTGGATTATCATCTTTAGAAATACATCAATATGCTTCATATAAAACACAGCAAGTATATGCTCATCAGCAACAAGAGCGAGAATATTATGGTGATGCATATGAGTTTGACCCGTCAGTTAATGCTGAAGTTGATACTATTCAAAAAACTGCAAGCTTTATGAATATTGTATTTTTCATTATCATGACAGTGCTATATCTTTTAATTGGACTTAGAAAAAATAATACAGTAATACGAAGTCTGGGAATTGTGACACTTGTTATTACTCTTCTACAACTCTTTGTATTTACATGGGGGCTAGGGCAGGTATATCGAATCATTTCATTTGTAGGCTTTGGAGTTATTCTTTTGATCGTCTCATACATGTATGTACAGCATAATAAGAAAAATACTCCACTACCTCCAGTTGCATTGATGCTTCTTGCTACGCTATCTCTCATAGGAGCAACTACGCATGCTGCGGTTGTAAATCCTGTAGACTTTTCATCTGTTGTTACATTTACACAGCCTAGTCAAACTGCTGCTCAGACAAGTGATACGTGGTATGTAAGTTCTCTCGATGCAGATATATGGACTAAGTCTAAAAAAGCAGACTTTAGCGATATAAGAATTGTAAATAAAGACAATGTTGAAATTCCATATGTATTAGTGAAGCAGGGAACTGTGGCAAAAACTGAGCCGACTATTTCTAATGATTCTTTTGCTGGAGTAAAGATTATTGAAAATACAATTCAGAAATATGAAAATAAAGCAGATAGAGTAGTGGTGCTCGACAGTGGAAAAGAAGGGCAAGTGTACACCGGCATTACACTTCAAAAAACTCCAGACTCAAAAAACTTTAGAAAAATAACCCATGTGTATGTTTCTGATTCATTGCTCGGTGCAAGCAGTCCAACATGGAGAGAAGTAGAGCAGAGAAGTGTTGTATATAACTATACTGACCCTGTTGGATTTGTTGTTGAAAATCTCGAAATGAGATTTCCTAATATGGCCTCTCGATATATCAAAATTCAATTCGAAGAAGATACTTCGCTTAATACGGCTGGCGTGACATTTACAAATCAAATCAATATCACTGGGGCACGAATTACATATGATATGCCTGACAAAACAACAGGAACTCAGATAAAAAATTATCTTGCAGGAAACTTTGATTTGGATGCTGATGCTGAGGTTGCAGCTGTTTCAGTAAAGAGTGTTAACAATGATGATAAAAAGACAACTGAGCTTTTGATTAATAATGTACAAGCCATCACAAGTATTAAACTTTCCGTTGATGCTGATGAGGTAAATTTTAAACGAGATGTCACTGTTCAAACTTCAAGTGACGGTGTGACATGGCAGACAATCTCATCTGGTCAAATATATAGAATAGATTCACCAGTGTATAAAGGTGAAAATACAACTATCTCTCTTCCTGTCACAACAGCTCCATTCATGCGAGTAGTTGTGCAAAATAAAAGCGACACTGCGCTCACATTTGAAAAACAGGCAAATGTAACAGCTCAGAAAGTGGGAATTTTGTTTAAGGTGGAAGGCAGGGAGGCACAAACATTCAAACTCCTTATCGGAAATGAGAGTGCAATTATCCCAGTTTATGATATACAGAAGACATTGTCCTACTTTGGAAATACAATTCCAACTCAAATAGACCTGACAAATATTGGACCAAACCCACTATTTAAAGGAGAAGCGGCAGTTCCATTTACAGAAAAATATCCATATATGGTAAATGCAGCACTCGTATTCTTCGTACTCGTACTAGGATTCTTAGGGTATAAATGGACCAAAAAAGCATAATGACACAATACGATACACTCATAATAGGCGGTGGACCAGCAGGAATGATGGCGGCTATTTCTGCTGCAGAGGCAGGGAAGAAAGTTGTCTTGCTTGAAAAGAATGCACATCTTGGAAAAAAGCTTTTAATAACAGGTGGAGGACGATGTAATGTTACTAACTCTGAATTTGATCTGAGAAAGTTTTTGGCACATTATAAAGAAAGTGATAAGTTTTTGTTTTCTGCATTTTCTCAATATAACGTAAAAGATACGCTGGAGTTTTTTCATATGCACGATATGCCAACTAAAGTTGAAAATGAAGGACGAACCTTTCCAGTGAGCGATAGTGCTCGAAGTGTATACAATGTATTAGTTAAAGAAATGGAAAAACAAAAAGTAACAGTTTTGACTGAGGTTCAGGTTCTTGGTTTTGATATTATTGATGGCAGTGATGGATTCGCAAAACATATTGATGGAATACGAGTTAAAGTAAAAGGCAAAGAAGAAGTTCTTCATGCAAAGACATATGTCCTTGCAACTGGTGGAACATCTCACCCTGAAACAGGTTCAACAGGTGATGCATATCCTTGGCTCCGAGAAATGGGGCACAGTGTTATCATCCCAAAGCCTGTGCTTGTGCCTGTAACGATAAAAGATAAGTGGGTAAAAGATTTGCAGGGTGTTTCATTTTCAAATATTAAAATCACTTTGTATGCTGAAGGAGAAAAGATTGCAGCTAAAAAAGGAAGAGTGTTGTGTACACACTTTGGTATTACGGGTCCGACTATTTTAAATATGAGTAAGAAGATTTCTGATTTGTTAGATTTGAAAAAGAAGGTAACATTGAATCTTGATTTGTTGCCTGAGTTCGATCATGGAACATTGAATGAAAAGCTGCAGAATGTTTTCGGTGAGAATAAGGCAAAAATGATTAAGAATACATTGGGAGAAATAATTCCTAATGCAGTTGTTGTCACTGTTCTTGAAATGTCTAAAATTGATGGAGATACTGTGTGCTCACAAGTTACGCGTGAAGAGAGAATGGTTTTGATTGGAGTATTGAAAGGTATGGTAATGCAAGTTAATGGATTGCTTGGTGAGGATAAGGCTATCATTGCAAGCGGCGGAGTACCTCTTAAAGAGATTGATTTTAAAACATGTAGCTCACGAGTGTGCGATAACCTGCGAGTAATTGGTGATTTGCTTGATATTGATAGACCATCAGGCGGATATAGTTTGCAATTGTGTTGGACGACTGGATACGTGGCAGGAAAATAAGTCGCAAATCCTGATGAAATACAGTAAAATCAAATTATATGGTTAAAAAAGGTTTTACGCTCATTGAGCTTTTGGTTGTGATTTCAATTATTGCGCTTCTATCTTCAATAGTGTTAGCCTCACTTAGTAAAGCTAGAGAAAAAGCATTATACACAACCGTAGTGGCTGAGCTTTCTTCTGTTGAAAAAGCGCTATATCTTTTATATGAAGATAGAGGAGGTTGTTATCCTCGAGAAAATAATGCAACATGCGGAGGGTATGCTACTGTAGGTAATCCTACTTTGGCAACTCTGATTGCAAGTTCGACATTTGGATTAAGTAAATATTTACGCGCTGCTCCGAAGTGGCCTTTTAATGCTGATGAATGGCAGTATGATAATGAAGGTGATTCAGTAATTGTGCCAGAAGCTTGTACTACTGTTAGTGCTCGAGGTTTGAATTTATTTATACAATCAGCAACACCTGAGCAGTATCGAACATTAAATACGCTTATAGATAGAGATGCTGACCCTGATACTGATGCAGCTCGGTCTTGTGGAAAAATATGGTTTTCAGGTACTGCAACTGTTGCAGGTAGTTTATATTACAATGCGGTTAAGACTCAATAAGGCCTAGCTTGTAATATGCGGATGTAACTTTTCTGACTTTGGATTTTCAACAAGAATTGCATCTCCTTTTTCATTATGCACTCTTCCAATAATTTTAAGTAAAGATTTTTTGCCAACTTCTAAATCGCTTGTATCAACAGGCTTATACTTATTTGTAGAATGGTGTGCAAAAACTTTACTATGCTTAGGAGGAAACATATTAAGAAGTTTCGTAGGGTTATCTACAAAGAGGGCGGTGTATCGAATGTCCATGTTATTTATGTTCGATAAAATATTGCCAAAGCATTTTCATTCCGCTTCTTGTCAATGTTTCAAGAACCTCTTCCTTAGGAACCCATACAAAATCAGCAATACTTTTTTCTTCCTCAGACACTTCATCATGATCCAGATCCGCAAGCTCAGCATAGACGAGGTGATAGTGAGCAAGTCTGTTTACATTTTTTACAACATGGAAAAATAGCCCATGAGTTACATAATCCATAGGCTCTACTTTGGCAACACTTTTAAAACCTGTCTCCTCGTGAATTTCTTTTCGGACTGTGTCCTCAAGTGTATCTCCATCTTCAATGCCTCCTGTTAAGAATCCATTCCAAACTGTCTGTTTCCATTTTGCAATAAGATATGAATTATCGTGAGGGTGTTTGATAATGACCGCTATAGGATCTCGCTCAACAATAATAACCCCTTCTCTAAAAGCATCTGAGCCGCTTTCGAGATTTACATCAATATCAGGATATAGCGTTGTTATTTCTTGAAGTGTTTGCATAGTGCTAGTTTAGCATGTTTAGGCAAAGTACTACATAATCTTGTCAGAGAGCTTGGATCTGTATTTCTTTAGAAATGGGTACTCGATATATTGATATGTCAGGGCAGAAATTACTATAGTTATGAGAGAACTTATTAATATCATAGTCCAAAATTGTAATGAGTTAAGTAAAACTACAGAAGAGAATATGTTTACAACCTTAAAAGTGAAGTACAAGATAATGCCATGAATCAAATATAGACTATAGCTAATGGTTCCTAAAAACTTTGCTCCAGTCGTTTTAAGCAATCCCCATAGAGTATTTCCATATAAGAAACAAAGAAATATGAAAAAAGTAATAACGTATTGTAGTATTCCGTACGGCTTATAATTAGAAATATATACAAGTATGAATCCAAATATTGGTATAAGCGTTGCGACTGATTTTTGCAATATGTCGTATTTTGGAAACGCAGACAAGACATGCGCTGCGGCGATTCCAAATAGGAAAATCATCCAATATCCTTTATCTGGCATAAGTGCAAGGAGAGCCAACAAAGGAATCGCTAACA
>JAZKFG010000002.1:14437-144084 GCA_040386515.1 Patescibacteria group bacterium
TCATTCATTTCTCTCTCACCTCTGTGGCACACAAAACATTTTTTTGTTTTGCAAAATCATAGCCGCAAAAGGAAGCAGTATATATAGAATCCATTCAAAATGTAGCGTCCAATGAATTCCTGCATTTATAGGAATAATGCTTACGTCGTTAACTGTGAGAGTTGTAGCAATACCGAGCGTTAGCCAAGAAAGAATATCCCTTACAAGTTGAACAATGCTTATAATGGTAAAATTTGATTGCGCTAATGCAATGAAAGAAATAATCGCAGCAGTAAAAAGATACATCGGCGCTAAACGATACAATCTATTTCGATAAATAGAATATGTGTTTAGTTTTCCTTTCTTTGCAATTGCTTTTGACCAGTATAAAAAGCTCGTAATCATGAAAAATAAAATTACAGACTCGCCGCCAAGAAATCTGTAAAATTTTAAATCAGTAATTTGCCAAACGCCAGTTTGATAATATGCAAGATTCGTTACGGCGTGCTGGAAGAAAACTCCAAAAGCCAATATTCCTCTAAGCCCGTCTATAGATTCATATCTTCCGCTAGGCTCTTCTGTAAGTGATGTTTTATAAAATGACCAGTACTTAGCAAGGAATGCTGCAAAAAATAATGCGGCAGTCATGATTATAAAATATGGTAGGAAATTGAGGAGTGTTAGAATCATAAGAGGTAAGTCTTAAGTATATAATTCTTCATGCAATTGTGTAAGATCATATGATATTCTTAGTACATTACTATGGAATTTACAGAACGAGAGAAAAAGAATATTGGTCGGGGATTTTATTTTAGTATTTTACTCAAGGGGATTATTTCCCTTGGTGAAATTGTTGTAGGAATTTTGGCACTCTGTATTCCTATAACATACGTTATTGACCTGCTACTCAGATTGCCAAGTAATATAATTACGGTTCATGCAGTTTCGATTATGGAAGACTTGGTGTCAGTAGGTGGAATATTTATTGCTGTCTATTTATTGAGTAGAGGGTTGGTTAAAATATTACTTATTATTGGAATGTTGAAAAATCAGCTTTGGGCGTATCCGACTTCATTAACAGTATTAGCATTATTTGTCTTGTATCAGATGTATCAGATTTTCATGACGCATTCTTTGGCAATAGTAGCCTTAACGATATTTGATCTTATTGTCATGTGGTTTATTTGGAAGGAATATGAGGTCGTTAAAGGTAATGGTGTTCAAAAGTAATTAGTCTCTGAAATATTTGTCGAGATCAATTGTCATAATTGTAACGTCATCCGTAGTTACACTGTTTTCTCTCATCCACTCGTCTAAAAGAGTTCTCAATTCTTCAGGGCTTTTTCCTGCCATAGATAGAGGGTTAAACATTAATTCATTTGTTGCAGGATTAATGGTCCAAAGATCTTTAAAATTTTGCTCATTTCTCTCGGCCACATCGTTCCATACTTTGTGCATCATTTCTTTTTTCTTATCACTATATGGATTACCTTCGTCATCATTAGTCGCATGTTTCCAATATTCACTACGGGCTTTAGTTACTTCGGGACTATGAAGCATTACTTTAGTAATGAAATCAGAGGCAACGACAATTTTTCTACCAGGAGTATAAGGGATTAATCCTGTTTTTATTCTGTCAGTTTTAGGAATATTTACAGTATCATTTTTAATACCCACACAATGAGTCGCAGGATCTTTTAATGTTTCAAGAGTCTGTATGTCAGTATAGTTCTCATTAGTAATAGAATTATCTTCAGTTAATATTTCCCATGAAACTACTTCTCCATTTTCATCTGTATCAATGACAAAAAGGGGACTGTCACCAATAGATGTCCATTCTATCGTTTTTTCATTTTTATCAATTCTTACTGAGACAAGAGTTGATCCTGCACCACCTTCAAGTTTTCCTGCAACTGATTTAATATCTTCAAGAATATCCCTCAATGATTCAGGATCAACAATTTCTGATAATGTTTTTGTTAATGCATCAGCCGATATTTGCTTAGCAAGACGTGAAGATAATTCTCCTGAACCCGCTCTACTCGATATACCGTCACAAACGGTTACGCATGTAATGTTTTCGTTTCTGTTAACTGAAAATGCATCTTGTCCGTGAGATTTATTGTAATGCACTCCCTCAATTTCTCCTGTTACTGTGTATACCTCTTCTTTATTTGGCAAATCTATTGAATCGATAGGTGTTGTAGCAGTTAATTCTTCTTGTGCCGGGTTTGTTCCTAACTGCTCTTTAACTGCTCGAAGTCGCGTATTTTCATCTGAGCGAAGTTTATTTCGTTTACTATAGTTTCGAACCGCTTCAATCATTTTCTTATATCTGGTTTGCGCCCATTCATTCATTTCCGGATCAGTATAAATTTTAGGAATATTCATTTCTGTAAATATCTCAATCCCTTCTTCGCCAATGTCTGCACATTGTGCAGCAAATTCTCTGTCTTGTATCGGAATGATTTCAAGAAGGCTTGAAGGGTTTTTGATTTTAGTTAAAACCACTTCTCTCATTGAGCGAGGCATGTCTTCTAATACACTAATCTCTCCGGCGTCGTATCTTCGCGTGTATTCTTCAATCTTTGCATCGCTGCCGCTTAGGGGTTTATGATTTTCCATGTGTGGATTATATCACGATATGCTACTATCAAAATTAGTAGCACAAACAAAATTATGAAAATAAAAGACCTTGCCTGGAAAGGCACCACAACTAAACAAAAGCGTGAACTTCTCGAGCTTTCTCTTGCTGAAAGGGATAGACTTGTTGCTGACGGAAAAGTCCGAGATGGCCAGCTTGGCTTGGCCAGTACGTGCGTTGATATTATCGGCACAGCGAATTCAGTCTTGAAAAACGAAGATGCTTCTGAAAGGGAAGAATGGAAAAAGCTTCTTGCTGAGGCAAGGGAGATTTCTACTGAAGCTGTCGCAACTGTTGAAAATGAAGACAAAGACGACTGGGCTCCGAGCGAGTTTGAGGTAGTTGGAGCTATTTACCTTAAGACTGCTGATGGAGATGTGGAAATGCTTGACCATGCACTTGAACTCTTTAATGCTGGAGCTCGAAAGGCCTTAAGTCAGGGTAATAAGCCAATGGGTGTTCTTTTGTTAGGGCAAGTTCTCAGGACTATGATTGCCAAAGGAGAAATAGATGAAGTTAAACGGATGATGTACAGTTTCCATACCGCTATTATAGAAGCGGGTAAACTTACGCCAGAAGTTGAAACACGGGTTTACCGTGCTCTTGCTGAAGCGGTGAAGTTCGTTTCAATACAGGTTGCTGAAAATGCTGGCTTGGACAATCAGGCTCTTAAGGGCAAGGCAATTTAAGCGGATTTTTTTCGGATGCGTATCCCTCTTAACGGGGGATGCGTGTTTTTATTTTCTTAATATCCTTTACCGTAAGCCATGCAGCACCATTTCCAAATCCCGTTTTGTCTATATTAAAAGGAGTTTTTACATACTGAGCATTTTTTAGAAATATAAGAATACAGTACTTAGGTAATTTGCCCCATGTTTTTGGATCGGGATTTACAATGCAGATTTCTTTGCCGTATTTTGCAACAATTTCTTTTGCATCGGCAATAGTTGAAATGTTGAATTGAATAACTTTTGAAACTTCTGCTGAAGCTGTTATAGGTTCTCCTGAATTTTTAAAATATATAGTATCGTTTTCTTTGATGGTGTTCCAAGGTGTTCTTCTTGTTTGATACCATCGTGATTCAATAGTTTTTTCTCCTGCAACGATCTTAGGGATGAGATTCCAGGATTTAGTCATGATGGCGATGTGGTGCATATGGGTATATTTTAGCACCCTTGCTATTTCCAAGCTTCTTGTTAGTATTCGTCATAGGCTCAATAACTTAACCATAGAAACTATACTGCTATGACCGCACTTACTGCTTTGGAAATCTTTACAAACCCTCATGATCTTTCGATCTCTGTCGCGCAAGGTGAAAAAAATGGGAAGTTTGGCTTGGCAATTTGCCGCGCGCTAGAACATAATTACAAAATTTTAATAATCACCCTACCTTGTAGGGAAACTCTTGATCTAATTATTGCGTTCGTTGAAGAGTTGTTGATGGAGGCGGTAAACTTTGGTCTGGAAGAACAAAAGGATCCAGAAAGTTTGACTGCGGCTCTTGTACCGGCTGGGACGCCAGGTGTTTTAACAACTGATCTGATTCAAGCCATTGTGTCTAAGCTTCGTGAATGTCAGCAAGTGGATACGCTTTCGCTGGTGCCTGCTAAGGCCACATGATCTTTTCTCGGGCAGGAATTTTAGGCTGGCGATATGGAAAATATCGCCGGCTTTTTTAATGCTTATGGAGGATGTGAGCTTTTCGAATCTCACACGGAGGCAAAGCAGTTTGCCTCCTCTCCTTATAAACGAAAATAAACACCTAAACGGTGTTTATTTCTATATGCGGAGGAGGTGAGATTCGAACTCACGGGACCATTACAGCCCTCCTGTTTTCAAGACAGGTGCAATCGACCTCTCTGCCACTCCTCCATGAAGTTATGAGACCTTGTGTCGACTAACGTATATGATACTATCATAATATATATGAAATATCTAGGGATTGATTATGGCAAGAAAAAGATAGGCATTGCCAAGAGCGATGATGCAGGAAGCATAGCCTTTCCAGACAGTATTGTCTCTCCTGAAACGGCAGTTCAAACAATACTAGACCTCTGTAACAAGGAAAATATACAGCATATTGTTATTGGCTATTCTATAGACTTAGATGGTCAGAAAAATGCCATTGAAAAGGATATTGAGGAGTTTATTTCAAAGCTTGGCCATGAATTTACTATACACAGATTCGACGAGCGCATGACAACCTCTGGTGCACAGGCAATGTTGCGGCATTCATTTCAAAAACAAACACAAGATAAGCATAAAGCAAAAAATGCCAAGAAGGTGCGTGATCACACAAAAGACGATGATGCGAAAGTGGCAGCATATATGCTTCAAGGGTTTCTCGATATGCAGCAGAGAGTGTAGTATACTACACACATGATTACATTTGATGACTTCAAAAAAGTAGAACTTCGGGTTGGAGAAATTATTTCTGCCGTTCCAGTAGAAGGGTCTGAAAAATTATTATTACTTAAAGTGGACTTCGGAGAGGAAACACATAGAACTGTTGTTTCTGGTATTTCTCAATATGTTGAAATAGAAAAGTTTGTTGGCACACAAAAAATATTTGTTACTAATCTTGAACCGCGAGCGATTATGGGAATTGAAAGTCAAGCTATGATTTTAGCAGGGAAGGATGATACGACGCTTGGACTAGCAACGCTCGATAGACCAATTAAAAATGGCACAATGCTGTCTTAATATAAAATGTACGTATGAGCTCTTTTTTATCAAATATCACAAAGCACATTCCAATTCCAAAAAGCATGACATTCAATCATGCGGGTGTTGATATTGGTACCAACCATATTCGACATGTGGCATTTAAAAAAACTGGAGAGACAATTAAAATTAAAAATTTTGGTGTATACGAAATTCCAACTGTTGTACATACGACACCATTGGTTGAGCAAACTGAAATATTATTAGCGCTAAAAAAAATTCAAAAAGAATGCGGGTATAAATACGTAGAAGTATCTTTGCCAGAGGAGCTGGTATACATTTACACAGCTGATGTAGATGGAGCAGATCCTACATCTATTCGTACGCAAGTAGAGTTTCGAATTGAGGAAAATGTGCCACTGAAAGTGGATGAAGCGGTGTTTGATATTACTCCAGTGATTTATATGAAGGATACAAATAAAAGTTTAGTTTCGGTTGCCGTAGTGGCTCGAAAAACAATTCAAGAATATATTGACCTGTTTCGAAAAGCTTCTATGGAAGTTGTTTCTTTCTTGGTGCAAAATCAAGCACTCTCAAAAACGCTTATTTCAAAGGATGATGCAGAGCCGTACTGTATTGTGGCTGTTGAAAAGAAAAATATTATTGTATCAATTGTAAGTACAGGAATTGTACTGTATACAGCCTCTATTGATCAGTCTGTCTTTACTGAAGATTTGAAGCTTGAAAGAAAAGAGGTTATGCAGGACATTGTAAATGATATTTATAAAATAGTTATATTCTGGCTTTCATATATTGAGAAAAATAAAGCCTATGGATTTAAGCCACTGAAAGCAATTCTTCTGAGTTCAACTCATAGAGACATTCTTGAATCTGATTTTGCGCATATGCTTGCGCACGAGCTTTCATTTCAAGTAAAACTGGCAGATGTGTGGATGAATATTCCATTTCCAAAAAATGCTGTGCCTGAAATTCACAAAAAAGATTCGTATCAGTATGCAACCGCTATCGGTTTAGCCATGCCTAAGATATAATACAAAGGTAATGCTGTATCTTATTCATGATGAACAACGCAAAAAAATTATTGCAGATTACTATGCACGCATAGTGCAAGTAGTAACATGGTTTCTTGTTGGTATATTTATTATAGTTGGTATTTTGTCTTTGCCTACAATTCTCCTTTTACAGACAGAAGGGAGAACGTCTACTGATAAAATACAGCAATTGGAAAAAGATATTGAGGCAGCAAAATCAACAAGTACAGAAGAGCAAGCGGCTATTATTACAAATAAAATAGATATTTTACGACAAACATATCCGGTAAGTGTACAGGCTACATATATCGATTTGGAACGAATTGCAGAAAGTATATCAGGAGTTCATATCAATAGTATAAATGTAGACGCACTAACTAAGAATGTGCAAATCGTAATGGAGGTTCGAGATAAAGAAGTGGCAAAAGCTGTAGTTGATGCCTTTAATAAAAGCAAATATAAAGGCGCCACTCTTCCATACTCAGTCTTAAGTGAGAAGGCAACATTTACGTTTGCTCAAAATTTAAAATATGAATAGTATAAAAAAATACATTTCAATAGCTTTCCTTATACTTGTTCTCGGAGCAGGGTCTTTCGGTGTATACATGATCAATCAGTATGTATTTAATTTTTCAGAAAGAGTGGTTGAGATAAATACAAAGCTCCAGACACTAGAAGCAACAAAAGCCAACATGGAATTATTTACAAAATTCCTATCAAAAGGATCAGATGAGCAAAAGCAAATCAATGCATATATTTTAAGTGGAGATGATGTGTTTAATGCGATTACAGCTATTGAGAAAGATGGAAAAAAAGCTGGAATGTTTACTGGTGAGAATCTTGGTATTTCTTCTGTAGCAAAACGAGAGAATGTTACCCTAAAAAAGATTAATGCAGGAGAGGTTGTGGTGAATATGATTGTAGAAGGGAAGACAGATGATGTCGATTTATATATAAAGGCCTTAAATAATTTACCGTATGTTTCATATATTGAAAAAGTAAATCTTACTTTTACTGATAACAAAGCTAGAACTCGAGCGGGAATTACATTGATAATGACAGAAATTCTATGAAGCACACTTTTACTCTAAAAAAGAATATTACAGGATTTAAACCAGAACTGCATTGGCAGATTATTCTAGTAACTTCATTCGTATTATTTTTATGTGCCATTGCATACAATGGGTATTTATATGTATATGCAAAGAAACAAGTTGATTTGGCAGATAATGCTGTTAGTGCAACTACGCCGGTTAAGTTGAGTTCATTTGCATCGCCTGAACAAATACAAGACTCATTTAAAGTGTATGAGGATAGAGGGGCAAAATATACAGAAATTATGAATGGCTTGAGTAGGGCAAATGTTGTTCAGGCTGCTGCAGTTGTGGCGACGACAAGTACAAGCACTGTCATTGCAACTACAACCAATCAATGATATAAAGATTTTGATGTAGTAGCATCAAAATCTTTGTTAACCCCTGATTGCTCTTGTAGTTCAATGGATAGAACTGCGGACTTCTAAGCCGTTAATCTAGGTTCGATTCCTAGCGAGAGCACAAACATGTAACAAACCATATCGAAAGATATGGTTTGTTTTCTATATTGCTCTCGAGCAAGCCAACTGCTTGGCTTGCGTCTAGGAATCGAAAAGCTTTGCCTTATTTTCGAGCAACTATGTTGTGAGAAAATGGCAAAGGTGTACTGACCGTGTAACGGTCGAGAGCCTAGCGAGAGCAAGCTAATATTCTTCATGCTAAAATTTACACATGAAAAATCCACTCAAATATATCGTTCCAACAATCTTAGTTATCATCGCTCTATGGTGGGGAATGAGTCAAGGAAATGCTATACAACCAATTGTATATGCACCAATGCATATTGATCATTCAGTATATGCAACAACATCAGAACATGTTGCAGGACAAACTAAAGCAGCTAAAATCATAGCAATTGATGGGGATAAAATTACTCTAGATTATATTGATATATTAAGCGGAGAGGATGCAGAGAAAGCAAAGTTAGCAGATGGTCATTGTACGCAAAAACAAATTGATGAACACGATGGGTGTTTTCCGAACGGAGTTATATATGACAGAAATGTAAATGCAAAACTCAGAATGTTTACTATTGCTTCAAATGTTGAACTTACAACTCAATTTGCAACAGAAGAAACTCCTAAGATATATTTTGCAAATTTGAAAAGTAATATAAACCCTTCACCGTATATGGTTACTTTTAATGATGCGAGTGAAGTTGTTAAGCTTGTGGAGATTTATCGACCATAATGGGTCGAAGTATTTCAATAACTGCTCTCTCTGGAATTAAATATGTTCCAATCATTTTCTTAACATCATCGAACTGAACTTGCTCAAATTCATCAAGTACAGTTCTTTCTTTAACTATTTCACTTACAATCATAATGTCATCAAGTGCTGCGTCTATAACACCTGATGATGAATGTTCAGAAGCAAGAGTGGCTTCTATAACTAACCTTTTTCTTTGTTCAAATTTTTCTTCGTACTGACCTTTTTTAATATCTTCAAGAATTTCCTGAGCTATTTCTATTGCTTCATCTATGTGATCAGGATTTATAGAAGTTCCCATATTAAATTTTAAAAAGTCTGTTTCAATGTAAAAATTAGCATTAGCCGAATAACACCAGTTATTGTCTGTTCTTAGTTTTTCATAGATAACATCGCTAACCAATCTTTGAACAATAAATGAAGTGGCAATAAGTAAATTTTCTTCAGAGGTGTTTGGAATACCTGGCTTTTTATTGATTCGTGCGAAAGAATAGCTGATTGATACATTGGCCTGATTTTTTTCGGTTACACCGATATCGCTAAACGTATGATCCATACGTTGAATTTCAGGCAAATCAACTTCTGTAGGAATAAAGGGAGGTGTTGTTTTTTCACCATTTGGAATTCTGTCTGCGGTTTCTGATATTATATTTTTAATATTTTCTATGATTCCTAATGCCTCAATGTTTCCGGCTAAAAGTATTTCCATATTTTCTTTTACAAAATACTTTTTATGGGCAGAAGTAATATCTTCGTGAGTTATTTTTGTAATTGTATCTGGCCAGCCGAGTGCTGAGATAATACGTCGTCTGTCTGGCAGATTGGCCAATCTATTGTCTCTAAACTTTTTAACATAGGCGATATATTTTTCATTAAGAAATCTACTCCATGCTTCCTGCATTATAATTTTCTTTTCCTGCTCCCATCCTTCAACAGTTAGTTTTGGACTATGAGTCATTGCGAATATCCCCTGAATAGCTTTCTCAAAGTTGTGGGGAAGGCATTTTCCTTCAATAACTAATTCAAACAGACCTGTGTGGGCATTGTGTGTATTTAGGAGGATATCTTTACTGAAGTTTTTTATTGACTTCTCATCAGGGTAAATATCATTACCTTTAAAAATCATATGCTCTAAGAAATGTGCAACACCTTCTTTTCCAATTTCGTCATGCATAGCGCCATAATGAAAAAGAATACGGATATGTACACAAGGGGCAAAGGGTAAATGCTTAGTATGCAATGGTATACCTGAAACCTCAGATTTTTCAAAATCGTAAGGTTCAAAGGTAAACTCTTTATCTATCATTTCTTTTAGGTTGGTCATATTCGTAGTGTACTAAAAGAAATGGGAATAAGATACTTCTTTGAGTTCATGAAGTTTGGATGATATAATTCTTACCATGAATACAACACAAACAGGATGTACATTAAATGGAGCACCTATCGATTGTCCAAACATTGGACTCATGGTTGGAACAGTTGGATTAATCTTTGCATTAATTATATTAATTAATATAATTGCCTTTTGGAAAATATTTACCAAAGCAGGTAAGCCAGGATGGGCATCAATTATTCCTGTATATAACATGGTGGTAATGCTTGAAATCGCCAAGAAGCCAATATGGTGGGTGATACTTATGTTTATTCCAGTAGTAAATGTGGTTGTTGGAATTGTTCTTACGATTGAATTGGCAAAAGCCTTTGGTAAAGAAGTTGGGTTTACAATTGGATTAGTAATTCTTCCTATAATATTCTTCCCGATTATGGCTTTTGATGATTCGAAGTATATATACGGGGATACTCCTGAAGTTCCACCGATGCCGGATACAAATCCTATTATTCCGCCAGCAGCGACGGTGTAGGTTGCATCATAAAAGGCCAGAGCTACAAGCTCTGGCCTTTTATATTAGGTATTACTTATTCTCCTTTAATAATATCGTATAAAGGTCCAGAACATACAACTGATCCATCAGAAATTCCGCTCAGTGTTTTTGCTACTGAATTTTCAAGTGTTGTTTTGTTACTAAAATCACATGTCATTGGCTTATTTTCCCATCCAGGCATATTGATCTTTGTATATGTGAATTTCATATTACATCCTTCTGTTCCTGAACTTAAGATTTCATATTGAACTCCAGCACCGCCTGCCTCAACTGCAAAAACTGAAGGAGTACATGTTTTAAAATTAGCATCAAAACACGCTCGATCTTCACATGCTGGTGCATTAGTGGCTGTACTAGAATTTGATTTGTAATACATAAATCCTCCGATTGAAGCGAGTACTATAAGTATTAGAATAATTATTCCTGCAGCTCCATGTTGTCTATTTTTCATATGTATATAGTATAATTTATTTATGAAATTTACACCAACACAAAAACTTACTATTTCTTCTGGAAGTGCGACAGGTATACTGATTGTTGTACTTGCTGTACTCGCAGTAAGTGGTTTTATATTTTTTAAACAAAGTGGCAGTCCAAGTTCTGAACAAATACAACCAGAGCTAGAAGCATTCATTTTAGAAAATGGTAAAAAAGATTGTGCTGGAACATTTGAGATTATTCATTTATCTGATGTGGCTGTGGGTGAGTACAATAATGAATTAAAAGCTTGGCCTATTTATGCAGCCAGTAAAACATCTTGCGAGAAGGTGAATTCATCAGGAGTAAAAATAACAAATACATATGATGACATGGATAGTCCTGCAAAGAAAACTGCTGTGGCATTTGCTCGAGAATCTGGAAATACATATGAAGTATTTATACCTAAAGAGGTAAGGGACATTTCAAATGAGTTAAATGATAAATTGAAAAATGCTTCGGATAAGGGGTTTGAAGAGTTCAAGAAGAATTTTAAATAGTGCTAGAATTAAAGTAATGAAAAGCTATACAAAAGGGTTCACACTCATAGAACTTCTTGTGGTTATTGCGATAATCGCCCTTTTATCTTCCATAGTTATAGGTGCACTTCAAAGTGCTCGAGAGAAAGCAAAGTATTCGCGAGTTCAGAAAGAGTTTAATTCAATTCATACTGCAGTTGAACTCTATGCTCTTGATAACAACGGTCAATATCCGCCAGATGGAAATGCAGCTCTTCCTACTTCACTCGATACATACTTGAGCGCAACTGGAGTACCAACTCCTCCTTGGCCAGGAACTGTGTATGATTGGGAGAATTGGACCATTGACGGTGCAAAGGTTTTGCAAATCAGTGTAAGATTTTGTCCTTCTGGTGGGCCATTATCATCATGTCGATTCCCAAATGAGTCTTGGGCATCTGGTTTCGGAGTAAACAGTTCCTTGTATTATTGTGTTTCAGGAGCATGTCGTCCTCATGAATTTGAGGCTGTGACATATCCAGGGAAGTGTGTGAATTGTAATTAAAGATATTTTGTGGTGAGAAATGAAAGACTTGACCCTTACAGGGTCAGTACACCTTTGCCATTTTCTCAAACTCTTCAAGTTCTCGAAAATATGACAAAGCTTTTCAACTTGCACTTTGGCCCCGCCAAAGCTCACTCACGGAAGTGCCACAGGGCACTTCCTATCGCCACAAACGAAAATAAACCCTTGCGGGTTTATTTCTAATTTGTGCGCGATGAGGGACTTGAACCCCCGACCTTCTCAGTGTAAATGAGTTGCTCTACCAACTGAGCTAATCGCGCTCTTTACGATAACCACTATATCATATTCAAAATTGATATACAACTGAAAATATAGTACAGTAACTCCTAAGCGCAGGTGGCGAAACGGTAGACGCACTACCTTGAGGTGGTAGCGCCCGTAAGGGTGTGGAGGTTCAAATCCTCTCTTGCGCACATATGTCATTTGAATCATCTATTAATAATATAGGACTAGAGAAAGAAGCTAATTACAAAGGTAATTGGACAGTTCTTTTAGCTGAACGTGCACAATCATCAGCTACAAAGGAAAAGTTTTTGGCAATGAAAGAAAAATTCCCGACAGTTGAGGAGAGAACTAGTGATCATAAGCTTGGAATGTTAGACAAGTTTTCAGATATTCCTACTGACACTTTTGAACAAGGTAAAGATAGGTATGATGCAAATATTGGACATGTATTTGGGAGTACGGAATATGTTCATTCAAAAGATACATCTTTTCAGGCTGACACTTTGGGTTTAAGTGCAGGGTATGGCGATCCTGGTACAGTCTTTAAAGATGCTGCACTCAATGGTAATCAAGTAAGTTCTGAACATAAGACTATTATTGAAGCTCATGAAAAAGCTCACGGCCTTTTTAGAGATTTAACAAATGGTGAAAAGACATATATCTTATCTCCATTTAATGAAGAAAATCTAAATCTGAGGCACAGTGCTAAAGCTGACGAAGTACTTGCTCGAATGTCTCAGCTTAAAAATTACTTTGGATTTAGAGAAGGGGAATCATTCACTGCTGAGCATTTAGAATATGCTAAAACTCATTATGTACACGATGTTGGTCTAGATAATCGAATGTCAGACTTTTTTGCATCAATAGAGGATCAACACAAATTTCTAGAGGTTATAAATGCAATTCCGTGTTAACATACATTCAAATTAACTATATAAAATCAAAATAATGAAATACATAAAACCAGTTGGAATATTATTATTACTAATTGTAGCAGGGGCAGTTGTCTACATTTTCAAGCATACAAGTCCAATAATAGAGATTGTAAATCCAGAGCCAATTGCAACATCAACAGAAGTAGCAACTACTACGGCTACAACTACAGTTCTTGGAACTGAGTCAACTCCTGAAGCTAACCTTAAGTTACAGGCATCTATTTTGGCAAAAGCATTTATTAAAAAAGATTACGAGACTGTTATAAAATACACGCATCCTACAATTGTTACAGGACTAGGAGGTAAAGAAAAAGCCCTTGAGAATCTGAAGAAGGGAATGGCTAGTGCTGATATGACATTTACAGTTATCGACTTGGAAAAACCAAGTGCAATAATAAATACAGGAACAGAGCTTCAATCAGTAATTGTTGAAAATCTTGAAATGAAAATCCCAACAGGAACACTTAAAGGAAAATCAGCTTTGATTGCAATATCAATGGATAAAGGTAAGAATTGGTTTTTTATAGATAGATCTGGAGCGGAGGATTTAAAAGCATTCCAGACTATGCTTCCAACACTAAGTTCAAAACTTGTGCTGCCTGCAAAAGTTGAGCCGACATTTGTTCAGAATTAAATAACATAAAAACTGTAGAGAAATCTACAGTTTTTGTTTTAACTAGACATGTTACAATACACCCATGCTCGAACTGAACAAAAAGTACACTCTCGGTAAACGGACCTTCTGGTTCCTCTTTTTGAAAAATGGAAAAACCGTAACTCTCGTTACCATTCTTATACTTGCCGCGATGCTTGCAATGTACATCGGAGCAACTGGCACATGGACCTCAGAATTCCTTGCGACTCATTTTGACGGAATTATAACTAAAGGAATGCTTTTATTATGGCTTTCCCTTGGTGTCTTATCTCTAGCTATAGTTCTATTCATTGGCCTATTCGAACATTTTGCTCAGCATAAGTTTATGCTCGATGATCATTCATTCCATATTCGGCGAGGGATTTTCATGATTAAAGAAAAGGTAATTCCGTATCGGCATATTCAAAATGTAGATTTAGAACAGCCGTATCACTATAGAATTTTTGGCGTAGCGAGGCTCAATATTACAACAGCGCGTATTGATGTATTCGATGACGAAGGAAAAGGGAAAAATGGACAAAGGGCTGAATCTCATGGTAAGAATAATCTTATACCAATTATTGATAAAAAGATCGCCAAAGAACTGGCCCACTATCTTGTGAGTCAGGGTGATAGAAGAATTTAATACTATATGAAGCATCCCGCACCACCAAAACAAAAAAGAGAAAAACTATGGGATGAAAAGTTAACAGGATGGATTGGATCAGTAACATCGCTTGTTGTGCATACGCTCTTGTTTATAGGAGTGTTTGTGGCTATTGCTCTTGGTGTGCCAAAAGACAGTGCTCTTTTAATGCTTACAACTATTGTATCGCTGGAGGCAATTTATCTTTCTATTCTTATTCAGATGTCAGTAAATAGAAACAGTGCTTCACTCGAGGAAGTGGAAGAAGATATTGAAGACATTCAAGAGGATATTGAGGATATTCAAGAAGGTGTTGAAGACATTGAAGAGGAGATTGAAGAAATCCAAGAAGACATTGAAGATATTGAAGTTGCTACAAAAAAGTTGTAGGAGTATGATTGAGATATGGAAAATTTCAAAACACAATCACAAACTTGGCTTAGAGAGTCATCAGTACGAGCTGCTGTAGTTGCATCACTATTTGCTGTACTCATTTCACTTATTCTGATAAGTGCATTCTTTAAATCTAAAGAATTAGATAATAGTATTAGCGTAACTGGTTCTGCGCGAAAATCAGTAGTAGCTGACAGTGCAAAACTTTCAATCACAATGCGTCGGGCGGCTTCATTTACAACATTGACCGATAGCTATAAATCAATGTATGCAAATACTGATAGAGTAAAAGCCTTTATTCTTAAGGCTGGATTTGCAGAGTCAGATATTGCAATCACGCCTCCATCAGCAGATCAGATTTATGATAACAACGGCCGAGCAGCAGAAGATAGACAATTTGATGTTCGACAATATATAGATATTCGCTCAAGCGACATTGCAAAGATTGAAGCCTTGTCACGAAGTATTACAAATGTATCAGAACCAGGACTTGTGATTGAAATTCGTCCTGTTGAATATATGTATACAAAGCTTGCAGATATTCGAGGTGAATTATTCGCAGAAGCTATAAAAGATGCACGAGTGCGAGCTGAAGCAATTGCATCAACAAGTGGAGGAAAGGTGGGGAAGATTAAGAGTGCAGCGACAGGAGTAGTGCAGGTTCTTACTCCGCAATCAGTTGAAGTTTCTGACTATGGAACAGTTGATACATCAAGTATTAACAAGGAAGTTATGGTAACAGCGCGAGCTTCTTTCTATATAAAATAGATTGAACTATGGTTATTAATAATTAACATATGATATAATTAATATATGAACGACAACGAAACAAAATCAAACACATTTATCCAGTGGCTACAGGCCACACCACTCCGAAAGGGGCTATTAAGTACAATTCTTATCTTTGTTGCTCTGGCAATGGTTGCTAAGACTGTGCTTCTATTTAAACAAGCTGCTCATGTAGGAGTAAGTGATGACTATCCTCAGTCAGTAACAGTAACAGGTAAAGCTGAAGAATATGTTCAGCCAGATACTCTACAGTTCAACATTTCTATAAATGAAGAAGGTAAAAATGTAACTGAAGCTACTACAAAAGCATCTGATAAGACAAAACAAGCTATTGCAGTTCTAAAAGCAAACGGCGTTGAAGAGAAAAATATTAAAACTACAAATTACTCTGTATCAGATAAGTACGATTCTGTATCACAGCCTTGTCCAGTTGCCTCAATATCACCAGCAGGAGATATGAGAACTATTGCACCATGTACTAATACAACATCTCAAATTGTAGGTGCAATCGTGTATCAGACACTAGAGGTTAAGATTCGGGACATTGCTAAAAATGCTACTACTGACCAGAGAGCCAAACTAGTTGGAGAACTTGCTGCAGCAAATGTAAAAACAGATGGATTTACATTTACAGTATTTGATCTTGATGCAGTAAAGGCACGAGTGCGAGCTGAAGCTATTCAAAAGGCTAAAGACGATGCTCGAGTTCTTGCTCGAAACTTGGGGGTAAATCTACGAACTATTTCAGGCTTTAGTGAGCAGGGAGAAGGGGGATATGCTCCATATATGAGTGCTCGAGCAGAATCAGCAGTTATGATGAAAGATGCTGCAATGCCTGTTCCAGCCCCTCAGCTTCCAGCAGGAGAACAGAAGGTGACATCAGTGATTACATTGACCTACTTGATAAAATAGTCAATCTCCTGTATAATAGATATATCTTTAAAACACTCGAAAAAACGGGTGTTTTAAAATTGAAAATTTATCAAAAATTCACAAATCAAAAAAACTTACACTACTATGTCTATATTTTCCCACATTCGAGAATCAAGAGCTGAAATGAAGCATGTAAAATGGCCTTCACGAAAGCAGGTTATTGCCTATACTTCAATCGTTATTGCGCTTTCAATTATTATCGCAGCATACGTTGGTGGGCTTGATGTGCTATTTACAAAAATCCTAGCCTGGATTATTGCTAAGGCTCAATAATTAACAATTTAATTCTTTTACATATACTATGGCAAAACAAATAGAAAAAGATCGAAATTGGTATACTATTCAGACTTACTCTGGATATGAAAATGCAGTGGTTCGAAACCTTAAGCAACGTATTGAGTCTCTAGGTTTGGAAGATAAGATTTTCAATGTACTTGTTCCGACTGAAAGAATTATCAAAATCAAGAATGGCAAGCGAGTAGAGGAAGATGTTCGAATTTACCCTGGATACGTACTTGTAGATATGATTGTAACTGAGGATACTTGGTTTGCAGTTCGAAACACACCTCGAGTAACTGGTTTCGTAGGGTCAGGAACTATTCCTGTACCTGTTACTGAAGCTGAGCTTGCTGAGATCTTCTCTCGAATGAAGGGTGACAACATTGTACATACTCTTGATGTACAGCTAGATGACTATGTAAATATAGTGGACGGTCCATTTAAAGACCTAGATGGTAAAGTATCAGAGATTGACCAGGAAAGAGGGAAACTCCGAGTCCTTGTTTCAATGTTTGGTCGGGAAACTCCGGTCGAGCTTGACTTCTTGCAAGTTAAGAAGAAATAGGCTATTATACACAAACAACGAATACATTATATGGCTAAAAAAGTAACAAAAATCATCAAGCTGCAAATCGCAGCTGCAAAAGCAACTCCAGCACCCCCAATCGGTACTGCCCTTGGGCCTGCAGGTGTTAACATTGGAGACTTCGTTAAGAAGTTCAACGATGCTACACAAGCAATGGTTGGAAGTACAATTCCAGTAGTTATCAACGTATATGATGACCGATCATTCGATTTCATCATGAAAACTCCGCCAGCGGCAGAGTTCGTTAAGAAAGCTATTGGTCTTGAAACAGGATCAGGTACTCCTAACTCTAAAAAAGTAGGTAAAATCACTAAGGCTCAGGTTGAAGAGATTGCATCAAAAAAGATGGTGGATATGAATGCAGTTGATTTAGCAGGAGCAATCAAAATGATTGAAGGTACATGTCGATCACTAGGAGTTGAGGTTGTAGGGTAATCTGCTCTAACCTAAGAAAAAGTCCGCAGGCGAAAGCTTGTGGATTTTTTCTATATACTATATATTTCATATATGATTTCAGTCTCTACACACATACAGAATGCATGCCTAGACTTTGCTACATCTCTCGGAAGAACAGATATAGATTCTAGTATGTTTGTGGTTGATGTTACTAAAGATATGAGCAAAGGGGATTTGTATACCAACTTTGCCTTAGCGGCAGCAGGGAAAATGGAAAAGAATCCAATGTCTATTGCTGTTGATCTTGGAGTATATCTTGACACTCATCTTGACAAAACACTGGTTGAAAAAGTTGAGGTTGTTGGGGGATATGTAAACTTTTGGATTGTAGTATCTGACTCATTGGAAATTCCAGAGAAAATAAGCCATCCGTCATTTGCAGGAAAAAAAGTAGCCTATGAATATACAGATCCGAATCCGATGAAGGAATTTCATATTGGACATTTGATGGCAAACACTATTGGTGAATCAATGTCACGTCTCGGTGAACTTGCTGGAGCAGAGGTAAAACGATATTCATATCAGGGAGATGTTGGACGACATATTGCAGTAACACTTTGGGGAGTACGATTTCTGGATGCAAACTGGCCAGAGGAGTCTGTATCAATAACTGATAAAGTTAAATTCTTAGGAAGTGCTTATGTAGCTGGAAATGCAAAACTTGCCGAACTCAAAAGTACAGGGGAGGAGAATGAAGAATATCTTAAGGCTGTAAAGGAAATTGAAGTTATGAATCAAAAAGTGTATGACAGGACTGATGAAGAGGTTAATGTAATGTATGATCAAGGAAGAGAATGGAGTCTTGAAAAGTTTGAAGAATTATATGATATCCTCGGAACAAAGTTTGATTACTATTTCTTTGAAAGTATTACAGGTCCAATTGGCCGAGATTTGGTTCTTCAGAATATAAAGCATTTTGCTCGAGGAGAAAATAATGCAGTTATTTTTGAGGGTGAAAAATTTGATATGCATACTCGAGTTTTTATAAACTCAAAAGGTCTGCCAACATATGAAGCAAAAGAAATTGGATTAGCGAAAGTTAAATATGACGTTTGGGCGTATGATAAAAGTTTTGTTATTACTGCCAATGAACAGAAACAGGCACTTGATGTAACTCTTACAGCTATAAAACTTGTCCTCCCTGAAATCGGAAACAAAAACGAATATATTTTTAATGGAATGATGAAATTTGCCAATATGAAAATGAGTTCTCGAACTGGAAAGATTATTGCAGGAGATGAGCTTGTATATTCAATGATGGATGCGTCACTTGAGAAAATGAAGGATAGGGAGATGAGTGAAGGGGAGAAGAAAACTATTGCGCGGGATGTTGCAGTGGCAGCGATAAAGTTTACGATATTAAAACAAAACTTTAGAAAAGATATTATTTTTGATCAGGAAAAGTCTTTGGCTCTAGAAGGGGATAGCGGTCCTTATATACAATACACAGCTGTGCGAATTCAATCAGTACTTAAGAAGGTGAAAGATGAAACTACAACTATTGGTACTGGAGAATTATCAAAAGAAGCATTGTTATTAAAACGAACATTGTATCGATTTGAACATGTATGTTTGGCTGCTATAGATGAATCTGCTCCGCAACATATTGCACAATATCTTATTGATCTTGCTTCGAAGTTTAATGGATTTTATACGAATAATAAAATTATTACAGAGAGTGTAGATAGTAGATTGGTTGGATTGTGTGAACATACTCTAAAAGTGCTTGAAAAGGGGCTTTGGACATTGGGCATTCGAACGGTGGAGAAGATGTAGGGAATCATGTATACTAGCCCTTATGAAGACTCCAAATGAGCGAGAATTAGCAATACTGAAATTCTGGCAGGACAATAACATTTTCCAAAAAAGCCTAGACAAAAACCCATCAAAAGAACAGGGGGGTAAGTCTTTTCGATATTATGACGGTCCGCCATATGCGACTGGGTTGCCTCATATGGGAAACTTGCTGCCAACTGCAGTTAAAGATGCGTTTCCAAGATACAAGACAATGCAAGGATTTAACGTTCCACGAACATGGGGATGGGACTGTCATGGTTTGCCAATTGAAAGTCTAGTAGAAAAGAAACTAGGTTTTAAAGGGAAAAAAGATATTGAAGAATATGGAGTAGATAAGTTTAACGAAACTGCTCGAGCCAGTGTATTTGAATTTCGAGAAAATTGGAAAACAATTATTCCGCGTCTTGGACGATGGGTTGATATGGATCATGATTACAGAACTCTGGATGCAACATTTATGGAGTCAGGTCTTTGGGCATTCAAGCAGCTTTGGGATAAAAATCTTGTATACGAGGGATATAAAGTAATGCCATGGTGTCCGCATTGTGGAACTGTGTTATCTAACTACGAAGTAACAGAAGGGTATAAAGAAATTACTGATTTATCTGCCTATGCTCGATTTCCATTAACAACTGAACCGACAACTAGTTTTGTTGCATGGACAACAACGCCATGGACTCTTCCAGGTAATGTTGTTCTTGCAGTCGGAAATGATATTGCATATGTATATGTAAAAATAGAACCAACAAATGAGACGATAATCGTTTCAAAAACTTCACTTGATAAAGTAAAGCTCCTTGGAGGTGATGCGAACACATATACTATTGTGAAAGAGGTTACAGGTAAAGATCTTGTTGGTCTTACATATACTCCTCCTTTTAATTACTATACAACTGATGCAACATTGGAAAATGAGCAAAATGCATGGAAAGTATATGTTGGTGATTTCGTAACGGATACAGATGGAACAGGAATTGTTCATATTGCTCCAGCCTTTGGTGCTGATGATATGAAGCTTGCACAGGCAAACAATTTGCCAGTTATTAAGCATGTATTACCAAACGGAAACTTTGCGCCTGAAGTAAAGGATTTTTCAGGACAAGCAAAACCTATTGAAGATCATCAAAAGTCTGATATTGAGGTTATAAAATATTTAGCGCATGCAGGAAAACTTTTTGCCAAAGAAAAATATACGCACACATATCCTCATTGTTGGCGATGTAAAACTCCGCTTCTAAACTATGCAACAACAAGTTGGTTTATTAAAACAACTTCGCTTAAGGATAGAATGATTGAAGAAAATAAAAAAATTAATTGGTATCCAGAAGAAATCGGAACTAAGCGACTTAATATGTGGTTGGAAAATGTTCGTGACTGGGCAGTGTCAAGAAGTCGATTCTGGGGTACACCTCTTCCAATCTGGAAAGGTGAAAAGACTGGCAAAACAGTATGTGTAGGAAGTCTTGAAGAAATACGTTCATACACAAGACGAAATACATATATGGCAATGCGCCATGGTCAGGCAACGCATCTTGTAGAACGAGTAATGAGTTCTCATCAGGAGTTTGCAGAAAAACATGGTATTACAGATCTTGGAAAATCACAGATACTTGAAAGTGTTGAATTAATGATTGCTGAAAATACATTGCCAACAGTTATTTACCATTCACCGCTTCGTCGCACACGCGAAACTGCCGAGATTGTACGTGACGCAATAGAGGAAAAAACAGGAAAGAAAATTCCTCTTGTTTCTGATGCTCGAATGCGCGAAGAAGATTTCGGAGATCTTGATGGTCATGGATGCGAAGAGCATGATTCGTATAGAACAACGCCTGAGGAATATATCAATAAGAGATTTCCTAACGGTGAGTCATATGCTGACATGAGAATGCGAATGGGGGATTTTCTCTATGCAGTCGATGCAGAAAGAAAAGATGAGAGAATTCTATTGGTAACGCATGAGGGGTGTGTTTATGGGGCAGAGGATATTGCATCAGGAATGTCGCTCGAAAATATTATTGCTACGCATGCACATATTGTTCAAATGCATCCAGGACAATACCGAACGCTCAACTTTGCTGCTATTCCACATAACGCAACATATGAAGCAGATTTCCACAGACCATATGTTGATGAAGTGGTGTTTGATATTGATGGTGAAAAATATACTCGTTTACCTGAAGTGTTAGATGTTTGGTATGATGCTGGTTCAATGCCATTTGCATCTGTTCATTATCCTTTTAACAAAGAGGTTGATATATCTAAAACAATTACAGCAGATATGGTTGCTGAAGGACTCGATCAAACACGAGGCTGGTTCTATCATATGCTTATCATGTCAGTGGCATTGTTTGATAAAAAGCCATTTGATAATGTTATGGTGAACGGACTCCTTCTCGCAGAGGATGGAAGAAAAATGAGTAAAAGTCTAAATAACTTTCCTGAATTAATGCCTATTGTAGAGAAGTATGGGGCAGATACTGTAAGATATTTCTTGCTCTCTTCTCCAATCGTTCATGCTGACGAAGTAGCCTTTTCAGAAAAAGCCCTCACAGAAATCCAGAACAAGCTATTTAACAAGCTGACAAATGTTATGTCATTCTTGGATATGTATGGTATCAAAGATAAAGGTCTTGATCGTATGCATACAACTGAACATATTCTTGATGCATGGATTCAGGTTGAGCTTGATGCGCTTATAAAGGATATGACAGAGAGTTTGGATGGATATCAAATTGATAAAGCCCTTCGACCACTGCTACAGTTTGTTGAAAATCTTTCAACATGGTATCTTCGTCGATCTCGAGATCGTTTCAAGGATGAAGAAGATGGCCTTATTGTTACAAATAAATTGATCACAGTACTCGGAACGCTTTCAAAGCTTATGGCTCCTGCAACACCGTTTATGGCTGAGGAAATATATCAGTTTGTAAAAAACTTTGACTCTCAGTTTACTCATAGAAAATATAAGGAAAGTGTTCATCTTGAATCTTGGCCAGTAGTGTCAAGTACTCTGTCAAATCCTGAGAAAGAAGAAATTGTTACAAAAATGCAAAAGACTCGAGAAGTGGTAGAGCAGGTGTTAGGAATTCGAAATAAAAATAATATTAAAGTTCGACAGCCACTTGGTTCTCTTACTCTTCCAATTGCTACATTCAGTAATGTGCATATTCACATTTTGCAGGATGAGTTAAACATTAAGCGAATTGGTTCAAGCTTAGAAGGGGAAATTGTTCTTGATACAACAGTAACTGAAGACTTGCGAATTGAAGGACTGGCTCGAGACATTATTCGAGAAATTCAATCAAAGCGAAAAGATCTTAATCTAATGCCAACAGATAAGGTTTCAGTTGTATTAGAGATTGAAGATGGACTAAAAGGGGACTATGAGGCAGTACTTGCTGAACACAAGAAGACTGTTACAGATGCTGTAAATGCAGCAACATGTGAAATCGTTTCTGCACCAACATTCTCTATTGTGGTAGCAAAGATATAATTTTATACTTAGGACTATATGGCATATTCTATTTATCAAACAGATGCCATTATTCTCGGTATTCGCGATATACAAGAGCACGATCTCATGATTCGTGCTTTTTCGCCGTTGTTTGGATATATTCGTATTATTTCAAAAGGAGGAAGAAAGGGAACATCAAAGCTTCGGGCAAATATTCAGGATTTCTCACTTGTGCATATTGCTGCAGTTAAGGGCAAAGAATTTTTTATTCTTACAGACATTAAATGCATTTTTTCATTTATACAATCGCGATCAGTGGTTAACTTCCTAAAGGGAGCTGAGGCATTATTCTTCGATGATGACGATGATCATGGGACACGTATTAACACTGATATATACGGTATGCTTATTCGAATGTGTAAACATATTATTTGGCTTGTGTCAGAGAAAAAAGATACAGGTGAGGCAATTAGATTCTTTACAATATACGTAAAAGGACTACAAGGATTTACAGGAAAAATGAATATTGATGGAGTTTTGGAATATTCTGATTCTGAACTTCATTTTTGGATTGAAGAACATGCACAATTGATTCAAGAATTGGAATCTAAACTAGCACTATAGGCTTATTTTCATGTACAATATATGTACATATGAACCCTAACGATTATAAAGGTAAGAAGAATGCAAATGCGAATGAAGAAGCTGCTCGTATTGAAGAGCTAAAGAAAAAGTTGTATTCAAATTCATCTCGAGAAAGCAATGTTCGAGAGCGAGGACTTCGACAGCATCATATTGATATTGGTAAAAGTTGGGATGAAACAGATAAAAAACAAGCGCATAATGCTGCCCTCAAGGCCAAGGAAAAAGAAGATGCAAGACTTGGTTTAAGTAATGAAAATATAACTCACAGAAACTCAACACTCTATGGGCATTTTAGCCCTGTAGAAAATGCGACACAGCATAAACAGCAAGTTAAAACATCTATTGACAACAGTGCTGACCAGGAAGAGGGTGAGGACATGCTTACTACTATATTTGGTGGACCCTCAGGACAAGCTGCGCGTAAGCGAGCTGAGCAGGTACAAAAAAGACTGGCCGCTAAGGACGTGACGATGAAGTATGCCTCTGCACAAATTCAGGGGAATATTTACCCTGATTTTCAAAAGCAAAAAGCTGAAAGAGATGCTGCCAATGCTGCCGCGGCCGCTGAGGCTGCAAAGAATGCTCCTGTGCATGAGCCTATTACTACAGAGCGATATCATCCAGACTTTAGCGTGCTCACTGTTGGAAATACGAATCTTGATAAAATGACTCGGGAAGTGCACCATACAGCACCAGTAGAAAAAACTCCTGAAGAAGAATCTGCAGCAATGCCATCAGGACAAAAACATGAGCCAATTTTCACTGAAGAAAGAAAAAGAGTAAGTTTTGGAGTTGTATTCTTTATGCTCATTCTCGGCTTTTTCCTAAGTGCGCTTGGATATGCATATTACACATTAACGCACGGTACTAATATTATTTCTCCTGATAAAGTGGCAATCACAGTACAAGGTCCTGTTTCAGTTCGGTCAGGTGAGGTGAATGATTTTTCTATAGACATTACAAACAATAATCCAACCGACTTAACCCTTTCAGATCTTGTCATTCAATATCCTGCAGGAACAATGTCCGCCATAGAACCTGCTCAGTCACATACATATGAGCGAATGGAGGTTGGAACAATCAAGTCAGGGGAAACCGTGCATAGAAAAGCCAGTGCTATTTTCTTTGGTGAAGAGAATGTAAAGAAAAATATTAATTACGCAGTTGAATTTAGTATTCCTGATTCAACAAGTATTTTCAATGTAACAAAAGATGTAGGAGTTATTATTGCAGGTTCTCCAATCACGGCAAAGATTACCAATGTGAAAGAGGTGACAAATAATCAGGAGCTTTCATTTGATATTGAAATTCAATCTAATACGCAGGAAGTTGTAAAAAATATTCAGCTCCAAGTTGAATACCCATTTGGATACAAGCTTGAACAGGCAAACCTTAAGCCAGTTTTTGATAATAATACATGGAATATTGGAGACCTTGCTGCGCTCGACAGTAAAGTTATTCAACTCAAAGGTAAGCTTATTGGAACAAGCAATCTTGAGAAAAACTTTAGATTTGTGCTTGGTGTATACGATCCAAAGACAGGGGATATGTCTACCGTGCTTTCAACACAAGATCAAAAAGTGGTTATTGCAAAGCCTTTCGTTTCTACAAAGCTCTCACTTGATGGTCAGGTGCAAGAATATCGTCCGGTACAATATGATGATTCACTTCAGGGCGATATTGTGTTTACAAACAATCTCGATGTTCCTTTGACAAATGTAGTGGTTGAAATGAGTGTCGGCGGCGTACTTATAGACAGAAGAAGTATTGAAGCAGATAAAGGATTTTATCAATCAAGCAATGATCTTGTATTCTGGGATAAGGCTCAAAATGATACACTTGCAGAAGTGGCTCCTGGTCAATCAAGAGAACTTGGATTCAATCTTAAAATCATTTCTGCACGAGATAATCTTATAAAATCATTACGAAGGGCAGGATCAAATCTTGTCGTTACAGTTAAAGCAAAAAGACTTAATCAAAACAGAGTACCTGAAGAAGTAACTTCTGTTATAAATCAAGAGATTCGATTAACAACGAATCCTACATTTGAATCCGGCATTGGATTTTCAAGTGGTCCATTTACTAACAGTGGAAGTTATCCTCCTAAAGTAAATTCAGAAACAACATATACATACACTGGACGTATTTCAAATACTGCCAACTCTTTGAAGCAGACAATATTTACCGCAAAGCTTCCTCCAAATGGAACTTGGAAAAACGTATACTCAAAAGATATTCCATCTGACGCAATTTCATATAGTCAGAGTAAAAGAGAGATTACTATTGATCTCGGGGAAATTCCATCAGGTGCTGGTATTGATGTGCCTGCTAAAGAATTTTCATTCCAGGTTGGATTTACTCCTACACTAACAGAAGTAGGCAAAGCACCAGTTTTGATTATTGCGCCCCATATTAGTGGTGTCGATTCATTTACAGGAGAGAGACTTGACAGAGGTCTTGACGGGTTAAATATACTGCCTACGCTTGATAGTGAGAGCTTGGGGGATGGTAGAGTTGTTGAGTAAAAATAAATTTCCTGTATAGTACGGTTAGGAAACATTAACCTAAACGAAAGGACTTTATGAAAAGAAAATTGATTCCATGGATAACCATTCAAGACGGGCAAGTCAACGTTGAAGAGTTGCGTGCCAAATTACAATTCGATCTGTATGCCCGTGGTATGTTCAATGATATTGAATTCAAGCCACTGTCCGAAGCCAATGTGGATTTTGTTAGGCTTTCCCCAGAAGATCTGGGATTTAGCACTGACCCTACGACGGAAGAATTTATTAACGAAGCATTTATTGCAGAATGGAGTGCACAGAACTTGAATGGTCAAGTGCTTAAATTCTGTCAGCCTAGGCATGCCCCAATGCTTCGTGCCGAAAATAAGGACCAGATTCAATTCTCTGTCGTTGCCACGCATATGCTGCTTAATGAGTGGGGTAAAGACAGTTTGTTTGTAATCGAGCGGACTGTATTAACCTCGCAAGGTGTCATTCCTCGCATGAAGTGGGGCACTAAGACTCTTGCAATCTTCGTGCTCGAATCAGTGACATAATTTCAAAATGGTAAGGCAAGAACCTGTGACTCTTCCGGACCCTCGACGCTATTTAGCGTCGGGGTTTTCTTATGCTATAGTGTCAGTATTATGACTACAGATAACAATGCCGGAAAGGTAAGTATGGAAGATATTATTTCGCTATGTAAAAGACGAGGGTTTATTTACCAAGGGTCTGAGATTTATGGTGGTTTGGCAGGGACATGGGATTACGGTCCGTTGGGAGTAATGCTTAAAAATTCTATCAAAGGATTGTGGTGGAAGCGTTTTGTTGATGACAGGCTTGATATGTACGGAGTTGATGCAGCTCTCCTTATGAATCCAAAGGTTTGGGTTTCTTCAGGACATGTAGGTGGATTTGCTGATCCGTTGGTTGAAGATTTAAAAACAAAGAAAAGATACAGAGCTGATCATTTGCTTGAAGAAGCTGGTTTAAATCCAGCAGGAAAATCTCCTGCAGAGATGACAGAAATGATGAAAGATAATGGAGTTAAAAGTCCTGATGGAAATGCACTTGGAGAAGTTCGACAGTTTAACATGATGTTTAAAACAAACATCGGTGCTATTGAGTCTGATGAAAATATTTCTTACTTACGACCAGAAACTGCACAAGGTATGTTTGTTAACTTTAAAAATATTCTAGATACATTTCATCCAAAGCTTCCATTCGGTATGGCACAGATTGGTAAAGCGTTTAGAAATGAAATTGCTCCTCGAGATTTTGTGTTTCGAGTTCGAGAATTTGAGCAAATGGAAATTGAGTATTTTGTAAATCCAAATCTTGATGCGTCTCATGAAGCAAGTTGGCAAAAAGTGTTTGAATCATTTAGAAAAGAAGTGTGGAATTTTATAAAAGAAATTGGTCTTGAAGAATCAAAGCTACATGAGCTTGAAATAGGGGACGGTGATAGGGCTCATTATTCTGCTCGAACAATTGATTTTGAGTATGATTTTCCATTTGGAAAAAAAGAGCTATACGGTTTGGCATACAGAACTGACTTTGATCTTAAGGCACATACTGAAGGATCTAAAGTTGATTTGTCATATTTTGATGAAGAAGCTAAGGCTAGATTCATACCTCATTGTATAGAACCATCTTTTGGATTGGATAGAACTGTTCTTGCAGTATTGGCTACTGCATACAGTACAGATAGTTTAGGTGGAGAAGAGCGGGTATATTTAAAACTTTCTCCTGAAGTTGCACCGTACAGAATTGCTGTATTTCCGCTTTTGAAAAATAAAGAAGAGCTTACTGATAAGGCAAAAGAAGTTTGGAAAATTCTCCGAGATGCTGCAACTGCAAAAGGGTTGTCTGCAGCTAAGATTTGTTACGACGAAGCGGGAAGTATTGGAAAGCGATACCGACGACAGGATGAGATTGGAACACCTATGTGTGTGACTGTGGATTTTGATTCTCTTGAAAAGGGAACAGTGACTGTGAGAGATAGAGATACTGGGGAGCAGAAGGTTATGGGTATTGATGAGTTGAGTAAATTGCTGTAAGAATATGAGAAAAATTGTATTAATACTTATATTATTAATATTGGTCTTTATACAATTACAAATAAGTTTAAAAATCCCTTTCGACAAAGAGTTTTTAACAGGTTTGATAAATGGTATTCTTTCTAACTTAGTAATATTTTTTGTAGGTATTTTTGTAATTGATAAAATTATTAAAAATATCGAAAAAGATAAGTTAAGTTTAATCAATAAGGAAAAATCATTCTTTTTTAAATTCAAATTAAATATCTTTGCATTAAAGTTGTTGCAGCATTTACAGGTTATATCTGTACAAACAAGGCAAGCTAAATTATCCAACGATAAAGGTATAACTTTCAATTGGGTAATGGATGAATTTCAGGCATTAACTCAAAATAAAAGTTTTATTGAAATAGTAAATACTCAGTTAGCAAGAAAGACAAATAAACAGAAATATTTACAAAAACTGAGTGATATTTTGAAGGACGACTCAAAGGGTTTTACGGATCAATTAAAAGAAATTTATCCGCATTACGCACCAGATGTATATGAGCTCACTCAAATATTTCCCAAAGCAGCTGGATTTATATCAGGGATGGCCACAACTTTTTTGGCAGTAGATAAAGCAAATGAAAAAATAGTTAACACTGAGCAAAAAATTCCAGCGGAATTATTTACCCATATTCTCACCAAAGTAATGATTTCAGATTTCATTAACTTAAATGACGTATTTGTTAATTTAAAAAAGTTATCAGCACGCTCAGAGAATAATGATTTATTCATTAAATAATTCTTTATTCTTTTGCCTCCTACCCAAATCCATAGTACACTCAGCACATGAACACCTCTCATGTGCCAAAGCCAAAAAAGCTTAAAAATGGCTTACAATATCTAATCCTCCCAACAGATAGTCAAACAGTCTCAGTATCAGTCATGGTCAAAACAGGCTCTGCCTTCGAGTCTAAAAAGGAAAATGGTATTGCTCACTTCCTGGAGCATATGATGTTTAAGGGCACGCAAAAACGTCTTACTGCTAAAGATGTTGCAATAGATTTTGAAAAAATTGGTGCTATAAACAATGCCTTCACTTCACATACAACAACGGGGTATTGGGCTAAAGCGCAAAAGGACCATGCTCACACAATCCTTGAGATTCTGTCTGACATTTACAATAATGCGCAGTTTAGAACTGTTGAAATAGAAAAAGAGAAAGGTGTTGTGCTTCAGGAAATGGCTATGTATGAAGATATGCCGCAAGAAAAAGTAAGCATGATGTTTGATGAGCTGATGTATCCTGATCAGGCATTTGGTCGAAGTATTCTTGGCAGTAAAGAAACAGTAAACAGTTTAAATGAAAAACAACTTCGAAATTTTTATAATACGCATTATGGACGTGAAAGAACATGGATTGTTATTTCAGGTGGAGTGGATGCGGCAGCGATTGAAAAAGATATTAAAAAGTATTTTGGAAATGCGCAAGATAAAGTTCATGTCGAGCAAAAACTCATTGAGCCAAAGGTTAAAAAAGCAGGGGAGAAGTATTCTTTTAAAGAGAAGAAAACGGATCAGGTTCATTTTGTACTAGGTATGCAAGCGGATGGATATTTAAGTGAGGATAGATATGTGTATCAAATCCTAGCCACAATTCTTGGCCGCGGCATGAGTTCAAGATTATTTATTAAAATGCGAGAAGAGTTGGGTATTTGCTATTATACAAATGCTGGATATGGAACACTCACAGAAACAGTGGGACAGTTTGGAGTAAGTGCTGGGGTAGATGTAAAAAGAGTAGATCTTGGGCTAAAAACTGTTATTGAGGAGTGCATGCAATTTACCAAAGAATTAGTATCTGATGATGAGCTTGCCAAAGCAAAGCAAATGCTTAAATCTAGTATTGCTATGAATATGGAGACTGCTGAGGATATTGCTAACTTCTACGCTACTCAGTATATGAGAAATGTGAAAATTAAAACTCCCGATCAAATATACAAAATGCTGGACAAGGTGACTGCCGAGGACGTTATGAGAATTGCCAAGAAAACCTTTATTTTAAAGGATATGTATTTGGCTGCCATAGGTGAGAACATATCAGGGTTGCGTATAATGTAAATGAACATGATATACTCCTAATATGAATATTACAGGAGGAACAATCGCCAAAGTTATTTGTGGAATATTTGCCTTCTTCGCAATTGTCCATCTTCAGTCGCTCATAGTTTCAATATTGGTTGCGGTAGTGGTTGCATCATTTATAGAACCATTAATTCTATTCTTTACTAAGAGAGGGCTTGGAAGAGGGGTGTCTGTATTTATTACCTATGCACTTATACTTGCTGTTGTGATGTCATTTATTTTTCTTGCCTTGCCACCGCTCGTACGAGAAACATTTTCAGCAATTAACTCTTTGCCAACGACTATAAAAACAGCAGATGTATTGAATCCAATACAAAAGAGTTTGTATACGGTAGCGCGAAATATTTTCCCTGATATACCACAGCGAATCTCTATTGAGGATTTGGTAGGATTGATTACATCTTCGTTCTCCAACTTTGTAGGAGGAGTATTTGATACAGTAAGCAGATTCTTTGGGGGAGTAATTAGTTTTGTAATTGTTATTGTATTATCAGTATATTTGTCTATTGAACACAGGGGTGTGGCACGATTTCTTGGACTTATCACTCCGCGGCAATACGAAAAATACGTAATCGACTTATGGACACGTGTTCAGATCAAAATTGGACGGTGGATTCAAGGTCAGTTTATATTAATGGGAATTATATTCGTATTAGTGTTTATTTCATTATCTATTTGTAAATTGGTTCTCGGTGATCAGATACAGCATGTATTCTTGCTCTCACTTATTGCTGGCGTACTTGAGTTTATACCTGTAATTGGGGTTATAGTATCGACTATCATTGCATTCCTATTCACACTGTTAAATGGAGGAGTATCGGTTGCAGTGCTTGTGGTAATTATTTTTACTCTTATTCATCAGACAGAATCGCATATCTTTTATCCATTGGTCATGAAGAAGATTACAGGAGTTCCGCCTCTTCTTGTTATTATTTCGCTTGTAGCAGGTATTGAGCTTGCTGGTTTTGTAGGAGTACTTCTCTCGATTCCCGCTGCAGTACTTATTGTAGAATATCTTGACGATCACAACCGACGCAAGCAAATGCTTGAAAATGCTGCTAGAGACGAGGAATAGGGTGTGCTACTATAGAATGTATGACCGACCCATTCTATATCACAACCCCAATATTTTATCCTAATGGTAAGCTCCATATCGGACATCTCTATACTGAGACGGTCTGTGATGTTTTTGCACGAATGGCTCGAATGGTAGGCAGACCTACATACTTTTTAACAGGTGCAGATGAAAACAGTTTAAAGATTGAAGAAACAGCCAAGAAACATGGTAAGGGTATTATGGAATTTTTGGATGAGCAGTCTATTGATTTTCAAAGGTTATTTGCAGAATTTCATATATCATATGATCAATATATTCGTACAACCGATCCTGACGTGCATCATATTGGTGTAATTGAAATGTGGAATCGTATTAAAAAAGCAGGGGATATATATGAAGGTGAGTATGAAGGGTATTATTGTGTTGGATGTGAAGGATTTAAAACTGAAAAAGATTTGATAGATGGTAAATGTCCTATTCATGATACTGTGGCAGAATTCTTGAAAGAGAAAAACTATTTTTTCAGACTTTCAAAATATTCAGATGAAATTAAGAAACGTATTGAATCAGGGGAATTTAAAATTACTCCAGAAGCTCGGCGTAACGAAGTATTGGCACATCTTGAAGAAGGCTTAACAGACATCAGTTTTTCAAGACCAAACAAAGGCCAGCCAAATACAATTCCTGTTCCTGAAGATCCGACACAGGCTATTTATGTGTGGGGGGATGCGCTTGTAAACTATATTTCAGCGCTTGGATTTGGTACTGGTGCTACAACTCTTTTTGATAGATTCTGGCCAGCAACGGTACAGATTATGGGAAAAGATATTATTCGATTCCATGCTGAAATTTGGGCAGGTATGCTTTTGTCTGCTGGACTTCCATTGCCTAAAGAGATTCTTGCACATGGACTTCTCCTTTCAGGTGGAAGAAAAATGGGTAAATCAAATGGAAATGGAATTGATCCTGAGGAAATGATTGCACTTGTTGGGGCAGAAGGGCTTCGATTTTATTTTGCATATGAAGTACCTCTTACTGATGACGGAGAAATATCAAAAGATTTAATCATTGCATCGTATAACGCGCATCTTGCGAATGGTATTGGAAACCTTACTAATAGATTATTGAAAATGGCCATATCATATGATGTTCAATTTGACCCTTATGCTGCAAAGGCTATGCCACTTTGGGATATATGTCTTTCTACTACTCGAGAATGTTTGAAGAATCTGGATATTACTGGCTACTCTGCTTTTGTGTGGAAAGAGTTTGCAGGTATTGATAAAGAAATTCAAGATACTGAACCATTCAAATTATTTAAAACAGACTCGGAAAAAGCTCGTGCAATTGTGAGTGAGATGATGATGAAGTTTTATATCTTGGCAAATTTTGCTGAGCCTATTTTGCCGCATACTGTGCCGCATATTGTGCGATGTATCGAAACTCGAACAATGCCAGAGCAGGCTTTGTTCTTAAAAATATAAGTGTCAATAGTCATGTCAAGCCCAACACAGTCGTCAACTCAAGAATTTCCATATGTTGATTTGCATAGCCATCTTCAGTTTGAGGATTTTGATGTAGATAGAGAAGGGATAATTGCGAAGATGCAGGAGGAGGGCGTTATTACTATCAATGTAGGGACAACGCTTGAGACTTCAAGACTTGGTGTAGAGCTTGCAGCAAATTATGCCGAGACCTGTTACGCCACAGTGGGTTTGCATCCGGTGTACGCGGACGAAGGCAAGGAAGAGCAGGGTCTTGAAAATCTTATTGTACATGATACAAGTGGGCAAATTGTAGGAATAGGAGAGTGTGGTATGGATTTTTTTAGAGGTATAAAAGTCGAAGAAGATAAATTTGCTGAATCTGAAGACAAGGTGATTCAAGAAAAAGTTTTTATTGATCAAATACAATTGGCAATAAAACACAATTTGCCGCTCATGCTTCATGTTCGGGATTCCTATCAAAAAACTTTAGAAATTCTTTCAAAATACTTTAAGGCAGGGGAGTTAGAGTATAGAGGGAATGCTCATTTCTTTGTCGGCACAATAGAAGAGGCTCGAGCATTCTTAAATCTTGGTTTTAGCATATCTTTCACAGGTGTTATTACATTTGTACCTGCATATGAAGAGTTGGTTCGTTTTGTTCCACTTGAGCGTATGTTTGCCGAGACTGATAGTCCGTATGTCTCTCCTGTACCGTTTAGAGGAAAGCGCAATAATCCTGTACATGTGATTGAGGTCTATAAAAAGATAGCTGAGATTAAGAATATTCCTCTTGAGGTTGTAAAAGAAACCTTGTATAAAAACGCTTGTAAATACTGGCTAAAAAGCCGACATATTGACTAGCTTTTATCAAAGTTCTGTGCTAAAGTAACCGTCATGACCGAAAATAAAACAATAAGCACAAAGGAAGGCTTCAAGGTATATGAATTAGGTATTCATCTCCTCCCGACCCTCTCTGAGGCTGATGTTCAGGTAGAATTTTCAAAAATTAAAGCACAAATCGAGAAGCTACAAGGAGAATTTATCTCTGAGTCTGCACCTCGACTGTTCACTTTAGCGTATGAGATTCCAAAGACTATCAAAGCTCAAAAGAGATGGTATGAAACCGCGTACTTTGGCTGGGTTAAGTTCGAATTAGAAGCAAAAGAACTCGCAGCGTTTGAAAAGTTTGTTAAAGAACTTGAAAATACACTACGATATCTACTCGTAAAAACAGTACGAGAAGATACTATTGTTTCTCCAGATCTCCTTGCCAATGATATCGTGATTACGGAAGATGTTACTATAGCAAAAGATGTTGCACCAGAAGCTTCAGTAGAAGCTCCTGTTGAAACAGAAACGCTATAATTCTGCTATACTTTTTAGTGTTCAACGTGTGTCAAAACATACATTATCAGCTAAAAAATTAAACAAAACGTACCATGTACATAAACAAAGTAACTTTATACGGGAATCTTACTAAAGATCCAGAACTAAAATCATTACCAAACGGTACTCATGTAAGCTCATTCAGTGTAGCTACAAACCGAGCAGTTAAAGATCAGTCTGGAGCTCGTAAAGATGTTCCTGAGTATCACAATGTTGTAGCTTTTGGAAAGCAGGCAGAATTGATACATCAGTATATAAAAAAGGGTAATCCAATTTATCTAGATGGTCGAATTCAAACTCGTTCATGGGATGGTCAAGATGGAAAGAAGCAATATAGAACAGAAGTTGTTCTTGAGAACTTCCAATTTGGTCCTAAAGGAACAGGTAGTGGGGCAGGGGCTGCAGGAGGAGGATACAATTCTTCATCAGCACATGACTCTGATTCAGCATCGCAAGATACAGGGAGCTCTGATATTGGTACAGTTAAATATCCAGACGAAGAAATCAATCCTGAAGATATTCCATTCTAATTATAAATATTAAAAATCATACATATTACATGTCAAAAAAGTGCTACTTCACAGAAAATAATATACAACACATTGACTATAAAAATGTGCATATATTAGGTAAATTCCTAAATAAATATGGTCGAATCGCAGGACGAAAGCGTTCTGGGGTAACTGCAAAGCATCAGAGAAATCTTGCTCTTGCTGTTAAGAGAGCTCGATTCATGGCTCTTATTCCATACATCAACAACGCATAAAGCGTAAGCATAAAACCCTCGGGATAAACCGAGGGTTTTATGCTATACAATGGAAAAACAAAATACCTACACTTAGCTTAGTCTGCGGTGTAGGTATTTTGTTTTTGTGATTGATTATGCTTCTTTAAGCTTTGTTCTGATAATGCCGAGAATCTCATTCTTAAGTTCTACATTCTCCTTTAAGAATTGTCGTGTAGCATCGTAGCCTCGTCCAAGTTTTATATCGCCATATGCATATGAAGAACCACTTTTTGTAATAATTTTCATATTTTCACCAAGAGCAATAATTTCTCCCTCAAGTGAAATACCTTCGTTGTACATAAGGTCGAATTCTGTTTGCTTGAAAGGAGCCGCTACTTTATTCTTAACTACTTTAACTCGTACTCGTCCTCCCATTACATCTTCACCTTTTTTGATTTGAGCAATACGTCGTATATCGAGTCTGATAGAAGTGTAAAACTTCAAGGCTTTTCCTCCTGGTGTTGTTTCTGGATTACCAAACATTACACCAATTTGCATTCGTATCTGGTTTATAAAAATAACAATAGTCTTACTTTTAGCCACAATAGCTGTAAGCTTTCGAAGTGCCTGTGACATAAGTCGAGCCTGTTTTCCAACATGCTGTGCACCCATTTCTCCTTCGATCTCATCTTTAGGGGTAAGGGCAGCAACTGAGTCAATAACAATAACATCTATCTTTCCACTTCGTACAAGACTCTCTGTGATCTCTAGTGCTTGTTCTCCAGCATCTGGCTGTGAAATAAGTAGGTTGTTGATGTTTACTCCTAGTCGAGCTGCATAATCAGGGTCCATGGCATGTTCTGCATCAATAAATGCACACACACCATTTTTCTTTTGTGCTTCAGCAATAACATGAAGGGCAAGGGTGGTCTTACCTGATGATTCTGGTCCGAAGATCTCTATAATTCTTCCTCGTGGAAGTCCTCCAACCCCAAGTGCTGCATCAAGACCGATAGATCCTGTTGGTACAACATCAAGATCAACCTTAGGTTTTTCTCCAAGCTTCATAATAGATTCGTCACCGAAACGGCTTTTAATCTCTGCAATTGTATCGGCAATAGTGTCTTGAACTGAATCCTTACTTGATGCTTTCTTTTTAGCTGCTTTGGCATTCTCAATCTCGAGATCTTCTAAAGCCATTTCTTCCTCTTCTGTTCGTTTTGCTGGTTTCTTTTTTTGCATAGTGGTATTTGGGTATTTATGTTTATGATTTTATAATCTCGTATCTAAGTCCTTATCTGTATAGTATACACTGATATCTTTCTTGACTTCTTTGCCAAATCTATCTTTAGCTGAAATTGTTAAATTGTTAACTCCTGGATACAGGGTAATATATTCATTGAATTTACCTGCAGTATCTGTATATATTTTACGATTTCCAATATGAATTTCTGATATATTTGATGTGGCTCCCGATAAGGCATACAGACTCTTTTCTGTTGTAATTTTCTCACATTCAGAAGTAGGGCAGAGTAGTTGCACACGAGGTCCTTCTACCACTTTTCTAAGCTCAAACGCTGTTAATGCAAGTATGCTCAAAGTTCCTAATGTAAGTAACCCTATTTTAATCTTCGTTTTACCGTCTGTATACCCTAGTGTCATGATATTGTTTTGTAGTTAAACTTTTAATAAATTATTTATATAATATTGTACAATTTTTATATAACTCTATCTGTAGGTTCATCTTCTTCGAGTAATTCATCTGCCTGGCTCTCAAGATCATCTGATCGAGAACTACTCTCTTTTCCTACAAGTACTTCTCGTGGACGGGCGCCGTCTGATGGGCCAATAACTCCTTTTGATTCAAGAATATCCATAAGACGAGCTGCTCGAGAATAACCTATACGGAACTTACGCTGTAGATATGATGTAGAGGCCTTTTTTGCATCTATAACAGCTTGTTTTGCCTCATCATACAGATCATCATCAGATTCTTCAGGCTCTTCCGCTCCATCGAATGAAGAAGCGAATATTGCATTAGTTCCTGCATTTTCTTGTTCTTGAGCGCCAAGTTGTATTGTGTCTGGAACATACTCCATATTATCGATAAGGTATTTAACAATAGTCTTAGTCTCGTTCTCGCCAATGTTAGGTGACTGTACTCGCTGAGGACTAGACATTGAGCCTGTTTTAAAGAGCATATCTCCTTTACCTAGAAGCTCTTCTGCGCCTCTATCGTCAAGAATAGTTCTTGAGTCAATTTGAGATGCTACCTGAAGGGCGAGTCGTGAAGGAATGTTTGCTTTAATTGTACCAGTAATAACGTTAACTGATGGGCGTTGTGTTGAAAGTACAAGGTGTATTCCTACAGCTCGTGACATTTGAGCAAGTCGTACAATACCTGCCTCAAGCTCTTTTGGATATGTCTGCATAATATCTGCCAACTCATCAATTACTATAACTATATATGGCATTGTCTCAGGGAGAGTTTCCTCAAGATTATCTGCCTCCTCTGGCTTCTTATTTGTAACCTTTTTGGCCGCCTCAAGTGCCGGCATAAGAATGTTCTTATGATATGAATCAATATCTCGTACCTGATGCTTTTCAAGTAAATCGTATCGTCTCGTCATTTCTTTACCTGCCCATTTAAGAGAAAGAATAGCTTTCTTAGGGTCCGTTATTACAGGAGTCAAAAGGTGAGGGATTCTATTATATAGAGTAAGTTCAACTCGCTTAGGGTCAATAAAGATAAATCGCAGATTCTCAGGTGAGTTCTTATATAATAGAGAAGTGACCAAGTTGTGAATCATCACAGACTTACCAGATCCTGTTGTTCCAGCAATAAGTACATGCGGCATCTTTGCAAGATCTTCGTAATACATCTTTCCTGATACTCCTTTACCAAGGGCAATAAGAAGTGGTTTTGATGATTTCTGATATTCATCACTCGCAAGCAATGTTCCTAGTCCAACCATGGTTTTGCTTGTGTTAGGCACTTCAATACCTACAAGAGACTTTCCAGGGATTGGAGCTTCGATTCGTATCGGATGGGCTGCAAGAGCAAGAGATAGGTTTTGCTGCAAGCCTAATATTTTTGAAAGCTTAACTCCCTCAGCTGGTTTAAGGGTGTATCGAGTAACTGATGGACCAACTGATATTTCATCCATTTCTACCTGCACACCAAAGTTCTGGAGTGTTCTTTTAATGATATTTGCCTTGGCTTTAATATCACCAACTTCAGGTTTACCCTTGTCTTTTTCAAGCAAAGATAGAGGAGGAGGAACATATGGCTTTCCTAAAAGCATAGATTTTTTACTTACTTGTAAAAGACTGTCTATTTGAGATGCTTCATCTGTAGCCTTATTCTGTAAAGGTTTTTCAGTGTCCTTTGTGCTGTCCTTTATAAATGCTGCCTTAACCGTGTCCTTTAGAGACATTTCCTCAGCTTCGATTGGCATATCAATTCGCATTTTTTTATCCTTTTTACTTACTGCAGTATCATCGTCTTCAAGAGTTTCTTCATCCTCACCCTCGAGCTTGTCTTTGTTTCTAAATCCAACAAATGAGTATTCAAACAGCACAACAAGAGAAATAAGGAATAAGGCAGTTAGTACAATATAAGCCAAAGTTTTATCAAATAAGTGTAACAATGGTCCTGCAATAAACTCCCCAAATACACCACCTGCGCCTAATATAGATATCTCTAATATACCCAAAACAGATATAAGTAGCAGTGTGGCAAAGAGGATTTTGGTCTTAGTGTATGCGGTATTCTCTCTATGTATACTATAGAAGTAAGCCTGGACCCCGAAGAGGAAAGGTAAGACATAATAGCCATACCCTAGTAATCCATGGAACCAAGTGTAGGTAGTAGAACCTATAGCTCCTCCTAGGCTAAAGGGGGACAATATGAAAAATAAGAATAAGACAAAAAAGACAAGTGCCAGAACAGTGTTCTTCACATAGGGGTTTTCAGGGAGCACCCTAGGAGTCATACCTTTAAGAAACTCAGACATACCAATGCTTTCTTTGCTGTCAGAGACACTTTCTTTAACATTTTTCTTTCGCTTCGTTTTTGGAATCTTTTTGGACATGTGTCCTATTTTACCATGAGGATAGGCGGAGCCTTGCTTTTTTACTTGTCTTATATATACTGTTTGCTAATGGACAATCATTTTTTACCTATTGAGCCAAAAAAAGACACCACCATTACAAATAAAAGACAGATTGAGCGTGGCGCTATATCAAAGGCGATATACATGGTAACAGATCTCTTTGAAGAGAAAGAGCCTCTTAGATCAGCTCTTCGAGATGCTGCCGTGGATATGCTTAGATATGAAGGATCTGAAGCTACTAACAGACTCAAGTCTTTATTGGTGCTAAGTAAGGAGGTTGGGCTTGTGGCACAGATAAATGTAGATATTCTACTCAGGGCTATTAATAGTGTTGAAGAAAGTGTGCATATAAGAGAGCAAAACCTTGATATATCGCATGTGCTTAAATTTGAGAGTAGGGATGATCGGTCTGCTGATGGAGAGGTAAAGAACAATTCTATGCCTGAAGCTCAAAACGAGGACAAAGCCTATCAGAACCCTAAAAAGGAGGTTGAGGCAATCGATATTATTGCAAAGGTTGAAAAGCCTCTACAGGCCTCACCCATAGTTACAACACTAGATATCGGCACTAGACGGAAGAAAATACTGGAAGTAGTGCGTTCTAAAGGACAAGCTACAATTCATGAGTTCATAGAGTCTATACAGGGCTGTAGCTCAAAAACTATACAGAGAGAGCTTACAAGCTTGGTATTGTCAGGGACATTAAAAAAGACAGGGGAGAGAAGATGGAGTAAGTACTCACTTAGGTAGGTTACTATAGGACATATGGGTTTTTTGCATAAAACCACGTAAAAGATGTAATATAACGCCTATGTACCCGTTTTCAAGGGTACAGGTTAGGCTTTGGAGTCCGTTTTGAGTATTGGTTCAATCGATATTCAAGACGGGTTCGCAAAGATTTAGCCCGAGTAGTGCGTGTCTAGCAATTATCAATTATTATTAATAATAGACACTCAAAACGTACTACTTATATTTAAATCAAACATTATGAAAAAAACATTCAAAGCAGCAATTTTCGCTCTTGCACTTACAGTTACTGTAGGAGCATCAGCAGAAGGTTACATGTTCAATACTAACCTTACAGTAGGATCAAGAGGAGCTGATGTTACAGCACTTCAGAACATCCTAGCTGCAGGAGGATACTTCACAGCTACTCCTACAGGTTACTTTGGATCAATTACAAAAACAGCAGTTATGGCTTACCAGAGAGCGAACGCAATTACTCCAGTTTCTGGATACTTCGGTCCTCTTACACGAGCTACTATGAACTCTTCAGTAACTACTACAACTCCTACAACTCCAGCAGCATGTCCAGTAGGATACGTATGTCAGCCTACAACTTCAACTGGTTCAACATCAGGAAGTGAAGGATTCGCAGAGGTTCGAATTGCAGTTACTCCAACAAACAACCCAAATGTACAAATCAGTACAGATGTACCAGTTTACGGAATTGAATTCAGAGCTAAGCAGTCTGATATTACAGTTGAAAGAATTAACCTAGAAGTAGCAGTTAACGCTGGTACAACAGGATCTCCTTCATATGAAAACCCATCAACATTGATTAACACAGTTATCATTAAAGATGGATCAACTGTTCTACAGACAATCCCTGTTAACTCAACAACTTTCTCAAAGATCACAACTAACGGTAGTTCAACATACTACCTACAGCTTGCAGGTCTAGGATTCAAAGTTACTAAGGATACAGCGAAAAACCTATCAGTTTCATTCAACACTAACTCAATCGACTCAGATCGAATCGTTACAGTTGGAACATACCTAGATCAGGGAATTCGAGTTGTAGACGGACGAGGAATCAGTAGTTACACAACAGTTTCTGAAGATCGAGTACACACTTTCAAGAAGCCAGGTACATCTACAGTTACTGCTAAAGCAGACGCTACTACTCTTTACGCAAACAACTACCGAGTTAACGTTAATGGAAACGGAGCTGAAAAAGTTCTTTCATCAACATTTGCTGTTAAATCAGATACAGGTTCTTCAAAGCTAAACAGTGTTACAGCTCAGGTTGTAGCATCTGGAACAACTCCAACAAACCTATACTTGTACGACGGATCAACAATTGTTGACGCTCGATCAGTACCAGCACCAGTTTCAGGAACATCTACAGTTATATTTGATGTAAGTAATGCAAACATTACTGTACCAGCAGATACTACTAAGACTTTCTCAATCAAGGCAGACCTTCCATCAAATACAGCTACAGGAACTGTTATTCAAACAACAGTTACAGCAGTATCTTATGAGAAACCAAATGGTTCATCAGCAACTATCGGTGGTCTAACTATTGCAGGTCCTTATAACTACTTTGCTCCAGTTGTTGCTAAATTCAGTAAAGTTTCTTCAACAGTTACTACACAGTCTAACAACAACATCAACACATCTATCGTTTCAAGTGTAAGACTTGGACTAATGGCAGATGGTGGAGATATTAGTACATCAACTTCTGCAGTTATCGGTATTAAGAACGTTCAGACAGGAGCTATCCTAGCAACTACAACAGTTTCTGGAACTCCATCTGAAAGTGGTCTAGCGGTATTCGCCGACGGAGCATCAAAATATGTTGACTTTACAGCAACATTCAGTTCTTCTACTCTACCAGCAGGAACTACAAACGTAAGAACATTCGTACAGTCTGTTACTTGGACACCAATGGCGTCTGGAGTTGCAGTTACTCAGTCACGAGGATTCGAAGCATTTGATAGTGATTCATTCGCAACATTCAGTAAATAGTCGACTGTTGATTAACTCTTCGGGGTTAACCTAACAAATCAACTACTCATTGATGAGTAAATACAAAAAGCCACTCGAAAGAGTGGTTTTTTGTTGTTTAATTTTACCTTTATTTTAATGGTAAATAATGTTATTATTGGTTGCATGTTAGATAACACATCTTTCAAATTCATACTTGGATTCTTAGGAGTGGTTATCGTTGTTCTACTTATTCTTAAGCATATTGCAGTAGCATAATTACACGTGCAAAAGTGTAATATTCATTGACATTAAACGTTATCTTATATGAAAGAAGATCATACACATATCGAACATATGAACGACTCCTATACAGATATATGGTCTATTTCAGACACAGACTTTAAGAAGCACTTTGAAAATATATATTACGAACATATAGATTCATTATATAGATTTGCATACTTTAGAATCACTGATACTGAAAAGGCAACAGACTTAGTTCAAGACGTTTTTATTAAATATTTTGCATATTTACAAAAGCTTCGTCAGAACAGGGAAGTTGAAAATGATACAAATGTAGATTTGAATCATAGAGCCTTTTTATTTCAATCACTACGTAACGCCATTATCGATCAATATCGTCTCAAGAAAAGTTATTCTCTTGATGCCTTGATTGACAATGAAGGTTATGATTTGCTTTCTGATGAGGATGCTACATCTTCAACTGAGACAGATATAAGTTTTAAGGAATTGTCTAAACATATAGTCAAACTTAAACCTGCTCATCAAGAACTCATATACATGCGCTATTTTGAAGGAATGTCAGTTACGGAGATTTCTCTAGCCTTAAATGAAAGAGAAAACACTATATCTGTTAAACTTCACCGCATTGCTGAGACACTAAAAAAGAACATGCGTTCGTAAAATATTTTCAAAAAAATTATAAAACCCAATGTCAAAAGACGTTAACACTATCATCAACACACTTCAAAAAATACGACCTAATAAGTCAGTGTGTTTGAGTGATGATAAGAAAGCGTCAATCTTAAAGACTGTATTTGAAACTCCTATTGCTAAGCCTATTGTTCATCGTCACACATCAAGAATTCCGTCACCATTCATTGTGATGTTTTCTCGATATGTATTGCCAGTATTTGTCCTATTCTTCGTAGGAAGAGTTTTTGGGGAAGGTATGCTACAGAAGGCTCAATTGGCTATTGGTAACTACAATGATGTTAAGTCAGAGGTAAAGTTAAATAACTCATTGCTGGAGACTCGGAAGGATATTGTAGCCCTAAAGTCTTTAGATACTCTGAATTCAGATACTGATTTAGCTGAAAAAATAGCCCTTGCTGATAAGGTTACAACAGGATCACGAGAGATACGTAATCAGGTGGCCTCTTTGGTTAAAGAGAATAAGATAACAGAAGCAAAACAGGTTGTTCTGACTCTTGAAACAGCTCTTAAAGCTGATGAACTGTATAAAGTTGCTACATCAGTAAGTAATGCGGTTTTTGAGACAACTGACCTACGCCTTGAATTAGAGCGACAGGAAACTGAAGCATCAGTTTCTCGGTCAGCTACTTCATCAACCTCAACTATTAATATTTTAAATGAAAGACTTTCTGCTGATAAGAAAAACCTAGCTAAGCTAGAGGTTACAGCTTCAACTACAGACATGATTGATTCAGCGAATAAGTCACTTGTAAAATCAGAAGAATACATTAAAGCAGGGGATGTTGAAAACGCTATTATATCACTCCAAGCGCATGATCGTATAGTTGCGGAACTAAAGCTTGTCCTGTTACCATAAGGCAATGGCATTCTTTAAAGATTTCATCACAAAACAATTAGTTAAAAAACAGCTCAAAGGTGTTCCTGAAGACCAGCAGCAAAAAATTATGACCCTTATAGAAAAGGATCCTGATTTTTTCAAAGAAATAGGAGAAAAGATTCAAGAAGAAATAAAAAAAGGCAAAGGGCAAATGGAGGCCACAATGTCAGTTATGAAAGAGCATCGTGAAAAGTTAGCAAAACTTTTAGGTGATTCTGGAATTAAAAACTAATTTAAATATACGCCTTCTATGGCATACAAAAAACACTTGAAACACATTCAAGTGTTTTTTGACATAAGATTAAGTATGGTATACTAAACCCCATATGCTTAAGTTCAATAATGTTACCAAGCTATATCATACAGGTGATATAGCTCTAAAAGATATTAATATTCACATAAAGCCAAAAGAATTTGTTTCAATAGTAGGGCAGTCTGGCGCAGGTAAGACCACACTACTTAAACTTATTCTTGGTGAAGAAGCTCCAACTGAAGGTGATGTGGTATTTGAAGAAATGAATATTCACAAACTTAAAAGAAAACATATGAATATGTATCGACGTCGAGTGGGTACAGTATTTCAGGATTTTCGTTTATTGCCAGATAAAACTGCATATGAAAATGTTGCTTTTGCAATGGAAGCTGCAGGACGAACAGACTCTGAAATAAAATCTGATGTGCCTCATGCACTTGATCTTGTAGGACTGCGACATAAAGCTCATAGTTTCCCTGATGAATTGTCAGGAGGGGAGAAACAAAGAGTTGCAATTGCACGAGCTATTGTGAATCAGCCTGAACTTATTATTGCAGATGAGCCGACAGGAAACCTTGATCCTATTAACACATACGAAATTATTCAGCTCCTTAAAAAAATAAATGATTTAGGTACAACTATTTTACTTACAACACACAACGTGGGTGTAATTGATAATCTTGGTCGAAGAGTTATTACTATTAAAGATGGAAAAGTTGCGCTTGACAGTATAGAAGGAAAATACATTTTATAATTTAATTCTTAATACCATACATATCACATGATTATCACAAAATTAAGACGTACAATAAAATCAGGAGCAGTAAGTTTTTGGCGAAATAGTTCGGTATCGCTTGCGTCAGTTCTTATCATGACAGTGACGCTTACTGTTATTTCTATGATTCTTTTCTTCGGAGTTGTAATGTCATCAACGCTCGAAACTATTAAAAATAAAGTTGATATAAATGTGTACTTTATCAAGAGTGCGCCAGAGGATGAAATGCTTGCACTAGCTGAAAGCTTGAAGCAAATGCCTGAAATATCAACAGTGGACTATATTTCACGTAAGCAGGCCTATGATACCTTTAGAGCACGACATGAAGGAGAAGAAGCAACTCTTCAAGCTCTTGATGAGATTGGAGAAAATCCACTTCCTGCAAGTTTGAATATTAAAGCCAAAGATCCTTCACAATACGATACAATTGTAGAAGCATTGAAAGGAAAAGAGGTTGCTGTAAATGATGATGGAATCATTGATAAAATTAACTATACAAAGAACAAAGAAGCGATTGATGCGATTACTCGTATTATTGCAGCATCAAATAAGCTTGGATTTTTGATAGCACTATTCTTTGCAGCGGTTTCAATTCTTATTACCTTTAACACTGTTCGATTAGCTATTTATATTTTCCGAGAAGAGATTTCAGTTATGCGATTGGTGGGTGCGAGTGAGACATATATTCGTGGTCCGTTCGTGACTGTAGGAATACTGTACGGAGTTGTGTCAGCTGTTGTGACCATACTCATATTGTTGCCGCTAACGCATTCGCTTGGAGCATGGACAGATAAGTTAGGAACAGGTATGAACTTGTTTGCATACTATCAAGCAAATCTGCCAATGATTATTCTTTCTCTTGTTGTTGCAGGAACAGTGCTTGGGGCGATATCAAGTTATCTTGCTATTAGAAGATATTTGAAAGTATAAAGTTTGGAAAATAATATAAAAAAAGAAGGTCGGAATCCGTGATGGACTCCGACCTTTTGGGTTGGTGTTGAAACGAGTTTCAGTGATTAGCGAACTCCGCGAGGGCGGGGTGCTGGGCGGCGGTAGGCGTTGCCTTGATAACCGCTGGACTGATATGTGGGCAGGCGTCCTGCGTAGCCGCTGGATTGGTAGGTAGGCAGATTGCCCTTATACGTATTTTCGTACGTAATCGGGGCTCCGCGGTAAACGGCCGCAGGGTACCCTCCTCCCAGATTGCTCTGGTCGTTCGGGTTGCTGGAGTAACGTCCTCCTTGAGGGTTGCCGTATCCGACAGGTCCTTGTGGCTGGTTGTAACCGCCGTTGTAGCCGGGCTGCAGTGAACGCTGATAGCGGCTCATCTCGGAGTTTACCGGCGGGCGCATCTGGATTTGAGCCTGGCCTTGCTGCCAGCGGAGGTACTCATTGTACTCGCGGCGCTCCTGCTCCATTTGAAGTCGCTGTGCTTCGCGGCGGGAACGTTCGTTCATTTCCTGCATTTCCCGCTGATACTGGGCCCGGAGCTGATCCTGGCGTTGTAAGTACTGTGCGTGCTGTTCTGGACTCATTGGCGCTCCGCGAACTTCGCGTTGGGCTTGGGCTTGGGTTGTGCCACAGGCGGTGAAAAGGCAAGCGAAAACGCCTGCGAGAATCATCTGAATGGTTTGTTTCATGTTGATGTGCTTGGGTAGGTGGTGGTTGTGAGGGGGATACATTTCCTTACCTCTACTATTATATTATAGCACTTTTAGACATAAAAAGCAAGTATGTACCCCTCATTTAACCCCTAAAACTAGCCCATACCCCACAAAACCCCAATAAACAAGGGCTTTTTTGGACGATATAGCCAAATGAGTAATCATGGTATACTTTTTACATGAATATACAAACACTGCACGAAACTATTGAAAAAATATTCCAGCCTAAGAAAGGGGTATTGGCAGCTGACGAAAGTCCAGCCTCTATTCATAAGAGATTTGAAGCTCTAGGAATACCATTAACAGAAGAGAATAGATTGGGGTATAGAACAGCTATTGTAGGAACTCCGAATCTGAGCAATCAGATCAGTGGAATTATATTTCAAGACGAGACTTTTAGACAAACTATTGACGGCAAAACATTTGCAGAATACTGTACTGAACATGGTATTGTTCCAGGTATAAAAGTTGATAAAGGACTTATTGATTTGCCAAATTTTCCAGGAGAAAAATTAACACTTGGACTTGATGGATTAAAAGAAAGAATGGAAGAATATTATGCGCTTGGAGCTCGATTCTGCAAATGGCGAGCAGTAGTTGATGTGCATGCATCAACAGAAGAGGGTATCGCAGCAAACATGAGAAACCTCGCGCTCTATGCTTCTATTGCACAGCAAGCTGGAATTGTGCCAATGGTTGAACCAGAAGTATTGTATGACGGAACACATTTTATGCATGAGACAAAAGAAAAAATGCTGTACACTCTTACTCATCTTTTTGGTGAATTGGCTTTGTATAAAGTTGATATTACAGGAGTAATACTTAAAACATCTATGGTACTTCCTGGACTTAAGAGTGGGGAAGAAATTACTACAACTGAAGTTGCGCATGAGACAGCATTATTGCTTAGAACAACAGTACCTAAAAATATCGGAGGAGTTGTATTTCTTTCAGGAGGTCAGCAGCCAATTCAAGCATCAGAAAATCTTTCAGAAATAATGAAACTTCGACCATATGATTTTCCTATAACATATTCATACTCACGAGCAATACAAGATCCAGTTCTGGCATATTTCTCAAAGCATATCAGTGATACTGATTTAACACCTGTACGAAATATATTAGTTGATAGATTGGATATGAATACACTTTCGCTTACGGGAGAATATGAACAGTCAAAAGAAACAGGAATTTCAGCACATGTAGAGAAAGTTACAGGAAGTCAGGATTTATAGAATTTACAAAATAACTCAAAAAACATAATATAATGCAAAAAAACCAAAAAATTATATTAACAATTATCGTCATCTTTTTCTTTGCTGCGTCAGTATACTTTTTATCTGGAGGAATTCATAGAAATCCAGCTGTAGAAAATGAAGCAACTACGACGTTACCTGTTGCAAATGCTCTTAATATCAAAGTAGAAGCATTGTCAGCATCATCAACTAATCTTGAATTACTTGTTGAATATCCTCAGATTACAAATGCTGCGCCCGAATCTGCTGCTGAAGGTATTAACGCACAGCTTAAAAAAGATGCTAAAGCTGAATATGATAGTGCTATGATTGATTTGAAAAAAGCACAAGCAGATCCTGCGACCGATGGAGCCGGATGGGATGTTATTTTTCAAAAGAAGTTAATCAAAGATAAAACATATACAAACAACGAAACAGGCATATTGTCTGTTGCATACACAGGATATCAGGATACAGGAGGGGCACATGGAACACCTTTTTACATGTCACAAACTATTGATACAAAATCAAGTAATACATTAACTCTAAAAGATTTATTGAAAGGTGATTATGAAGCTGCAATTATCAAAGAAGTTGATAGTCAAATCAGAAGTGCAGCATCAACATGTCTTAGATGTGATCAGTTGGCAGGAGATTTGCAGGACTTGAAAGCGTTTGTTCCGGAATCATTTGTTTTAAGTGATCAAGGTATTACATTTTTGTTTGGATCATATGACTTGGGATCTTATGCATCAACTGCTGGTGGACAAGAAGTCTTTATTGATAAGGAATTCTTGGCCCCATATATTCTTCGAAATTGGTAATTGTCTTACATGAAGTATGGTAATATTTTAGTATGCGTTTATTTCTTGCTTACACAGCACTATTGATAGGCATTGTGTTTCTTCAGTCACGCACTGGAGGAACTATTAATGCTGACATGGTTGTAGTTGCAACATCAACTCCTGTTGCAACGTCTTCGTTGGTTTATAAAGACTTTAAACTTAAAGTTCCATATTATCATCAGCAATATCCAAACAGCTGTGAAGCTGCGTCCCTTAGAATGGCTTTGGCATATAAAGGAATTTTGAAAAATGATATACAGATAGTTACTCAATTTACATATAAACCTACAATTAAAGATTATAAAAATAATATTTGGACAGATCCTCAGAAACAGTATGTGGGATTTGTTGATATTGCAGGACGGCCAAATGGTGGATATGGCGTGTACGGTTTGCCAGTATTAAAGGCTGTTCAGGCTTTTGGCAGAACTGGTGAATATGCTACAGGAACTGCTATAACAGCTCAGTTCTTGACAAAAGAACTTGATGCAAAAAACCCTGTTGTTATTTGGGGTTATACATCGTTTAGAGAGGCTCCATATACATGGAAGACTACTGATGGGACAATTGTTAAAGCAATGCAAGGGGAGCATGCACGGCTTGTTGTGGGGTATAAAGGAACTGCAGCAAAGCCTGTAGGATTTTATGTACATGATCCCTTTACAGGAAAGGCTAATGAATATTGGACAACAGCAAAGCTTATGGATCATATGCAGAAAGTGCCAGGGGTGACGGATCAGGCTGTAACCGTTCGATAAGTGTCTTAAATTTTGTGATATCATACCAGTATGATCATCATCCTTATCATTCAATCAATTCTTTTAGCCCTTCTTTTAATCCTTTTTGTATTGCGGAGCAATAAGAAAACAGTAGTTGTAGAAGATCCGAATATTGCCAATATGGTTAAAGACCTTGAGCGTCTCGAGACTGTGTTTAAGGATGAAATGTCACGTAATCGTCTTGAGACAAGTAGTGGACAGAAGGATATTCGAACAGAAATCAATCAGAACTTGACGAGCACATTGACAACACTGACTCAGTCAGTGGAGCAAAAGCTTACTTCACTTCAACAGGACAACTCGCAAAAGCTTGATCGTATGCGAGAAACAGTAGATGAAAAATTGCACGCTACGCTGGAGAAAAGATTTGGTGAGTCATTTAAGCTTGTGTCTGACAGATTGGATCAAGTGCATAAAGGTCTGGGAGAAATGCAAACAATTGCAATCGGTGTGGGGGATTTGAAAAAAGTATTAAGTAATATTAAGACTCGAGGTAGTTGGGGAGAGGCACAGCTTGGAAATCTTATAGAGGAAATTATGACTACTGAGCAATACGGAGTGCAGGTGAAGACAAAGAAGAACAGTGCAGACAGGGTGGATTATGCTATCAAGCTTCCGGGAAGCGGAGAGAAGGATCATATTTGGCTCCCTATTGATGCTAAGTTTCCAATAGAGGATTATCAGAGATTGATTGAAGCGGAGGATACTGGTGATCTTGCAGCTATTGAACTCAATAGAAAACAGCTAGAAACTCGCATCAAAGACGAAGCAAAAAAGATTCATACAAAATATATAGACACTCCATTTACAACAGACTTTGGTATTTTATTTGTGCCAATCGAAAGTTTGTATGGAGAAATTCTTCGAATACCTGGATTGTTCGAATTTATCAGACGAGAATATAAGGTAATCATTACTGGGCCTACAACTATTCAGGCAATACTTAATAGTTTGAATATGGGATTTAGAACACTTGCTATACAGAAGAGATCAAGTGAAGTGTGGGATATTTTAAATGGGGTAAAGACAGAGTTTGGAAAGTTTGGAGATATTCTTGAGAAGACACATAAAAAGTTACAAGAAGCAGGGAACACTATTGAAAGTGCAATGGTCCGAAGTCGAGCTATTGAGAAAAAGTTGGGTAAGGCTGGTGATGCACCAGAGTTGGCTGAAGCTGAGGTTGATATCAAGGAGATAGTTGAGATTGACTAGCTTGTGACTCAAGATTATGATGCTATACTAACCTTATGGAACAAGCTACAACACTTGCACACGCAAATACATTCTTTTTTATCACAACTATCGCGGTAGTAGTACTTATAGTCATTCTTCTCGTAATACTGTATGTTGTATACAGAGTCTCAAAATTCATCAAACATGCTATGGTCCGAGTCGACAGCCTACTTGACAAAGCTGGAGATTCTGTTGAAGAGAGCTCAACAAGCAAGAAAGTCATGCCATATGTACTTCCAATACTAGGCTATTTCTTCAACAAGAAAAGCTCGCATAAAAAGAAAATGTGATATAATTTAGATATGACAAACACATCATCAAACAAAACACAAACAACAACCGGAGAGAAGGTGATTATCGGAGCAGGTATTACTGGACTTCTTGTTGCTGCAACATTAGGAGCTAAATTTCTTTTCAATACAAAAAAAGGAAAGCAGAGCCTAAAACATATTAAAAGTTGGGCTTTCAAAATGAAAGGCGAAGTTCTAGAAAAACTAGAGCGAGCAAAAGAAATTAACGAAGAAACTTATAACAAAGTAGTTGAAGAACTAGGAGAGAAATATAAAAAAATTAAAGGAATGACTCTGGATGAAGTAGCTGAAGTTGTTCAAGAATTAAAAGGACAATGGAAATCTGTTCATGCAGAAGTTAAGAAAACATTAAAAGGATCAAATGCGAAACCAAAATCAAAATCACCAGCAAAACCAAAGACCGCAAAGACAAGTGCCGCAAAAGCAAAATAATACTTCTTGGGGAAATGTTTCTTCTTGGTATGATGAATATCTTCAAGACGAAGATACGTATCAAGCAAAGGTCATAGCACCAAATCTCATCCGCCTACTCAACGTAGACGGTTTTGAGTCTAAGGATAAGGTAGTTGAGCTTGGATGTGGACAAGGATATTTTATGCAGCGTGTGCTTGATGTTGTGCCACGAGGTGTGCATATATCTTTTGAAGGTATAGATATTTCAAGTGAATTACTTAGTATTGCACAGAAGAATTTGGGAAATGATGTGACCCTAACTCAATCTGATGCTGCTAAGCTCACGTCATTAAAAGATACAAGTGTTGATCTTATGTACTCTGTTTTGGCTCTCCAAAATATGAGTGATTTAAGTGCGGTGGTAGGGGAAATAAAAAGAGTATTAAAAAAAGATGGTAGATTTATTGGAGTGATAAACCACCCGGCTTTTCGTATCCCTAAGCAAAGTGATTGGTATTTTGATTCAAATCGAAATGCACAAGGAAGAGTTGTGTATACATATATGTCTGAAAAGAGATTTGCTATTGATATGCATCCAGGAAAGACTGCAGAAGGAGCAAAGAGGGAAGAAACCTTTTCATTTCATCATCCTCTACAGTTTTATGTGAAAGCTTTTGCAAAGCATGGATTAGCCATAACACGTCTTGAAGAGTGGATTTCTCATAAAGTGAGCGAAGAAGGTCCTAAAAAGCGTATGGAAGACGAATCAAGAAAGGAAATACCAATGTTTATGTGCATTGAAATTAAAGGTATTTAGCCGGAATTTTCATTTACAAGCCTTTAAAATAAGTATATATTATACCTAATGTCTAGCTTCATCCGCTATGTTACATATCTGCTGGTTATATTATTGTGCTTATTTCTGTTGCAGAAGAATGGTGTTAATGTAAAAGATGGAATAGGAAAAGGTAGTGATAGGATTCGTTCATTTATATACAATGTGAAAGAAGATATTGATTCGGGCAAAACTAATGCAACTACAAGTACTTCAACAGATACTCTGATTAAGGGAATAAGTACAAGCACAATAAAAGGATATACAGGCACAGGAAGCAAAAATATCAATAAAATTGATACAGGCATGAGTGTTGCGGGTGTATTAAAGTACACAAACATTGAGCGCGTGAAAAATGGATTAAAACCGTTAGCATTAAATACAAAACTTTCAAACTCTGCAATTGCAAAAGTTGATGATATGTTCACGTTTCAGTATTTTGAGCACACATCCCCAGAAGGAAAAACCGCTGCTGATTTAGTGAGATCGCAAGGATATAACTTCCAAAGCGTAGGTGAGAACTTGGCGCTTGGTGATTTTGGAAATGATAAAAACCTTGTTGATGCATGGATGAATAGTCCACTACATAGAAAGAATATTCTTAACCCGCGATTCACTGAAATCGGTCTTGGTGTAGCTAAGGGAATGTATAATGGGGAAACGCAGTGGCTTGCTGTGCAGCATTTCGGTAGACCTGTGCCTGTATGTCCTGAAGTATCAGAAATGCTCAAAGGAAATGTTGATGCAGAAAAAAACAGTCTTGAACTAGAAGAAGCAGCCCTTAAAAAAATGGCAGATGAAATTGAAGCTGATCCTAATCAGAACAAATCAAAAGAATTTCTTGATGCATACAATGCAAGAGTGGCAACATACAATGCACGTCTTGGGACTTTACGAGATATGATCAAAGAATACAACACTAAAGTTGATGTATATAACGCTTGCTTAACTTCTTAGGCTTATATAAAGAATAGAGCAATAAGACCGAATACATATGGAACAATTCTTCCTGCTCGAAAAACGAGCAATGCGAATGCGTCTCTTTCATTTACATGCTTGTAAAATAATCCTTCTGTTGCAATTTCGATAAGACTGCAGCCTACTCGACTGATAAAGAGAAATAGAGCAAGCCATAGAAAGCTGTTATTCATATCGGGAGTTACGCACAAACTAATAACTGTAAATACAATCGTTGTACATAATCCCCAGCCAAAGACCTTCTTTTCATTGTGCTGTCTGTCTTCCATTGAGCCAAAGGGAATTTGAAGTAGGATGAAAGGTACTACGGTGATTGCAAGAAGTATACCGATTTTATCCCAATCAAATCCAAAATATGAATGTAAATAAATAGGCAAGAGTACGCCGGTTATCGCATAGTATAAATGAAGCGTTGATTGAATTAGGAATGATTTTCTATCAAGCTTGTCTGACCAAAAGTTCATAATTTTTTGAGTAAGAGTCAATGAATCTATATTCTTTGAAAGCGGAGCAGTATCAGGATCTTGCAAATAAATATACACGAAAAATATAAACGGCAATAAAAGAAGAAAGGAGATTGCATACACAATAGGAAGGCTCTGCTCACGTAGGCTACTTAACAATAGGGGAACAATAACAAATGGTGTATTCCACATTGTAAGGTATATACCTCTTCCTCGGCCTCTATCTTCAGCATGAATATAGCTTTCAAACAAAATATCAAGGTTATAGAGCATATAAGGGGTAATAAGATGATGTAGACAGAAGGCTGTAACAAATAGCACTGGTTGAACATGAATACTGGCCGCATACATTGTTGCAAGGCAAACCATTTCAATCAATGTAAATATATACATATTTGATCGAGTCTTCTGTATTTTTTTGCTCGATAAAAGGAGAAAAACAACAACGCCAAAAAGAGATGCGATACCATAAATAATCAAAACTTGAAGTACTGAAAATTTAAACAAATATGTCAAAATAGATGAGTTGGCAAAATACACAAACACATAATGAAGTGCGAGAAAAAATATTGAAAGATAAAGTGCGGTATGAACTCTAAGTGGTATGTACTTTTGCATGAGGATAATTATAGCTCGAAAACATTCAACTTCCCACTAATGAAAAAATACAAAATAAAATCGCCCACTTTTTGAAAAAATATACAACAAAAAAACGGCATTAGTGATGGACTGCCGCATTTTTTGTTGTATGTTTTTATTATTTCGTAGCCAACATCTGATCTATAATCTTCTTCATTACATCGTAAGGAAGAGCTCCGAGACCTTGACCTTGTTCATTTACAAGAGGAATGTTTTCACCTTTGAATTGAATAACAGTATACGGTGTACCTGCTGCGCCTGCTTTTGCTCCAGCATCATATGATGCTTTTACTTTTTCAGCATATTTTCCACTATCGATACATGCTTTCATCTTAGCTTTATCAAGTCCTACTTTGGCTGCAAGATCAGGAAGAGTTGCAGGATCTAAACCATCATTAGATTTTGTAGTTGCATAAATCTCATCTATATATTTCCAGAATGCATCTTTACCTCCAAGTTCTGTTGCACACTCTGTTGCTTCAGCTTCTTTGGCTGCATACTTATGAAGTACTTGGTCTCCATATGAAAGAGGGAAATGTCGATATACCCAAACAACTTGCTTATTTGAACCATATTCAGCAAAAATCTTTTTCATTGTCTCGTGATACACTTTACAGAATGGACACTCAGTATCTGAGTATTCAATGATTGCGATTTTTGCATCTTTATCTCCTCGTAAATGATCTTCATCTGTAACTTTGGCAACTTCTATTTCTGGAGCCTGTAGGGCGCCATTAATAAGATCTTTACCATTACTTGCTGTAGTATCAGATCCTTTTTTTTCACTTGCATAAACTCCAAATGCAATAAGGGCTCCTGCAATTAGAATTGAAAGTGGCATGATAAGCTGCTTCATGTCAAAAGGTTTTTGTGTTTGATTGTGTGTTGTTTGTTCCATTTGGAAATTATATCAAATATAACCCAAATAGTGCCACTTTTAAAAAGGCAAACTGTATGTCATACGCACGTCTTGCTCAAGTGATTGTTCCCATTGTCTAGTGTCTAAGGGTACAACACGCTTGTCCTTATTGTCCATATAATAGAGCTTTTGCTCTTTCATGGCATATTCGTATACATCTTTTGTTACTTCAACATCCATCATGCAATAATCAATAATTTTCTGAATTTCACCCTTTTTCCACCATGTTATTGCCTCAAGTCCATTTCCTGATTTTCCTTTATCTAGCGTTGCTTGGGCAACTGAATCAAGTCCAACACGTCGTCCAATAACTTTCTGAATTTCTTTAAGTAAATCTACGTGTCTAAATTTTGTTAAATCGCCGTTGTAATATTTATTTAAAATAGGAAGGTCAAAATGATCACCATTATATGTGACAAGTAAATCTGCTGCTTCAAGAATTGGCCAAAGGGTAGGGAGTGTTTCAATAGTATAACTTGAGTACTTTTTTGTATCAGATTCATAAATACACATAATTGACATATCGAGTGCTGTTGGGTCATTGCTTCCTGCCATGGCGAATGTATTCTGTGTTTCGATATCGAGTATTACTTTTTTCATAAGAATTATCTTAGCATAAATTATGATAGTATAGGATTATGTCTATAGAATCGGGACCAGGGAATAAGAACTGTGTATATAAGGCTAAAATACTAACTGCAGAAGAGTATGTAAATCTTCCGTATATCCGTGAAAAAGCACTAGGTCATGTTTTTAAACTTGAAAAGGGAAATAAAAAACTTTTTTATGTTGGAACAATGCACACCAATAAGCCAGAAAATCCTTTATTTAGGGAAATAAAGAATGAATTCAATACTTTGCAGCCTGAAATAGTAATGCTTGAAGGAAGAAGATATATTAATACTGAAAAAGAGAATTATCGAAATTACTATAAAGATAAAACTCTGGAGGAAACTATTGGGGAAGGTGAACCGACATTTACACTCAAACTTGCTGTCGATGCGGGAATTGACTTTGAATCTCCAGAACCAAGTCAACGTAAAGAAATACAACATTTAGTCGATCTCGGATATTCTCAGGTTGATATACACAGATATTATGCATATAGAAATATTTATCAATTTTTACGAGAAAATTCTCCAAGTACAATAAGTGCATGCAAAGAATATGTGCAAAAGTTTATGGTCAATTTTAGGATTAGAAGCGGTTGGAATGAAGAATTATTGAATGAATTAGATGCAAATATACTTGCAGAAATTGGAACAGGGGATAATAAACGGTTTTCGATAGGTTCGGATCCAACACCTTGGCCTGGAGAAGAATATCCAATTACAGGCCAGATTGCTGCAGCATCTGGTCAATTTCGCGACGAATATATGGTTGAGGAGGTTATTCGTGCATTACAAAAATACGATAAAGTATTTATTGTCTACGGTGCATATCATGCACTAGTTCAAGAACCAGCTCTTCGAGCTTATTTTGACGATATGGAATAATGCTTATATTTCCTTAACTGTATACTCTTTGTTCTTCACTTCATTTTCACCAATCATAACAATGTTTTTTACAGAAAGCTTTTTTGCATATGTAACAATGTCGCCTGACTTTCTGCTCGTATATAGTACAGCAACTTTTTTATTATCATCTCTAAGTGTTTGAGCAACTTCGTCTGCATAATTTAAAGTATTCTCATCCTCATCGAGGACTGCAACTAATATGTCTGTTTCAGATGCATATGCAGGAATCAGATCACGTGACTCAAGAAAGTTAAGCATAGGAACATCACCAATGCCAAAACCAATTCCAGAAATTGTTGCTTCATCTGTTGCTCCTTCAAAAATATCAATTAAATTATCATATCGTCCTCCACCAAATAGGGCACGGTTGTTTTTTGTATCTGTGTCAAATACTTCAAATACAAGGCCTGTATAATAGTCTAATCCTCGAACTGTATTCTCATCGAAAATAATATTTGTGATTCCTGCATTTTTACACAATTCAATAGTATTAGTTACCATATCAAGTGATTCTTTGATTGATGGAATTGCACGAAGAGTTTCAAGATCAAGTTCTTCTCGAATATCGATTAAGTCTTTTACTTCATCAATTCCAGCTTCGTCACAAATGTTGTAATACTCAGCGATAAACTCATCGCCGGAAATCTTATTTCTTTTGTCTGTAAGCTTCTGGAAAGCAAGTGCATATTCTCCAGTTAGTCCATAATAATCTGTATACAACTTTTCAAGAAAAGCTCGAGAATTTATGTGTATTGTATAATCTAAGTCTGTAGCACCAAAACCTTTCATGATTCGAGCAACAAGCTGTAAGATTTCTACGTCATATCGAATGCTTGGTTTTTTTGTAAGCAAGTCAACATTGAGCTGCCAAAATTCTCGTAGTCTACCTCGCTGTGGCCTTTCATATCTAAAACAATTAGGGATAGAGAAAAGGCGAAGAGGGAAAGGAAGCTCTCTTTTTTTTGCTGCCACCATTCGAGCAAGTGACGGAGTCATTTCTGGTCGCAAAGTGACTTGTCTATCTCCTCTGTCGGTAAACGTATATGTTTGCTCATTTACAAGTTCTTGGCCTGATTTTGCATGATAAATCTCAGTGTTTTCAAGTATAGAAGCATTGTATTCCTCATATCCAAAACTATGCACGGCCTGTTTCCATGTATCAAAAATGTATTGCTGAACATATTGCTCTTCAGGGTAAAAGTCACGTACTCCTTTATAGCTCTCAGTTGATAGTTTCTTAGTAGATTCTTTCATGGATTATATATAGCATATTTGAGGTGATTTGTGGTAAAGATTGGCTTTTCTTTAACTTGTCTTTATCTTTAGCATATTATTCCTTTTAAAATACGTTATCGGACAAATGTTTAAGTATAGGGGTGAACAAAACCTTATACCAAAAAGACATACATATTTTTATAAGCTCGATCATTGAGAAGGCTATTATTATGAATGCTTCAGATATTCATATTGATCCAAAAGATACGTATGTAAATATAAGACTGCGCATTTCAGGTGTACTGCATGACAGTGGGACTTTAGAATTAGAGTATTTAGACGTTTGTATTGGAAAAATAAAAGTTTTAGCGGAACTTCGATCCGATGTGCATGATAGAACTCAAGACGGAAGATTTTATTATGTCTCATCTTCGACTGAAGAGAGAATAGATATTCGGGTTTCTATAGCTCCTACTTTTTATGGTGAGAATTGTGTTATGAGATTGCTTCGTCCGGAACTTTTGCGATACAGGACTTTTTTAGAACTCGGCATGACTCCAGAACAAACAGAGAAATACACTCATTCACTTAAAAAAAGTTCTGGGCTTATTATTGTTGCAGGGCCAACAGGTTCAGGGAAGACGAGTACTCTTTACACAACGCTTAGATATTTAAGTCGTGGAGTAAATGTAAATCATTCATTTGCTGACGAACTTGATACGGAAAGAAATATTGTAACTATTGAAGATCCTGTGGAATCAGCTGTGCCAAGTATTCGACAAATACAAGTACATCCAGATAAAGGATTTGGATTTAAGGAAGCACTACGAGGAATTCTTAGACAAGATCCTGATGTAGTTATGATTGGTGAGATAAGAGATAAAGAAACGGCTGTTGCTGCAATACAAACTGCGCTCACTGGTCATCTAGTGCTATCGACAATACATGCACCAAATGCTGCGTCAATTATTCCTCGTCTAATTGATATGGGTATTGAACCATATATGCTGTCATCATCAATAACTATGATATTGAGCCAGCGTTTGATTAGAATATTTGATTATCAATTGGGACTATATGGAGAACGAAAAGGTGTGTTTGAAATAGTTCCGATTGATACTGCAATACGAGAAATGATTCATAAGAAAAAGACACCGTATGAAATAGAACAGCACTTATCCCGCGCAGGACATGTCTTACTTCGGGATGCTTGTGAGGATATGTATATTCGCCATGTCACAACTGAAGAAGAAATTAATCGCATATCACTTGACTTATATTCATGAAATTAAAAAATAAAGAATCCAGATCGCTCTGGTACAAAAAAATATTCTTTTATTTAAAATCAGGGCAATCTCTTTCTGAGTCTGTTCGTACTGCTGCGACTGATACAGATATGATGTATATTCACGAAGAATTGCTTGATGGAACTAGATTTTCTGATGTGTGTGCAATGCCTGAAATGCAGGGAGTATTTACCAATACTGAAATATCTTTGCTTAAAGTTGCTGAGCAAACGGGAACAATGCAATCGGTTTGTGGAGTATTAAGCGGCATGCTTAAAAATCAGCATCAACAATCACAAAAGTTAATTGCTGCACTTATTTATCCAATATTAGTTTTATGTATGGCAGTACTTTTGCTGCTTATGATATTGATTGTGATTGTGCCGAAAATAGGACCACTGTTTTCATCTATGAAATCAATGCCAATTACTACAAAGATTTTGATTGCACTGAGTAATCACGTTGTCGGATTGTGGTATGTCGATATAAGTATTTTAGCTGTAAGCATTGCTGCGGTATTTTATATAAAAACTAAAACTCAATATTTTGCATATATTCAAAAATATATGCAGTATATATGCATTCGCACACCGTATCTAAAAGAAGTGTATTTATATTGGTTTATTGAGCGATGGATACAGGTAACGCATTTATCACTTCAGAGTAAAGTATCATTGGTTCAATCTTTAGGATTTGCTCATGAGGCGGTAACAAATTCATATCTCCAAAAACAATTTACAAAAGTGACTGATTCTGTGCGAGCGGGGAACACTTGTGCAGAAGCGCTTGGGACAATAGACCTAATTCTTAAAAATAAATTAAAAGACTGGGCGTCAGTAATTTCCTCAGGTGAAAAAACAGGAACACTTCAAGAAGTATTTGAAGTAAGTCATGAGCATATTGCAGAAAATCTCAAAGAATCATTTGATAGGTTTCAAAAGGTAATAGAGCCACTTCTTATTATTTTGGTTGGAGTAATGGTTCTTTGTATTTGCTTATCAATTATTTTGCCAATGTATCAATTAACACAATCAATACAATAAATATGAGAAACAGGGGATTTAGTTTAATAGAAATTATTTTAGCGCTCGCGGTAGCAGTTATTGTTTTTATTTCTGTATTTCATTTTGCATCAACCTTATATATCAAAACTATTGCACAGGATAAAAATAGCAGGGAAAACTTTTCGTATTCCTATGGAGAAACGTATTGTTCCTCAAAGCAAAACATTAATTCATCAACAGTAATTCTGCACCAAACATCACCCGAAGGATTTATTTCAACATCAACTAGGATAACGAGCATTCATGTTTTACAAAGTTTACCCATGACTCAATTGCTCATAACGAGTGATTCAGCATCAACAACAGAGGCGGATATATTTATTTTTAATATTAATCAAAATGACAACACTGCAGAATTGATTAGTTCAATAGATGCGGGGCCAGGAATTCAAGATTCAAAGCTTTTAGACAATTATCTCTATATAGCAAACACAAGTGTCAATAGTCATGTCAAGTCATATTACTTAGATTTAGAGGCAACAGGAACAGCAATGTTCCAAGAATTATCAAACATAAAAATTGTTAGCCTGGCTCAAAGTTCATCACTACCGAAAAAGTTAAGTATTTTTAATAAGCAACTTATTCTTGGAAGCGAAAAAAGTAACACAGGAGGTGAGATGTTTGTGTTTCCATTTGAACAAAATGGGGCAGTGCAATTACTTTCTCATACGCAAGAATTTGATGGACAAGTAAATCAGGCACTATCTAGCTATGGAAAAATATATGTAGCTGCAGCATCTGATCCAGAGCTCCGAATTTTTGATTCGAATTTAACTCAAGAACAAACATACGATGCTCCACTAACACTTGGTAATGGCAAAAGTGTACTACATATACCGTCATACATTATTCTTGGCAGAACATTAGGCTCTGGTGAATTAAGTATTTTATCAGCAACAACATCTGTTTTAGATATTAAAAGAACTGATGGCACAGTGGATTATTTACAGGCTATTGATGGAAGTAATCCTTTAGAGTTTTTATCAATTACGGCAAATGAAAATAAAGAGCTGCAATTCTGGCATATTGTTGAATCTGCCTTCGGTGCCAAATTGAAACAAGACAAAACTATAGATATACCTGGCCGAGTAACCGCGTATACGTGCGCATTAAATCGCATGTATGCATTTGTATTTATTAATAATCAAGCAACACTCATATGGTTCGATTTATAAAACATAAAAAATATTCAAAAGGGATTACCCTTATCGAACTCGTGCTATATATGGGGCTGTTCACTATACTTATTTCAGGAGTACTGTACTCTGCCTTATATCTCGAAGAAATAATCGAATACAATTCATTTGAATATAAAGCGAGAGAAAATATATATAGGCAATTAGAGTTATTGCAACACTACACGATTATTGCTCAGCATATAGAAATAGGATCAAGCAGTATTCGTATGCAAATAGAAAAGGGTAGTATAATTCAAGAATTACGAGAAGGAAAACTGTACATGAAATATGAATACATTGATATGCCGATGAAAGAATTTTTAGTATATCCCTATGCACGATTTATTGATTTTTCATTTACAAAATCCACCTCATCAGAAACTCTTTCTGCTAAAACTGAACTCAAAGTGCATATCGATAGGCAAGATACAAAAGGAAGACACAAATTTATAGATGAATATATACTTGCGCCTAGTAGTTGATTTTTATTCAATACCCTAGTACATATATAAATATGAATGATAAAAAGCTTTATTTTGGTCCACTTGATACCCTGCGGGTATATGCTTTTTTGATTGTATATATTTCTCATGCATATTTTAGCTTTTTTAAAGTAACCGACGGTCGGACAAAACTGCTTGCTCATGGAGAAGTAGGTGTTCATATATTCTTCGCCTTAAGTGCATTCCTGATTACATATCTTTCACTTCGCGAATACGCAAAACAAAATACTTTTTCAATAGCGCATTTTTTCAAAAAGAGAATTCTTAGAATTTGGCCAGTATATTTTATTGTTCTCATTGCAGCATATATATGGCATCTTATTGCCGCGCCTGAACAAGCAATAGGATGTGCACCTATGTTTACATATTTTCTTGGAAACTTTTGTTTGCTCATAGGGCTTCCTGATAGTGTTGGAACTCCTGCAATAATCCCAATGTGGTCAATATCAATTGAACAGCAATTCTACGTTGTTTTCCCACTTCTATTTTGCTTAGGTATTTGGCTTGCTAAAAGAATGCAAAAAAGATTTGTAAAAGGAATTTCATTTGCTGCACTTATTATACTTTTTATATACACACTCATTGTGCGATATGCAAATGCAGGAAATTGGGAGTATATTAGCTACACTACCGTAACATCACTACCTGGATTTATTGCAGGAATATGTCTTGCATATGCAATGCATGCTAATGCAAAAATAATACAGCACATACGAACGTACAGGAATTTTTATATGTTCACTGCATTAGCAGCATTCTTTGCAACATTTTATATAAAATTTTTAGGATCAATTGGCGTCGCGCTCTATATCTTGCCTGCAATATATGCAACTCTCGTGTATGTAATTCTTGGAACTAATTCAAATCAAGCAGATAAGAAAGAAGAGAATACAAATACGTTGCAATATCTCGGGCGAATCTCATATGGACTCTATGCATACCATATGTTCGCGATTGTATTCATGCAGCACTTAGATTTGAGTGTTGGACCACTTATAGAAAGTCTAATTGCCCTAGGGATGACTGTATTTTTGGCCCATATATCATATAGATATATTGAGAAATGGTTTTTGAGTTTTAAGTAAAAGTATGCTATAATGTATCGATTACGTTATGATGAACTCGTTTGACTACGTTTATACCATATTTCTATTTATAGCCATATATATTCAGGTTTTTTTCCTTATTCTCTTTTTTGAGCATACAGATTCATTTAAGGATGAGCCAGAAGGCGATATTTTTCCTTTGGAAGACTATTTGTCAGCAACCTTTTTAATTCCATGTTGGAATGAGGAGGAAACGGTGCTTAAAACTATAGAATCAGTACTCGCTCTGGATTATCCAAAGCACAAATTCCACATCATTGTGATTGATGATGGTAGTACAGATAGGACTTGGGAAATGCTGCAAAAGTATCAGGGTCATCCGCAAATAACATTGCTTACAAAAGAGAATGGTGGAAAGCATAGTGCTCTAAACTTCGGACTGACGAAAGTTACAACAGACCTTGTTATTTCATTTGATGCTGATACAGAGATTCATGCTGATGCATTGATGAAGGCGGTTCCAAGTTTTATGAAAGATCCAAATCTAATGGCTCTCGGAGGAACAGTGCTTATTTCTAGTCCAAAAACTTTTGTTCAGAAAGCACAGGAAATTGAATATCAAATTTTTTCATTTACAAAAAAGATGCTCGGACTTGCGCAAGGAGTATTCGTTGTACCAGGAGCCTTTTCACTTTTCCGAAGGGAAGTCTTTGAAATAGTAGGTGGATATAGAAAGGCATATAACCTTGAAGATATTGAGCTTACAATGCGAATGCATACGCATGGTTTGAAAATCGACCACTCACATAATGCAATTGTAAAAACAAAAGGACCAGCCACAGTTAAAGGTTTATTTAAGCAAAGACTTCGATGGAGTCATGGATTTATTTTAAACATGATTGAATATCGAAGAATGTTCATGAATACTAAGTTTAAAAATCTTGGATTGTTTACGCTTCCTATGAGTGTCTTTACATATTTTTTGTTGTTGTTTGTGTTTAGTTATTCAGTATATAAGGTTGTTCTATCTGTGTACGAAACTATTCTTAAACTATATCTCGTAGGATTTTCAGAATTTAAATGGCCGACAGTTGACTTCTTTTTTGTAAATACAAAAGCGTATGCTATCATGGCTTTCTTTGTGTATTTCACAATTATTACGAGTTACGTTATTGGCCGACATATTTCAGGAGTTAAAAAACACAATTTCTGGAATATTCCATACTTTATTTTTATTTTCAGTATCATTGCTCCATTTTGGGTAATGAAATCAATATACAGTTGGATTACTGCAAAGCACGTTTCTTGGCGATAGGAAGTGTGGATTTATTATAAATAATACGTATACTACAGATATATGAAAATAAGACGCTATATATATACTTTTGTCATCACATTGGCAATATTTTTCCTCTCACTATGGTTGAGTAATGTTTTTGGTGAAAGAAAAATTCAAACTCTTCGAGATTTAGAGAATCAAATCAGTTTGAATATTCTTTCAGTAGAAACTCGATTCTCGTTATTGCAGAAAACATCTTGTGAACATATTACAAATAACAAGGATGATAACGCTGGTTTCAACAAAGATTTGAATGACTTGGCACTCAGAGTAAAGTCTCTTGAAAATCAGCTCGGATATTACAACGAAGATGTAATGTCACTCAAGAAATATTATTCTCTTTTACAGATTAAAGATTATTTGTTGACAAAGGAATATCATGAGCGATGTAAGCAGGATACTGTGACAGTTCTATATTTCCATAATGTTGATTGTCCAGAATGTAGTAAGCAGTCAATAATACTTGATAAACTTGTTGAGGAATACCCAGAGATTCGAGTGTATTACTTTGACCTAACTACAAATACACCAGCGCTTGATACACTGTCTTCAATTTATAAAATACAACAAGCACCTGCGCTTGTCATAGATGATAAAGCTCATGTTGGATATCAAGATATTGATCAAGTTAAATCTTTTATTCCTGAAATAAAAGTTTGGGACAAAGAAAAACTTGCATCAAGTACTGCAGCAACAAGCACAGCTACAACATCAACAAAGAAAACAAAGATTAAAAATTAATCAAACGCTATGCATCCAATTACCCAAGCCATTGAACAGTTGACTGATATTTGTGCCAAGTATGGATTTGTACAATATACTGGTCCTGAGATTGAAACAGAATGGCATAATTTTGACGCACTTCGCGTTGAACCAAACCACCCAGCAAGAGATGCGCAGGATACGTTTTGGCTTGGAGATGAGTACACTGAGTCAGTGGAAGGAGTGGGTACATATAAAATGCTCCCTCGAACGCATACATCAGGTGCGCAAATTCGTCGCATGATCGAAGGTGGAATTGATGCCAACAAAAAACCGCCATTTAAAATCATCTCTGCTGGGAAAGTTTTTAGAAATGAAGCAACGGACGCAACACATGAGGCAGAATTTTATCAGCTTGAAGGGTTGTGTGTAGGAAAAGATATTTCTATTGCTGATTTGAAAAATACAATTACTGATATATATAAAGAATTTTTCGGTCCTGAAACGCAGGTGCGATTTCGAGAAAGCTTTTTCCCATTCGTTAAGCCGGGGCTTGAGATAGATATCTTTTGGAAAGATAAATGGCTTGAAGTATCTGGAGGGGGAATGGTACACCCGGAAGTTTTAGAGCATGGATTTTCTTCGCATATGTCAAAAGAGGAAATTGCAGGTTTAACAGGTTTTGCTTTTGGAATGGGAATAGATAGACTAGTTATGCTTAAGTATGGAATCGATGATATTAGAGATATGTATTCTGGAGACCTTCGGTTTTCACGATGGTTCTAGGGTGATATACTTGTAGAAACGTTTCTATGCTCAAAAAAATTACCTTTTTCCTCCCTATAGTGCTTGCCATTACATTGTGGGGATTTTTTGATGCATACGAGAAAAAGAATTTTGAACCAAATCCAACGTATCCTTGTGTGAGTTATACACCGCATAATATAGATCAAAAGGAAAGATATATTGAGTCAGAATTAAGAGCTGATATTTTAAAAATAAAAAGAATTTCTAATTGTATTCGAATATACAGCGTAACTAATGGTTTAGAAGTGGTACCAAAAATTGCTGAAGAATTAAAAATGGAAGTTATTATCGGTGCCTGGCTTGATAAATTTCCTGAAAAAAACAGAGCAGAATTAATAAACGTTATCGCTCTTGCACAAACATACAAGAATATAAGATATGTCGTTGTTGGAAACGAAACAATTTTAATGCATAGAGTGAGACTTGAATATTTGATTGAAGCTCTTGTTGAAGTAAAAAAACATGTGTCCCAGCCTGTGACAACTGCTGACAATACTTTAAGTTGGGAGAATAATCCTATACTTTTTAAATATGTTGATTTTGTCGGACTGCATGAATTTCCATATTGGAGAGGGATAACACATACAGAATCTTTGGATGATCTCAAAGAAAAGTTTGAAACAATAATGAAGCTGACCAATAAGGAGATAGTATTGCTTGAATTTGGATGGCCAAGCGATGGTATCATGGAACATGGTGCAGTACCTGGTTTAATCCAGCAGAGACAATATTTAAAAAATACAATTGATTTCCTTGAATCAAATAATATACATTACAATATTATCGAAGGTATAGACGTGCCATCAAAGCTTAATACAACTGAGGGGCTGACTGGAATACATTGGGGCCTTTTAACACAAAATGGGACGAACAAACATATTTTCACAGTATATAGTCTTCTTCAATTTATTCTTTTGTATGTGTTTTTATTTTCTATCATATATCTGTATAACAAACCTATCCTTGTGCGCTTTAAGGATAAAATTAAAAGTACAGAATATATATTAATAATAGGTAGCACATGTGTTGCTGTACTTCTTGTAAAGTTTTACTTATTGTATTTAAGCGTAATGGTTATTTTTCAAATATGTTTTACACTACTTGCGATGTACGGATTTTTTGAATGTTTTCACAAATATATACAATTGCGATATGCAAAGCATGCGTTTATATTTGCTAGTACGTGTCCAATTAACACTACGTATAAGAACAGTTTAGTTTCAGTATTTGTTGCAGGGAAAAATGAATCCTCAAGCCAAGTAATTAAAACACTTGTAAGTATTTTGCAACAAACGCATGAGTTAATTGAAGTATTGTATATTGATAATAATTCAAAAAATAAAGATTCATTTAATGAGGTAAGTGAATATTTTTCTAAAAACCTTTTTCCTAAACTAAAGCTTTTCTACGAAGAACGAATTGTCGGCTTCAAGGCAGGTGCGTTAAATTATCTTTTAGAACAGGCGAATAAAGACTCTCAATTTGTGGCTGTTGTTGATGCCGATTATGTTGTGTATCCTAAGTGGATAGAAACAGCGCTTAAGTATGCAGATGATCGTACTGGATTTGTGCAGTTTCCTCAAGCATATAGACTATCTGAAGAATCATATAAGAGAAAACAAATTATTGAAATTGGATCTACAGTTGAACAGCGATATGTATTTGATATCGTATACCCGATTCGGAGTCTGATAGGAAATGTGGTTCAGAATGGAACAATGGTAATGATTAGTCGCTCATGTTTAAACAATGGTTGGCCAACATATTCGATCTGCGAGGATGCGGCACTTGGCCTAGAGATGTCTGTCAAAGGTGCTACATCTGTATATGTACCAATTGTAATGGGTCTTGGGAGTAATCTGCAAAATTTTACAAATTTGCGAAAGCAGAGAAATAGATGGGTATTTGGAGCAATGCAAATAATTCAAAGAGGCATTTTGCATCCAAGGACACTTCTCAATAAAACCTTTTTATTATTCTGCATTGATTGGTTGGGATGGATAATGCATGGATTATATCCAATATTATTAATAAGCTCTTTGGGGTATGTATGCTTCTTATGGCTTGTGTATCTATATATTGTCGTGAACTGGGTAATGATAGTTGGATTTGTTTTTGTGATTATTTCTCTTGCACTTTTTATTTTCACATACTTAAAAACTTATGCAAAAAATAAGCATAAGTTTTTAGAAATATATTCATTGCTTGCTATTGAATTTGGGCTTGTAAATACAATAACAAAATCAGTTCTTACTGCCTTAATACAATACAAAGCAATGTTTGTAACTACAAGGCAAAATATTGCATTTAAAACTTTTGATGTGTTAAGTATTGCAGTATCGGCTACTATTGTGTCGTTCGGAATATTTCTATATATTGTTTTAATTTTCCTCGGCATACCTGTTTCGGTAAAACTATTAGGTATTGCTCAACTATCTGTGGTGTTGTTTCCGCAATTTGCATACCTATGGCTTCGGTTTAAATACTAACTGTTTACATATACCGCTCACCATATTTTTATGCTATATATAGCCTATGATAGTATCCTATAACTGGTTGAAGTCATATATGACAAATCCTGAGGCAATGCCAAGTAAAGAAACGGTTGCCGATCTTTTTACTATGCGAGCTTTTGAGATTGAAAGTATAGAAGAAAAAAATGGCGATACTCTTTATGATCTTAAGGTTTTGCCAGATAGATCTCCATACGCATATGGTATTCGATATGTTGCACTTGAACTATCTCTTTTTGTTCCAGAGCTTAATTTTAACCCATCGTTTTTATCATTTGCAAAAACAAATATTGAGGTTGATTCTGATGCATATGCAGTTTCTTCAAAAAGAGTACATAATGCTGCCCAAGAATTTTGTCCAGTATATACTTTGACTCTTATTGAAAATATTCACAATAATGCCTCACCGACAAATCATATTGAGGCACTTCAGTCACTCAATCAACAGAGTAGGGGAACAATTGTTGATTTAACAAACCTTGTTATGTATGACACAGGGCAGCCTCTTCATGCATTTGACGCAGATAAGGTTGATGGCGAGATTCGAGTAGAAGTTCTAGATGTTGATACTGAAGTAAAAATACTTGGTGGTAAGAAAGTTGCATTGAAAAAAGGAATGTTAGTTATTGCTGATGATAAAGATGTTTTGGCTATCGCTGGTGTCAAGGGTTGTGTCAAGGCAGAGGTTACTGCGGAAACAAAAAACATTTATCTGGAGTCTGCTTTGTTCAACAGGGTAACTGTTCGGAAAACTTCTCGAGCGCTTGATATTATTAATGATTCTTCAAAACGATTTGAGCAAGGTGTGACTCGTGAGCGATCAATACTCGCAGTGGAGAGATTTAAACAAAAAGTATTGGAACTAATTCCCGAGGCCAATATTCATACAACAGAAACATCTGTTGATGTGCAAAGTATAATTTCGCAAAAGCACGCTGCTATTGAGGTAGATATTGAACAATGTGTAAAACTTATTGATGCACATGATACATCAATACAAGCAAAACTAATTGCATACATAGAAAACACTCTGCCTAAAACTGGAGCTGACGTAGTTAAAAAAAGCGAAGGTAAGTATGTGATTACTGCACCAATGTATAGAACTGATTTGCAGATTGAAGCAGATGTTGTTGACGAGTTTATTCGTAACATTGGATATGAAGTTATTGTATATAAAAGAACTGATTTAGCATCGAATGTTGAACAGGAGAAAAGATATACGGTTCTTCACATGGTGAGAAAGTTTATTACAGAAAAAGGTTATACAGAGGTGTTACTTCATACGCTTGTGGATAGTAAAAAAAATGAAAAAGCAGTTCTTCTTGATAATGCACTTACGTCAGAACGTGATGCTCTTCGTGCTGAGCTTGCGCCAGAGTTATTGCAGGCGATTGTAAAAAATTATCCTCATTTGGATACAGTTGAGAAAAAAGCTGTAGAGTTATTTGAAATTGGAATGGTAAACTACGTTGAACAAAAGGAGGGCAAGAAACAAGTGAAGCAAAAGCTACATCTTGCACTCGGAGTAGGTATGCCAAAATGGCCAAAGAAAACAGATGAGACTTCAACTCCAGCAAATATTTTAAAAGAACTAGCTATCTATCTGCAAATTGATGCAAATGCATTTGCAGAAGTTGCAGTATTCGAGAATAAAGATAAGAATGCTTTTGTTTCTGAGGCAGATATAACTAATCTAATAGATGATGTTGTATTGCCAAAACATACTGGAGAACAAAAAGAATACCTGTCACCAAATGCGCGAATCAAAACATTTCCATATAAAAAAGCATCTATATATCCAAGCATGAGTAGAGATATTGCATTCTTTGTGACGGGGGAGAGTAAAGAACATGTTGATGCAGAAATTCGAACTGTGGCAAAAAAATATGCACTGATTGAAACGGTAACATTGTTTGATGTCTTTACTAAAGAAGATAAAACTTCATATGGATATAGATTTGTATTTCAATCGTATGAAAAGACTTTAACTGAAGAAGAAGTGAAAACCATTATGGATGAGATTGGAAAATTTGTGGATAATAAAGGATGGGTTATTAGATAAAGCATATATTAGCTGATACAATATACGCTATATGTCAAAAATAATGAGTACATTGGTTCTTCTGGTGGTTGTTGGGTTCACTGCATATTATAGTGGTACAGCAATTAAGGCTAATATGGCAGAGAAAAATCTAGCCAAGCCTGTTATTTTGGAGTCAGACACAGCTGCCACATCAACAGCCTCTTCTACATTAAATTAGCTTAAACCATCCCACAAAACCCTCCAAAATCCATAGCACTCGCTATGGATTTTCTGATATACTTACTTCATTATGGCAGAAAAAAAAGCAGCAAAATCAACGTATGATGCGAGTTCTATTCAGGTCCTAGAGGGTCTAGAACCGGTTAGAAAGCGACCAGGTATGTACATTGGTACAACAGGACCAGACGGACTACACCACCTTATAAACGAGATTTTTGACAACTCACGAGATGAAGCCATGGGTGGTTTTGCTGATCGTGTTGAGGTTGCACTATTGCCAGGAGGTTACATGCGAGTGGTTGATAACGGACGAGGTATTCCAACTGGAATTCACCCAAAGACAAAAGTATCAGCTCTTGAGACCACTATGACAGTGCTTCATGCTGGAGGAAAGTTCGGAGGAGAAGGGTATAAAGTATCAGGAGGACTTCATGGTGTAGGAGCATCTGTAGTAAACGCATTGTCAGTTCACACAATGGTTACAGTGCATCAAGATGGAGGAAAATTTTTCCAAGAATATGAAATAGGAAAGCCTAAAGCATCTGTTAAGAAAATCGGTACATCAAAAATTCATGGAACAATTACGATGTGGAAAGCGGATGATACTATTTTTAAGGATGGAATCAACTATGACTGGACAAAGATCATGTCTCACTTGCGACAGCAGGCATATCTTGTAAAAGGCCTAAAGATTCATGTGCTTGATTTGAGAGGATTGGAAATGTCAGACAAAGAAGTTTTGAAAATGACATCGGATGCTGTCTATCTATATGATGAAGATTTGATTGCTCCATCAATGAGTTTCTTCTTTGAAGGAGGACTTCGATCGCTTGTTGCATTTTATAATCAGACACAAAAGGCGGTACATAAAAATATTTTCTATGTTGAAAAAGATTATATATCAAACGACAAGGGGGCAGAGGGTGTGTCTGTCGCAGTTGAAGTTGCACTTCAGTATGTTGACGATATAAGTTCACGACTCGTTCCTTTTGCGAACAATATTTACAACCCAGAACAAGGAACGCATATTACAGGATTCAAGACTGCGCTTACTCGTACGCTCAACACATATGCAAAGAAAAATAACATTGTAAAAGATGATGAATCATTTACAGGAGACGATGTGCTTGAAGGTATATGCGCAGTAGTTTCTGTAAAGTTGCAAGAGATTCAGTTCGAGGGACAGACAAAAGCAAAGCTTGGATCTACAGAGGCACAATCTGCTGTGAGTTCAGTATTTGGCGAAGCTTTCTCTGCGTTTCTAGAAGAACATCCAGAGGATGCTAAATCTATCATTAACAAGGCTATTCTTGCGGTACGTGCACGTAAGGCTGCAAAAGCTGCTAAGGACTCTATTATGCGAAAGGGAGCGCTTGAAGGAATGACCCTTCCTGGAAAGCTTGCTGACTGTCAGAGTAGAAAAGCAGAGGAATCAGAGCTGTTTATTGTAGAGGGAGACTCAGCTGGTGGAACAGCAGTTATGGGGCGAGACAGAAAGACGCAGGCAGTGTTACCGCTTCGAGGTAAGATTTTGAACATCGAACGAGCTCGACTCGATAAGATTCTCGCTTCAGAGCAGGTGCGAAACCTTGTGATTGCGCTCGGAACTGCTATTGGAGACATATTTGATATTACTAAGCTTCGATACCATAAAATCATTATCGCAACCGATGCCGATGTTGACGGTGCCCATATTCGAACACTTATTCTGACCTTGTTGTACAGATACTTTAAGCCGCTTATTGAGGGAGGATTCGTATATATTGCGCAACCGCCGCTCTATAAGATTACGTATAATAAGACATTGAAATACGTATATTCTGATGACGAGAAAGCTTCATATATGAAGGAGCTTGGCTTTGGTGAGGAAGAAGCGGAAGTTATAAACGAAGATGGAGAAGAAGGCGAGCAACCTGCAGAAGAGGGGGAAGAAGAGGTGGAAAAAAATACGACAAAGAAGCGACCATCTATACAGCGATATAAAGGTCTTGGAGAAATGAACGCTGAAGAGCTTGGAGAGACTACAATGGATGTAACAAAGCGAGTGCTCAAGCAAGTGCATATTCCTGATGCAGTTGAAGCAGACAGAGTGATTGACGTATTGATGGGTACTGACGTTGCGTCACGAAAAAGTTTCATTCAGACAAATGCTCGCACAGCTAGATTGGATGTGTAATAATATTTAGTATGAGCTTAGGTAAAACTTGCGCAATACTCTTATTATTTTTTTGTGTAATTAGTAATATCCATACGCAGGCTGCAGAATTTGTTCCAAAAGACATACGTCTTGTTAATCCTGCAACGAGTTTTAAAGCAGGAAGTGTGCAGGATATTGGCTTAGTGCGATCTGATATTAAAGGGCGAGCAAATCTTATATTCGATTATGGAGTTGCTCGAGTTATTACTGATGAGACTATTACTTCATATGAAATCATAAGCACAGAAACTTCTGCAAATACAAATCAGATTAAGTTTCCAGTCACTATTCCAAATACTATTCCTGAATATGCCACATCGACATATGTTATTTTTTTGAAATCTTATGCAATTCATCGGCCCGATACACAAAACTTTTTTGTCACTAAGCCTTTTGTTATTGAGAGAAATGATTTGCCGTACATACATATTAAAAATATTAATCTTCTGCAAAGCAATAATACTCGTGCAGGACTTGAAGATGGTCCAATAATATATAACCCTGATTCAGCAGCATCTGAAGCCCAATCTATTAATACTTCTCTAGAAGTCTCATTTCAATCTGATCAAGAAACAATTTTAAAACCAGTTATTAAGTTTAACAAATTGAGATCAAATGCAAAGCTAGAAGATTTCACGCCTGCAGAAATAAGTGTAAGAAAGGGAATTACAAATGTCACAATTCCTTTACCTGTATTTAATTATGAGCCGGGTGTGTATTTTGGGGAATTATTGTTACATAATAATCTACTGCCTGTAAAAGTTGAATTTATATACATTATTGCTGGAGAAACAGCTTCTGTGGGATTAGTTACTGCAAGTCCGGAAGGCTTATTTACATTTAATATTTTTGGAACACCTGCCGATATACATAATACTACTGCCACAACTACGAAAGAGATTAAAACGTTTAAAACCACTTTCATGTTTAGGGGCAAGGAAGTATTTGCTACTACATCTGAAAGTATTGATTTTAATGCTGGGTCAACAACTATAGCGCTTCCTAAAAATGTTCAGAGTGTAGATTCTGTATGGGTTGAAGTAATTTCAAATACAACAAATAAAGTATTATTCGCAGACACAAAGGGTATATCATTTTCTCGAGATACAGAGCCGAATCGATGGTATTTATATTACATATTAATACTTTGTATTATTATCGTCTGTGCCTTTAAGCAACATAAAACAAAATTTATTATAGCTCTACTATTATTATGTGCTCTCATTATTACTCAGAGAGTATACGGTGATATGTATAAGCCAGACGAGTTTATGACCACAAATAATGAATTTAGTGATCGTGTTTCTTTATATATAAATCAAAATATACAGCCACTTATTCAAACATGTGGAGAGCCTTTCAGTCTTTTATATGGTGTGTACTATACTGCTGCAGCAAGTGCATTTAACGGCAATACTGCTGGATTTTCTGTCCTAAGTGCAGGAGATGCAGATGCAAAACGTACTGAGGCAATAAGCGGAGACAAAATGTATGATATTAATAAAAGTCATGATAAGTGGTATCACATTTCTAACTGGTTTAAATATACAAGTCCAACGGTATTAACAACTAATAAAACATTATATATAACCGTTGATTCAAACTCAGGAACTGCACGATATAAAATGCCTATTACTATTGGAGAGTGTTATGCCTGTACAAATGCAACCAGTACGTCTAACATCCCTAATTTCCAAAAATTTAATAGAAATTATTATTATTCAACAAGTACGCAACAGCTGTATTATAGAAATATAAGCGATGGAGATAGGCCATCAGAATGTAAAATAGATTTATGCACAAACACTGAATTTTCAGAAGAACAATATCCGGAAACACTGACGTGGTCACCACTTCCGGCAACTGGCTCTACTGATCCAGACAGATATGCATGTGTACCTGCAAAAGTTAATTGTGCCTGTGATAAGCGCAATATGGTATGTAAAAATGATACGACAGGGACAAGTACTATTACTGTGAATGATACTGCTTGTAAATTCCAAGCTTTCTGTACTGCAACTGAAAACTCAATCAATGGTGGATGGGTAACCTTCGATGCCTATAATAAATTGGGAAAAATCTCGTATAGCCAAAAAGGCAAAGGACTTCCACTTGTAACTGAAACCTCAACCACATCTACAAGTACACCCCAAAATGCCGCATTCGACCAAAATGGAGGATACATGATGATTCAAATTCCTGTTGGAGGTAAAATTGTAACCAATACATTAACTGATAGTTTTGACGGATCAGTCTCTACAGCATCATGTAAATTGATTGGTAACAGCACTACTACACCAGCACTTTAAATTAGTTTACCTGAACGTATGTCTGGTACGTGTTGTCACTCTCATTTGATTCACTGATATTATTTTGAGTATCAGTTACAAACATAATTCTATTACTTCCTCGACTTAGATTATAGCTATCGATTTCGTATTGAATAGTTGTCTCACTTCCTGATGATAACCCAGATTCAGATCCTGGAACATAGTCTCGAGAATTTCCATTCGCATCAATTACTGAAATACGATTTGCCCAAGAGTTTGTGAAATAACTTCCATTATTTCTTACTTTGGCTCGAATAGCCAGTCTGTCGCCATAGTTTAAATAACTCTGTGCATAAAATGTACCATTTGTAATCTTTCCAGTTTCGAAAGAAATAATATACAAGTTAGGCAGGTAAGAGTTATATGTAGTGTTGTTGTAATTACTGCAATATGTATTGTAGTTTGCACTATTTACATATCCAATTGATGAATAATAGGCACAGTTATAACTTACACCATTGGTATTATTGTTGTAATTATAATTAGTACCATAATTTGTATAAGGATTAGTATATGAGTTTGAATAATAATTATTCTGATATACGTTTCTAAGTTCTGCAGAAAGTGTGTTATCACCCTCATTTGATTCGGCGATTTGATTATATGGATCTAGATTGATTCGTACAATCGGAGTTCCTTGTGAAAGATCAACGCCACTAAATCGTGCTTCGACAGTATATGTACTTTCTCCAGGAATACTATCAAGACTATTTAAAATCTTCACTCTATCTTCCGTATCTATTGCAGGCATATCAACTCGTAGTGACCAAGGTCCTGTTGGAGTATCTTGTTCGTTTATAACAAGGAATCGAACTGAAATAGTATCTTGTGTATTAAATGAATTAGCCGTCACATATTGTCCATTGGCATTAATGATTCCAATTGAAGAAAGACTTACGTGTAAGTTTTTTCTACCAGTCAGAACAGGGGCAGAAGGGTAATACGTGTATGAAGGAGTAGGTGAATATGTAACTGTTTTAGGTGCAGTTTGTGTCTTAGTTCCTGTCTTATTTGGAGTAGCCTCAAGAATAACTATATCTCCTTTTGTTGTATATACACCATTTAGACCTGAATCAGTCACAGGAGCAGGGTTGGCTACCTGCTGAGGATATGTACTTGTAGCAGTAGTTGTTGCTACGTTTGTTTGTCGGTCCGTTATAGCTACAGTGGCAGAGGCAAGCTGATTAATCCCTTTAGGTATAAGCTTAAATAGCGTCACACTTAAAAAGACTAGTATGCCGATTGCTATAGTTATAATGAGAAATCGAATGATTGTGCGTAATATTTCCATAATGCCCATACTATATACATATATTATGCAAATGTCAATAGGTAATCTATAGTATATTTAAGCTCATATGGCTCTTGATTTATTTACAAAAGAGGAGATTTGGATGGCAAAAAAGATTGCTAAATACGGTTTTATCCTATTAATTGCAACAGGTATTATTACCAGTCTAATCCGTGTCACTTTAGTGTATATAACTGATGGTCAAACAGGATTGCAAAACCTCATAAAAAAAGAAGCTAAGACTGAGCAAACAAATGCTCCTGAACAAAACCTAAAAGATACACTTCTGGTCAAAAAGGAAACTCAGGCACTCCCTACTCAAGTTGTTGCTGGAAAAGTTGAGGCGCCACTCTCTCTTGAGGTTCCGACTCTCGGCATAAAAACAGTAATTGAATCTCCTGAGACTACGAACGTGGACACTTTAGATAGTGCCCTCAGTAGATCTGCCGTGTACTATCAAGGTTCAGGAACACCAGGAAGTGGAAATATGCTTATTTTCGGTCACAGCACAGGATTTAAAATTGTACGTAATCAGGCCTATAAAGTATTTAATAATCTGAAGCTTGCCAAAGTTGGTGCATACATTTATGTAAAAACTGCCAGCGGAACACATACGTATAAAGTTCGAGGCGTAAAGCATGTAAGTAAATATGACACATGGATTAATTTCCAAAGTAATACGTCTATGCTTACGCTTGCAACATGTGATAGTTTTGGAAAATCATCAGACCGATGGATTTTGGAGGCAGATTATGTTGGATTTACGGGGAATTAGATAGTGTGTTAGTATACAGAAATGGCTCTACCAGAAAAGTACAAATCCCCATATGATGCAAGTCTAGTTGAGGAATCTATATATAAGAAAGAAACTGAATCAGGTTTTTTTACACCTGAAAATCTGGTCAAGGCTTATCCTTCAAGATATGAAAAAAGTGAGGCATGGACTACGATTACACCCCCGCCAAACGCAAACGGGCATTTGCATGCAGGTCATGCCCTTGATGTAACGCTCAAAGATGTTATTGGGAGATTTCACCGTATGAATAATAAGAGAGTGCTGATGATTCCAGGATCTGATCATGCTGGTTTTGAAACACAGGTAGTATATGAAAAGAAGCTGGAAAAAGAAGGGCGAAGCAGATTTGGTATGGATAGAGATCTTTTGTATAAAGAGATTTATGATTTTACTATTGCAAACAAAGATACTGTAGCAGGGGAGGTAAAAAGAATTGGTGCATCATATGACTGGAGTCGAGATACATTTACCCTTGATGCAAAAGTTGTAACTGGCGTACAGGATACATTTATAAAAATGTATAATGACGGATTGATTTACCGAAGCAAGAGAGATGTGAACTGGTGTAGTAAGCATCAGACTTCTTTATCTGATTTAGAGACTACAAATAAAGAGATGACTGATACGTTTTATACATTTAAGATTGGTGAATTTTTGATTGGTACATCACGACCTGAAACTAAGTTCGGGGATAAATATATTGTCGTACATCCTGAAGATGCTCGATACAGTAAGTATACTCAGGGCGATACCTTTGAGGCTGAATGGATTCTTGGTCCAACAAAGTTTACTATCATAAAAGATGAATCAATTGATATGGAATTCGGAACTGGAGCCATGACTATTACTCCATGGCACTCTGGAATTGATTTTCAAATTGCTAAAAAATATAATCTTGATATGGTTCAGGTTATTGATGAGAATGGAAAGCTTATGGATATTGCAGGTGAGCTAAAAGGACTTCGAGCAATCACAGAAGGGCGAAAGCGAACTGTTGAGATTCTTGAACAAAAAGGATTGCTTGTTGAGAAAAATGAAAAATACACGCACGTAGTGCCTGTATGTTACAAATGTGAAACTCCTATTGAGCCACAGCTTAAAGATCAATGGTTTGTTAAAATGGCTCCACTTGCCGAGAAGGCACTCGAAGCATCAACGAAAGGTGAGATCGACTTCGTTACAGACCAGTTCAGAAAAACATATGAGTATTGGATGAGTAATCCTATAGACTGGAATATTTCACGACAAATTGTATGGGGTATTCGAATTCCGGCATGGTTTAAAAACAAGGGAACTGACACTGAAGAATATTATATCGGTCATGATAATCCAGGAGGAGAGTGGATTCAAGATATTGATACATTTGATACATGGTTTTCATCTGGTCAGTGGCCAGTAGCTACGCTTGGTTTTGTTGGTGCTGATGATTTTAAAACATATTATCCAACACAGCTTATGGAGACAGGTCGGGATTTGATTTTTAAATGGGTACCACGAATGGTTATTTTCGGATTATATCTAACTGACTATAAACAAGTTCCATTTAAAGATATTTATCTTCACGGCATGGTATTGGATCCAAAAGGACAAAAAATGAGTAAATCAAAGGGTAATGTGATGAGTCCTATTGAACTTGCAGATGAGTTTGGAATGGACGCACTCAGAATGGCTCTTGTTGTAGGTACTACTCCTGGCAGTGATCAGTCTATGTCTAAAGATAAAGTTAGAGCGTATAAGAAGTTTGTAAATAAGCTTTGGAATATTTCTCGATTTGTTTTGGAGAATACAGATAATGAAAATGAATGGGATAAGTCAATAATAGATAATGAATATATTAACAAACTGGAAAATGTAAAAATGAATATTGGATTATATATTGAAAAATATCAATTACATCTTGCTTCTGAAGAACTATACCACTACGTATGGCATGAGTTTGCAGATGTTGTGATCGAAGATGTTAAGAAAGATTTGACTGATGCAAACAAAGCAATGCTTCGATATATGCTCAAAGAAATTCTGACAATGGCGCATCCGTTTATGCCATTTGTAACAGAAGAGATTTGGAGCGATGTGAGAAATGATGGGGAGGTAGAGCTTCTTCTTGTTAAAGAATGGTAGTTGTTGAAATATGCTATCATTAACCTATGAACAAAATAGTTGCTTTTGATCTCGACGGGACGCTCGCTGAAAGTAAACAAGCCATAACACACGAAGTGGCAACTATTCTTTATTCTCTATCACTCAAGACAAAAGTTATTATTATCTCAGGCGGATCGTATGAACAATTCACAAAACAATTTGTTCCAGGAATAGTAAACGCTGCAAAAGTAAAAGGCAACACTCGAGGACTTGAAAACGTTATTCTCATGCCAACAAATGGAAGCAAAAGATACGAGTATGATGTTGATATGCATATGTGGAAAGAAACACAAATGTATCCATTTAATGAAGAAATTAAAAAGAAAGTAATGCTTGAATTGAATTCAATTATTGCTGGAAATTTTGATGTACCCCGAAATCACTATGGAGAGTATATTGAAGATAGAGTGACGCAGATTACATTCTCAGCTCTAGGACAAACCGCACCACTTGAAGAAAAAAGTATATGGGACCCAACTCGATCAAAGAGATTGAAAATAAAAGAAGTTCTTGAGAAAGCAATTCCTGAAATACAAGCACATGTTGGAGGTATGACTTCTATTGATATTCTTCCAAAAAATTTTAACAAAGCTACAGGACTTCTTAGATATTTATCAGAAGAAAAATTATCAATACACGATATGCTATTTATTGGTGATGCAATTTTCGAAGGAGGGAATGATTACTCACCGCTTCAAGCCGGAATAGAAACTAAAAAAACATCAGGTCCAAAAGAAACAGTGGAGATCATGCAAACATTGCTTTAAGTCGAATAATAAAGGTAAAATGAATACTAATGACAGACATACGGAAAGACATATACCAAGAAAGTCGACCATGGGGTAATTTCCGTCGATTTACTCTTAATAGTCCATCAACAGTTAAAATAATTGAAGTTTTGCCAGGGCAAAGTTTAAGTCTTCAAACTCACACAGCTCGAGGTGAATTTTGGCGTATACTTTCTGGAACTGGAACTGTCGAAATAGATGAAAAGCCAATACGTGCAAAAAAGGGCGATGAATTTTTTATTGAAACAGGAATGAAGCATAGAGCATTTACAGAAACTGATACATTGGAAATATTAGAAATCGCAGTAGGAGAGTTTGATGAAAATGACATAACTCGCTTTGAAGATAAATACGGAAGGACTAAGTAACATTTACACAAATCATGTTTCAATTATCAAGAGTAGGGAATAAACCAGTATTACAGCCTGATAAAAATATCTTTTGGGAAACAGAAGGTGTTTTTAATGCAGGTGTAACTGAGTTTGAGGGAAAGAATGGAAAAGAAATACTCATGCTCTATAGAGCAGTTGGGGAAAAGGATGCGTATGTATCACATTTTGGATTGGCCACAAGTAAAGATGGTATTACATTTGAAAGAGTAACAGATAAGCCAGTATTCGGTCCTTCAAAGCCGTATGACTTATGGGCAACTGAAGATCCTCGTATTACAAAAATAGAAGATGAATATTATATTACGTATGTTGCAGTGGCAGATAGAATTATGGATCATGGTCGAAGTATTGAAAGAGAAATTCCTCTTGAAACTCGTACAGCCCTTTTGAAAACAAAAGACTTTTTAACATATGAACATTTAGGAATTATTACACCTCCAGGTGCTGATGATAAGGATACTGTGTTATTTCCAAAAAAAATTCCATGCATTGATCCATCTGGAAATATGCGTATGCGATATGGAATGCTTCATCGACCGCATCGATGGTCAAAAGATTGGCTACATGGACCTTTTGCTGCTAAAGTTCCTATTGAACTTCCTTTTACAATTGATGATATGCCGCAAAAGCCAAGTGTATGGATTGCGTGGTCTGATGATTTAATTCATTGGGATATGCACACGCCTCTCATGAAGCCGGCACAAGTGAGTGCTGCTAAAAACGGTCCAGGTCTGCCACCAATTGAAACACCAGATGGATGGCTGGTTATTTATCATCATGTGACTGAAGATCCTTTAACAAAACGCCTTACCTATACTGCTCGAGCAGCACTGTTTGAGCTTGAAAATCCTACAAAATATGTAGGAAAATTGGCATATAATATATTATCCCCTGAGGTATCCTTTGAAACGGAGCATGGAGCAGCTATTGTTTTCCCGACTGGAGGATTTGTAAAAGATGATATACTATATGTATATTATGGCTGCTCTGATACATATATAGCCTTGGCAACAGGGTCATTATCAGAGCTTATTGCAGAATTAAAAAAAGCTGGTCCTCCGGCTCCTGTAACAACTATTGCCCCTATTATCCGCTAATCAATACATCACACATGCCGCCACACCAACAAAAAACTAAAAATGATGCAATGTGGATTGTCTTCATGACAACTTTTCCACCTCGAGAATGTGGACTTGCAACATTTACAGCAGACTTGATAGATAGTTTTGATAAGCTATTTTCTCCTCAAGAGGAAACTAAGGTTATTGCTATGGAGACTGAGTCTTCGGAAAATGCAGTAACTGGCGTTCCTGTTACAGACCCAAAAGTTATTTTTAGGATTTCTGAAAATAAAAAAGAAGATTATGTTGCTGCTGCGACGTATGTAAATAACTTGCCCCAAGTGAAAGTTGTCTCAATTCAACACGAGTTTGGCATTTACGGACAAAATGACGGAGAAAATGTTTTAGTTTTTTTAGAGGAAGTTAAAAAGCCGGTTGCAGTTACATTTCATACTGTGCTTCCTCGACCATCGGAACATATTTTGCATATTGTGCAAGAGATTGGGAAAAAAGCAGAGCATATGATTGTTATGACTCAAAATTCTAAACTACTTCTTGAGACAGTCTATGCAATTCCTTCAGAAAAAATTAAAGTTATTGCGCATGGTATTCATGCGTTGCCATACACTGAGTCACCAAGCATAAAGAAAATGCTGGACGCCAAGAAAATGCCAAAGCTCGGAGAGCTTTCTGGAAAAAAAGTTATTTCTACATTTGGATTATTAAACAGAGGAAAGGGAATTGAGTTTGCAATCGATGCTTTGCCTGCAATCGTGAAAGAATTTCCTGAAACTCAATATCTTATTCTTGGAGCAACGCATCCAGTAGTATTTCGAAGAGAAGGGTCGGTATATTTAAATCAACTAAGACAAAAAGCAGAAGCGCTCGGTGTACTTGAACATATTACATTTTACGATTCATATATAGAAACAAAGGATTTGCTGACATTTTTACAAGCGACTGATATATATCTTTCACTTTCACAAAATCCTGATCAAGCAGTGTCAGGAACACTTACATATGCCCTTGGAGCAGGGAGAACAGTTGTATCAACGCCTTTTATGCAGGCTAAAGAAGTGATCACAGATGAGGTTGGTAGGCTTATTGAATTTAATGATAGCTCTACAATTGCCGATGCTGTAATTACGTTATTTAAAGATCAGAACGATTTGAAAAATAAAAGTAAGGCGGCTTATTTTAGAACGAGAGGAATGGTTTGGCCAAATATTGCTCTTTCGTATATGCAAGAATTTATATCAGTATCGCCTGAACTTGCACTCAAAGAAAAAGCTTTGCCTCCATTAGACTTTTCGCACATTAAACATATGACGGATGATTTTGCCATGTTTCAGTTTGCAGTTTTTACTGAGCCTTCACCTGAGTCAGGATATACGCTTGATGACAATGCGAGGTCTCTTGTATGCATGGTCTGGGCAACTGATGAGCTTGGGAAACATGAAAGTGAAGTAAAATTGGCGGATACATATTTATCATTCCTAGAAACAGCTTCGCTTCCTGGAGGATTTGTAAATTATTATGACGTTGATCGAATAGAAAATCATGCAAAAAATTCTACAGAAAATCTTGAAGATTCAAATGCGCGAGCGCTTTGGGCAATTGCTGAAGTGTATGCAAGTTCAATAGGGGATGCAATAGAGGTACGGGCATTCAATCTGTTCATGCATCAATTTGCGCATCATACTCGGGTGACATCACCGCGTGCTGCTGCATTCTATATCAAGGCTTTTTCTGTTTGGCTCTCTAAAGGGAAAGCAACTGAAGATGTGAAAGCACTTTTGATAGGACACATGACATATTATGCAGATTTTCTTATGTCTATTCTGCATGATAATGAGACATCAGATTGGATTTGGTTTGAAAGTGCTATGACATATTCAAATGCAATTTTGCCTGAAGCGCTTTTCTTGGCATATACATGGACAAAATACGAACATTATCTCGCAGCTGCTAAACGAACTATGGATTTCTTAATACTACATTCATTCGACAATGATATGTGTGTGCCCATAGGACAAGCTGGATGGTTCAAGAGAGGTGGTGTAAAGCAACCTTTTGATCAACAGCCGGAAGAAGTATCCGCACTCGTTCTCGGGCTGTACACTGCCTTTACCGTTTCAAAAGATGAAAAATATCAGACGTATATGAACAGTGCCTTTGACTGGTTCCTTGGAAAGAATATTATTGGCCAAGTTATATATTCTCATGCTACGGGAGGGTGTTATGATGGGCTTGGAAATACCTATATAAACCTTAATCAAGGGGCAGAATCAACCGTTTCATATCTTTTGGCTCGTCTTATAATGGAAAAATCGAAAAAAATATAACCGTGCTATAATCCGGTGTATGCTCCAATCAACCGCCCTCGACATACTCAAAACCGGCGCATCAGTTTTCCTTACCGGAGAACCTGGTTCAGGAAAAAGTTATACCATACGTCAGTATGTGGATTTTTTGGCTGCAAATCATGTGTATGCATCGGTTACTGCTAGTACAGGTATTGCTGCTACGCATATTGGAGGAATGACTATTCACTCATGGGGAGGTATTGGCATTAAAGAATCTTTAAGTGTGTATGACATTGAAGCGCTTCATGAAAAGGAATATATTGTGAAGCGAATGCTTAAAGCTAAGGTTTTAATTATTGATGAGATTTCAATGTTGAGTGGAAATACATTTGATATGATTAATGCAGTTTGTAAAAGCGTTCGGCAAGTGCCTGACAAGCCATTCGGAGGATTGCAGGTAATATGTGTAGGAGACTTTTTTCAGCTTCCGCCTATTATTAAAAAAAATACAAACAGCCTTGAGCTCTTTGAAGATAATGGTTTTGTATTTTCTAGTTCTGCCTGGAGAGAGCTTAAACCATTGACATGCTACTTGACAGAACAGCATAGACAAAGCGATGCAGAGTTTATGAAAGCGCTTGCACAAATAAGAAACAATACCGTTGATGAAGAAACGCATAGTATTTTGCGCACCAGAGTTGTACGAGAGAAAACTGATTTGCCTGATGCTACAAAATTATATTCACACAACTCGCATGTTGATACGGTAAATACACGAGAGATTGGCAAGCTTGATGGTAAAATAAAGATCTATGAAATGACTACTAAAGGGAAGGACACAATGACTGCAACACTTATTAAAAGCTGTTTGTCACCTGAAAAGCTTGAACTTAAAATCGGAGCTAAAGTTATGTTTACTAAAAACAATCCTGATAAAGGTTTTGTAAATGGTACGACAGGAACTATTGTTGAATTCCATTTTGATATGCCGCGAGTTAAAGTGGCAAATGGCATGACTATAGATGTTGAGCCAATGGATTGGAGTATTATGGATCAAGGAAGGGTGTTGGCATCAATTACTCAAATTCCACTTCGGCTGGCATGGGCAATTACTATTCACAAAAGCCAAGGCATGAGTTTGGACGCGGCTATTATGGATCTTTCACAAGTGTTTGAATATGGGCAAGGTTATGTTGCGCTTTCACGTGTTCGGACACTGCAGGGATTGCATGTCATAGGATATAACGATAGAGCTCTTGAAGTTCACCCGCGAGTACAGGAAGAAGATCAGCTATTTAAAGAACAATCACAGGAAGCTGAGTTACGCATTTTCCAAATGGATAAAGGGGAGCTTAAAAGAATTCAAGAAAGATATATTGGCTCTATTGCCGGAGCTCCTAAAAAAGAAGAAAAAGAGCCTAAGAAAACATCAGGATTCAAGGCTCGGGGTGGATGGAAAACTAAAAAGAAAAAGGAGGTAAATCTTGATGATGTGTATAAAGTTGAATATGAAGGGGATGGAGATGTTTGGTAATTACTATGGACTTTTATTATAAAAAATATTTGATATACTATATATATGACAGATCTAGAATTTAACGATAGCAATAACTTAATGCGAGGTTTTAAATCTCGAGCAATACTTGGTCAGCCGGAGACTCCAGGCATGATTAACTTTTTAATACGAAAAGGTATTGTTAAAAGTCAAAATCAAGCCTATTACATTCTTGTCGGAATAATGATTTTCTGTTTCGGTCTCGCAATTGCACTCCCATTTATGTTTGGAACGGGGGGAACAACTATTTCTGCAGAGCAACAGAAAGCAATGGAAACTATGCAAACACAGGGTAATAATACACCAGCACCAGTACAGCAGTAATGCTGTTTTTTGTTATAGGGCTATCGTGTACACTTTAGAGTTTCTCGACTAAATGACATCGGTCCTTTTTGTCCTGTTGAGTCTATACAATAAAATTCTCCATCATTAAGTGCAGAGAATAATACCCATGTATCTATTGTTGCGAGGCATGTAATACCTGCTTCGTCTTGATTTGATGCATATTCAAGAGGAGAATTGTTTATAATTCGTTTAGTAACAATATTGTCTGCAATTTTTCGCAAATCATCATTGCTGGTATTAATAAAACCGCCACCACAAAGCGAATCAGAAACAATGGTTCTATTGTTTTTTGTAAATGCATCAAAGTCTAGAAATACGTTTCGTATCTGATCATTCACTGTCAAAGTCTTGTAAGTTTTAAAACGCATGCAAAAAAGAGTGATGCCTGCTATAACGAGTATGAGAAGAATAATTCTTAATGTTCGTTTCATATCTATATGATACCTTAGTTTTCATTTTTGAAAAATGTATTCAATCCAAATGAAAAAGCTATAACGAATAATATCCACGCAGAGGCATATGCAATCTTGGCCAATATGTCAGTTTGTACAAGCAGATTCATGTGACCAAGTATAAAGTTCCAGTCATGAATAGCAGCTTCACCTCCAAGTAAGTTTAAATTCATTTTCAATGAATCGCCAATATAGACAGAAACGTATGCAATATTTTCAGCTGCCCACATGGCAAGAATTGAGGCTGAGAACATATCTCTTCTTCTTAAGAAATAGCCTGCAAATACAAGCGGAACTAATATTTCAAATGCACTCCCACCGAGTGCTGTCATTACTTCACCTAGTATTGAGGTTGGTACTAATGCATGTCCTGCTTCGTGAATAATAAGATCAAGGGAATTTATAAAATGCCAATTACCGTTTAGTGTAGCTGGATTATATACGCAATTAAAGAAATATATTGTTGCCAGAATAAAGCCTAGGAGCTTGGGATAATTATTTTTCATTTGTATATGATTGTAACATTATAGTATGATGAACCCAATGAAGTATATAATTATCGTTTTAATAGTTTTGATTGGTGGCGGCATATTTATGTATTCTGCTACACGAGAAAAGGCACCTGCCGTACCTCAGAAAGAGTATAAGGTTGTGGCTTTTGGTGATTCTCTGACTGCTGGATTTAAAGTTGATCCTAAAGATAATTATCCGACAATACTCGAGCAAAGATTGAAAACAATAAATCCTAATATTACTATTGTGAATATGGGTGTGTCGGGGGATACCAGTGCTCAAGGGTTGGCACGAATAGATTCTGTCATCGCAGAAAAGCCAGATGTTGTCTTGCTGTGTCTTGGTGCGAATGATTTACTTCGATCACTTAGTCCATTTGAGGCAAAGAAAAATATAGAATCAATAATTGTGCAGCTTCAGGCAAAGGGAATAGTGGTTGTATTGCTTGGAGTAAAGACTTCTATTAATAATACTCCAGAATATAGAAAAGAATTTGATGCAATATATCCTGACTTGGCTGAGAAATATAATTTGACACTAATTCCGTCTTTCTTGTCAGGCGTTGTACTTAATGGAAAATTAACAATTCCAGATCATTTGCATCCAAATGCCGCGGGATATTTGAAAATCGTTGATGAAAATATATTTCCAGAGATAAAGAATATGTTTAAATAAAAAATGCACCCGGACGATAATTGTCGCGGGTACATTGAGTGAAACAGGTAGAGAATTGTATCTCTCAGATTGGCGTGCAAACGCCGTTTTTAAACATGACCCCTTGAGCATGTTCAGGAATGCAGGCTTCAAACCCATAGACAGTTGGGAAGGCACTCACGAATGGCTTATGACCTACAAGGATCAGAACGTCGCCTTCGTAGTGTTCGATTTTCATGACCATAGCTCTGATGCTTCTGTTTTGATTCTCTGCAGAATCCCATAAGGCAGGTTCAGACTGTACTCCATTTGCGTGGAGTATTTCTTTAAGTATGAGTGCAGTATCAACGGCCCGGGTTGCAGGTGATGAAATAATGTTGATCACATTTGAGCCATTAATATGAATTAAAATGGCTTGTCCAAGCAACTTTGCCTGCTTCCGTCCATCTTCGCTAATATGGGGATTTTGTTCCCCAACATGCACTGCTGCATTCGTAACAACGAATAATGTTAAATCAGCATTCATTTCCTTTATCCTCCAAATGTACAAACGTCCGACCGTTCATACTGTTTAAGTGCAACACTTCGTTCGGAAAGTGTGTATATACGGTATAATATTTACAAGATAAAGTCAATTACTGACATTTAGTATCTGTTGGCAATCGCAAAGAAGTTTGTGTAAGCATACTTCCATTACTGTCAGAACAATAGTAATTTCCAGAAGTAGAAGACTTTGCACTAACCATCCAAGATTTTCCCGTACTATTACATACAACGCCTGATACATTTGGAGTTAAATCAGATATAAGTGTACTTAATCCACCACTTGTTTTGTCAGTAAATATTCCTGCACTACATGATTGTGTTACTGCTCCGTAGCCATTGTTATTTGCATAAAACAATTCAGCCTGAGCTCTCATGTTTGAAAGGGTGGCTTGCACCGCAGCGTCTTGTCCTTTTGATCGAACTTCTGCATTGGCTTTTTCTGACGTTACTACATTACATAGGTCAGCATATCCTACAAACATATCAGCACACGTTATAACATTTAAAGGAGTAAGTAATGAGATCGAGTTCGTATTTGGAATTATGCTAAATTTAAATGTATCAGTAGCTTTTGTTCCTACAACAGATGGAGTTTTTGATCGTATTGATTGTATTAATCCATTTTTAACTAGTACGGTAAAAAGAATCTTTTGATTACCATTAACTGCATTTGCTGCAGCATCAGCGCCAGCATACATATTTCCATAAAGTCTCGAATTAAATATCATACTTGCTCCCATTGCAATATCGTAGGGTATTGATACTTCGAATGTTTGACTACCATCTGTACCTAGACTAATTGATCGAGCAGTAAAGTCTGATTTATATATTGCATCAAGCGTAAAATCAATTTTCTTAGTGTTTATTCCTTCGTATGCATTTAAATAATTTAATGTATCTGGAATTGCTACATAATTATTTCTAACTTTATTGATTGTTGTCTGATTGAGTAATACCTCTCCGTCTTTTAAATACTTGAGCATTGAATCATTTACAAGCTTGTATGTAGTATTGCCTTTGGCAATTGTTTTTGCTGAAAATAAACCTCCTGCTCCTGACACACTTGAAGTGTAATCAACCTCATAGGTTGGACCAGATTTTGGCATAAGATTAAATGTACCATCAGTAGTATATGTATTTGTCACGTCTGCAACCTTGGCAACTTTTGAACATTCCATAACTCCTTTCTTTGGAGCTGCTCCAACTACCAATGAATTTCCTGTACTATCTACGCAATGATATGATGCCGCATTTAATTTTGCAGATACTATAAATGTGTTTTTTGTTGATGCACATGTGACTACGGTTGAGTATTTCTTAGTGGCAGAAATCAATTTTCCAAGCCCTGTTGTTGTATCTGCAAACATTCCGGCAGTACAAGATTGTGTTGTTATTCCGTAACTATTGCTGTTGCTGTAGTATAGCTCAGCCTGTGCGCGCATATTTGAAAGACTTGACTGAATATTTACAGTTGTCATGTTAAAAACTGAAGCAGCAGTAGAAGGTCCGATTATTTTAATATCATGATGAGCTGTTAAAACTATGCTTGAGTTATTTGCTCGTGCATTTTCTATTGTTGCTTTTGCAGCATCGATAAGTATTTGTTCATTTGTTGCAGCGCTTGTGTTAATTGATAATGTAAGGAGTAAAAGTGCACATGTTATTTTTTTCATATGTACTTCATAATAGCATGAATTAAAAAACACCTTGCGCAGTGACCTCTTGGAAGAGGTGTGCGCAAGGCGATGGGGAAGTCGAGTTGTTTACTTGGCGGGTGTTGGTGCGGTAGGTTCGGCTACCGGTGGAATGGTGGGTTGCATCGGCGCTTCAATGATGTCGGGATCTTTGGCAGGTTCCGTTTTATCCGGAGCGAGAGGATTGACCAATCGGCCAGGGGTCTCCTTGGGGACCGGAATTTCCACCATGCCGGGAGGGGTGTATCCTTTGGCGGACCAAGCGGTTCCAACTCCGCTGCTGGTTTCAGCAACTGGGTAGTTTTCACTACTGACGTAGTCGTAGTAGTACTCCCCGACGAATGGTGTAAACTGAATGTTTCCATCGTGGTCCACAGTCTTTACGAGCTTACTCGTCCCCGGAGGGAGGGATGTGTTCTCTCCTGTCACTTGGTCCATGGAGACCAAATACTCAATGCCGCCCTCGGCAACCAGGATTTGGTTTTTATCGGACTCGTACTGGCTGGTGAGCTTGCCCTCCATCAGGACGGTAACGACGGCTGGCTGTGTGGCAATGGTCTTGTTCTTCCCCTTGATCTGCAGTGATCCTGGTGCAACAAGTTGCACCAGGAGAACGACGATGAGGATAGTGATGAGGAGTTTGTTCACGGAGAATTTCGTCGCCGGAACTTCGTCTTCTGGAGTGTGAGGCATATTAGCGGGTGGTGTTGGGTGGGTGAAACAGCTCGAGTTTAGGTGGCTGCATCTCTCAAAATATCTATATATACTAAGAGATGCAGCCAATTTTGTGTGAAAGAACTGCATGTATTATACACTTTTTTAGTGCAAAAGTCAATGATACTTATTTCATCAAACTACTCTCCATTGCATATAAATCATGCACACCTGAGGCTGTTAAATCCTTTCCAAAAATACGAACATTATCAATATATCCAGTATATCCCCATTCATCAGCTGACCCTCCTGAAACAGTCTTTTTCATACCAATTATTAATGGCTGTGTTGATGTAATGGGTGCAGTGCCGCCTGTTCCTGATGAAAAAATCTTACCATCAAGATATGTTTTACTTACTGTCCCGTCAAATACTCGAGCAACATGATGCCAAACTCCAACTGTTGGAGTGAAGGATCCTGTAAATGTTATCCCATACGAAACGTCGTAGGCAACATCCTGACTTTTATTAATTGCAACATTGTATGTCTTATCCCATGCCTCTGATTTAAACCAAAATGAAATCGAATACTTACTTCCTAAGTCTAAGAAGTTTGAATCAGGAACTCGTACATAATCATTTACACCATCAAATCGTATAGAATATCCTGTCCCGTCTGGAGTATCAGTTGACCAACCGTATGGAGAGGCAATATTTGTTAGTGTTCCCGTATTGTTATTACCTGATAAATCTCTGGTTGTTAATCCTGTTCCTTCATTAAAATCCCACATTGCTAAAGCTTGATCTCCTGCAACATGATACATGTTTGCTTCAAATTGCAATCCAGCCGCAACTCGACTTTTTTCTCTGGCTGCACTTAAAGACACTAAAGCTATACTAGCCAAAAGACTAATTATTGAAATAACTACAAGGAGTTCTATAAGTGTAAATCCTTTCCGACGCATGTATATAGTATATCATTATTACTTCAATTCTTGAGCGAGTCCGATAAGAAGTCCTTCTGGACCTCGAATATAACAAAGACGATATGAATTCTCATATTGCACTACTTCATCAACTATTTCTGCTCCATGTTTTTTAAGTCTCTCAAGTACCTCATCAATATCACTTACAGTAAACATAGCTCTTAAATATCCAAGAGAATTAACCGGTGCATTGCGATGATCGGCAATTATTTTTGGAACAATAAATCGTGAGAGTTCAAGCCTACTGTGACCATCAGGAGTAATCATCATTGCAATTTCAACTTGTTGATTGCCGAGTCCTGTAACTTTTCCTGCCCATTCTCCCTCAATCATTGCTCGTCCTTCAAGAGTGAGACCAAGTTCAATAAAAAAGGAAATAACTTCGTCGAGAGATTCTACGACGATGCCGATGTTGTCCATTCTTAGTAATGTAGATTTTTGTGAGTTCATATATAAAATATCTTAAGATTTAATTTTTGCAATGACTATACTAATAATTAAAGGAAGTACGATTAAAGAAAGATTTGTAGCTCTAGAAAAATCATTAGTCAAAATAAATATAGTTGCTATTACTATGCAGATAATTAGTGCATAAAAAACAATCCAACCCTCCTTTGAAACTGGGATAAAAAATCCTTTATAACCTCCTTGAACTAAAGATTTAATTCCATCAGGAAGCGTCTTAAAACTTTGAGTGTTACTAACTTTTCTAAACCAGATTTTATTCATACTTTCAGTATATCAGCTACCTTATTAAAGTTACAGTGTCTATAGCTTTTCAACTCTCCGCCGCATACAAAGCAGTTTGCATGCTTAGGGAAAAGGAAAACAGTCCCGACAAAAGTCGAGACCGTTCCTATTTGTGACCCCACGGAGAGTCGAACTCCGGTTAACAGATTGAAAACCTGCTGTCCTAACCATTAGACGATGGGGCCGTCTTGTTGCATTCAAATATACCAGATTTTAGGATTTTATCAAGCAATATAAAAACCCTACCGAAGTAGGGTATTTACATATTGTCTATTAACCTAGTAGGTCAAGAATAACAGAAGCGACGAATAGTATTGCAACTACTATAGTTCCAGTAAAAATAGCTTTTTCAGCACCTCTTCGTGTATGCCATGTAGATACGGCACCACCTCCGAAACTTCCTCCTGCGTCAGCATCTGTTGGCTGTAGAAGAATAAGGATTACGAGGATTACTGCAAGAGTGATCTGTATAAATGGAAGGATATGTAGGATAGTTTGTAACATGGTTTGTAGTATACACTAAATGCTTCATTTTGGGTAGGGGGCTACTTTTGTTCAAAATATGTCGCCAATATTCGAGAAATGTCATCAAGAGTCTGATATGTTTCAATTTTAAAATAAGAATTCCCAGAAACCATAGCTGATAATCTTTTACCTTCAGTCTCTCTGTATAAGCAAAGTACGGGTTTCCCGAGAGCTTCTGATTGTCCAAGCTCATATCCTACTCCAAGACTTGGAGTAGTTACTTCTGCAACAATCAAATCTGCTTCTTTAACCCAATCCATATCTCGGACAAAGATCTCTGTGTCAGTTCTTTGAACTTCGCCAAAACTTCCAAGATCTTTATTTCCAATATGTTCTGTTAATACTGTGGCATATTTTTGCAATTCAGCAATCATGCCAAAGTACAATTCCTGATCATCTCGTCCTCCTCGTATTGATCCTGCAAAATATATTTTCATAAGGGAACTATATCATGCGCTTAATAAAACAAAAACCGATGTAGTAACACCGGTTTTTGTTTTATTATTTTCCTTTCTTCATCATATCTCGATCAGTCTTTGTCAGACCCTGCTTTCGAAGTCGAACATTCATAGGTGTAACCTCTAGGTATTCATCATCTTGCATAACTTCAAGACCTCGTTCGATTGTGATTTCATACGGCGGTACAAGCATAATCATTTCGTCAGTACCAGAAGCTCGCATGTTTGTAAGTTGCTTAGCTTTAGTTGGGTTAACTTCCATTTCTTCTCCTTTAGATGTGTTTCCAACAACCATACCAGCATATACTTCTGTACTTGGGGCAATATATAGAACACCTCGAGTCTGTAGGTTTCCAAGAGCAAATGTAAGAGCCTTTCCAGTTTCCATAGAAACCATAGAACCAACTTCTCGCTTCTCAATAACTCCTACATGAGGTCGGAATTCGATAAATCGTGAAGATAGAATTCCTTCTCCTTTAGTATCAATTGTAAATTGTCCTCTGTATCCAAGCAGACCTCGTGTTGGCATTTCAAATACAAGTCGTGTGATTCCATTTCGTTCATTCATCTGAGTCATAAGACCTTTTCGTTTTCCAAGTTTTTCAATAACAGCACCTGAAAATTCTGAAGGTACATCAACAACCACTTCTTCAAATGGTTCTGATTTTACCCCATCAATATCTTTCATAATTACTTCCGGGTTTGAAACCTGCATTTCAAAACCTTCTCGTCGCATCTGCTCTAGAAGAACGGCGATGTGAAGTTCTCCTCGTCCGTATACTTTAAATGTATCTCCTGAAGCTGTATCAAAATCAACTTTAAGTCCTACGTTCACTTCAAGTTCTTTTTCTAGTCTATCTCGAATCTGTCGTGATGTAACATATTTACCTTCTCGTCCTGCGAAAGGTGAGTTGTTAACCAAGAAGTTAAGAGCAATAGTTGGCTCGTCAACTCCAATAGATGTAAGAAGCTCGATTGATGGATCAGAAGTAATAGTTTCTCCGATAAAGATATCAGTAAGACCGGCAAGCATTACAATGTCTCCAACCTCTGCATGCTCTGATTCGATTCGTGACTGTCCTTCAAATGTAAACAATTTAATAATCTTTCCAGTTCGTGGAGCTTTGTCTTTATTTAAAATATGAACAGTCTGTCCAACTTTAGCTGATCCGTTCCAAACTCGGCAAAGTGCCAACCGTCCTACGAAGTTGTCGTATGCAAGGTTGAATGGCTGAGCTACGAATACATCATCAGATCGCATTGGCGTTGCTGCAGGAATATGATTTAAAATCATATCAAATAGAGGATCAAGGTTTACAAATTCTTCTTCCAAAGTTGTTTTTGCAACAGCACTTCGTCCGATTGCATATACAACAGGGAAGTCGAGCTGATCATCTCCAGCGCCAAGCTCAATAAACAATTCTAGGATTTCATCATGAACTCGTTTTGGATCAGCAGCTGGCTTGTCCAATTTGTTCATAATAATAATAGGCTTAAGTCCAAGCTCAAGTGACTTCTTAAGTACGAATCGAGTCTGAGGCATAGGTCCTTCCTGTGCATCAACAAGCAAAAGCACAGTATCAATAGAACGAAGTACTCGCTCTACCTCTGAACCGAAGTCGGCGTGACCTGGTGTGTCTACAATGTTAATCTTGTGCTCCTTATATATAAGAGAGGCGTTTTTAGCGTAAATAGTAATTCCTCGCTCCTGTTCAATAGAGTTAGAGTCCATACTTCCGGCGTCTGCTTTGATGGCTCCTGTGTATTTAAGCATGGCGTCAACGAGAGTTGTCTTACCGTGGTCCACATGGGCAATAATAGCGATATTTCTTATGTCTGTTTTCATCGTATGATGATGACATAAATTTTGAGTTGGTGCAAGGTTGAAGAGTGGTCTAATATAAGGTAGGGCAGGTATTTGCCTTTATGTAGGGCTTATGCTATATTTTGCCCTATGTTAAACATACGACTACAACGCGTTGGACGAAAGAACGATGCCTCATACAGACTAGTTGCAATCAACTCAAAGTACGCTGCCCGAAGTGGTAAGGCTATTGAGATTCTTGGAGCTGTTGATTTTCGAAAAACAAAGATCGAAAAGGAGTCATTTAAAGCAGATAAAATAACTGCATATATGAAAACAGGTGCTCAGCTTTCACCAACAGTTCACAACCTACTTATTTCAGTAGGTATTATTGAAGGAAAAAAGATCAACGTGCTATCACGAAAGAGTCCTATTAAAAAGAAAGAAGAGGCAAAGTAATAAATTTACAAAAATAAAAAAGCGGCAGTCCATCACTAATGCCGTTTTTTATTTTTGTAAATTTTTAAGACAAAGACATCTGAAAGGATGTTTTTTATTTTTATAAATTTCACTACATGTTGTATTAGTCACAGGTATGTATGCTATAATTTTGACATATCAATCAATAAACAAAATCAGTAATCAATTATGACATCATCACAAGAAGCAGACGTACAATTTCTAACATTTATTATAAAATCTCTTGCAGAAAACCAAGATGCAATTAAGATTTCAAGAACTGTAGATGAAATGGGAGTTCTTCTAAGTCTTGAAGTTGATAGAGCAGATATGGGAAAAGTAATTGGACGAGATGGATCAACTGCAAAAGCAATTCGAACATTGCTACGAGTTTTTGGAATGAAAAATAATTCACGAGTCAATCTTAAGATTAACGAACCTGCAGCAACAGAGTAGTTATCCACAAGATTTGTATGCATTAAACTCTTGCATACAGCAAAAAGAAATCATATACTAATATATGTTCTTTGCGAACCTAAAGCTCCGATCCGAAAGGGTCGGTGTTTTCGTTTCTATTAATGTCCTCTAAACTGTGCTATATTCAAGACTAATGTTCAGAAAACTCATACACACACTAAAGCGAAAGACAGTAGGAAAGGGAGATTTAGGTATCGGTATAGATTTAGGTACTGCTAATACGCTTGTATATATAGAAGGGAAAGGAATCGTTCTTGATGAGCCATCTGTGGTTGCAGTTAATCAAAAAACAAGTCAGGTAGTAGCTGTAGGTAATCAGGCTAAGATTATGCTTGGAAAAACACCAGGACATATTCTTGCTATTCGTCCGCTTGTAGAAGGAGTTATTTCTGACTTTGAAGTAACAGAAGAGATGCTCGCATACGTAATACGAAAGACTGCAGAAGTTTTAAAAGTATCTTCTATTCCAACTGTTGTGATTGGAGTTCCGTATGGAGTTACAAACGTAGAGCGAAGAGCTGTGCGTGATGCTGCTCGAAATGCAGGAGCGCGAGTTGTATATATTATAGAAGAGCCAATGGCTGCTGCTATTGGAATCGGACTTCCTGTTCATGAGGCAAAGGGAAGTATGATTATTGATATCGGTGGAGGTACAACTGACATTGCAATTATTTCTCTTGGAGGAATTGTAAAAGGGAAAAATTTAAAAATAGCCGGAGATAGATTTAATACAGATATTATTTCATATATTAGAAATGAATATAAATTGCTTGTAGGAGAAAAAAGTGCAGAGCAGGTAAAGATTGCACTTTCAACTGTTTCTCCTGCACATCCAGAAATCACACATCCGATTCGCGGACGTGATCTTGTTACAGGATTGCCAAAAGAAATTATTCTAACTGACAGTGATATTCATGACGCCATTCATTTATCGGCTGATTCTTTGTTTGAAGCTGTAAAAGAAGTGCTTGAATCAGCACCACCTGAAATTGTGTCTGATATTATGGTGCATGGTATATGGCTGACAGGTGGCGGCGCACTTATTAAAAATCTAGCAGAATCATTAACAGAATATACAGGTATTCCTGTGTATGTTGCTGAAGATCCACTAACTGCAGTTGCTCGAGGGGCAGGTATTATTGCTCAAAATACAAATCTTTACGAAGACTTAATCATTGAAAACGAAGATGAGCTACCAATCAGGAGATAAAAAAAATATATTAGGACATCGACTTTCAAATCGATATCTTTCAAGTGATGCATTCACAAGTTCTGCAGGTAAAACTGGAGGCAGAAGTATTTCTCGTTTAGGTTCATTATTTTCAAGACAAAAGCATAATCGAAGATTTTCAGGAACAGGACAAAAAGTTGGCTTGTTTGAGTTGAAAAATATTTTCATAAAGCTATGCGTTGTGGCTGCGTGCATTGCAGTTCTTGCGTACACGATTCCATTTACACGGTATAAAATACATGCGATATTTGCAAAATACGCTGACGTATATAACACAGTTGATGTTACTGAAGCAGATGATGTATTAGGTGTTGATGAAAAATATGTCTCTCCAGTGCTTACCAGTACGGATAGATTTTTGGTAAATGTTGATGATATGTCAATGTTGGCAAATGGTTCATATGTGTATGCATCGCCTATGAATACCCTTGTTGGAATATTTGAGCTTGCAACATCTTCTACTCCACAAGTAGTTTTGTTTTCTGAAGTTGGATTTAAAAATAATCTTTTTCTTAAGGATTCTGCTAATACAATCCCATTTGATGCTGCTGCAACGAATACAACTATTTTAAATGCTGGAGACACGGCATCAACTACAACAACTACTGTAAACAGTACAACAAGTGAAGTAGTGCAGATCGCGCATGTAAATGGATATTCTTCTATTATTTTCGAAGGACTTGGATACGGACAAATGTTAGCTAAAGTTCCACCACAAGTTGAAATTCCTGTAGGAACAATATTGTATGCGAGAACACAATCAGGACTTAAACCTGCAGGAAGAGTGAGCTATATTGAAACCGATACAGGCTCTACATTTACAAACGTGTATGCGCAAATATTAACAGCTCCATATGCAATATATAAGGTAAAGTTGACTGAGTAGGTATAATGTATATATGAAGCATAAAAAATACACTGAAATAGCTCCTGAAGATGTGCTTCTTGATCAAGCAAACCTTCCTGCATTTGATAAAACTCAGTTGCAGGGTCGTATTGTGCAATCTGTTGGCGGAGGAGTGCTGCAATTCATTTCTTTCGGAGTGATGTGTGTTATTGGTGTATTTATGTATTCAGCATATAAAACGCAAGTGGTGCAAGGGGCTTCATTTGCTGAGAAGGCTGAAAATAATAGATTTGAATCAATTCCAATATTTGCGCCTCGTGGTGCAATATATGATAGGAATAATATTCCTCTTGCCTGGAATACAGGAGATGAATCAGGAAGTATTGCAAATAGATTTTATACCCAAGAAGGAGGATTTGGAAATCTTTTGGGATATATCAAATTTCCGCGAAAAGATAAAAAAGGTTTTTATATAACTAAAGATACAATTCCTGTCGGAGGAGTGGAGGAATATTATAATGATATTCTTGCTGGTAGGCCTGGATCATTATATATAGAAACAAATGCAACAGGGGATGTAGTGTCAGAAACCAAGGCAGATTTTCCGCTTAAGGGGAAAGATTTACATTTAACGCTTGATAGTGATATTCAGAAAAATTTATATGCCTCAATAAAAAAAGCCTCGCAAGAAAGTGGATACGTTGGCGGAGTAGGAATGGTTGTGGACGTTCGCGATGGTTCGATACTATCTGCTGTAACGTATCCAGATTTTGATGCAAATGTAATGACGAGCGCAACTGATACAGCTACAATACAAGGGTATCTTTCAAATAAAAGCAGTGTATTCCTGCATAGATATACAAGTGGTTTGTATGCACCAGGATCTATTGTAAAACCTGTATTTGCATATGCTGCTCTTAAAGAGCATATAGTAACTCCAGAAGAAAAAATATTAAGTACAGGAAAATTAGTTGTGCCAAATCCATATCAAAAAGATGCATTCACAGTCTTTCGAGACTGGAAAGCTCATGGATATACAAATGTGCGTGAAGCGATAGCAGTGTCTTCTGACGTTTACTTTTACACAGTGGGTGGAGGAGTTCCTGGAAAAGCAGGGCTCGGCATTAGTAAGCTTAGAGATTATGCAAAAGCCTTTGGTCTAGGAGAAACATTTGAAGGAACTTTTTTCTCATCTAAACAATCAGTTATTCCTGATCCTGAATGGAAAGCGCGAGTATTTGATGGTGACGAGTGGCGTCTTGGAAATACATATCACTCATCAATTGGTCAGTATGGATTTTCTATTACTCCTGTTCAGGTATTGGCTATGACAACATTGCTTGCAAATGAAGGAAAATCACTGCCAGTATTTAAATTAACTAAAGAAGAACCGACGCGGCAAATACCTGTTAATTCGAATATGGTCGACGGAGGTGGTGCTATATATAATGAAATCCATGAAGGAATGCGATTAACTGTTACAGCTGGAACTGCACAGATTTTAAATATTGGTGATTTAAAAATTGCAGGAAAAACAGGAACAGCACAAACAGGAGTGGCTAACTCGCACATCAACTCGTGGTTTGTAGGATTTTGGCCATATACAAATCCAAAATATGCGGTTGCATATTTGCTTGAGAAGGCACCATCAAGTGCAACTAAAGGAGCAGCCTTTTATCTTCGAGATATGTTTGAATCATGTAAATCTTACGGCTGTGATTTAAGTGTTGCAAAAGAAAATCGTCGAACTGATGGTTCAACAGATTCAACTGAAACAGTGGGTATTGATAACTTAACGAGTACAGAAGATGTACCTGCAGAATTGTATGAAAATAGATGATTTTAAAAAAATAAAATTACCTGATGCACCGGGTGTATATCTCTTTAAAAAAGGGGATGATATTTTGTATATCGGTAAAGCTACTTTTTTGACTGATAGAGTTAAAAGTTATTTTTCAGCTGATCTTATTAAGACACGCGGCATGTTATTGGTTGACATGGTGGCCAAAGCTGAGACTATTGAATATCAAGAAACTGGATCTGTACTTGAAGCATTGTTACTCGAAACTGAACTGATAAAACAGCACAAGCCGCATTATAATACAAAAGAAAAAGACGATAAAAGTTATTCATATGTTGTGATCACTAAAGAAGAGTATCCGACTATTTACATGCTTCGTGGGAGAAATCTTGAGCGACAAGATAAAAATCATTACAGTCATATGTTTGGTCCATTTACATCCGGCGTACAATTGCGAGAGGCACTCCATATTATTCGAAAAATATTTCCATATAAAGATGAAAAATGTGTAGCAAACTCCGGCAAAATGTGTTTCAACGCCAGTATTGGATTGTGTCCTGGAGTTTGTGTAGGAAAAATTTCTGCAGCTGAGTATAAAAAAGAAGTAAAAAAGATTGTGCTGTTTTTAGGTGGAAAAACAAAACAGGTAACTGCATTGTTAAAGAAAGAGATGAATGCGCATGCTAAGGCGCTACATTTTGAAAAAGCTGAAGTGATTAAAAAACAAATATATGCCCTTGAGCATATTCGCGATGTTTCGCTTATCAAACAGGAAAGTATAAAGCCGAAAGTTGAGGGTAAGACAGGTGAGACTCGAATAGAAGCATATGATATTGCCCATATGCAGGGGACAAATATGGTAGGAGTTATGGTTGTGATGATTGATGGCGAACTCACACCAAGCGAATATAAAAAATTTATTATTAAAAGCGTAAAAAGTTCTAACGATCCTGCAGCGCTTCGTGAAGTATTGCTTCGAAGATTTGGACATCCAGAATGGGGAATGCCAAACATTGTTGTAGTTGATGGAAATGATGTGCAAAAAAATGTTGCTCGAGAAATTGTTACTGATACAAGTATTCGTATACTTTCAGTTGTAAAGGATAATCGACACAAAGCTAAAGATATTTTAGGCGAGCTTCCAAAAACCGCATCGCCTGAGGAAATATATAAGATTAATGCTGAGGCTCATAGATTCGCTATTGCATATTTTAGAAGAAAGCAAAGAAAAAATGCATTGCTCTAGTTTTTTCCGTGATATACTTATATATATAAATTATGAGTATGAGATTTTTGCACATCAAACGAGCATATGTTGTTGATGCTACCTATACCTACGAGGTGGAGCGTGATCTTATGTCTAATAGTGCTCTTCTTGATTCAGTTTATGGAGTAAGTTTACATGATGTGTGTGCGATTACAGAAAATGGAGAGTGGCTAGTGCAGGGAAAGAAAATTGATCCAACAATTTTTTTGAAGTCATACGCAATAGTATTCGTATATATTCATAGCCCAAATAATGCATATGACAGGGCACAACTTATGTGCAAAGCCTATGCAGAAAAGCATGTTATGGTATATAAGGCAACTGATGCTATTGCGCACCATGCGGAACGACTAGCATCACTTATAGAGACATATAAGCTTGAAGCTAAAATCCCTCATCAAATACATGTTGATTTAACAGATCATAATCAGAACTTTACACCGTCTGAGATAATAGCAGGGAAGCATATTAGAAATGTATTTTTGCCGGTGCATGTAATCCCGTCACTGTATCGTCTGCATGTACCGGATATGCATAAAAAATTATTGGCAAATAATCACGCTGAGCTATCGGAGCATATTGATTCTCTTCGACATGCAAATGATCACATTACGTTGAGATCGCAAATTACCGGCGAATCAATATTCATCGCGGCGATTCCAGGCCTCAGAGAAAAAAAAATATATATTACTATGCCACTGATTTCAAAGACTATGGGTCCAGAAACTTTTTTTATCCCCGCACAACTGAAAGAAAATCAAAAAAAGGAACTGCACAATGTGGTATTTGATATTTCTCATATTTTATTTCCAACAACAGGTGCAGTTTTTGCCCTTCAAGCACATCCAAAAAGGGGGGTTTTTGTGCAAGCAACAGCGCCGCTTTATTTTTTTATGTTGCATAATCATAATTTTCTACAGGAGATTTCAGAAACCCATGGAATACCTTTGAAAAATTTGTTTGAGAGTATGATTTAGCGTATAATAATATACATATTAATTATGAAGAAGAGATCTCTACTTATCATTTTAATTTCGGCCCTTACTGTATTTTTTTCAAGTGCAAGCATTTTCGCTGCAGCTCCAAGTAAAGCTTTAGGATTTCAAGGTCAGTTGTTTAGCAATGGCACACCGCTCAGCAGTAGTGTAAACGCAACATTTACATTTTACAACTCTTTAAGTGGTGGCTCTACAACTGGCTCTCCAATCTCAAAAACAATTACAGTTGCTAACGGATATTTCGGTACTCAATTCACAGAAGCAGACACTACAGGAGTAAACTTTGATCAGGATTTATATATTCAGGTAAACATCAACGGAACTGATTTGTCTCCACGAACAGCAATCAACGCTGCACCAACTGCATTAAAAGCCTTTGGAACATTTTCATATGCAAGTGCACCAACTGTAGGTCCTGTGGGAAGTCTTTACTTCAATACTGTTGACGGCAAATTATATACATCAAATGGAACAGCATGGTCATCAGCATCATCTGTATGGTCTACAAATGGAACATTTGCATATTACAATGCTGGAAGTGTTGGAATTGGAACAACTACTGCTGCAAGTTCAACAACTGCACTAACCATTGATTTAGGTTTAAACCAGACACAAGGAATTCATATTACAGGTACAAAAGATAAATTTATTTTCCTTGAAAGACTCGGTTCAGGGGGAAGGGGTTTAGTAATTGGGCAACAAAATGGAGGACAGATGTATGGAGGAAATGCATCAGTTATTCGTTCTGCAGGAACTTTAGATGAAGTGATTGAAATTTCTCCTGGAAGAGATCTGTCTTTGAACAAAGGTTCTGTTCAGATTGCTCCTTTTGGAGGACTTGTATCGATCGGTAATGCTTCACCTGCGTATAAACTCGATATTGCAAGTTCTTCTTCTGCAAATGCTGTAGACATGCTTAGATTCCAAAACACTGCAAATGCAGCTGCAAATACTGGAGCAAGCATATTATTTACAGCAAATAGAAGTGGGGAAACTGCAACAGATGTAGCACGATTGTCTGGAGCAATTACAGATATTACTGCAGGTGCATATAAAGGTGCTTTAATTTTCTCTACTGCAAATAATGCGGCTCCAGCTGAAAGAATGCGACTTGATAGTAACGGATTCTTAGGTATTGGTACAACTGCACCAACTGCACGTTTTGATATTAACGATGGAGGAATTGGTATGATCATTGGTGCCGATAACAATGGAAACCAAACTCGAACAAACAATACAACAAAGGTTGGACGAATTGCTTCTCCTCACTATACAAACAATGAAGAACCAATGGCTATGATTTTCAGTAGTTCTGGAACGTCAACAAGTATAGTGTCATTCGGAGGTGGTTCTGCAGTTATGAATGCTGCAACAGAAATTAGATTCTTTACTGCGGCAGATACTATAACTACTGGTGGAACTTCACGAATGGTAATTGATACAAATGGAAATGTTGGTATTGGTACTACAACTCCGACAACAGGATCAAGACTTGATATCTGGGGGAATATGCAGGTAGGAACATCGTCGCTCCCAGCATTCTTTGTTGATTCGTCAACATCACGAATAGGTGTAGGAACAACTACACCAGGACGAACTCTTACTGTCGCAGGACTGGGAATGCAGATATATAGATCAGGAGGCGGTGTACCACATATTGAAATAATTCAAGGAGGAGCAGCAGCAGATTTAAGAAACTGGAGACTTAACGGAGAGATAGACGGATCATTTAACATATATCCAATGACTGATGCTAACTCAAACTTAAGACCGCTTCGATATACGCATGATGGGCGACTGCAAATAACAAACTCAACTATGTCTAACGTCGATGCACGACTCTATGTAGATAGTAATAGTGTTGCATCTACCTCAGCTGTATTTATGAATGGATTTGTTGGTATTGGAACAACAACTCCAACTGCAAACTTAACTGCGTCAGGAACAATTAGATTTTCTTCACTTGTAGGTGGTGGGGCAAACCTAGTGGTAGATTCACTTGGAAATGTAACAGTTTCTTCTGATGAGCGATTGAAGGATATAAAAGGAATGTTTACAACAGGTCTTGATAAAATCCTTGCACTTAATCCGATTTCATATAAATGGAAACCAGAAACTGGATATGATACTACTAACACATACGCAGGATTTAGTGCACAAAATGTTCAATCTGCCATTCCAGAAGCAGTGGGAACTGACAACCGAGGATTCCTAACGCTTGCCGACAGACCAATACTAGCTGCACTTGTGAATGCTGTAAAAGAGCTTGCTGTAAAAATTGGAAATATGTCAAACAAAGTGCAGACAAAAGAACTTTGTCTTGATGATGTATGTATCACAAAAGATCAGTTGAGAACAATTTTGCAGCAGCAAAATAATATAAACATTAATACGATTAATGTTGTAACTCCACCGCCAACAACTTCTACAACAACTGTTGAAATTACTCCTGCGCCAGCTCCAACACCAGAGCTTGTTGCGCCGGTTGAGCCAGCAACTCCTCCTGCAACTGAATAGATTCTTATTACGTGGTAATATTATTATATGAGTTTCCATTCATTTCCGCGTCTCAATAATAAAAAAGGATTTACACTTATTGAACTCCTTGTAGTTATTTCTATTATTTCACTACTTTCATCAATTGTATTCACTTCATTATCGAGTGCACGAGTTAGAGCTGCAAAAGTTGCAGGAATGGAATTTGCCTCACGAATGGATAGAACTATTGGATTGAACACTGCAGTGGATATTGATTTTGATGAGGGAACTGGAACAAAAGTTGTAAATAAATCAGATGGAAACCAAGCAACCGCAGTAGGCGGTCCTACATGGTCAACTGATACGCCAACAGGAATTGGCTATTCAATGGCATTTTCAGGTACTCAAAACATAAATGTATATGCAACAGGTGATGGAATGAATGCAACTAATGATGGAAGGGCTTTTACATATGCCGCATGGTATGAACCAAGAGTAGTGAATCCGGCAACAGGGATTTATATATTAAACAGATCAGGATATCACTCAGGAATAACGCACTCAGCATCTGGAAGACTTGGCTGTACACAGTGGTTTACCGATATAACAAACATCAATATACAATATACAACGAACGTCGATGCGGGAAGATGGTATCATGTTGCGTGCACAGTCGACAGTCTTAAAAAAACTATTACATTATATGTTAACGGTAATGCTGTTAATAAAGCAACATACACGACAGGTAAGATTTTATATGATTATTCAGCAGTTCCATATACAATAGGAGCATTTAGTTCTACGTATGCAGCAGATGGAAATATTGACCAAGTACGAGTATTTACACAATCTCTCGTTGCTCAACAAGTTAAGGATTTATACGATGCTACAAAGGCACAATTTGCCCTAAAGTAGAATAGAAAAAACCAATATTCATGCTATAATCCGTAGTATGACTTACAATTTCAACACATTCCAGACATCAGTAAAGGCAATTGAAGCATGGCTTCACAATGAATTTTCAAATATACGCACAGGGCGAGCAAGTATTTCATTTCTTGACCAAGTGCGCGTTGAAGCATATGGAGAAATGTCTCCACTTGCAAACGTAGCCTCAGTTGGTATCGAGGATGCAAAAACAATTAAAATCTCACCATGGGATGCGTCGCTTATTCGAGCGATTGAAAAGGGTATAGCAGCAGCTGATCTTGGTATTTCAACAGCTGTTGATTCAAATGGTATTCGAGTAATATTTCCTGATCTAACAGGAGAGAGACGACAACAGCTTGCAAAGCAGGCTAAGGCAAAGCTTGAAGAAGCTAAAGTACAGCTTCGATTAGTGCGAAGTGATGTAAATGATGACATGAGCAATAAAAAGAAAGATGGGGAAATGACAGAGGATGAAGTTTCTCGAGGAAAAAAGGATTTAGATGCGCATATGGCTACAGCATCAGCAGGATTAGATACAATATTTAGCAAAAAAGAACAAGAAATCTTAACCCAATAATATGATCACTACAATTTTATTTTTACTCGTTCTTTCAATACTTGTATTCGTACACGAGTTAGGTCATTTTCTTTTTGCAAAATTGTTTAAGATTCGTGTTGATGAGTTTGCAATTGGATTTCCTCCTCGAATATTTGGTAAAAAATATGGTGAGACGACATACGCAGTAAACCTATTGCCACTTGGTGGATATGTAAAAATTCACGGAGAAAATCCTGAAGATGTAACTGATACAAAAGATAAAAGAAATTTTCAAAATGTATCGTGGTGGAAGCAGGTAATTGTGCTTGTAGCTGGCGTTACATTTAACATTATATTCGCATGGTTGCTACTTTCATTGTCGCTCATGATTGGAACTACAAAGGCTTCAACAGAAGGTATTCCTGCGGAATATATTAAAGGAACACAGTCAGTTGTTATTCAGGCAGTATTCGTTGACACACCAGCTGCTGTTGCAGGATTGCTTCCAGGAGAAATTATTCGTTCAGTACAAAATACGCCTGTTACTTCTGCACAAGATGTTCAAAATATTATACATGCTGCTACCGGAACTGTGGTTGTTGAAACTGAAAAAGCTGGTGAGAAGGTTACTCATACAATTACTCCACAAAATGCAGCTATCGGTGTGTCTCTTGCTGAAGTCGCTTCTATTCGAATGCCACTATTGCCAGCGCTTTCATATGGAGCACAAGGAACATACAATCTTACACAACAGCTAGGTACTGGAGTGTTTCAATTCTTTGGAAAACTATTTGTGGGAAATGCTTCATGGAATGAAGTGTCAGGTCCAGTAGGTATTGCAAAAGTTGTAGGTGGAGCAGGAAGAGAGGGTGTTACGTCACTTCTCTTTGTTGCTGCGCTCATCTCTATATCACTTGCTATTATGAATATTCTACCGTTTCCAGCGCTTGATGGAGGGCGAGTTGTGGTTGCATTAATTGAGGGTGTTATTCGAAAACGACTGAATGCAAAAATTGTAAATGCAGTGAACACGGTTGGATTTGTCCTTCTTATTACTCTTATGATAATCGTAACATTTAAAGATATATTTTAATTCTATGTAGCTGCTTATGAATGAATACTCAAAAGATTTAAAATCAAAACTAGAACAAGTCGAAGACTATGTGGTGCATCAGGATACTCCTCGAATGACCAATGTTTTTTCTGATGATTCTGGATTTCGATCTTCAAAGTCTGTATTCACATTCAAAAACTTTTTGTGGATTATAGGTATCGCTGTGATTGGAGTATCTGTTGTTGCATTTTTTACACAGGCAGTGCTCTTGGTAATTGATAATGCAAAGTCAAAATACGGCAGCAATCAGCAAAATCCAAATCTTATCGCAGGAAATACGCAAAATGCTAGTGGCACATCTCAGAGTATGTACATTAGAACTGACTTGGATCATCCTGTTTTTGAACCAGCAGTTGTTGCACCAGCAACGACTACGGCGACAACTACAACAGGTACATCAACACCACTTCTGACAGATGTATCAGTACGACAGATTCCGAAGTCTATTGAGCTTGGAATTCCAGGCGTAACACGTATTGGATATGATGATACGGTAGGAGACAAGGTTCTTACAGATAATATTAATAAATACAGCAACAATACTCTAGTGCTTGGTGCTGCACGTGATGTTCAGGCAGGTGGGCAAAATCAAACAATTGGAGGGGGTGATGATGCTGGTCCTGCTACAGACAGATATGAAGAACTGCCAAAAGCAGTACAACCTGTTTTAAGTTCAAAAGCATATCTTATTGCCGATCTTCATTCAGGGGAAATTATTTTAGAAAAAAATGGTGACACAATTTATCCTCTCGCTTCAGTAAGTAAGTTGATGACAGCCCTTGTTGCAAGAGAAAAAATGAATATGCAGGACATTGCTATTGTGTCACGTGATGCATCGGGTGCGTATGGTGCGCAAGGATCACTGGCTCTTGGTGAAAAGATTCGACTTCGAGATTTATTGTTCCCACTACTTATGGAATCAAGTAATGACGCAGCAGAAGTGTTTGCAGATCAATACGGTCATGCACGATTTATGGAAGAGATGAATAAAAAAGCTGTATCACTTGGTATGTATGATACGTATTATGGTGATCCGAGTGGTCTAGATCCTCAAAACACATCAAATCCAAAAGATATGCTCACGCTTGCTCGATACATTGTTGAAAATGATCCCGAAATATTTGATATTACACGAGTAAAACAATTTTCTATAAAAGGGCATACATGGAATAATGCAAACAGACTTTTGCCTGTTGTGGGATTTGCTGGAGGAAAAAATGGATTTATTGATCAAGCGCTACAGACAACTGTTTCGCTATTTGACATACCGCTTGCAAAAGGAGGAGTAAGAACTGTAGTAATAGTCGTTCTTAAGAGTAATGCTAAAGATGCTGATGTGGCAAAACTAATAAACTATCTTAAAAAGTTTGTTGAGTATCGGGTTGAGTAGCTGGAACTAGAATTGGCGCAGCTACTGGTAATATTACTTTTCCTGCAATAAGTTTAGCTATACTTACTTTACATCCCCCAAGGCAATAGCCAATTCGCATAGTAGCTGCATTTTCAAGATCTGCTAAAAGATCTTCATTTATTGTAAGTTTGTATTTTTTTACTACATTTTGCTGTTCGTTGAAAACAGTTTTTAGAAATACTCTCTTTGATGGAAACCCACTCGCAGTGTAGGCTAGAACAAATAAATCGATAGGAGTTGCAGGATCAAGTTTTGATTTAAGGGAAATTGTCACATCATCACCAAGTACAACAGTTTTATCTATTGCTTGTGCAGTCTGAGTTGTCACAGGCAAAGCATTTTTCTGATAAATAATATCTTCTATAACAGTAGTTGTAGCAGTTGATGGAAATGTTCCAAGTGTCTGTGATTGGGCTGCTTCATTAGCTGCTTGTTGTTGCAGAAGATATTGATAAAAATCATCAGTTGCCCCAATAGACGTAGTCTGTGCATGGGCAAAGTGAGGTATAACTGCAGATACTCCAAAAAGAGCAGTATATATAAGGATAGATTTGATTCGTTTCTCTAAAATATTCATAGTATAAGTATACGGCATGATCATTAAATTCGCTACAAATAAACTTCATTCATAAGAGGTCTAAGTCATGGTACAATGTACCTATTATGAATGACGACAAAAGAGTGACATATTTCGGTTTGACCGATGCCAGAAATCAAGAGAGAAAATTTGGTATTTATGACGAGGATAGACTTCGTCATATGTATGCTATTGGTAAGACTGGTATGGGTAAATCAACTTTGCTCGAAAACATGGCCATTCAAGATATTCAAAATGGCCAAGGTTTGGCATTTCTCGATCCTCATGGAAAAACAGTTGAGCTTCTTCTTGAGCATGTTCCAAAGCATCGTATTAAAGATGTTATTTATATTGCACCATTTGATCTTGAGCATCCTATTGCCTTTAACGTGCTTGAAGATGTGGGCGATCCAGATCCAGTTCGACGTCAGCTTATCGTTTCAGGCTTGATGAGTACATTTAAAAAGCTGTGGCAAGATCAGTGGAGTGCTCGAATGGAATACATATTGAACTATGCACTTCTCGCACTTTTGGAAATTCCTGATGCAACACTTCTTGATGTGAACCGTATGCTTTCTGATAAGCAGTTCAGAAACAATGTTGTTCGTCAGCTTAAAGAGCCAACTGTGAAAATGTATTGGGAAAAAGAATTTGCAGCCTATACTGATAAAGTTGTTGCTGAAGCCATGCCTGCTATTCAAAACAAAGTAGGGCAATTTATTTCAAATAGTTTGATTCGAAATATTATCGGACAAACAAAATCTTCTTTTGATATTCGAGAAATCATGGATCAGCGAAAGATTTTGCTTATCAATCTTTCAATCGGACGAATCGGTGAAGATGCGGTAAACCTTTTAGGGTCATTGTTTGTGACAAAGATTTATCTTGCTGCCATGTCGCGTGCTTCTATACCAGATCGGGAAATGAAGCATTTGCCAAACTTCTATTTATACGTGGATGAGTTTCAGAACTTTACCAACGATTCATTTGCCCAAATTCTTGCCCAGGCCAGAAAGTATAAGCTGAGTTTGATTGTAGCGCACCAGTATGTAAAGCAAATGACAGAAGTTGTGCATGATGCAATTTTCGGTAACGTAGGAACTATGATTACATTTCGAGTAGGTGCGGATGATGGTGAATCTCTTGAAAAAGAATTTCAGCCAACATTCGTTGTAGAGGATTTCGTAAACCTTGGACGTTTTCAGATGTATTTAAAGCTTATGATAAATGGAGTAACATCTGGAGCTTTTTCTGCAAAGGGAATGGGTCCATGGCCATCTCCAACTGAATCATATGTTGATGAAATTCTTGCCTCATCACGTGAGCAATATACACATCCACGAAAAGAGGTAGAAGATCATATATTACAGTGGACTCTTGGTGGTGCCTCGGGTACAGCTGCAGGAGGTGCTCCTAAGCCTGTTTCTAGTGATAATGAGAATATGCAAGGTCCAGTTGCAGCGAATACCAATAATGCCCCAAGAGAACCTCGACAGCAATCATCACAACCAATGCAGGGACCTCGAGATAATAGAGGTGGTGAGAGAGGTGTAGATAATCGTTCTCAGTCGTCACGACCATCACAACCTCAATCTCCAAGACAGCCTGAACGAAGTCGAGATGGTAATAGAGACGAGAGAGCACCAGTTCGAGAACGAGAGCAACAGCCTCGTAGAGACATGCAACAGAATTCAGCACACAACTCTGCACCAAAAGTTCATAATCCATTTGCAACGGCCTTTAAAGCAGTGCTTGAAAAACCGGTCGAAGAAAAAAAAGATGCATCAACTGAATCGTCTTCGTCTCAGCAGAAGAGAGACATAGACCCTGACGTTTTGAAAAGCATGCTTGGTCTTCAAGAATAACTTATGAAGTACTCAATCATTATTCCAACCTACAAGCGACCAGATAAGCTTATACGCGCGGTTCAATCTGTTTTTGCCCAAAAGATTAAGTCTTTTGAAATCATTATCGCAAATGATAGTCCTGGATATTCGTATGCAGCATTTGAAACATATTGCATAGGATTGACGGATGATCAAAAAGATCAAATCGTCTACATTCAAAACCTGCAAAATAGTGGATCAAATTTCTCAAAGAATGCTGCCTTAGGACAAGTGTCAAAGTCTACTGATTATGTGATGTTTTTGGACGATGATGATTGGCTTTCATCGAACGCGCTTGTTGATATAGACGGTTACTTGAAACGAAACATGGTTGCATGGCTTGTAACCAATCGGGTTTTGAAAGATGGAAAAAGCCTGACGTTTTCCCCTAAAGAAAAAATACATTATTTTTGGGATTATTTAATAACCAAAAGGGTAAAAGGGGATGCAACGCATATTATTAAGAGGGCATATGCAACACGATATTCATTTTCTAAAAATGCCAAGAATACAGAGGAGTGGTTTTACTTTATTCAATTGCCTGTGGATGCCATTTATAAGCCGTATAACACGACGGAAAGCGAAGGATACGATCAAGACGGGATAACGACAAACTTACAAATGATATATGCCGATAATACAAAACTGCTAATGAGAGAAGCTCGAGGATTTAAAATGCACATATATCTTATCATACGATATGTATACGGTATGCTAAAAAAACAAAAATCAACTGGCAATAATGCTCAGGGTTAATTCGTTTAAGGATTTTGAAGTGTCGCGGGACATCAATGTATACAAAGGAACGCAAATTAATGTATACTGTTTTAAACACTATGAAAATATTCGTCATCAACCTACGAAGAAGAATGGACAGAAGAATCAGCATGGAAACACAGCTTAATCGGGAAAAGCTGCCTTTTGAGATTATTCCGGCACTCGAACTTAAAGATATTCAGAAAAGCGACGTGAGTGGTGTATTCAACAAAGGAACCATGTATCAGCCAAACGAAATCGCGTGTTCAGCCTCTCATCGATTGATATACGCGCGCATGATTAAGGACAACATTCCAAAGGCTATGATATTCGAGGATGACGTGGTTATGCCTGTTGATTTTAGTAATATTGTTGAAGCGTTGGATAATCATACGTATGATGACATTGATTGGCTTCAAGTAGATTATCCCAGCGTTGGATTTGGCTTTATACGACAATGGACGAAGGTATACGTAGGGTTTTTTGAATTCAAAATAACCTATATGCTCAAGTTCTTCGTTAAGTTTCCGATTGTGGTTGCAGTATCGCTATACGAGCAGTTTCTGCTCTGGTTTGTTGGACAAACTTTTCAGTCACGCATTCCAACGGTAGTTCGGTTTTACCGTGACGTGTATTTTGCGAGTTGTTATATAGTGACACTAAGCGCAGCAAAGAAGTTGCTTGCAGCCCAGACACCGCTTATGTACACGGCAGACAAGCTCCCAAACATGCTTAAAAAAGAAGGGTTTAAAATGCGGATTTGCATCCCTCGATTTACGTATCAAGACAATCAGTCGTTCGGCTCAGACCTAACTCCTGTTATTCCTCGTAAGTAATATTAGATAACGTTTGAATAATCTTTTTCATCGTATATATATCGAAGTCCGAATCCAATATCAAATGACTGGTATCCAAGTTCTGCATAGTGTTTTGCCAAGATCTTGCTTGTCGGTCCTGTTGAAATTGCAAGCACGACTTTTTTGTCGGCAAGGTTTGAAAGGACGTTGTCAACAGTTGCTATTATATTATGAAGTTTGTCGAAAGAATTTTCCTTTGGCGTGTCAACGTAGGTTGCTGAGGCAAAGGGTATGGTCGTTTTACGTATCTCTGCATTCGCATCCTCATTCGTTACGAATACCACATGCTTGTCCTGTAAAAATTCGTTAAAAAACCGGAGCATGAGGTTTCTATAATAAAAGAAGTGCGCATCCGCGTACGCGGCGTCTTTGTTGAACATCTTTCTAAATTCAACCTTAAGGGGGAGCCAACAAGAAAGCTTGCCGTCTGTCTTCGAAAGTTCCTGATTAGTGTAATTTACAAAAACTGGGATGCTTAGGATATAGGGTGACTCAAGAGTGTATTCCTTAATAATTTTCCGAAGACCAAGCTCAAGCTCCTTTTCGTGCGGCTGGTAGTGAATGTCTCGACCGTGAAGTAGGCCTATTTCTCCATCCCCGATACGGATGATTGATTTGCCTTTTGCTATTTGATCAAAAAGCTCGTGCTCGGAATAAAAGCGCGCGGAATTAGGGTAGGTTTTTTGGGGATAAGCCATTGCATAGGCGAGTACAAAAGAAGGATACCGTAAAAGGTAGTTTTTGAAAAAATTAACGATTCTCTTAAGGAATGCGATTTTAGAATCCATGCCAGTAGTATAGCGTATTTATAAAGTTGTGTATCCTAGATTTTCAGTATATTTCGGATTCTAATATGAAGAGGTTTTAAGTTGAAACTCTATATGTTGATACGACTTTTCTATGTTATAATAAGAAAATAAATATACCGATTATGACCCTATTCATCAAGAACTTCTTTAAAAAACACTTTTTCTACCTCTACAAGGCTATTCGAAGTGTCTTATTTCCAATATATAAACTGTATCAAAAGCTGTCATTAAAGAAATTTACTGAAACAGTATTATTTGATTTTAACTATGCCGATATTGGCTTTAAAATTTTTCTAAATCCGAAGAACGGATTTATCGATAAGGAGATTTTTTGGAAGGGTGTGTATGAAGAAGATTTTCTGGATTTTTTAAAGCAAGAGATTCACTCTGAAGATGTATATATTGATATCGGAGCAAATATTGGCCAGCACGCATTGTTTGTATCGCGTATTGTAAAGCGAGGACTTGTATATGCTTTTGAACCGAATCCTGCCATATATGATCAGTTTACTAAAAGCATAGAGGCAAATGGCATTAAAAATATTCAGCAATATAATATTGGCCTAGGTGCAGAAAAATCAGAGCAAAAGCTATTTTTGAATACTGAAAATATAGGAGGCTCATCACAGCTGCAGTACAAAGATGCAATGAGTGAAATCACAATGCATATTGAAAAAGGTGATGATATCTTAGGTCCTATTTGCAGCAAAGTTGATTTTATAAAAATAGATGTAGAAGGTTTTGAATATGAGGCACTTGTTGGTTTGACTGAAACTATTAAAAAATATAAGCCAAAAATGCTTATTGAGTTTACTCCTGTTTTCTATAATAAAAAGAATTCACAAGATGCTCAGCATATTTTGGATTTTCTTCTTGCACACGGATATAGTTTTAGAGACTTGGAAGCAGCACATAGTTCGACTGTATATAAGACAAAAGAGGAAATGACAGCATGGCTGACTTCAATGACAAAAGATCAAACAAATATATTTTGTTTTAATGCAATATGAAAATCTTTGTAATTAATTTAAAAAGTAGAACTGACCGAAGAAGCAACATGGAAAATCAGTTGCGAAGGGAAAAGTTGGCATATGAAATCGTAGAGGCAACTGAACCGAGTGATATTCCTCGAGGTGAAATACACGACGTATACAGTAGAGGGAGCATGTACCAGCCTAATGAAATCGCATGTTCTGCCTCACATAGATCTATATATGCTCGTATGATGCGCGAGAATATTGAAAAGGCTATGATTTTCGAAGATAATGTGGTGATTCCCGTTAACTTCAGTAAAGTATTTGAAGCATTGGACAAGAGAAAATATAATGATATTGATTGGCTTCAAATAGATTATCCAAGTTCAGGCTTTGGATTTATTCGACAATGGCTTAAAACATATGGTGACTTTTTTGATTTGAAAATAAAGTATATTGCTAAGTTTTTTATAATATTCCCTGCAGTTGTAGTACTTGCATTGTACGAGCAAATTCTCCTGTGGTTTGTCGCTAATACTGTTCAATCAAGAGTTCCAACAGTTGTTCGATTCTATAGAGATGTGTACTCAGCAAGCTGCTATATAGTTACTAAGCAAGCCGCAGAGAAATTATATAAGGCACAAACTCCACTCACATATACTGCAGACAAATTGCCGAACACGCTAAAGAAAGATGGTTTTGTTATTCGAATTTGTATACCTCGATTTGTATATCAGAATAATGAAGCATTTGGATCAAACCTTGCGCCAAGAGATTAGTACGTAATATTGTTCTTTATTTTCTCTTTCAGCTTCTTTGGAAGAGTCTTTAATATGATGGCTTTAATCTGAAGATAGAAGGGGATTTTATACAGAGCTTTTTTATACCATGGAATCCATGAGCTATTTCCAAGATGATATGAATATGTATCGTCGTTAAAATCTTCCGGATTCAGCGGGTAAAAATATTCCTGAGGAAATATGTGAATATTATTTTTTGCATAAAAGTCTGCATCAGCTGCAATTTCTGCATTTAACAAATCAGACAAGATTTTGTTAATGATAATATACTCCATCGGCTTATCTTTTTGTGTTTCAAATGCAGCATAAAACTGTATAATCTTTTGCATAATAGAGCTACCCATTGCAGTACCTACATATTGAAAGCCAAAGTATGTCGTAACTTCATGGAAATATGCAGTAAAGAATGCATATTGTAAAAAACTTTCAGGAATATCCCTAATAAGCACTTGATCGGTGTCAAAATAAAATCCTCCATATCTATATAGTATATGAACCCTAAGTACATCTGACGCGAAAGCCCATTTCTTATCTGCAATGGCTCTATGATAATAATCTGGCAAATCAAATTCTTCTGCATCTTTTTCATTCCACTCACGTATCTCAAATCCTTTGCCATGAGTTTTCCAGCCTTCTAATACACTATCAAAAGATTTTGGTTTATCATTTGGTCCAAGCCATATATAATGTATAATTTTTGGAATCATAAAATATGCGCAAATTAATTTCTTCGAAGAATTGCCCACTCTTGATTTTGTATTCCTCGCTCTCGCAATAGGGTATATACATGCTGTGGATTCGATATATTTCGAAGGAATGAAAAATCTATAGGGTTGGCCATTTTAAATTGAACAATTTCAATACTATGAGTATCCTTAAAATAAGAATTAACAGCTTCTTTGCAACCAGGCACTAATTCATCATGCAATTCGATAATACCATATGCAATTTTTGAAAATAGATTTTTGTCTGCTATATCAAGTATTGTTTTTTCAGCACCTTCGCAATCACAAATAAGCAATGTGTTATCTTTGATTTCGGGAACAATATTAGTATTGTTTGCTTCACTCTGTATTGAAAGGGGATTTGTTAAACCATTAAGTGTATACATTTCCTGTGTAAGCTTTCGTCCTTGCTCATCCATTTCAAATGCTGAGATAGAAGCATTGGGAAATATTCTTCCAAAACCAGTTGTGTAATATCCTTCAGCACTTCCGATATCGAGTATGTGTTGAATGTTAAGCTTTTTAACTTCCTCTACGTACGGAATAAGTACTGCCTCATAGTAACCAGCAAGCTTATGTACAAATGAAGAACCAACAGCTGACGTAACATATTTTAATCCTTTAAACGGACCTTCAATAACCACATAGCCGCTTTGTGCAAGGAGCTGCGTTGTATATTGTTCAATCACTGCATTATCGTTGTTGTTGAAAAGCGGAGCACCGTGCTTAATATATGCAGCTCGAACTTTGTCGAAAGCTTTTTTAGGTAAAATTGAATGTAATATGTTTTTTATTGTTGTTCGTGCGTTCATATATGTGTTTTAAATAACGTCTGAATAATCTTTTTGATCATATAAATATCTAAGACCAAATCCTATGTCAAATGACTGATACCCAAGATCTGCGTAATGCTTAGCTAAAATCTTGCTTGTTGGGCCAGTTGATATGGCAAGCACTACATTTTTATCAGCATATGTCTTAAGAGTCTCGTCAACACTGACTATTATATCATGAAGTTTAGCAAAAGAATTTTCCTTTGGAGTGTGTACATAGTGAGCAGAAGCAAAGGGAATTGAAGTAGATTTGATTTGAGTATTAGTCTCTTCATTTGAAATAAAGACTACATGCTTGTTTTGCAAGAACTGGGCAAAGAACTTAAGCATAAGCTCTCTGTAATAAAAATAGTGAGCGTCCGCATATGAAGCGGTTTTATTGAACATTCTTCTGAATTCAACTTTGAGTGGAAGCCAACATGAAATCTTTCCATTTGTTGTTGAAAGTTCCTGATTAGTAAAATTTACAAAAACAGGAATACTCAATATATATGGTGAGGTAGGGGAATAGTTTTTTATAATATCTTTTAATCCTTGCTCAAGTTCAGGTGAATGTACTTGATAGTGAATATCTCTACCGTGCAATAATCCTATTTCACCATCTCCAATTCGTATAATTGATTTGCCTTCTGTTATTGCTGCAAAAAACTCTTGCTCAGTATAAAAGCGCGCCTTATTTTTATAATTCTTTTGAAAATATCCAAGTGCATATAAAAGTACAAAAAAAGGATCCTTGAGAAAATGGTGTTTGAAGAATTTAATAACTTTTTTTATGAATGCCATATACTATAGACAGAGAATATTTGTTTGAATTGGTGTAGATTCTAGAAATGCTTGAATAGTGTCTTTAGTGATTTCTTTTTTATTTTGATCAATATCATATATTCGATATCCAAGATCGAGTATGAATGTCAATAACTCCTCGCTGCTAATATTCATTTTCTTATAGAAAAGAGGTGTAAATTCTATAAGCATTTTTGGATGATATGTTGCAATATTTTTTTTCATGCCTTGCAGCGCATAATACTCATAGCCCTCAACATCCATTTTCATAAAATCAATTCGATCTGATTCATTCCAGAAATCATCAAACACTTTCACTTCTGCTCGCTCTACTGAAGTGGCCTCGTCTCGCTTGTCGAAGGTTGTTCTTCCGATGTTGAGGTTGTCCAAGTATATTTCCTTTACTTCATTCTTATTTGATAGACCAAAGTTGCACACGGTAACATTGGTAAAATTATTTGCCTGAATACTTTGATTGATTTGATTCACAAGTTTTGGCAATGGCTCAAAAGAATATACTTTTCCTTTTTTTGCTATGGCTGCCATACACATAGAGTGTTGCCCAATATTTGCGCCTATATCTAAACACTTACTATTTTCTTGAACATGTTCTTTTAATATTTCTAATATCTCAGGCTCCCATATGCCATTATTGTAAATGTCTTTATCGATAAGTCCATTCTCAGGATCAATCATTATCTTGTATGAAATATCTTTGTAGGTAACATCCTTAAGAGTCGGCTTTGTAAAATGCACAAGATTGATATTTTCTTTCTTATTGAGAAAAATATATTGTCCGTATTTGTATGCTTTGTACACAGCAATATAGAGCGAATGAGGAAGATACTTTTTTAGTGTTGAATTCATGACTACATAATAGCGTATATATATCCTTAATCCTACCTAGATTTTTAACATATTTCGGATTCTAATATGAAGCGGCTTTCGGAGTTTTACTTCTCCAATACTGATAAAATATGAGGCGCAAATCATAAGTAGGGCAATGCATACCGATATGACTGAGATCTTTCCAAACTTTTCAAATAATCCTGTTGGTATCTGTATTTTCCTTAATGGCATTTGAAAAATAATGGAAGACTAGAACTGAGCAGGCGGCAAAAAAACTGAGTAAATCGAGTATCGGAAAATAAGTCTTCTTCATAAATGTGTTTATACTGCCTTAAGTTTTTCTTTGTGTGTTAGTAGTAAATATACCCCAATTGCTCCTACAATAAAGTTTTTCGCAAGTACTGCTATAACTATTCCGAGAATTCCTAGCTTAAACGTATATACAAAAAGAATATAGAGAAGAATTTGAATAACAGGATCGCCAATATGGTAGAGATAGTTTTTACCCAAATGTTCCTGTGCCAAGAATATATACCATACGATTGAAACAGGAGTTAAAATTACTACAGCAAAAAATAGTCTAGATAAAGAGATGGCCTCCATGTATTTTGGGAATAAGTAGCTAAAGATGAGTGGGGCAGAGAAATAATATACAGCTGTTAATATAGTCATTGCAAAGGTTGATGCAAGCAGAATATATGTAAATTTTTTCTTAAAAGCTCTATTTCCAATATCGGTATGTACAAAGCGTGGAAGGTAAATATTTGAAATCTGGGAAATGAATCGCTGTGCTTCGGTAGGTATTGTGGTTGCAATCCAATATGAAGCAAGCGCTGCTGAACCAAAGAATTGAAACAAAATAAGCTTGTCTGCCTGCGTACCAAGAGCAAAGACTATGCCCATTAAACTATAATGTATTGAATTTTTGAGCAATTCTTTATCGATTGTTGGTTGAGTTGAAGTGTCTTCCAGCTTTTTGTGCAATGAATATATATAGAGCAATTGAATAATTCCAATAATCGTAATATTTGAAAAAAGCAAAATATATGAATTTGTAAGCTTTAAAGCAAAAACAAAAAATACAATGCATACAAGGGATGCAACTTTATTTACAATTAAAAACTTTGAAGAAGATTTGAAATCTTCGCGACCCTGCAAAAACGATGTATACAGACCAGATAACTCAAGAATAGGCATCGAAACTGCAAGAATGGTAAACCCCCAAAATAATTCACTATTTCCATTCGCAAAATAGTATGCACCAATTCCAAGACTGGTAAAAACACCGATCAAAGAAAACCAACCCTTATATATAAATGCTCGCTTTAAAGAATTGAAGCCTTTAGCAATAGATATGGTTAATGCAGAGGTTATACCTGAAAGCATAAGGCTTCCAAGTACTCCATACCAAGAAAAGATATATCTATATACACCTGTTTCATGCTCGTTGATGTTATTGGCAATAATATATGTCACCGCAAGTGTGCACGCAATAGAGATAATATATGCAGAAATATTATAAAAAGAATTCTTTATAAGAAACTGCAAATCTATTTTCAAAAACTTATTATTAATATGTGTAATTATTTTTTTCATTTTCCTAAAACAAATTTAATAGCATTCATTACGCCAATTCTTCGAGCAAATTTTCTAAGTCTTCGAAAGGGTACCCAGCTTTCCGCCCATAAATTATCCGCGTAGGCATTCTTAAGTTTTTCAGGTGTTCTTTTTTCTCCGTCAGAACATGGATTGAAGTATGAACTATCATAAATCTTAACGCCTGCAGGTTTTTTATCTTTAAATATTTTGGTAACAATAATAGGGGATGTTTCTTCGCGAGTTTGGGATTTGGTTGGATTATTATAATGAGCAAGAATATCTTGTATAAAAGAATCGTGTGCCGCAGCTCCGATTACTCCGCATCCGATGTACCCATCTGGCGTATATCCAAAGAATGTTGTATGCAAAAGCTTGTCATCAAAATTCTTCAAGACCAATGTGTCTGTGTCTAAGTATATTCCACCTTCTTTTTCTAGAACCCAAAATCTAATATAATCAGATACGAATGCCCACAATTTTTGGTCATACATAGCCTTAACATATGCATTGTCCATAGGGCTATTTGTTTCATCCCATCGAATGATTTCGAAATCAGGCAGTTTTTCTTTCCAACTAGCAAGACACTTTTTGGCCATTTCAGGAAGCTCTTTTCCACCAACCCATACATAGTGAATCTTTTTTGGAATCATACTTATCTATGCTACCATAGTCTGTATGAACACAAAACATACACCTGATCCAACAATAGTTAAAGCCTTGCGCGTTTCAATTATTACTTCCATTTGTATCGCCTTGTGCACACCTCTTATTGTTACGTTGACGCTCTATTTTCCATATATTACAGGTAAGGCATATTTTATGAGAAGCTTTATCTTGCTCGCTGCAGTTCTGTATACAATGCTTGCTACAATTGATAAAACATATCGTCCAAGAAAATCCGTACTTATGTATTCTGTACTCGGATTTATGGCGGTGCTTGCTATATCATGCTTTAACAGTGTAAATCCAATTAAAAGCTTTTGGAGTAACTTCGAGAGAATGGAAGGATTAGTTACTCTATTATATATGGGTGCTTTGTTTATAATCAGTGCATCAGTTATCAAGAAGAGAGAATGGACTTGGGTAATGAATGCCTCACTTGCTATATCGGTTGCAGTGGGAATGATGGGTCTACAGGATTTTGCCAAAGCAGCTCCTGGAGATGTTGTTCGATTGTCTGGAACTCTTGGAAACTCTTCATATCTTGGAGTATATGCACTTATTCATATTTTCTTGGCATTGCTTGGACTGCTTATGATTTACAGAGGGAAGAGAGAGGAAGAGCTTTTAAAATCAGGTAATCATGATGCTGCCACACGACTAGACCAGACTTCATACATATATATGGCCATATATGCTGTCTTGGCTATTTTCAATACATATATAATGTTTAATACAGGTACTCGAGGATCTTTTGTGGGACTTGTAATAGGGTTACTTGTAACATCTGGATTTTTGGCCATAAAGGAGAGAAATAAAATATTGCGTTTTGGATCAATGGGTGTACTTGCTGCAGTATTCTTATTTGTAGTTATTCTTGGAACTTTTAAGAATAGTGATTATGTCGCGGCATCACCAATGCTTTCTCGATTCGGTGCGCTTATTACAACTGATATAAAAGGAGTATTGGCAACACAAGGGGCTGCACGTACAACGCTATGGCGTATGGCATATCAAGGTGTAAAAGAAAAACCAATGCTAGGATGGGGACAGGATACCTTTGGGTATGTATTTGCTAAACACTATGATCCAGCAATGTATCAGCAAGAGCAATGGTTTGATAGATCACATAATGTGTTTATGGATTGGCTTATCTCAGCTGGAGTATTGGGACTTATTGGGTATTTGCTTTTGTTTGTGACAGCCATAATTTGCTTATTCTCGTCACGAGCACGATTAACTGTAATTGAAAAATCAATTTTGATGGGATTGCTTGCGGCGTACTTTATTCACAATCTTTTTGTATTTGATAACTTGTCAACGTACGTATTATTCTTCGTATTGCTTGGATATATTCATGATAGATATACGCATGATCGAGTAGTATCTGCATCAGAATCAAAGAATGGAGTTGATATGGGTACTCTTATGATTGCAGCAGGATTCTTTGCAGTTCTATGTGCATCATATATTGGCTACAAGACTATATATCAGCCATATGCACAAAATGCAGCATTGATTGATGCGCTACGAATGGCTAATGATCAATCGCAAGTTACAAAGGAAATGCTTCCACGAATGAAAAAAGTTCCTATGGACGTAGCCTATGAAGATTTTGTAAAAGTATTTTCATTAGGACATACAGGTGAAGTTGAAGGATATGAGCAGCTGATGAATGTTGCTCTAGGTGCAGCAACATCAGAGACTGTGTCAGAAGAAACTAAAATTAAATTTATTGAGCTATTCCAAAATCGAATTGTGTACCATCAGGAACATAATGCAGCTGATCCTCGTTTTGCATTCTTTGCCTCAAACTTCTACTCTAAAGTAGATGCTCTTGATCCTGCTATTGCATACGCAAAGCTTGCATACGATCTGTCTCCACAAAAACAATCATTTGCATATTCGCTTGCTGTGCTTGAATACAGAAAGGGAAATATTGCTACTGCTCTACAAATTGTAAAGAAAGCATATGAAGATGCACCACTGAATTCGGATGCATTCTCTTATTACGTATCGACTCTACTTGAAGAAGCTAAGACTGCAAAGGGAACATCATACGATGCAGTTAAGCTCGGAGGTATTGCACAGGTACTTGCTGATGGGTATACAAAATACAATCAAACATTGGTTATTGACCAAAGATTCTGGGATGTATTTATGACAACAGGACATGAGAAGTCTGCAAAGCTTCTTGCTAATCGATTGGCTGAACTTATTCCTGAGAAAAAGGCTGAATTTGCTACATTTACGACTGTGAAGAAATAGTGAAGTTTGCTTGACATATCTGTATCATGTGGTAGACATAAAGTATGCCGACATCTGGTGTGATTCTGATCCAGTGTGGATCTTGATACACGCCTAAACTCTGAAACCACGAACCTAATAAACCTCATGAAAACGTTAAAAAACTTGGTGATGTATTTCATTGCCTGGGCACTATTGACTGTGCCTACTTTCGCCCTTGATACATTCGAGGGAATGATTACATTCAGCCGCACATTGACTATGAAGTCTGCGGTCGAATTGCTGGTACCTGACTACAATGTTGTGTGCCCTAGTCGAGTTCATCCTCGCGGCATTCGGCATACGGTGGATACTTCCTACTATATCGAAGGTTTCTTCAGACGCGGAAAAGGAGAATTCGTTCTCCGAGAAGTATGGCCAACGAAGACTATAGAAGAGGGGAGGTTGAAGGCGTCCGGTAAGGTGAAAGAAATTTCTCCTACACCCGATCCTGTGACACCTCCTATTACTCCTCCTCTGGCTGAACAACCTAAACCTCTTCCACCTGTGACTCCTCCGATTGCTGCTGCTCCTGCACCAGTAATTGATTCTCCTGCCTCTGAAATTTCTGAAAACGTTATCGACATGTTTACGTCTTTCTCTGCACCTCCGCCTACTGCCTCTTTCGAGACGGTATTCGCACAAACCACTTTTCCGTCTACAACGACGACCATTGGTTCGTTCGAAAACTTTAACTTCACAGAGCCGGTAGATGAGGGAGTTGCTCTTGATGGAAAGATTGTCTTTGAGGACAACATTGATTTGTCCAAGACAATTAAAGGTGATGGTCCTGTCATACAGAATTCTCAACCTGGGAATGCATTTTCTACAACTGATACGCAACCTGCAAAACCCTCCCCTCAAGAAGGTCCAATGATTTTTCCTTCAAAAAATGATCGGAGAAGCATTGCTGAAAGTAATGCGGCGAAAATTGATGCAGTAAGTTCTACGACTAGTGAAGAAACTGGAGCCGCTGTGGTTAAAAAACATTTGACTGCAGATCAGTTCGTGATGATTATTGTCGGATGTGTTGCACTCGCAGCGTACTTGTTGTATCTCCTGTGGCATAAACGTGTCTGGAGAAAAATTTTTTCAAAAGACGAACTGGGTATTGGTGTTGAAAGTAAATTACCTACAGTGAATACTTTTCCTATTGCTGCACCTGCACCATCACCAGGTAAAACAATTTTGCCTCCAGAGAAAAAACCTCTGCCGGAAAGAAAGCCTGTTGACGCTCAAGCATCGCACTCAAGGGAACACTTGCTAAGTACCTTCGGTGTCCAAGTTGATGACGAATCATGATCAGTTGCTACAGAATAAAAAACTGTCAGCAAAAAATTTCAGTCCGCACTCCTCCTAGTTGGGGAGGCGGACTTTTTCTTTTTCCAATTTTCATACAAACACAAAGAAAATATTTTTTTATTTTATATTTTTACAGAAAAAATTTAGAAAAAAATAAAAATAATTTTAAAAAATAATTATCCACAATTTATTTTCGTAAAAAAAGTTTGCATGCAAAAAAAATATGCGCGATAATATAAGTACGTGTTGAGAAAAATATTTGTCGAATATTTTAATCACGCACGCAATAGTTCTTTATAAAAATATTTTCAAAAAAAATTATGGCAGTAAAAAAAGCAGCTAAGAAAACTACTAAGAAAGCAGCTCCTAAAAAAGCAGCTAAGAAAGTAGTTAAGAAAGCAGTTAAGAAAGCGGCTCCTAAAAAAGCAGCTAAGAAAACTACAAAAAAGAAATAGTCTTACCACTATTCCACTTGCAAAACACGCAATGTCCCAAAAAGACAGAGCGTGTTTTGCTTTTGGATATATGGTATATATATACCTATGAATTTACTTAATATATTCGGATCACCGATAAAGAAATATCAGAAAATAGCCCTAGAAATCAACGATCTTGAGAAAAACCTTACAGATCTTAGTGATGAGGCGCTTAAAGAGAAGTCGTTAGAGCTCAAGGGTAAGCTTGCCAATGCAAGTAAAGAATTGCTCGCAGAGAATTTACCTATGGCGTTTGCTCTTGTTCGTGAGTCTGCTAAAAGAACACTTAATCAGCGACACTATGATGTGCAGCTTGTTGGAGGTATGATTTTGCATGATGGAAATGTAGCAGAAATGAAAACAGGAGAAGGAAAGACACAGATGGCAACTCTCCCTACATATCTTAACGCTCTGACAGGTCTTGGTGTGCATGTGGTTACAGTGAACGATTATCTTTCGCGGCGAGATGCAGCATGGATGGGACAGATTTATTATGCACTTGGATTAACAACTTCAGTTATTACTCAGGATCAAGCATATATGTATGATCCAACTCACGTGAGTGCGGAAACAGAAAAGACAGAAGATGAACTTGGAAGCTTTAAAGTTGGATATGAATTTTTGCGTCCTTGTACAAAGCGAGAAGCATATGAAGCAGACATAACATATGGAACTAACAGTGCATTTGGATTCGATTATCTATTTGATAACATCAGTGCTCATAAAAACGACCTGCGACAGAGACTTCCTAACTATGCAATTATCGACGAAGCTGACTCTATTCTTATTGACGAGGCACGTACACCTCTTATTGTCTCTCAACCTGCAGCAGAATCAGATGAAATGTATAAGACATTTGCAAAACTAGTTAGAGGAATGAAAAGAGATGAGCATTATACAGTTGATGAAAAATTTAGAAATACATTTATTACAGATGAAGGTATTACATTTGCAGAAAAAAGCTTAAATGTATCAGATATGTATTCTCCAGAGCATATTCAGCTTGTACATCACTTGGAGACTGCTATTAAGGCACTTGCACTCTATCAGAAAGAAGTTGACTACATTATTAAGGATAATGAAGTTATTATCGTTGATGTTTCAACTGGACGAATTCAACCAGGACGACGATGGTCAGAAGGAATTCATCAGGCAATTGAAGCAAAGGAAGGTGTGAAAATTCAGCGAGAAAGTAAAACAGCTGCGTCTATTACATATCAAAACTTCTTTAGACTATATCCAAAGCTTGCAGGTATGACAGGAACAGGACTTACAAGTAGAGAAGAGTTTGTGAAAGTGTATGGGCTGGACGTACTTGAAGTTCCAACTCATAAGCCTATTGCACGAAAGGATTTACATGATCTTATATATATGACAGAGCTTGGCAAATTTAAAGCCATAGCAAAGAAAATTAAAGAGCTGAGTGCAAAAGGTCAGCCTGTACTTGTTGGTACAGTTTCTATTGAAAAAAATGAATTGCTTTCAAAGTATTTGAAAATTGCAGGTGTTCAGCATACACTTTTGAACGCTAAGCCTGAGTTTGCAGAGAAAGAGGGAACAACTGTTGCACAAGCTGGAAAAAAAGGTGCTGTAACTATTGCTACAAACATGGCAGGACGAGGAGTTGATATTAAGCTTGGAGGTATTCCATCAACTCAAGAAGAGGCAGATGAGATTCGGTCTCTTGGTGGCTTGTACGTGATTGGTACAGAGCGTCACGAAGCACGACGAATCGATAATCAGCTTAGAGGGCGATCAGGACGACAGGGAGATCCTGGAGAGACTCAGTTCTATGTATCGCTTGAAGATAATCTTATGAGAATATTTGCCAACAGTGCCGTTAAAGGACTTATGGCGCGAATGAATCTCCCTGAAGATGAAGCTATTCAGCATCCAATGGTGTCTCGAGCACTCGAATCCGCACAAAAGAAAATTGAAGGTTTTCATTTTGATAGTCGAAAACAAGTTCTAGAATACGACGATGTACTTAATCAGCAACGACAGGGAATATATAGACGACGAAGAGCTGTTCTTGTTGCAGAAGGTGAAGAATTAAAAACAATTATAGATGAAATATTAACTCGAAAAGGTTTTGTGCCGAAAGAAGGTTATGTGCAAGATGAGACATTTTATAGAACTGCACAAACTCTCTGGCTACAAATTGTAGACTATTTCTGGATGAATCATTTGGATGCTATGGATCATTTAAGGCAGAGTGTAGGGCTACGAGGAATTGGACAGCGAGATCCTCTGGTTGAATATAAGAGAGAGGGACTTGTTATGTTTAAGGATCTTGAGCAGAAAGTTGAGAATGAATTTGTTACTGCCCTCGGAAGAATATAGTATACTATATGCATGTCAGAACTAGAGTTAGGAACGTCAAATACCCTTCCAAATCAATTTAGATCTCGAGTAATTTTAGGTGAATTAAAACATCCTAAGATGCTGGATTTGATTTTGAAAACAGGAATTGTAAAAAATGAAGCAGGAGCCGTAAGGGTCTTGCTTTTTGGTGCTTTACTTATATTTGCTGCATCAGTTTTTGTTTTTGTATATGCATTTTCAAGCCCTGATTCAGCTACTCCAGAAGAATTATCTAAGCTTCCTTTTTAAAAATAACATATATGAAATTCAATTCATCGCATAATAAAGGATTTACGCTCATAGAACTTCTTGTTGTGGTTGCTATCATAAGTTTGTTAAGTTCTATTGTTCTTGCCAGCTTAAAATCAGCAAAGGATAGAGCTGATGTTGCTAAAATCGTAACGGAAGCAAGACAGTTCAAGCAAGCGATGGAAACATATAGAGCAAATAACAATTCATATCCGCCAATAACTTCTTCAGCCACATATCTGTATGATTTAAACGATGCTTCTTATCCTGGGGGAACTGTATTCAGAAATGCTTTATTGCCGTACATAGATATTAATAAAATATCTTTCTTGAAAAAACCAGGTTCTTTCATTCTTCAAGAGTATTATAATGGAGCCACATGTGCAGGGCAGAATCCTCCTCCAGGTGGGTATATGATTATATTTGCTGAGCCAAAATTGACTACGCAATTTAAAAAATGGCAGTATTCAGACGGAACTCTTGATACAGATGGTAGATTTTGTTTTGTAAATGAATAAACTGCTTGTTGTTGGTCTCTAGGTGCTGGTGTAGTATAATTTAAGCATGTCAGAACTAGAGTTAGGAACATCAAATACACTCCCAAATCAATTTAGATCTCGAGTAATTTTAGGAGAACCTAAGTCACCAAAAATTCTTGAAATTATTTTAAAAACTGGTGTTGTTAAATCTGAAAAAGGAGCACTTGTGATTTTGTGTTTATTCGCTGTATTGGTGATTGGTGCCACATGTACAATTCTTGCAAAAACATATTCAACTGAAACACCTCCTAAGTTAGATCTAGAAGCACTTAAAAATAATCCTGTAATGCCTAAATAGTATGTCTAAGAAAAAACATTACAAAAAAGGATTTACACTCATAGAGCTTCTGGTAGTGGTAGCAATTATTGGATTGTTGAGTTCTATCGTTTTGGCAAGTCTAAAAACTGCAAAAGATAAGGCCACTGCTTCAAAAATTGTACAAGAAACTCAGCAATATAAACGAGCTATGGAAACATTTAGAACTAATAACGGGTTCTATCCTGGTCCTCAGGCTGTAGGTGTATATGCCATAATGCCTGATGCTGCAATTGCTGCTGCTTTAGCACCATACATAGATATCAATAAAATGTTGATATTTAAAACAGAGTCATATCAATTATCGCCTTTATATGTGCCAAATGTGTATACATGCGCGGGTGTTAATGCTCCTGATGGAGGATATATGATATTGATAACAAACCCTGTACTTAAAAATGAGCTCAAGCAATGGTATGCAAATGGCACAGTATACAGTAACGGTGAGAGATTTTGTTTTATTAATGATTAATACTCTTATATGACTTTACGAACATCTTACAATAAAGGATTTACACTCATAGAACTTCTGGTTGTGATTTCTATTATCAGTCTTTTAAGTTCAATAGTGTTGGCCAGCCTTCAATCTGCTAAAAACAGAGCACAAGCAACAAAAGTTGTCTCAGAGGTTAGACAAGTTAAGCAAGCAATGGAAATGTATAGAAATGCTAATGGGTATTATTATAAGACTTTACCTTCTGATTCATTAGTTCGAAACGCAACTGGATATGGTGCCGATTTAAATCCATTCGTTGCTGCAATGGCACCATACATTAATTTGAGTAAAATTAGTTTTATTGCTGATCCAAGCGTGAATATGCACTATGGTTCGGAGTCGGGAAGAATTACTACTCAATATGGAAATGCTCAACTTGCAACATGTGGAGGAAATCTAATTAAGTCAGACGGATATATTATGACTTTTTATTATCCTCTTTTGAGTAATAATGAATTTCAGAAATGGGATTACAGTACGAATTTTAATTGTTTTACTAATGATTAAGTAATATAAAATATAATATATATGGCAGAACTAGAACTTGGAACAAATAATACATTACCGAATCAATTTCGATCGAGAGCTATTTTAGGTGAACTTAAGCATCCGAAAGTATTAGATTTGATTCTTAAAACAGGAATTGTAAAAACTGAAACTGCAGCAGTAAGATTGCTGCTTCTTAGTGCGGGAGTAATATTTGCTATTTCAATTGTTGTTTTTGTAAAGACTTTTTCAAACACAACTCCTGTCTCGCCAGTGCTTGAAATCGATAAAATAAATGTACCAAATAATTAATATATGATAAAATCATTTATATGAACGAAGGACAAGAAGCCCTAATTGAACAAATAAAAAAGCTACAGCATAGCGTTGAGGAAAATCATGCCATACTCATGAGTATTCAGCGACGAGCGAAAATGTCCATAATATTTTCCGGTTTGAAATGGCTCATAATTCTAGGATTTACCTTCGGATCATTTATCTTCCTGCAGCCATATTTAGAGAAAGTGTTTAGTGCATATTCATCACTGAGTGATTTAAGTTCACTACAAGGCGGTATGCGGTCATCTACAAGTACAGAGAATGGAAATCAAGCAGAAGGCTTAATTAATGCCATGAGGGCGTATTTGCCTAATTAATATGAATAA
>JAZKFG010000002.1:144094-166167 GCA_040386515.1 Patescibacteria group bacterium
AAAGGATTTACACTTATAGAACTTTTGGTAGTGATTTCTATAATCAGCCTACTTTCGTCAATTGTTTTAATGAGCTTGAAATCATCTAAAGATAGAGCGCTTAATGCAAAAATTGTTGAGGAGACAAGGCAGATTGCATTGGCCATGGAACAATATAGAAATGCTAATGGCAAATACTATAAATTCCCTGGTGATTCCGGCAATCCAAATAACTGGGTTCGCGGCTGGGTACCTACGGAGATTGCTACTTTCAAAGCAGCAATGAAGCCATATATTGATTTTGATAAAATATCTATAGTGGGTAGTGGAACAAATAATGTATTTCATTATAATGACGGAGAAAGCGTTTCTGGTATTTCAGGATATAATACATGCGGAGGAAATCTGGTGAAAAGGGATGGATATGTAATAGGATTTCGAAATCCTGCCAATCAATCTGTTTTAGTTACTGGATTGCCGATTTGGGGTGCTGATAGTTCATACAATTGTATGGGCATTATGAACTAATTTACAACTTAACCTATAGTATGCTACACTTTGGCTACGACGAGATTCGCCAAGGTAGCTCAGTTGGTAGAGCATATCCCTGAAGAGGATGGGGTCGCCGGTTCGAGCCCGGCCCTTGGCACCAGACAACAGAACATTTCATGTGTAAGTGGGCAGAAATGCGTAGCATTTCTAGGGCTCGAAAAGCTTTACCATATTTTTGAGAACTCTACGAGTTCGAAAAAATGGTAAAGGTGTACTGACCCTGTAAGGGTCGAGACCCCGGCCAATAGAATAAAAATTTGTTATGGTATATAAGGCTAAAGAAACTTTGTGTATCAAATCAAATTTTTGTTCTATAAAACACAGTGTTCGGAAAGGGAAGTGAATATATTTTCTGCTGAAGATATATTCTTACTTTAATGTAAAATTTCCTTTTCTGAACACTGTGTTTTATCATTGTGTTACAATAGTGTCATGTCAACATTTATCGAATTGAGTCTCATACTCTGTAGTACAGTTGTAATCTCGTATATCGCTCGATTATTAAAACAACCCCTTGTCGTTGGATATATACTTTCCGGAATACTAGTTGGTCCATATGCATTGAATATGTTCCATATTACCGAGGAAGTTGAATTATTTTCAAAAATAGGAATTGCAATACTTTTGTTTATTGTGGGAATGAGTTTGAGTCCTGCAACTGTTAAAGAGACGGGAAAGGTATCGGTTATAGTTGGTACTGTACAAGTATTGCTTACAGCACTCGCAGGATACTTTGTTATGCACATGCTTGGCTTTGATACGCGCGCATCGCTTATTGGGGCAGCAGCACTTACATTTAGTAGTACAATTATTATTTTAAAACTCCTTTCTGATACTGGAGATTTGCATAAGCTTTGTGGAAAAATGGCTATTGGTGTGCTTTTGGTACAAGACTTAGCGGCAACATTCGTATTGATTATTATCTCTGCACTAGGAGCAAGTGCTGCTACAGGAGGGCTGGGAATGATGTTTACATACTTGTTTTTGAAAGGGGTAGTGGCTGGGTTTATTTTGTACTTAATCGCAAAATATGTATTGCCTAAGGTTTTAACGAAAGTTGCATCGTCGCAGGAATTATTGTTTTTATTCGCAATAGCCTGGGGATTGGGAATGGCCTCATTGTTTGAAGCTATAGGATTTTCTATTGAGATTGGGGCACTTGTTGCAGGAGTAACGTTGTCAGTTTCAAGCTTTGCATATGAAATAAGCTCACGACTTCGACCTCTACGAGATTTCTTCGTTGTGCTGTTCTTTATTTTACTTGGAGCACAAATGGTTTTGACAGATGTGGCGAGCCTAATCATTCCAACTATTGTATTGTCGCTGTTTGTATTTTTAGTAAAACCATTTATTGTATTAGTTACAATGAATACCATAGGGTATAGAACGCGAACGAGTTTTATGACAGGTATTTCTATGGCTCAGATTAGTGAATTTTCGCTCATTATGATGACGCTGTGTTTATCGCTTGGATATGTGTCTAGTTCTCTTGTGTCACTTATTACCCTTGTTGGTATTATTACCATTGCAGGATCAACATATGCCATTATGTATGCTGATCATTTGTTTGCATATTTGCGAAAGCCTTTAAGATTATTGGAATGGAAGACAAGCCAAAAGCCAGAGTGTGATGATTTGGATAATCCTGAAATGATTATTTTTGGATACGATAGAGTGGGGTATGACTTTGTGCAGGTTGCTAAAAAGATCAAATCAAAATACTTAGTGGTCGATTTTAATCCAGTTTCTATTAAGCAGCTTGATAAGCACGGTATTGTTTCAAAGTTTGGCGATGCAGAAGATGTTGAGTTTTTAGAGGAAATAAAGCTAGCTGAAGCGAAAATGATTGTATCAACTATTCCAGATCTTGGTACTAATAAGCTCTTAGTAACACAATATAGAAAAAATAATCCGCAGGGAATTATTCTGGTAATATCTCACGATATGAAGCAGGCTAGAGAACTGTATGCACTCGGTGCAACATATGTAATCATTCCGCACTATCTTGGTGCCCATCACGCAGCCTCAATGCTTGAACGCTATGCTTCTGATATGCAATTATTTGATAAGGAGAGGAATAGACACTTGGCACATATTTCAGAACGTGAAAAGATTTTATACCGGTAAAGAGAATGTCGAATTGAAAAATTACAAACAAAAAATGCAACATTAGTGATGGACTGTTGCATTTTTTGTTTGTAATTTTCCTATTTTACCTTTAGCTTTGTCTTTCTCTCCTTATCCACTCGTGGCAATCGAATCGTTAGCATACCTTGTGATTCTGTAGCTTCTGCTCCTTCTATATCTACTTCGTGAGGAAGCTTAACTGTTCTTGAAAATGCTCCCCAATATAGCTCTCGATAATGATAACTGTCTTCTGAAATAGTTTTCTCATCTTTTCTTTCTCCTCTAATTGTCAGCATATCTCGTGATACTGAAATATCTACTTCTTCTTTTCGCACACCTGGAATCATTGTCTTTACAATAACATCCACTGGCGTTTCGAATACATCTATTGCAAGCTGACCATCCACACTTGCTACTTCTTCCGGCTCTTCATATCGTGTATCCTCATGTTCCTGATTAATTTTACTCATTGATTGTCGATTAACTTCATCCATTCGATATACCCCCTCTTCTTCTTCGTCTCGAAGGCTTCCAGTTAATCGTTGAAAAAAAGATTGACGTGTTGGTTTCATACTTACTATTGTAAATGGTCTGACTCTGGAGTGCAAGGACAAAAAACAATTTTGAAATAAAAAAGGCAGAGATGTGTATTATACTTATATACATACCATGAGCGAACTTTATATACCTAGAGTGCATATAGCGGATGAAGAGTTGGCTTTACGAATTCAAAAAGGTGATAGAGAGTGTTTTGGAATACTTATGGAGAGATACACTGAAAAATTAACGCGATACGGAAGAAGATTTTTATCCAATATGGATAATATTGAAGATATTGTACAGGATGTGTTTATTAAAACATTTCAAAATATGCAGGATTTCGATACATCGCTCAAATTTTCTTCATGGATATATCGTATTGCTCATAATGCCTTTGTAAATGGGTTAAAGAAGCAGCAAAAGAGTGCTATCTCAATGCCTTACTTTGATCTCGATGTGTTCATTTCCCATAATGACTATACGGATCCAAAAATAGAAGAGCGTGAATATAAGGAATTAAAAGAAATGATTGAAAAGGGGTTGGATAAGCTCAAGCCAAAATATAAGGAAATTATTATTCTTCACTATATAGAAGATATGAGCTACAAAGATATTTCTGATATTTTGCGCGTCCCTATAGGGACGGTGGGAGTTCGAGTAAAACGGGGACGCGAACAACTCAAAGAAATATATACGGACATGAATGTGGATGTACATTCACAAAAATACACATAAATTTATGGAAAAAGATATTCATACAAAAAATAATACAAAAGAAACAATTGCAGGAGTTCTGCAAAAGATTCAGCACAAAGAGATTTCGGTGCATTCAAAGGCATTTTTTAGATTGAGAATGTTTGCATTAATCGTGCTGGTGGTAGGAATATGTTTAACGTCAATACTGCTCTGTAGTTTTATCTTATTCAATATTCACATGAGTGGTCAGCCAAAGTTTTTGGAATTTGGTCCACAGGGCATAAAGCTCATGTTTATTGTATTTCCATGGGTACTCTTTCTTATAGATATTATTCTGATTGGATTGGCTAGTGCCTTAATACGACATGTTTCTTTCGGATATAAAATCCCTGGTATTTATATATTGCTCGGTGCAATTGGAATTATTGCTATTAGCGGATATATTGTTGAGTCACATACGCCATTTCATAGAGTCATGCTATATAGAGCAGACAGAAATCAATTGCCACTCTTTGATGGGGCATATAAACGTGTACGAAGACCACCACCAGAAGGATATGGCATATATAGAGGTGTAATTGTATTAAAAGAAAATGGAGTGCTGCACATTGATCTTGATGGTATAAACGGAATAGCTACAACAACGACAGTCACAGTGAAAATTCCTGAAATGGCTGGACAAGAAATTAATATTGGAGATTCGGTATTTATAGCAGGGAAAAAAGTAGATAATTCAATTGTGAACGCAAGATTAAGAATCGCACCTCGATTGCCACCACCAAGATAATAACATACAATAAAAATATGATATCAATACGAAAAATACGCTATATAATCTTTACTCTCATTGTTAGCTTTTTCGCTATTTCTACTTACACAATGGCTGACAGTATTATTACAAGTGCAACACGAGAAAAGCTAACCGCTATGAATGATCCAAAATACATCACTGCTATTTTGACATATCCTGGTATTGCTACGACGACACCTGTAACATTTAAAGCCGGAGCATGTCCTCAGTCAAAGTTGAAAGATGATAGTCAATATCTTTTGCAGGTAATAAATGATGTAAATACATTGCCTAATACATATATCCCTAAAAATTTAGTTGATCCACGGCCATTTATTATGACAGCAGGAAATGTTCCAGTGTGCATAACCAAAACAACTGCTACACAATTTTACAACATGGTGCAGGATATGAAAAAAGAGGGAATGAATCTCATGCTCGTGTCAGGGTATAGATCGTTTGGAGATCAGCAGTATTTGTATAAAAAAGAAGGTCCAACAATGAATAAGGGACAATATGAGCGAGTGGCTGTAGGAGGTCATAGCGAGCATCAGCTCGGAACTGCTATTGATATAGCGAGCATGACAAAGTCAGGTGTGGCATTTGGAACAACAAGTGAAAGTGCATGGATTAAAGCCAATGCAGCAAGTTATGGATTTATTTTAAGTTACAATGAAAATCATGAAGAGCAGACAGGGTACATGTATGAGCCATGGCATCTTAGATATGTGGGAGCAGAAAACGCCGCATTATTGAACAAGGGGGATTATACACTTTCATACAAACCCCAGTTTTATAGTTATGTTAGAATGAATTCATTATTGACTAAGCTTAAAGAATTCATACAAAACTAAATGCTCGGATTTTACGAAACTATTTCACAGATTGCTGACATTAAAATAATGAGTGTGCTCATGGCGCTGCTCGTAGTAGTGTTGTATGCTCAAGGGTATAAAAAAGAAATGTATAAGATTTTGAGTTGTTCTGTTACAGCGTTGTTTATTACATACTCGCTCAAGTATTTGCTTAAAGTTCCACGACCTTTGAATATGCTCGTGGTTGAGGATGGATACAGATTTCCCTCAGGACATGCGACATTGGCTGCGGTACTAATGGTGTTGGGTATTTACTATGCTCGTAAGTGTATTAAGGATAAGGGTTTGAGATATGCTGCGTATATGGCTTCGGTCCTGTGGTTTGTGGTGGTGTCGTATGCACGCATTTACCTGGGAGTTCATATTTTCATTGATGTGATTGTTGGGGGATTCATAGGGGCTGTGTCTACGTTTGCTGTTTTGAAGGCGTTTCGGCATTTTCATTACTATAGAAAATAGGTTTGAAATATAAGAGGATTTGTGTAATACTCTGTGTATTGCCAGATCGTCTAATGGTAGGACACGTCCCTCTGAAGGATGTTATCTTGGTTCGAGTCCAAGTCTGGCAACAATGTTGATAAATCTCCGTTTTTAGGTGCGTTGTACAGTACTTCAAATGGACTTTTAAGCTTTAACGAAGCCATATTTTTATCTCTGAACGAAAGGTTCCAAAGTATACTTTCGACGATTTTTCGTTTTTTCATATCATCGGCAATAAGGAACTCTTTTTGTGCTCTACTAGCTTGTAAAAAGATGTTTTTGACTGGTTCCAAAGTTGCAGAAGGTTCTTTGCTTTCAAGGTCCTTAATTTGCATATTTAAGGAAGTAAGTTCATTTTTGAACTCAATACATTTTTTGTCATACACATCTTTTGGTATCTGATCGGACAGGAAAGCATCTAAAAGCTTTGATTCTTTTGTTTTAAGAGACTCTTGCTGGGTTTTGAGGTCTTTAAGTGTTGTTTCGAAATAGTTGTTCCCAGCCTCAGATTTTGCCTTTGCAGCCTGATACATAAGTTCGATCTTTCGTTCTGAGAATTCTAGTTTCCCTAGGATAGAGGAGATAATGTCATACAGGTAAATCTCTCGCATATAGCTTTTGTGCTGAGGACATTTTTGCTTACCGTTAGTGCAGTAGTAATAATGGTGACCTTTCTTGACTGAGGAAGTGAGTGTACATCCGCAATTATCACATGATAGAAATCCACGAAGAGGAAAGAATAAATGTTTAGGTCTAGGATGAAGTCTGTTGTGCATTACATCTTGAGCGAGATCAAAAGTTTGCTTAGAGATTAAAGGTTTGTGTTTACCTTGATAGAACTGTTTATTTCTTTCCATAAAGCCAGTGTAAAATACACAACTTAAAATTCTTTGAATGTGACTCTTTAAAACTTTTTTACCTGATCGTGTTCGTAATCCTTCTTCATATAATATATCTGATATTAATTGAAACCCATGAGTTCCTGTAGTATATAATTCAAAAGCCCTTGGAACATATTTTGAGCGAACTGGATCAATGATAATAGTTTTGTTTGCTTTCTCGTTTAGATATCCAAATGGAGCATGATTCGGCCAACCACCTTGTGTTAGCTTTTCTTTGTTTCCTCGTTTTACATTTACACTTAGATCACGGACGTATTGGTTTGCTGAACCAAATAGTAAACTCATGAGTAGAACATTGTCAGAAGGTAGGTGTATTCCTTCAATGGTCCGTATCTCTTTAATCTTTGATGATCCTAATAAATCCATTAGTTTACCTCCATCAATAAAATTTCTAGCTAATCGATCAATTTTCCAGCTGATGATAGCATCGATTTTACCTTTTTCAATTTGTTCCATCATTTTATTAAACACAGGACGTCCTACTGATTTTGCTGACATACTTTCCTTAAAGATTTCAACTACATTTAAGTTGTGTTTTTTGGCAAGTGCAATAAGCTCTCTTTCCTGTGCTTCTAAAGATAAGGCTTGTCGCTCTTCTGATTCAGATGATTTTCTACAATATATGGCGTATTTCATTTGCTAACTATAGTATACTTAGGTTTATTTATAATCAAGGAGGTCAAATTTGGATGTTGGGGAGGGGATTATGAGTAATTTGAGGATATGTGCTGTTTCAGGGAGGGCATCAGTTGAAATACCTATACCAACTTTCTGCAAACATTTCTTGTAACGATATATGGTAGATCGGTTTAATCCTCCGCTTAATAGCATGTGTTTTATCTCTTCGTTGAAATAAAAGTCTTTATAAAATTGATATAAACGAGTTGCCATAGTTTTACTGTAATTACTCATTAATGTTTCCTTAATATTTTCATTCGACATAGAGTCTAGTTTAATATATTGAAACATCTTGTCTTTAAGAAAGAAATTAAGCATTTGGAGAATAAGTTCATCATCGGAAATATCTGATACGTACACAGTATCTTTTAAAAGTTGATCTGCTAAATATGTTCTCTTTAACCCAACTTCAAAACGTACAATCTTATCTGCAAACATCTGTAATGCATAACTACGATCAAAACTAATCTTTTTAGAATCATTCTTTGTAAATTCTGGCCCCTTAGAATAAAACTTTACAACGTAAGAACTACCTAGATGCATTACAGATGTATCATACAGATACTTCTTTTTCCTTGGGAAATCTATTCTCCTTAAAAAGTTCATTGCGTATAATACTTTTTGCTGATCTTCAAGAGTCCAATTGTAACAAATATCAAGTTTGTAGATTACCCAAGTTGAGTAATGGGCGAGGGGATAGTTGATGTGTATGCATAACTCGTCATAGAATTGATCCATGATTTTAGGTAAGTCATATGCATGAATCATTTCAACATTATTACCCTTACTGTACTTGGGGAGGGAGAATTCTATAAATAAACCTAAAGGGTTATTTGTTGATTTCACTCCAACTTTTCTATGATAAGTTCCCATTTCAAAATCACCAGTAAAGAATTCAAATTCAATATGTCCTGTTTTAAGATCATCTTTTCTGAACCGTTTAAAGTTGTTCTTTATTTTCGTCAGAATTGACTCATCCTCGATCGAGATGAAGAACTTGATAGTGTCTATCATGTTGCATTTTGCAACGTATCCGAGGTGTTACTATTACCTCGGAAGTTACTAGATGATTGATCGACCAAAGTCTGCCCGCTTGCACACGGTTGAGCAACGCGTTCAGACTCTTTTGAAAATGCCAAATACAAATTACCTAACGAATTTAAATATTCGTTTGCTTGTTCAGGGGATAGGGTAATCCTATCCTCTTGCTTGAAACAATCAATTGTCTCAAGAATAAGTTGTGGACTATATTGTATCGGCACTGTTTATGCGCACGACCTATCATTAGGGTAAAGCGAAAAAACCTTATTGTTAAGGTTTTCACGATTTGAAGCACTAATGTAGTAATATATTATTTTCGAGACCCCTGCTACATGTCAGACTCGAGTTGGTTGTTTTGTTTGGGTAGTATGTACTTATGACGTAATGATCAGAAGATGCTGAGTACATTATTTACCATTCTCGCAAGAATGTCAATCTGCCTAAAAATTGACCATTTCGCTCACTTTCTTGCCCAAAGCTCTAGCTATCTTTTCCATATTTGTAAGAGTAATATTTTTCTCTGCTCGTTCAATCATCCCAATATATGTCCGATGAACTTTCGCAAGTTGACCAAGCTTCTCTTGAGAGAGGTCTTGTTTTTCTCGTTCCTCTCTAACTTTTTTACCAAATTTTATTAAAATAGTTTTGTTCATCTATACACATAAGTGTAGAAACTTGCTAACGATCGTTCTACATACTATAGTTAGCACATGAATATTTATATCCTCATAGGAAGTGTGGTAATCCTAGTGATCTTAATGGCTTTGATTACTGAAAAGGAAAGAAGAGGAAAGAGTGATACATCCGAAGATTACAAACATTTCATAAAACGAAGCTACTTAATGACAGTACCGGAACGAAAATTTTATGATATTTTGGTCTCCGTTGTCGACGCAAAATATCATGTCGTTCCCCAGATGGTACTGTCAAACGTGGTTTCTGTAAATAAATATGAGAAACATAAGGCTACATATAGAAATAAGATCAATAGATATGTATTAGATTTCGTCATATTTGAGAAACCATATTTTACACCTCATATTGTAATTGAGTTAGACGATAGCTCACATCTTCTTCCTGAAAGAGAAAGTAGAGATGATAAGGTTAACGCAATACTTGAGGGTGTGGGTGTGAGGGTGGTTCATATTAAGACTGCACACGTGTACAACAGAGACTTTATTTTGACTCAATTAGACCTTGACACCTTCAAGTACACGACTTGACACATGTGTTATAATATGGATAACGGTAAATTAATCTCATAAACATTTATACATCCTGTATGTCCAAAAACTCAAGTCAATTCTATTCAACAAATCCAGATATTCAAACTCTGCATAAGAAAATCATACCTTCTGATGGTCAGAATACTGAACAGACAGAAAGATGGAATGACCTAAGAGATTACTTGGTTGAAGATCTTGCTGAAAAGACAGGCTATCTTGTCACTTCTTGGCTTCAAGGTTCATATAAATTTGAGACACAAATCCGACCAGGTAGTATGTTAGAGGAATTTGATATTGATTTAGGAATTTATTTTAATTGGAGTGGGGGTCCTGATGATGGTAAATATACTCCAATCCAATTAAAAAAAATGGTTCTGCAAAGTTTGGTCGAGTATCAGCTTGAAGCTAAAGATGAAGTCTTAAATGTTGCAGATCCAAAAACAAGATGTGCCCGAATTCATTTTTTAGGAAATTTTCATATTGATGTCCCTGTATATCATATTGATCCAGATAGAGATATTCGGCATTTAGCAACTGAGGATAATGTCTGGGAGAATAGTGACCCAAAGGCATTGTATGCTTGGTTTAAAAAAGAATGTAACGAGAGTCAAAACGGTCAGCAATTAAGGAGATTGGTGCGGTACTTAAAAATGTGGGCTACTCAAAAATTTAGAGAAGAAGAACGACCATCAACAATACTTTTAACTGTTCTGGTAGTAAAAGCTTTTAAGGAATTGTCACTAGTATCAAGTGATGATGATTTTGTGTTCGAAAATTGTATCGGTAAAGTAATTGAATCCTTGAATTTAGTAAGTATTGTTGAAAATCCTGTTGATACAAAAGAAAATCTGAATAGAATGCCAAAGGAATCTTTTGCCAACTTTTTACATCAACTGACAATTTTGTATGAAATTGCAAAAAGAGGCACGAGCGCGTCTACTCAGGCTGATGCATCCATGATTTGGCAAGAAGCATTCCATCATTTCTTTCCACTACCAGAAGAATTAAAAAATAGCAGTAGTGCTGAAACGGCATTAATGGTTGTTCAGTTTACTCCAGAAATTCATGTATCAGCACAGCCTAAAGATAACTTTTCAATTCGACCATATATAGGACAAAATAAAATTGGTCCAATCCCAAAAAATTGTAATATAAGTTTTGTATTAACAAATTATCTTTATCTCCCATATGGCTGTACGCTTGAGTGGATGGTTCGTAACGAAGGCGGCGAAGCAGAAGAAATGAATGATCTTGGACATTTTTCTGGTAAAGCGGTTTCAATGTCTAGAAACTCTGCGTATAATGGGACACACTTTATGGATATAGTAGTAAAGACCCAACATGGAACACCAATTGGATTTCGTAGGGTTCCTGTAACAATAGATGGTCCTGCTATTCCACCTCGAAACCCTAAGAATAAACCTGGATGGCGAAAAATTAAAAATAAAAAAAGATAAATATGAATACTGTAAATAATGAGAAAAAAGTTGATATTTTAATTTCGGCACTTGAAGAAAGATATGATTCGATTCATAGAATAAGGGATCGGGTTCAAACAACCAGTGTGTGGATTTTGGGTATACTAACCTCAATTAGCGGATGGCTTATTCAGAGCAAGGTAAGTTTAACTTGTTCGGAAAAGTGCATCTATATCATTGGTTTAGCCATAGTGTTTTGTTTGATTCGATTTGTATATTTTAAAGATTTAAACAAGGGTTTTAAGGGTCAGCAAAAAATGGCTGCTAAACTTGAAAGCGCACTTGGATTTTATGAGCCAAAATACTTTATGGATGATGTTAATTCAATTTATCCTAAAACATGGGTAAATGCAGGTACAGAGAATGGTGAAGGTAAATTTTTTCAATCAACATATTACTTAATCTATGCAGGGTTCGTGTTTTTATTTATTGCTTTATTGCTAGCTCCCATTACCACTGAACTTCCAACGATTATCTTTATAAGATAAGATTTCATTATTAAACAAAGGTTCCAACGTTGTACCACACCGCCAACAAGTGATTTTATGATAATATACATTTATGAGAAGGCCTAAAATTCTTGAAGATGCTGGATTTGATATATACGTTAATACTCAGAAACTGAGAGATTTGCCTATACCAATAGAGATAATGAACATACAAGATTTAATTTGGTGCTTTGATTATCCAGTTTGGGAAAAGGATCAAACAGATGATTGGAATCTTACTCCATGGGAAGTAATAAAAAATGATAAGGGGACAACAGAACATAGAAAGAGGGTGAATGAAGTAGATATACAATATCCAATTATTGTTATGTTTCATAAAGATAAATGGGTTATTTTGGATGGTATCCACCGACTAGTAAAAGCATATGAGTTGGGAGGTAGTAAAATAGAGGCCCAAAAACTTTCTAAAGATAGTGAATTTTATATGTCAGCACTTAAATAGGTTCCAATATCGCACCTCACCCTCAACAAACAGCTTTCACATCTGATATAATTACCTCCATGAGAAAAATAATCACAGCGACATTCATTACCATGGACGGTGTCATGCAGGCACCTGGTGGACCAGAAGAGGACTCTTCACAGAATTTTGCCTATGGTGGTTGGCAGGCATATTTAGGTGACGACGTAACAGAAAAAGCTATTGGTAAATATTTTACTGAACCTTTCGAACTTCTTCTTGGAAGGATTACGTATAATATTTTCGCTTCATATTGGCCAAAACATCCGGAAATTGAAGATGTAGCAACACCGTTTAACAGTACGAAAAAATATGTTGTATCGCACAATCAGATAGAACTTCCTTGGAATAATTCTCATTTAGTAACAGGAGATGTTGTTGAAGAAATAAAAAAATTAAAAGAAGAAGATGGACCTGATCTTTTCATCTGGGGAAGCGGTAATCTTATTCAGACACTTCTAAAGCATGATCTCATAGATAAGATGCATATTTTAACATATCCAGTTACTATCGGATCTGGCAAAAGATTATTTGCTGAGGGTACGAAGCCTCAAGCGTTTAAAGTAACTGACTCAATTGTCTCTCCGACAGGGGTGCTTATCGCAACATACGAACCTGCAGGAGAACTTAAGACTGGTACTATAGGGGAGTAAAACATTTGCTATTATACCTACATGCCAACAAAGCCAAACATCAAAGAACTCGCCACCATAAGTTTTGCCTCTCAGAAGGAGTTTCAAACTTGGCTTAAGAAAAATCACACCTCTACACCAGGTTTATGGATGAGAATTTTTAAAAAAGATTCTGGAGAGAAAAGTATTACATATGCTGAGGCTTTAGATGTAGCTCTGTGTTACGGATGGATTGACAGTCAAAAGAAATCATACGATGCTCAATCGTATATACAGAAGTTTAGTCCTCGAGGACTAAGAAGTATTTGGTCAAAGGTTAATATTGGTCATATCAATCGTCTAGATAAAGCACAAAAATTACAACCTGCAGGAATTGCTCAGGTGCATGCTGCAAAAAAAGATGGCCGATGGGAGCAGGCATACGACTCTTCAAAGAATATGAAAGTTCCTGATGATTTTTTAATTGAACTTAAAAAGCACAAAAAAGCGTATACCTTTTTTAATACTCTTACAAAGGCTAATGTCTATGCAATTGCATGGAGGCTACAAACTGCTAAAAAGATCGAGACTCGTCAGAAGAGAATGGTGACAATATTAGATATGCTTAAAACTGGTAAGAGTTTTCATTAAAAAAGTTTGATATACTACCTCTATGAAAAAGATAATCTATTTTGTTCGTCATGGGGAATCCGAAGCCAATGTAAGTACTCAGGCGAGAAGTATAAATCCTCTTACTGAAAAAGGGATTGAACAGGCTAGAATATTGGGCGAGAGATTCAAGAATATTAAAATAGAAAAACTCATCGAAACATCTAAAAAGAGATCAAAACAGACAGCGGAAGCTATTAGTCTTGCAACAAGTATTCCCGTTACGGAAAATGATCTTTTCATAGAACGAGAAGGTGAGTTCGAAGCAATGTTCGAGCATAAGCATTTGGGCGTACGAGAACTTACAGAAATAATGAAAAAGAAATTGAATAAGGAGCATTGGGAATATGCAAAGCAAGAGTTGTGGGATGTTTTGATAGAACGGGTGAAACAGGCTGCTGCATATCTCGAAAATCTTCCTGAAAATACTATCGCCATAGTAACGCATGGAGCATTTCTTAAGGTCTTGGTCGCGTATCTTATTTTCAAGGATGCGCTTACTGAAGAACAGACGGTTATGTTTATGGCTGGTACTGGTACGACGAATACCGGTATTACCGTGTGTAAATTTTATGGAGATCTGCACACGTGGAGATTGATTACGTGGAATGACGGGTCGCATTTAGAGTAACATGATAGAATACACCTATGAACCCCTACCAAGGCACAAAAGATCATCCACACCATATTTCTGTAGGTGTAATTCTGATAAACGACAAAAATGAAGTAGCCTGCCATTATTATGCAGAACCTAAAATAAGAAATTATCCTCAAAATTTTTATACACTCTTGCATGAAAGCGTAGAGGCAGGAGAGACCTTAGAGCAAACTGCAACGAGAGGGATGAAAGAAGAATATTCGATGAAGGGAACTTTTGAACGATATGTTGGATCTGTTGTCACGCATTTTCATCGTGAAGAACAAAAAGTAGAAAAAACAGTGTTGTATTTTTTATGTAAACTTATATCTATTGATGAAGTGAGAGATTTAACATGTCCAGAATCTATAAGTGAAATAAAGTGGTTGGAAGTTGATGAATTAATTAAATTAATGAAAGCACAAGGTGAGGATGATGAGTCGAAGATTTTGGAAGATGTGAAGAGGTTTTATTTAAAATAAGTTTAACGTTAATAATTTGATATACTATCCCTATGAAAATCCTATTCATCCAAGGTGCAGGCACTAACGCCTACATAGAAGATAAAAAACTCGCTGATAATTTACAAGAATTATTAGGACCAAGCTATACAGTCATATATCCCAAAATGCCTCATGAAGAGGCACCAGACTTTGAACCATGGAAAACAGCTATACAAGAAGAATTGAATGCTGTAAAAAATGAAGAAATAATCCTAGTTGGACATTCTCTAGGAGGATCTGTGCTTGTAAAGTTTTTATCAGAAAATAAAATTGATACAACCTTGTCTGGAGTTTTTATAATCTCTGCACCATTTTGGGGAGGAGATACTGATTGGCAAGCTGAGGTTTTCACACCATCAGCAGATTTTCCAACAATGCTTCCGACTGTTCCGTTTTATTTTTATCAAGCAAAGGATGATGAAATTGTCCCTTTTGCTCATTTAGAAATGTATAAAAATAAATTACCCAATAGTACAGTAAGAGAAATCAAAACTGGCGGACATCAACTTGATAATGATTTGAGTTTAATTGCTGCAGATATTGAGGAGTTAAATAAATGATTATGATATACTCCATACATGAAAAACACCTTCATCAACCTACCCATTAGAAACGTTGCTGACACAGACGCATTTTTCGCAGCCCTCGGCATGCCAAAAAATGACCAATTCAGCAGTGCAGACACAACAAATGCAAGAATCAATGAAAACACATTTGTCATGCTTCTTGAAGATAAGCGATTCGCAACATTCGTAGATGGCAATCCAATACCAGTTAATAACAATTTAACAATTGCAATACAGTTCGACTCAAAAAGTGAAGTGGATTCATTCTGTGAAAAAGCTATTGCAGCTGGAGCAACTGACACAACGAAACCAAGTCCAGAATCAGCTGCCTTTATGTATGGAAAAGCCATTCGTGATATTAATGGTCATATTTGGGAACCGTTTGCATTTATAGGGGAAATGCCTCAAGCATAATACTGTGTCTTTTAATCACTACGCAAAGCTTAAGAGAATTCTTGAAGACCAGAAACCTGGCTGGTATATACAGCGTATTGATAAGCCTACAAAAGCCAAGAACTTTAAGGGTGAGACTATTTCATTCAGTCATTACTATCGTATATATTCTAAGAATGGCGAGCAGATAAAATATTGTAAATTCCAACAGCCTGATCGATTGGCGAGTGTGCTTGGTATGTCTGCTGATGATTTACCCATGGTATAATGAATGTGCTATGCTCAAACATAATCTATACGCAACAAGTTTTTCCAAAGTGTATCCGTACTATATTGTTAAGGCTGAGAAAAAAGGGCGAACACAAGTCGAGGTTGATCAAATCATTCGCTGGTTAACTGGATATACTCAAAAGCAATTTGAAAAGCAGTTGGAGAAACAAACTAGTTTTGAGGATTTTTATTTGAAAGCACCTAAGCCTAATAGTAAAAGAGCATTAATCAAAGGTGTTGTGTGCGGTATTCGAATAGAGGAAATTGATGATAGGGTTATGCGAGAGATTCGGTATTTAGATAAGTTGATTGATGAGTTGGCGAAGGGGAAAAAGATGGAGGATATTTTGCGCAAGTAATGCTACAGTAAGATCATGGAAATTCGCTCATCTATTACAAATAGCGCAGGGGAAGTATTTCAAATTATTTACAATGATGTAGATGATATTACGGAGGTGGAAGATAAAAATGTTATAGGGGTATATGCATATTGTTTTTATAATAATAAACTCGTTATTGTACATGAAAATGGATATACAGGAAATCCTGGTGGCGGTATAGAAAAAGGTGAGACAATTATTAAAGCATTATATCGTGAGGTGAAGGAAGAGACGAATATGAAAATTTTACAGTATAAACCTGTAGGAATACATGAGACGATCAGACCGTCTGGAGAATCTGTATTTTATATTAGATTTGCTTGTATAGTTGAACCAGAGGGAGATTTTGAAAAAGATCCTGCAGGTAAGGTTAAGCGAATACGATTTATTGATCCATCTGAGTTTATAGAACTCTGTGATGCACAGTGGGGAAAGATGGCTGAGAAAATGTTGGAAAGGGCGGTTGAGGCGAAGGAACACATGTTAAAAAATTAAACAGTATTTTCATCAGAGAACACAATCAAATCCACCTCTTCTCCCATTTTAGAAAGTATAATATTCTTGTCATTAATTTCACCCTTATACCCTTCAAACAAAGTTGCCTCAATATTTTTTTCATTGGCTAACAACATTGTAATAGAAACTGAAGTCATGCGAACATTTGCCTCCAATATGCTTATACTTTGTTCCTCCGGTTTAAGAATAAAATCTATACCCATAAACCCTGCATATGTATCAATAAGAATATCAAGATGTTGTATTGTCTCCTCAATTTTATCTTTTATCCATGGATAACGAGTAACAACAGAATCTATTAATTTTGCTTTAGCACCTACAAAGTTTCTTTGGTTTTCGATTATCTGCTCTCCAAATCCAAAAACTATATATGTGTCAGCTTCTTTGTATATTTGTACACTCATACATTCTCCATCAATAAACTCTTCTGCAAACCAAGTACTTGTTGGAAATCGTTCGTATGCACCTGGTAAGCTTTTTTCTTTTTGTTTTTCAGTTATAAAAACACCCCAACCTCCAGAACCGTCAGCTCTTTTTATAACAGGGTATTGCGAATCCGACATTGACCCAACAGCGATTTCTTTCCATGCAGGTGTTAATTTTCCAAGCACATTTTTTTGAGAAAACTTATTATTATATTTTAAATAATCATCGTATGTGTATGATACAGAAATGCCAAGATTTTCAGCTAATTGATCGATGTCTGGGTGTGGAATATGAGCAATGATTGATTCTATATCAATGGTTGTGTTTCACTCCTTCGCATATCTAGCTGCAATGCTTGTGCTAGAGTTTGCAGCTTTCTGAACAATTATCTGATTATCCCTTGCCTGCAGCACATCTGGATTTACTAGAGAAAATCCTTTAACTGGAATTGTTGATATCCAATTTTCATATTGAAACATACTGTCTGTTTCAAAAGTGAGCCTTTCTGCCGTCGCTCTGAAATCGAGTATATGGAGGGCTTTTTCAAGATTAAAACTTGGAACTTCTGAAGGTGTCAGTTTTTGGAAGATTATTTTTTTCATATATTTGATTATATCTTAAAAATAGAAAAATATTCATCAGATGACGGGGAATAAATAGGGTTTAAATATTTAAAAAATTTGCTATGATGCAAATATGGAAAATATATACAATACAGTCATAATCGGCGGTGGGGCAGCAGGCCTTTCAGCAGCCATGGTTTTAGCTCGGGCCAACCGAAAAGTGTTAATAATCGATGCTGGTAAACAAAGCAATAGAGTAACTAAAGAGGCTCATGCAGTTTTTACGAGAGATAGAACGGCTCCAGCAGAACTGTATGCAATAGCACGGCAGCAGGTTCTTGCATATCCGACAGTATCTATACAAGATGGTGTTGTTAAATCGATTGCAAAAACTACGCACTTTGAAATATTGCTTGAGAACGACGAGAAAATATTTGCTAAGGCAATTATTTTAGCTCAAGGTGTAAATTATACATTACCTAATGTTCCTGGCTTGCAAGAATTATTTGGAACTAAAGCATGGCATTGTCCTTTTTGTGAGGGGTTTGAAGCTAATAACAAAAAGATTTTTGGCATAGTTGAAGCTAAGAGACTTGATCACGTGAAAGGAGTACTTGCCAATTGGACTACTGACTCTGTTTGGGCAACTCCAAATCAAGTCGAAGCTCTAGTTGATATTGAACATGGGGTAGAAGTTAGAATGAAAGATGGTTCTGTATTTACTGTTGATCAAGTACTTGCAGAGGCAGATTTAAAACCACGCGACGAACTAGCGGATTTACTTGGATGCAAACGTGCTGAGGATACTCATCTTGTTATCGATAGTAATGGTAAAACTTCTGTTGACGGGGTATATGCTGCAGGGGACCAATCATCAAGTTCAGGTCAGGTTAACTTTGCAGTATCTGCTGGACATACAGCTGGGATGGGAGTGGTGACTGGTGTCTCTATATAACTAGTGCTACCATAATTCTATATTACTCATTAATTTAATTTAATTTCATACACTATATATGCAAACTAACGAAAAATATGAAAAAGTAGGTAAATTAATCAAAGGAATTAGGACATGTATGTTTGTTACGATAACGCAGGAAGGTGAAATGATTTCGCGACCAATGGCAACTCAAGATATTGAGTTTAATGGAAGCATTTGGTTTATGACTTCAAAAGAAAGTAATAAAGCTAAGGAAATACAACATAACAACTCAGTCGCTCTTACGTATGCAGATGGAAATGGCATTACATTTGTGTCATTAACTGGTAAGGCAAAATTTGTCGAAGATAAAGAAAAGATTAAAGAATACTGGAATCCATTCTTAAAAGCATGGTTTGAAGGACCAGAAGATCCAAACATAACATTGATTGAAGTAATGGTTTCAAGAGCTGAATATTGGGATAATAAAGGAGGTAAAATAGGAGCGCTGGCTGATATGGCAATCGGGGCAGTGACAGGGAAAACAAATATGTTAGATGAGCATGAGATTATTACGTTTTAATGAGTAAAGTGGATGTAAATGGTATATTTAAGGTATGAATAAGCATGCATTAATTACAACTCTTTTATCCATACTCATTGGAATATTTTATTTTATATATATTTCAAATGTCTCGTTTCCACCTTCTTTGTCACGTATAGTTCCTTTCATATTGCTTGCAGGAGCGGGCATGGGATTGAAAATGAGCAATAGTATGACATTAAGAATTATAGGAATTGCAAATGTAATCCTTGCAGGAGTTTTTGCCTTAGGTGCATTGATGGGAGATTAAGCTATAATCCAATTATGCGTAACAATCAGACATGTCCAGAATGTGGAGCCTTACTCAATACTTTCCCAGAATGCCGAGATTATCTCAATGAAATGATTAAATGGGATTTTGAGGATTTTACAGGTGTCGGACAAATTCATCATCTGACTGTGCTTTCGTATAATCTCCAGCATCCAAGTGTGTATTCGCAAAAAGGGTTAGAAAATGCAAAACGTTCTCTTGTAGAATTTATTTTGCATCCAATGGCATATGAAAAACATGGAGTAATAGATTTAAAAAATTTAGCTTCAGATGTGAGAGATTGGAAAATTACAGGTACGGCAGAAAATCATGGGGCATATACAACAAAGCCAGTATGGAATATGACTGCTGCAGATGTTGTGAATGGAGGTTTAGAGAATTATGTAGAAAATGTGAAAAAGTGGAGTGCGGAAGTCTTGGGTATTTTAAAAGAGTTAGGTGAGATTAGATAATTGACACTAGTACCATTAAAGACCAAATCTGCTATACTCAACCCATGAAACCTGAATTCAAAACATTTGCCGAAGACTTCGCTAAAAGAGCTGGAGCCATTATGAAAAAGAACTTTAGTCTTGGTATGGCTAAGGAATGGAAATCGGATACTACTCCTCTTACTGAAACTGACACGTTGATCAACTCGATGTTGATTCAGGAAATTCGAGAAAAGTTTCCAACTCACTCTGTGAAAGGAGAAGAAGAAAGTGATATAAAAGAAAATTCTCAATATCTCTGGGTATGTGATCCTGTTGATGGAACAATACCATTTTCTCACGGTTTACCAATTTCAACTTTTCTATTGGCACTAGTCTTAGACGGAGAAAGTATTTTAGGAGTTGTATATGATCCATTTATGGATCGACTATATAGCGCAGCTAAAGGTGAGGGCGCATTTTTAAACGGTTCTCCAATCTCTGTATCTACTTCTACAGCACTTAAAGCAACTGCAGCTGCGTATGAACATTTCGAAACTGCTGCATACGATATAAGTGAAGTTGCGGAAAAGCTAACACATATGGGTGTAAAGATGATGAAATTGTGTTCAATAGGATATGCATCGGCTCTGGTTGCGGCTGGTGAATTATCTTTCACTATTTTCCCGCATATGACGGCTCACGATGCAGCTGCGTTTAGTGTTTTGATTAAAGAAGCTGGTGGAGTATTTACAGATCTATTTGGAAATGAACAGAGATATGATAGGGAAATAAAAGGATATATAGCATCAAACGTTGTACTTCACCCACAGTTGGTTGAGTTGGTGAAGGAATGTGGAGTTAGATAATATAGTATACAGTAGCATGCTTACACTCACATTCGACGATTGCTATCTAAGTCAGAAAAATGAAGCTCAGGAACTTCTAAGACAAGCAAAACTCAAAGCTTCTTTCTATGTAATTACAGATTATCTTGAAGAAGGTAATTATTTAGATTTTATGAAAAAGTCTGACATACTCTCACTTTTGCATGATGGTCATGAAATAGGCTCACACACAAAATCCCACCCTCGATTGCCTCTTATATCTTCAGAAAAACGTATTGCAGAATTAACAGATTCAAAAAACAAACTAAAGGAATTGGGTATTAATGCAGCTACATTTGTCTATCCGTATGGAAACTATTCAGAAAATATTGTAGAAGAAGTTAAGAAGGTGGGATATACTTCTGCTCGTTCTACAGAATTTGGATTCAATACACCTAAAACAAACCCTTATATTTTAAAATGCCAACCTGTGTATAGATGGGTACCGTTCTTTATTATCAAGTATTGGATAGATAAAGCAGAGAAGAAAAACTTATGGCTTATACTTATGTTCCATCAGATTGACACCACTCGAGGATTTTATGGTACAACACCAAACACGTTCGAAAAAATAGTTACATACATAACGAAGAAAAAAATTCAAACAGTAACAATGAGTGATGGAATCAATAAAATTATGAAACCGTACGTAAAAATTTTAATTAAAGACAATGACAAAACTCTCGAGCATTATTTTGTTCGAGCTGATGAATGGGGAATTCCAGCAGGGAAAATAGAAGGGAGTGAATTGCCTGTTAATGCTGCGGTGAGAGAATTATTAGAGCGAACAGGATTCAGTATTGAATCAGATAAACTTACTCAAGTTGAAGACGAAGGAGATTTTTATGTATTCAAAGGTGATAAAAAAGATTTAACAAAAATAGCTGAACCTGGAGAAATAGGTGGATATAAAACAGAAATTCGTTGGAATTAAAAATAAGATATACTTTCACCCCATGCAACACCTCTTCACCTACGGCTCACTTCAACGTCCAGACATTCAAGAAAAGTTATTTAATCGTAGAATGTTTGGAAGAATTGATACATTAGAAGGGTACGAAAAGGGAGTATTAGAAGTAGATGATAAAAGATTTAATATTGCCACGCCAAAAGAGGGA
>JAZKFG010000002.1:166177-185392 GCA_040386515.1 Patescibacteria group bacterium
ATCGACGGTATTGTCTTTGAATTAACTGACGATGAGCTAGAACGGGCAGATAGGTATGAAGGGAATCAATATACCCGAGTTAGGGTTGAATTAATGAGTGGGATTGAGGCATGGCTCTATATTAGAGCGTAAAGCTTATGCACTTGCTAAATCTATAATATATGTTATAGTGTGCAACATGAAAAAAGTTTTACTTTACTCATTTAGTTTCATATTGATAGCAGCAGCCCATACTACATGGGCAGCTCCGTTGTGTGTGGATATTAGTACAAACCTGGCCTATAAGTCGGCAAACAGTTCTGTTACGACGTTGCAGGGTTTTCTACAGACAAACAAATACCTTACAACTAATCCAACCGGGTTTTATGGAACAGCTACAGTCGCTGCAGTTAAAAAATTCCAATCAGCTAATGGAATTAACTCAACAGGTATGGTTGATGCAAATACTCGAGCACATATTCAGTCTCTTTCGTGTACTGCTGATGCTGCCTTTAAAGTGCAGTCTGCAGTAAATTTTAGAATTACAACACCTCTACAGTAATTACTTTTTCTCTACAAAGTTTTTCAAAGCCTCGAGTCTTTTATCCCAACGTAGCTCAAGTTTAGCAATAAACTTTTTACCAACATCAAATGCATGTTGATCAAGCTGCACAATTGTATTCCTTCCATCAGGCAGAAGTATAATTATTTTCGAGTCTGCTAATATTTGCAAATGCTTTCTCGCACCTTGTCGAGTAATATGCATTCCTTTAAAAAGAGAAGTTAACGTCTGCGAACCATAATTAGAAAGCCTCTCGACCATTTCTAGTCGAGTAGGTTCTCCTAGTGCTTTAAATAATTCAACAGGGGACATTAGTCTTGATTCATTACTGTTTCTAATCGTCCCATCATATAATTCCATCCTCCTGAATTTTGTTTGAAACTTTCTTCTGCAACTTCTTTTGGAAGCGATGCAAAGCCTGATTCTTTTACCGTAACTTTTGTCCCATTTTCTTGTGCCTCAATAAAGAATTCAACAAGGGTATTAGGAACAAGCAATACATCTCCAACGATTCCAGCTCCTCCTGGCACCCATCGATATGCAAAATACTCATACGGTTTTGCAGCCTCTATATATGTCTGTGTCTTGTGATTTTCCTCTGTAAAGATAAATATCGGTCTCTGTCCAACTTCAAGTGATCCTTCAACTATGTCAGGGAACCAGCTAATGATTTGTGTCGGGTCAGTAATGGCGGCATATACTTTTTCTTGTGCTGCTTTAACTATAATTTCTCTTGTGATTGTATCTTGCATAAATAGGTTGTTTATTGGTTAATGTATGTACTATATACTATTCTGATTCGATATGCAACTATTATGTTGCATATATAATTTGCGAGTAATTACATGTATACTTGGTAGTATGAAAAATACACAAAGGGGAATTGTTGGAATCATTATATTGGTCCTACTGGTTATAATTGGAGGCATTGCCTATTTATATAATAAGCAGGTAATACAGGTAAGCGAAATTACTGTGCCTACAACTAAAGAATATAGTAATGCTAAATTTGATATTTCATTTACATACGCATCAACATGGGGAGAAGTTGTAGAACAAGGCGAATCAGAAATAGTGATTGCAACAAAGCGAACCTGTACAAATTTTACTCCTGAGTGTAATACAACACCTGAAGTTACTATTAGTTTTCAAAAAGGATATACACTCAAAGAAACTATATTATCGCTAGAAAAACAAAAACAACTTTACAGTAGTACTACTATAAGTGGTTTATCAGCAGTTAGAACAAACTTTGTTTCCGGAAGAGTAAGTCGGCCAAATGACAAAACTCCGTATGGATATTATAAAGGTGTAATTGTAAATACAGAAAAGTCAGATGGTACTTATGTCACAATTGCATTTTCAGGTCCGTTATTTGCAACAGAGGCTGAGGCGAATGCATACGATACTGCAGAGTTCGATGCATTTCTTTCAAGCATTAAGATATAGAGGTATACTATATACATGAAAATAAAATACATTATTTTAGCCATACTTTTCATAATCTGTATAGGCTATTTCGCCTTGAAAACATATCCACCAGCTCCTACGCAGCCTGTAGATCAGGTACAGACAATACCAGAAGAACAAGTTGCACAAAATACAGTACCTCCAACATTCAAATGGATAGGAGAACCAGCTGCAGCACTAAACCTAGATGGTTTGCCAAAGACAAATGTTTTTGTTGAAGTGACATATTCTGATGGAACAGTGGCGAAAAAGTTAATTGATACGCCAGACGGAAGTTGTAACGATTTAAAGAAAGCTGATTCTGATAGTGTGGCAAGTACAACTATTTTCCAATGCTATGCAGCAGGATTTGGATATCATTATAAAATCGTAAGAGCTGAGAGATCATATCTCGTGCTTCGAAAAGGCTTTGAAGAAAGCGGACCTGAATACACTCCGCCTGAAATGAAATATGAGCCAGTATCTGAGTTTCCTTTATCAAATTAATATATAATTACTATATGCAAAAAATACACTTCACAATTACAATTAACGCTCCAAAAGAAAAAGTTTGGCATACAATGCTAGATAAGGAAACATATACGCAATGGACAACAGCATTTTCACCAAATTCAACCTATCAAGGTGACTGGAGTGAAGGATCAGAAATAAGATTTGTTGATACAAGCGGTTCAGGCATGTTTAGTAAAATCAAAGAAAATAGAATGTATGAATTCGTGTCTATTGAACATCTTGGAATGGTTAGTAGTGGAGTAATCGATACAACAAGTGATGAAGTGAAAAAGTGGACACCTGCATTTGAAAATTATACGTTTACAGAAGATGGTGAGGTAACGACTGTGAATGTTGATATGGATGTTAATGATGAGTATAAAGATTCGTTTAATGAAATGTGGCCAAAAGCATTGCAGGCGCTGAAGGAATTGGCGGAGAAGTAATTTATTGATAAAACTCTGTTTTAATGGTATTAATGTCTTGGGTGCGCCCTTTGATTTTAACCTTAACTTTTGGAAAGGAATTGTATGTTCCATTTTTGTACTACACGTAACAATGCTCTGGCATATTTGCTTTGGAGCTGGATTTTTCGCAAAAACGGAAAAATCACCGCACAGCTCGATACCTTTTATTTCGGCGCAAGTCGAGGTATTAATGATTACAATGAGCTCGTCGCGAGCTACGATAAATCGAGTGCTAAGCCAGATAAGCTCTATTCAATACTTCCTACAGTTCTGAATTTGGCTGGAGATTGTACTGGAATGACCGCTGTTGATATCGGTTGCGGAGGAGGATTCTTTACTGTACCTCTTGCGCAGTTAGGTGCTGCCAAGGTCTATGGATTAGATAATTCAGAAGGACAAATAGAACTTGCGAAAAAGATATCTGCGCACGCTAGTGTTCATTACTTTTTGGCAGATGTTTTTGTGGATGAATTGCCTCAGGCAGATTTAATGGTTATTCCATTTGTTCTTAATTATGCACGGACTGTGCATGTGCTTTCACATTTCCTCAATCGAATCTATCGTCGTCTGTCAGCTGGAGGAAGGGCGGTATTCGTTATTGATTTGCCAAATAGAAAACAACTGCAAAAGTTCGGCGCAATAAAGACATTTCGCGGTACGCCTTCTGACGAGACTCAGATCTGCATAGATTTGTTTAATGGAGATAAAAAGATTTGCACGCTGACTAGTGTGTACTTTACTCCAGAGACAATCGTCCGTCTCCTGCAAAGTGTCGGTTTCAGGAATATCTGTTGGCATGAGCCAATAGTTTCCGATGAGGGAATACGTGCAATGGGGCCAGAGTTTTGGGAAGGCTATACTGCTGATCCCGAGCTCGGATACCTCACTGCAGAAAAATAAACCCGACTTGGGTTGCACCGCTACGGCGGTGTTTTTTAATACTTCTTTCTTGAAGTACAAAGCCAACAGTGCTAAATTAAACCCATATGCCAACAAAGCCACAACAACTCCTTAACCGCCTAAACACAGAATACCTAAAACTCCATAAAACCTATGAAGACTATTTCTGGACCTCTTATATGGGTGACAGTTCGGTCGATACAAAGAAAAACGCCGCAGAATCAAAGCGAGACGAATTTCGTGCCGACCCAAAGAATTTGCAATTAGTGCAAGATGCTATTGAACATTCAACTGGTGCAGAAGAAAAAAGAAGACTCAACCTGTGGGCTACATTTTTCACAGCCTACCAATCTCCAAAGAAGGCACTTGCAGTTAAAAATAAAATTTCAAAAATAGAATCATCAATTCTAAAAAAACGATCAAATGCAAACGATGGATACATTGATCCGTATTCAAAAAAGTTTGTAAAATGTTCTGCAGTTAAAATGCGAAGTATCATTTCTACAAATGCAGATGAGAAAATGCGAAAGGCATGTTTTCAAGCGCGAGAAAAAATCGCTGTTGCAAACCTTGATCAATATGTAGAAGTTGTGGGACTGCGAAATGAATACGCTAAACTTTTAGGGTATACAGATTTTTATGACTATAAAGTACAAAGAGAGGATGGAATGACAAAGACAGAGCTGTTTGGCATATTTGATACTATTTACGAAAAGACAAAATATGCACGAGAAGGAATTAAAAAGTTGGAAGAAACTCTGCCAGGACTTCGAAAGCCATGGAACTTCAACTATATGATGGCTGGAGATTTTACAAAAGAGGAAGATCAGTATTTTCAATTCGATGAAGCACTAGAGCGATGGGGAAAATCTTTCTCGGCGCTCGGTGTGGATTTTCGAGGAAGTACCATACAGCTTGATTTGCTTGATAGAAAAGGAAAGTACAGTAATGGATTTTGCCACTGGCCAGATTTGGTTAGTTTTAAAAATGGAAAAAGAATTGCAGGAAGTTCAAACTTCACATGTAATGTAGTATTCGGGCAAGTTGGCTCAGGATATAATGGTTTAGTTACGTTATTCCACGAAGGAGGACATTCTGCGCACATGCTCAACATCGAAGAACAGGATGTATGTGTAAATCATGAGTACTCGCCGATGTCTATGTCATGGGCAGAAACTCAGAGTATGTTTATGGATACTATGCTAAGTAGTGTTGAATGGAAATATCGGTATGCGAAAAATGCAGAAGGAGAAGTGTATCCGCTATCTCTTTTTGAAAGAAAGCTTAAAAAGTTAAATGTATTAAGTCCTTTATCTTTGAATTATATTATATGGGTTGCGAGTTTTGAAAGAGAAATATACGAAACAAAAAAACTTACGGCAAAAAAAGTTAAAGACATGGCTCGGGCGTCATACCTAAGGTATTTCGAAAGATCTGAGGCTGCACTTGAAGTGCTCAACGTTCCGCATATCTATTCATGGGAAAGTTCTGCCTCATATCACGGGTATGGCTTGGCTGAACTTGCTGTTGATCAGTGGAGAGATTATTTCTATAAAAAATATGAATACATTGTTGACAACAAAGCAGTAGGAGATGAAATGAAAAAAGTATGGGCACTCGGAGCATCAAAAACGTTTAATGAACTTGTGGTGCTTGCAACAGGTAAAAAGCTCACAGCAGACGCATGGCTTAAAAATTCTACTGCCTCTGTCAAAGCTGTATTAACAAAAGCAAAAGCAAAGATTGAAAGACTCAAATCAGTACCTGAGTTTGCAGGTCCAGTACAACTTAATGCAAAGATTAAGATGGTAAGTGGCAAAAAGACTGTAGCTGAAAATAAAAAGAATTTCGAAACTATGTGTGCAGACTATAAGAAATGGCTTCGGAATAGTTAAGGAAAAGATTAAGTGTGATAGCATATAGATATGCCATTAAACCCAATAACTAAAGCAAGACTATTAAAAGCACTGTTACTTCTAGTACTTCTTGGAGTAGGATTGTTTCTCTTAAAAATACAAAAACCTGGACAACCTATTGAGCCTCCAGCTCCAACACAAGAAGAAATAACAGCTGAAAGAATAACTGTTCAGGGTACATATGTAGAATGTATTCCTCTGCATGATAATTTTTCTAAAAAAGAATGCGTGCATGGAGTAAAAGCTACTGAGGGTTCATACTATGCTTTGGATTTTAATCTTATGTCACAGACAGTGCCTAATTTTAAAGAAGGCGATTTGTTCACTGCATCAGGAGTATTTACACCGACTGAAATGCTAAACAGTGATTATATGTATGAGACAGTTGGAAGAGGAATATTGTCAGTCACTGATTTAACTTTGGATACTGTTCCTTCAGCAATTCCTTCTAAGCCAGTGAAACCAACACCTGGAAAAGAATCTGCAACAGGTCCTTGTTATATTGGTGGATGTTCTGCACAAATCTGTTCTGGAGAAAAAGATATGGCATCAACATGTGAATACCGAGAATCATATGCATGTTACAAAACAGCCAAGTGTGAACGACAAGTTAATACTGGAAAATGTGGATGGACACCAAGCGCCGAATTGAATAGTTGTTTAAGCAGATAAATATGCTATTCTATTCTGTATGCAATTACTGACACGAAAAGTTTCTCGCGCATTTATTTATGATATTGGTAAGAAAAAATTTCTTATCGCAAAAAGTACACTGCCACCATTCAATTTTCATTTGCCTGGTGGTGGAATAGGAAAAAAAGAAACTGCTGAGCAAGCAGTTCGAAGAGAGTTGAAAGAAGAATTAAATATTGGAAGTGAAAATATTATTTCTATTTCATTTTTACGAAAAGGAAAAACTAAAGTATTAGGCTTTCCACATGAAATGGATATTTTTGCTGTCAGCGTTCATGACTTGCTTATTAAGCTGAGTTGGGAAATACATGCAATACGGTGGGTAACTCTTGAAGAGCTTCAGGCCTTTATAGATAAGGATTGTATGGTAGAGATGGAAGAGTTGAATAAGTTTATAAAGTAAATTGCTATACTATAGGGTATGGCGTACATACATCCGAAGGCATATTTCAAAGATAAGATAATTCCTATAGAGCAAGCAAATCTAAGTGTAGCCAGCTCTGCTGTGTTGTACGGTCTTAGTGTGTATACTGTTTTTCCTATACTTGTAACGGAAAAAGGTCTTGCTGCATTTCGCTTGCAGGACCATTTTGCACGACTTGTGAATTCAGCAAAAATAATTGGTATAGATACATTTGAAAAAGAATGGAATTATGAAAAATTTGAGCAGGCAGTACAGGAAATTGTTGCAGCGAACACAATAGAAAAAACTTCTTTTGTTCGAGCAACGGTGCATGTTTCAGATCTTGTGCCAGGTACTCGTTCGAGAGGATTAGGTATAACCCTCAGTATGTTTGTCTACGAAGCTAATCCTATTATTCCGCAACATGGTGCTCGATTAAAAACAAGCGTATGGCGACGAGTGCCTGATTACGCAATTCCATCACGGGCAAAAGTGAACGGTGCATATGTGAACTCAGTACTCGGTAAACAGGATGCACTTGATAGTGGATACGATGATTGTATATTTTTAGATACCGATGGGCATGTGTGCGAGTTGAGTGCTGCAAATATTTTTATGGTTCGTGACGGTGTACTCATTACTCCTCAAGTATCGAATGATATATTGGAAGGGATTAACAGAAAGACAATGATTGAAATTGCCCAAGAGTTAGGCATAGAAGTGGTTGAGCGAAATATTGATTTAACAGAATTGTATATGGCTGACGAAGTGTTTGCATGTGGAACATCTGCTTTCGTTGCGCCTATTATAGAAATTGATGCACGGAAAATTAAGGTGGGTGAAGTTACAGGAAAATTGAAAAAAAGATATGAGGAAATTATGGAAGGGAAGAGTGGGGAATATATGACTTTGATAAAATAAAAAAGCCCGAGATCACTCTCGGGTTTTTTGTTTAAAAATACTTATGCTTGTATAAATAATTTGTCCATCGGTGTTCGTACTTTTGGAAGGTCAGCATATTTATCATCTGCTGATCTATATCCAAGGGCAGATACAACAACTGAAGTAAGTCCTTTTGTTGTAAGACCTAGAATCTCATCTGTCTTAACAGAATCAAATCCTTCCATAGGAGCTGCGTCCACTTCAAGTAGTGCTGCAGTTTCTAGTAAGAATCCAAGAGCAATATATGCTTGCTTTGCAGCCCATGAAATATTTTGTTCTGTAGTTCTTGAATTTACACTTCCTTTAATCATACCTGCATAACCTGCAAGAGCTTCGGGTGTCGTGTTACGTGTATCTGCAGTTAGTTTAATAAATGCATCAGTATCTGCATCAGTGATACTTGTCGGAACGGCAAATACAAATAAATGAGAAGCATCAGTAAACTGTGCCTGATCCCAGCCTGCTGCTCGTAAAGCTGCTCTGTGTTCAGGTGTTACAACGTCTATAACTGTATATGGCTGCAGTCCAAATGAAGAAGGGGATAGCTGAATGCTTTCTTTGAGTGTCTGAAGTGTCTCGTCAGAGATCTTTTTTGTGGCGTCAAATTGTTTTGTTGCATAGCGCCATTGCAATGCTTTTGTTATGTTTGTCATGGATTCATTGTACAACAAACTTGCATATAAAGATGTGGTGTAATATTACTTGACAAAATGTGTGAATTCATGTATTGTGCTTAATGGAGCACCTTATATAACCCCTTTAGTAGGTGCGAAATCAATTCCAACTCCAAAACTCTAGAATTACTATGAAGAAAAGATTTAAACCGACGACCCTCACGGCCGCCGTTTTTTTGTGGCTGTGCGGAACCTTTGGCTTTGCGGCGAATGTGCAGATAAAGGCTCCTCCTCCTACCAAGCTTGTAGAGCCGTTGGCTATGGCGGAGACATATCCGTATATCCATGCAGTGCAACTCCATATGCTTTCACCCTCAGGAGGGGTATTCCGTTTGTTCTGTTTTGCTCCGGATAAGGATTGTGTGTTACACATTCGAACCACCAAAACTGTGGACCCAATTTTCTTCGGCCGGCCAGTTCCGTATTTTCCAGTCCCTGACGGATTATATCCATGGGAGCAACCGACCGAAAGGAAGACGATTCCACAAACGTTTCAATTTGAAGAAGATGTTCGAGATTGGGCTAGATTCTTCGCCCCATATTTCCCTAAGGATGGTACTGAATGGCAATTCCAACAGATGGAGTTTCGGTGCCCACCCGAGTTCAAGAACAAGATGTTTGTAATCGAACTCCTCCTTCCCAACATCATTGAGCTGAAGGGTGCAACATTCCACATGACGTTGCAGGGGGATGAAAATAATCCCGACACAAGACATTGGTCTGTACCATTTATGTTCAACGCTGTGGAAAAAATGGGCAACAATCAAATCCCAGTCTCAATATGGGATGCTGACAAGATTCATAATCAAAAGTTTAACGACGCAGAAACCAAAGCTCATTTCCCTCAGTTGGCTGAACTGTTTAGAGGCCTTCGGTTTACGAAAATCGAGCCGCCAAAAAAAGTTGAGCCTGTCAAAGATGAGGTTCCGAAGTATGAACCACAAGCATGGTCTTTCGACCGCAGATTGGCACAGCTGAAAAATCAGCTCGGGACAAACGTGGTATTGATCCTTATGGGAATATCGGGACTTGCCTTACTGTGGCGTTTCCTGATGCATACACGGCTCAGGAAATATTTTATTAGGAAAAAGAAGATCAGGGATGTGTCACATCTCAATGACAAGCCTGGTATAAACGGACAATTTGGTCGCAACAGCATGGTTATAGCCAGAGCAGGCGGCAAAACTTCAATTCCTCCTCCTAAAAATAAGCCACAACCTAAGCCTAAAACCAAAGGCAAGCGCAAGAAAAATAAGCGCAAATAAGATTCAAAAAAACTGACTCACTTAAAACCCTCGCCGCGCGTACGCGCGGCGAGGGTTATTTTTTATATTGATTTCAAACCTATTGCATAGTAGGGTATGGATATATGGCAAACATTAAAGAATTTATAATTTTTGGAATAAAAGAGGCCCGAGCGTCAATATTTGCCGGTTCATTTTTTCTACTTTTATTTCTCTCAAATCACATACCGCTTTTTGGTTTTGCCCGATACGATTTTTTATTTGTAGCCGCAGTACTTATACAAGTAATACTGTATGTCACAAAGCTTGAAACTAAAGACGAAGTAAAAGTTATCTTTTTATTTCACATTATTGGTCTTGTTCTTGAGTTGTATAAAACGAGTCCAATGGTTGGATCATGGAGTTATCCAGAAGAAGGATTCTTTAAAATAGCTACAGTTCCGCTCTATAGTGGATTTATGTACGCAGCGGTCGGAAGTTATATTTCTCAGGCTTGGAAAATATTGAAAATGGATGTAAAGAATTATACGCACTATGGAGCTAGTGTACTCCTTTGTTTTTTGATATACCTAAACTTTTTTACCAATCATTTCATATATGATTTTCGTTGGTTTCTAATTATTGCTGTGTTTGCATTCTTTTGGAAAACTAGAATTTATTTTACAGTAACTGATAAAGTAAGAAGGATGCCTTTAAATGTCGGATTTCTCCTGACTGCATTTTTCATATGGGTTGCAGAGAATATTTCAACGTATTTAGGTGCATGGAAATATCCTGACCAAATTCACACATGGACAGTTGTATCAACAGGTAAAGTAACATCGTGGTTTTTAATGGTTATTATTAGCTTTATTTTAGTTGCGTACTTAAAGCATTTTAAAAAAGAAAAATATGAAAACAAATAAGCGCTGGATTATATCGGTTCTCGGCATGCTGGTCTTTATACTTGGAGTATCAGTATTGGCATATTTGAAATATATTCCTACAGAAATAAAATCTGTTCCATACTATGACTCTGTTGGACATTTTATACTATTTGGAATGCTCGGATTTCTGGCAGAAATGGCCTTTAGGGGATTAAAGAAGAAAATATTCTGGATGCAGCTTCCTGTCGGATCAACTCTTGTTGTTGCATATGCATTGCTTGATGAAAGTTTGCAGTATTATTCAGCTAACAGAACCTTTGATTTGCATGATTTGGCTTGTGGATTGGCAGGTATACTATTTTTCTATTTTGTAAGTAGATATGTTTTAGGTAAAAGTAAGTTATAATTATTACATGGCAAACGTAATCATTGTGCATAATTGGGGAGGCACACCAGAGAGTAATTGGTATCCTTGGCTTCAATCTGAATTAGAAAATGAAGGACATGAAGTCTTGGCTTTGCAAATGCCTGACACTGACGCACCTGTTATGAATGTGTGGGTACAAACTCTTATTGATGCAGTTGGAATACCTGATGCTGACACATACTTTGTCGGACACTCTATTGGCTGCCAAGCAATACTTCGATATTTAGATTCAGTTGAAACAAGTATTGGTGGGGCGATATTTGTAGCTGGATGGTTTGATTTGATAAATCTTGAAACAGAAGAAGAAATGGAAATCGCTAAGCCATGGATTGAAACTCCTATTGATCTTCCAAAAGTTGCAACAATGATTCCTGAATCTGTATTATTTATTTCTGAAAATGATCCATTCGGATGTATGGATGAAAATATTGATGGATTCAATATTCTTGGTTCAAAAATTATTTCTGTGACAAATGCTGGACATTTTACAGCAGAAGATGGGTGGAATGAGGTTCCTGATGTGTTGGAGGAGTTGAAGGGTTTAATGCAATAAAAGTTTAAGTATTTAAAAAATATAAGCTATACTTAATTGCATAGCACTTATTTTTTACATATAATCACATGATTAAATTTCGCACTTTTGTATCACGGCTAACCACATCTCTTGTGGCACTTATTCCTATGCTCGTCTTGGTCGGTTGGCTAATTAATAATCCAATCCTTACTCGTGTTTTCCCTCAGTTTACTCCGATGAATCCTGTCACAGCTGCGTTATTTATCTTGGCTGCAGTTTGTCTTTTTACTATTCAAAAAACAGAAGCAGAAGAAAGAAAATATATATATGTAATAAGCGGGTCGCTAATGCTATTGGTTGGTGGAGCAATGCTTTTAAAATATGGTGGAGGAAAAGACTTTTTTATAGACAGGATTTTATTTGAATCAAAGCTCGGTATCAATAGAATGGCTTTTGCTACGGCGCTTAACTTTGTGCTTCTTGGAATTATTTTTCTGGTATATCCAACAAAGCGTTTGATTTCTTGTATTTGCAAATTGTCTCTATTGGCTGTTTCATTGTATTCGCTCGTTGCGTACATGTATAACTTTATAGGGGTATATGGTAAAGCAATACATAATCCAATTGCAATTCATACTGCATTCGTGTTCATGCTCATTTCACTCTATCTCCTTATACACGACAAATGGTGGAATGCTCGAGTGATAGTATGGCTTCATTCAAAAAACCTTTTGATTCCAGCAATATTGACATTTATTTTTGCTATCACAATGACTATAGCAGGAGGGGTTTCAATTCTGGTTGATAGTAATCTTAAGAAGCAAGCAGAACTTAGATTTCAAAATCAGACAGATCAAATCACTTCATTTATTCAATCGCGAATGAATTTATATGTTGGTGTAACGTATGGATTGCAAGGTTTATTTGCTGCTTCTGAAAATGTGGAACAGTCTGAATGGAATGCGTATATCGATGAAATAAATGTGCCAACTCACTACTCAGGAATTTCAGGTATTTCATACGCTCCAAAGACTACTCCTGAAATGGCCACTCGTCTGCCATTTAAAATATATCCATCAACTGTCAAAGATATATATTATCCTTTAACATATATTGCGACATTTGTTGCAGGTTCATCAACAGCTGCAGGATTTGATGTATCATCAGAGGTAAATAGAAATGCTGCACTTAATAAAGCTATTGATACGGACATGCCTTCTGCAACACCTGTTGTCTTGGCTGCTACTACACGTGTTCCTGTATTCTCTGTATATGTGCCTGTGTATAGTCATGCAACAGGGCATATAACAAAAGAAGACAGACAAAATAGTGTGCAAGGTGTTATTTCAGTTTCTTTTAGATTGGAAAAAATATTTCCTGATTTATTTACAAACAATCCACTCATAGATAATAAAATAGATGTTGAGATTTTTGATAGTCCATCAAGCACGTCAATGAGTACAAGCAGTTTACTCTACGATACTTCTATCGCTTCTATTCATAAGAGCGATGAAGAATTGACTGGGACAAGTAAAATTCAAGTGGCAGATAGAATATGGACAATTAAGTATGTCTCTGATCCATCTGTATATCTTCCATTTCTTGAAAAGTCAGGACAGGGTTTGGTTTTGGTTCTTGGATTCATTTTCTCTATGCTCATTACAATGTTCGCTTCAATGTATATACGTTCTCGTGAGCAGGCACTTTTGAGTAAAAATATTCAGCTTGAAGCACTTGTACAAAGCTTTCCATATGGAGTGCTTATTGAAGATGATGAAAGAAATATGATTCTAGGAAACACTAAAACAATGCAACTCTTTGGTATTGAAGGGAAAGTGCCTGACTTTGTCGGTGTGCCGGTAATGGAAGGGCTTGAACTGATTCGTCCGCTCATAAAAGATTTTGATTCATATAAAAAGCGAGACATAGAAATTGCATCAAAGCATGAAGTGGTGGCAGATGAGAAAGTGGAACTAACAAACGGGACTTATATTTCACGAAGTTATATTCCACTGTATTATCAAAATAAAATGCACGGGGCTATGTGGCTATACAAAGATATTACTGAAGAAGAGCAAATTGATCGAATGAAAACAGAATTTGTGTCCCTTGCATCACATCAGCTTAGAACTCCGCTTACTTCTATAAAATGGTATACAGAACTTTTGAGCGATGAAGAAACTCAAGGAAAAATGAATAAAGAACAGAAGTCATACATTAAGGAAATCGGCGATGCATCAGACAGAATGGTTGGTCTTGTTGGATCTCTTCTTAATGTTTCGCGACTCGAGCTTGGAACATTTGCCATAGAGCCTGAAAAGGCAAATCTGCTCGATGTTGTTGGTGTTGCGGTAAAGGAGGCGGAACCAAACTTCTTACTCAAAAAACAAAATCTCACATATACGCATCCTGATAAAATGACGCCTATTATGATTGATATTAAAGTAACACATATCATAGTGCAGAACTTGCTTTCAAATGCATGTAAGTATACGCCAGAAGGTGGATCTATTAATTTAAGCATTAAGAAAACTATTGCAAAAAATGGAGTGCCGGGCGCTATTCAAATCAGTTGTTCTGACACAGGGTATGGTATTCCACAGGCTCAGCAAGGCAGCGTATTTAAAAAACTCTTTAGAGCGGACAATGTACGGGTGCTTGATGTAGAAGGTACAGGCCTTGGATTATATATTATCAAGACTGTGGTTGAAGCCGCAGGATGTACAATTTCATTTACATCAGAGGAAAATAAAGGCACCACATTTACAATCACTATGCCAACAACGGGTATGGTTACTAGAAGTGGCAAAAAGAGTTTGTCGGAATCAATGGAATAGCTATTAATAAAGTCAGATTAATTATATAATTTTACTATGGATACCAAACCTTCTATAAAGAAAAAGATTCTTATTGCTGAAGATGAAAGACCTCTTTCAAAAGCTTTATCATTGAAGCTTGAGCATGAAAATATGGAAGTTGATACAGCGTATGACGGAGATATGGTTAAGGAAAAAATTGCAAACAACATGTATGATTTGATTTTAATGGATTTGATGATGCCAAAGCATGATGGGTTTTCAGTGTTGGCTGATCTTAAAGAAAGGGGAATAAAAACTCCGGTAGTTATTATGTCGAACTTGAGTCAAGACACAGACAGAAATAGAGCAACTATTGCCGGCGCATCCCATTATTTTGTTAAAGCTGAAGTTAAGCTGGCAGATATTGTGGCATATATTAAACAAACATTACATATATAAATATCAACATATGATTGATCAGAACTTTTACAAAAAAATACTTATTGACCAAAAATACATTTCAGCTGAAGACGCTAAAGCAGCGGATGGGTATGAAAAATCTGGCAAGGGAAATTTTACAGATTTTCTAATGCAAAATGGCGTTATTAATAAGCTCACTCTTGGATTGGCTATTGCTGAATATTACGATACATCATTTTCTGATTTGAGTTTAAGAACTCCGAGCTCGCAAGATTTGGCTTCTATTCCTGAAGATACGGCGCGAGAAATGCGTATTGTATTTGTAAAAAATAAAGAAAAAGACGGACAGGTATTGCTTGGAACTGACAATCTTGAACAACCAAAGCTTGCAGATATTGCTAAGCAATTATTTCCGAATAAAAAGGTTATCTACACATATGCCTTTAAGGAAGATATTGATACGTATCTTTCACATTATGAAAAAGAACTTAACACTCGTTTTTCTGAAATTATTAAAAATGAAAAGCGAGTTGCTCCTGAAATCTTTGAAGAAATTATTCGTGATGCTATAACATACCGAGCATCAGATATTCACTTTGAGCCAGAAGCTAAAATGACCCTTATTCGTTTTCGTATTGACGGATTACTTCGTCTGGCTGGATCAATTCCGCGAGGGAATTATGAAAATGTGTTAAACCGAATAAAAATTCAAGCCAATCTCCGAACCGATGAGCACTTTGCTCCACAGGATGGAGCAATACGATTTGGTATGGCTGACATAACGGTTGATCTTCGTGTTTCTGTTGTGCCGACTCTTGATGGAGAAAAAGTAGTGGTTAGAATTTTGACGGAATATGTCAAGGGATTGACATTTGCTGACCTTGGATTTTCTGAGCGTCATATTGCCATATTCAACGCTGCCTCTAAAAAGCCTTTCGGTATGATTCTTGTTGCAGGTCCTACAGGATCAGGAAAAACGACAACGTTGTATTCTTTGATTAAAAAATTAAACACTCCTGAGATTAATATCACTACTATTGAAGATCCTGTTGAATATCGTATGACAGGTGCAACCCAGATTCAGGTAAATCAAAAAACTAATTTAACTTTTGCCAAAGGGCTTCGAGCAGTTGTTCGACAGGACCCGAATATTATTCTTGTAGGGGAAATTCGTGATACTGAGACGGCCGAGACTGCAGTGAATGCTGCTTTGACAGGACACCTTCTTCTTTCAACATTTCATGCTAATGATGCTGCAACGAGTATTCCACGACTGCTGGAAATGGGAGTAGAATCATTTTTACTTGGATCAACCCTTGAGCTTTTAGTGGCACAACGACTGGTTCGACGGATTTGTGATTTATGTCGATATAGTTATGTTGAAAAATTGCCAACAATTGCCGCCCAATTTCCGCAAGCTAAAGGGTATTTTACAGATAAGGAGATTACTCTATATAAAGGAAAGGGTTGTCCAGCCTGCAATAACACTGGATATAAAGGAAGAACTTGTCTTGTTGAGATGATTGAAATGAATACAGCGCTTAAAGAACTTATTAGTACTCGACCATCTGCAATACAAATTGCAAAAATGGCACATGATAATGGTGCTAAATCAATGTTTGAAGATGGAATAGAAAAAGTAAAATCAGGTATTACAACACTTGAGGAAGTATTCCGAGTTGCTGCACCTGTTGAACTTAAGGCTGAAGTAAAATCTACTGAAACTAAGCCTGAAAAGGCTCCTGCAAAAAGTAAAACAATACTTGCATAATATATGAAAGAAAAAACACGAAAAGAATTAACAGGTATACAGCGTTCTATTTTTGTCAGTGTTCGTGCTTTTGGGTTGCATAATGAATCAAACTTTTTTATACAAAATCTTTCTGTGTTGATTGGGGCAGGGATGAGTGTGAGTGATGCACTTGCTTCAGTATATGAAGAGGTTCGCGGAATGCGAATGCGATCAGCACTTCGGGAAATTATGGCAAGCGTAGAAGAAGGGTTGTCTCTGTCTGATGCTATTGAAAAAACTCATATTGTATCTCCGCATACGCTTGCACTTATAAAGCTTGGTGAGTTATCGGGTAGATTGTCGGAGAACCTTGAGGTTACTGCTCTACAAAATGAAAAAGAAGCTACATTTAGATCTCGAATTCGATCGGCTCTTGCGTATTCATCTTTTGTCTTAATTATATCTCTTGTTGTTGGAATTGGAGTTGCATGGTTTGTACTCCCTAAGATATCAGGTTTTTTTGCTGATTTAAATGCACCACTGCCTCCAATTACTAAAGCAATTATTGCTGTAGGAAGCTTTTTGCAGACATATGGATATATTTTCATTCCACTTTTCATTATAGTTTTTCTTGCTGTATTTTATTTCATTTTTAGTTTTCCTAAGACAAAGTTTATTGGGCACACACTTTTATTTCATACACCAGTTATCAAGCATTTGATTTTGGAGACAGAGATTGCTCGTTTTGGCTTTTTATCAGGAACAATGATTCGGGCAGGGGTACCGCTTCATATGGTTTTTGAATTATTGCCGGGAACTACTACATTTAAAAACTATGCCATTCTCTATGCTGCAATGTCGCAGCGAATCCTCGAAGGAGGAACATTTCAAAAAATATTTGCAACACTGCATGATTCTGATAGATTGATTCCGCTCCCAGTGCGTCAAATGATTATTGCAGCTGAACAGTCAGGTGCCTTGTCAGATACATTGGTTAAAATAGGAACAATGTATGAAGCTAAGGTTGATGCGACATCTCGAAATATTCCAGCTTTTTTGGAACCTGCACTTCTTTTATTTATCGGAGGATTAGTTGGATTTTTAGCTATAGGTATTTTAATGCCAATTTATAAATTAGGATTGTATTTTTAATATATGAAATGCACACGCGGATTTACGTTACTGGAAATGCTTGTAGTTATAGGAATTATTTCTATTGTAACTGTGACCGTATCGACTACATATATGACAGTTAGAAAGACGGGGGATGCAAATAGAGCAGGAGTGATTACAGCAACGCTTTTAAAAGAAGCTGTTCGTAAATCAGAAGTAATGGAATATGATAGTGGTTGGGGAGTTAAAATATCAGGCACGAATGCAATATTGTTTAGTGGTACCTCATATGCACTTCGAACAGTGGCACGCGATGTAACGTATGCGATTCCTGCAGGACTTACTGTAAGCGGACCTAGTGAAATAGTTTTTGCAAAATTTTCAGGACAGCCAGGGACAACCGGAACCACTACATTTGCCAATGGCTTTGGAACAAGCAGTGTATATGTATGGAATGGTGGAATAATTGGAAATTAATATATGCGCACAAGCACTGCACAAAAAGGAATATCAATTGTCGAAGCTGTAATCAGTATTGCAATATTCGCTGTTATTTCAACTGTAGCGTATCAGACATATATTACCGTTAATCGCATGGGAGAATCGTCAGACAAAAGAGATAGAGCAGTTCGATTGGCAGAAGAGGGTATTGAAGCTGTGCGTTCAATACGAGATACTAATTTTACAAATGTATCAACAACTACAGTTCGTGGATTAACTATTGGAGCATCGAGTACATGGCAATTGGCAGGAACGAATGACGTGACCAATGGATATATTCGAACTCTGACACTTACCAAAGTTGATGCCGATACAACAACCGTGGCCTCTAAGGTTGATTGGCTTGATAGATCAGCGACAAGCACGGTAACGTTGAGTACTACATTTACAAACTGGCGCAAAGTTGTATTGCAATCGCTTGGATTGAGTTTCGATACAACATTTGTAAATACGTCTCTATTGAGTGGAAATAGATTATTGACAGGGATATATCTTACAACAAATGCAACATCGAGCATTGTTACAATTACGAGTATAAAAGCTTCATGGACAAGTTCATCGAGAAAGCTTCAAGAAATTCATAGCCCTGCATCTGTAACAGTTTTTGGATCAGGGTCAGTATCATCGGCAGCAACTACTACTCTTACGACACCTATTGTATTAACTCCGAGTTCGTCACAATTAATAGAGTTTTATTATTCAGGTGCAGTAAATGGAAATACATTCACGTTGGTTTTTGGGTTAAGTGACGGATCAAATAAATCGGTAGTAATTAGTTCTCCGCCAATTGGCCTATAATACTATGCAGAAATTTAACCTAAAACAAAAAGGATTTACACTCATAGAAATACTTGTGGCACTGGCAATAATGTCCATGCTTATGCTTTCTGTTGCAAATATGGTCTTAGCCATGTCAGTGCAGGAAAGAAAAAATAAAGCTATTACTGAAGTTGATACAGCAGCATCGAGCGTAATGGATGATATTACGCAAAGTTTGAGAAATGCTAGTTTCATTGCATTTCCTGCTACAAGCACGGTTTCAAGTACAACACTTACTCTTGCAACAGCTGGAGTAGTAGAGGAAGATCCAACAACATTTTCA
>JAZKFG010000002.1:185402-191705 GCA_040386515.1 Patescibacteria group bacterium
GCTAATCAAACCATATCTGCCACAAAGGGAAGTACTGCAGCATATAGGCTGACTAACAATAATGTATTAGTCAATTCAGTTTCATTTCAAAATCTGACTGCTACAACTACTGACGGCACCATGCGAGTGACTATAAACGTATCATATAATAATACTGCAAATGATAGCCGCTTAAATTATTCAACAACGCTCATATCAACTGTAACACTGCGATAATATGAAAAAAATAATTTCAAAAAAACAGGGATTGGCAATGGTATACATTATGATTGTACTCTCAGGTATTATACTGGCCTCGTCTCTAGCGCTATCAACTACTGGAGTGTTATCAGGAAAAAGAATGCAGCGATATACACAAAGTGCTGATATACGAATGTTGAGCCAATACTGTGCTGAAACTGCACTCATGGCCGTTCGAAACAATACAGCAATAGCGACAACTGCCACAACAACACAAGGAACAGGGACATGCACATATACAATAAGTGGAACATCTCCAAATAAAATAATTGATGTTACAGCTATAAAGAATAATTTATATAAACGAATTCGTATTACAGTGACGCGAGTTAGTCCGAGTATTTTGACTACATGGGTGGAGGGGAATTAAAGACTTGACGACAATGGTAAAATATAAGTAATGAAGTATCATAAACCAATCGTCATCGTTGATGTCGAAACTACTGGTATGTCACCTGTGCGTGGACGTATTATAGAGATAGCGTGTATTCGTATTGAGAATGGAAAAGAAACAGATAGATTTGTTACGCTCGTGGATCCTGACCAGCGCATAGGTTTGCAAATCGAAGCTATTACAACCATCACAGATAGCATGCTTCGTGATGCGCCAAGTTTCGGTCAAATTGCTCCACGCATAGATGAAATATTCAAAGATGCAGTATTATGTGCACATAATGCGCGATTTGATTATGGATTTATAAAAGCTGAAATGGAACGTCATGGCTATGCATTTAAAAAAACAATGCTTTGCACTGCTAAATTGTCTCGTTCACTTTTTAAAGAGTATAAAAAACATGATTTATCGTCTATCATAGAAAGATATGGATTTGATTGTGCGGCAAGACACAGAGCGGAAGGAGATGCTGATGTACTTGTGCAGTTTTTGAATTATATTCAGGCTGAGCATGATGATGAAAAATTACATACAACGCTTGGTACTGTTACAGGTTCAACAAGTATTCCTGCTCAGCTTGATAAAAGCATTATTGATGCATTGCCAGAGACTCCGGGAGTATATACGTTCTATGGAGAGAATGGAGAAATTTTGTACATTGGTAAAAGTATAAATATTCGCTCGAGAGTTATGAGTCATTTTTCAAATACGCACAGAGATGGAAAAGAAATGAAATTGTGGCAAGAGGTGTATGACATAGGACATGTCAGTACAGTTAGTGATCTCGGTGCATCGCTCATGGAGTTGGTGAAAATAAAAACAGAATTCCCAGCATACAACAGAATGAGTAGAAAAGTTGACAGCATGTGGTATTTGCAAAAGTCTGAAAATGAAAAAGGATACACTACGTTTTCTCTTGTTCCAGATACAAAAGTGGATATGGAAAAGCTGCATACCATATATGCGATTTTTAAAAATAAAAGACAGGGCATAAAAGTGCTAACAGAATTGGGTAAAGAGCATAAACTTTGTCCAAAATTGCTTGGAGCTGAATCGGGAAAGGGTGCATGCTTTTCGTGTCAGCTTGATTTATGTTCTGGAGCTTGTGTAGGGAAGGTAGATGTTCAAGAATATAATACGCTCATTGAAAAAGTATTTGCAGATAGGAAAATGCGTACATGGCCGCATAAGGGAAAAGTGACGCTTAGATACTATGATGCAAATAAAGAAAAGGCAGAGGTTTTTGTGATTGATAATTGGATTCTAGAAGAAGCCCTTGTATATGAGACTGATGAGCCTCAGGCGTTATTAGAAGGTCTGGAACCTGTGTTTGATTATGATGTGTATAAAGTGCTGGTTAAGTTTTTGATTAAGGGTGGGGCAGAGGTTGTTGACGAAGTGGACTTTTAATAGTAGAGTTGTGATGCACTGGTAACCATACTAGTGTAAACCCTATTTTACTTTATGAAAATATTTTTGATCTTTATGTGGAGTGTGATCACTCTGCTGTTAGTGACTGTGGCAGGAATTTGCTTCTCAAAAGGAAATTTCGCGGGTGTAGTCGGGTGTGGCATTGCAATTGTCTGCGTTCTCTTTCTCTATCACATGTTTAAACCTCAAGGTGACGGAAAGCTTTCGATTACAGACTTGATCGTGCGGCTTTCTAACTCCGGGATTGATTTGGAGCAATGGGGGAAAGGCGCAGCGAAAACCGTGCAGAATCTGCTCGATGAGATTAATTCGGGCGAGTCGACTATGACTATCTTTCAGGATAAGTTAATTCGAAAAGTGCGGATACTGTATATTTTGGTTCGATACTCCGATGGGCAGAAGAATTATGTCCTAAAAGAACAGCAACAGGAGAATAAAAAAACTGGTGTTATCCGAACTAGAGACTTTCCTGCCAGCGTTGCGGAAAAGATGCAACCTAGAGAAACTTCACGAGCTGCAACTATTCGCGCCATTGCTGAAGAGTTGGGAATCGAAACTCCTATTACCATTCTTGACGGCGATACGACATCAAAGACTGGTCATTCGGATTCATACCCTGGCTTGACGACTGACAGAATTATTTACAACTCCGTTGTGAATCTCAATGCTGAACAATTTAATCCTGATGGCTATACAGAAGACGGCAAAACATTCATCACAACCTTTGTGTGGGAAGAAGAAGTAATGTAACCCTTCCTTTCCATGTGACAAAGACGGGCCCGCGGTTTTTTAACCTCGGGCTTTTTGTATGGTAGAATATATACATGAATAAGATTTTACCTACACTATTTATAGTAATTGTTGTGGCGCTTGGATATCTGGCGTACAAAGATTACACATCTATAAAAGGTTGTTATGTGGCAACTATTGATAAGGATGTATATACGCTTCAAGTAGTTACGCAAAAAGGAAAACAAGTTGATGGAATTCTCTCATTTAAAAATGCTGGAATGGATAGCAGCAGTGGAACATTTGCTGGAACATATTCAGATAAGATTTTATTTGCTGAATATGCATTTGAAGCCGAGGGAACAAAGTCTGTAGTAAATGTTATTTTCAAAAAAGATGGTGATGCATTCATACGAGGAACAGGCGAGGGGGCTATGACTAGTTTGGATCAGGTTGTGTATGATGCGAGCGCTCCGAGATCGCTGTTTAAGAAAGTGGAGTGTGGGAAATAATATATGAATATTAAACGTTTGCCATTTGAATCAATGTTAATGCAGTCTTTGATTGCATTGATTATTTTCATTGCTTTGATTTTTACTATTACAGTTCAGGCAATAATAAAAGCTCATGATGTTGATGTGCCAAGAGCACGAACTCCGCTTCACTACACAGATGATTCTACGCAAATAAAATTTACACTTCCACATCCTGAGCGTTGGTATCCAATAGAGTCTAAAGACACAGGTCCAGGGTGGCATCTTATAGAAGTTGTTAAAATACTTACGCCACAAGATTTGGATATTTTATCTCAAACAAGTATTACTCCAGCACGTGTAAAAAGTGCGCATAATATTGGTTTTGTAAAAATTGTTGTATTACGATTTATTCCAGAACTGTCAGACCCGAAAGATACATTTGACGATGAGTATGCACTTATACGAATGCATGGTGGTTCTACATACCATAATGATAATAATCCAGACATTATATATAATGAGGAGCCTGATCCGACAGAAGTTGTCTTTAAGGGATATAAGGCCTTGGTTTCAACATCAACATATTCTAATTCATTTTATGGAACACATAGTGTAGATATGACTACGTCATTTATTATTGATGGAGTTGGATATTCAGTTAATTATCTTGGTCCAGAGCCTTTGTATAAAATATATCTAAATGATGTTATGGAAATAATAAAATCAATGGAATTCCCTGCAACCCTTAAACAATATAGTCCAAAAGACGGTCAGATTTCGTAGGGTGAGTGTGGTATATTGAGGGTATGAAAACTCGCAATCTAGCCTATCCTGCTGCATACCTTATCTTAGAAAAAGATGGAAAAATATTAGTAGCACGGAGATGCAATACAGGTTATCAAGATGGAATGTATTTTGTTCCTGCAGGACATATTGAATTGGCTGAGCTTCCAACTGAAGCTGTGATACGAGAGGCAAAAGAAGAAATCGGTATTGATATAGATGCAAAAGATATTGAACAAGCATATGTGCAATATCGTCCGAAGCATAATGATACGGGAGATAGAATAGATTTCTTTTTTAAAGTGAAGAAATGGAGTGGAGAAATCGTGAATATGGAAGTTGATAAATGCGATGATGTAAAATGGGTATTACCAAGTGAGATTCCATCGAACTTTTCATACCATGTTAAGAAGGCTATTGATGGGATGAATGAAGGAAAGACGTATGAGGAGATAGGTGTTGAGGAGTTGAAACGGGAGGGGTTGTATATGTTATAAAGAATTATATGAAATGGAAACATCCTCCAACAATTAAAATATACGAAGCACTTGGTTCTGTTGCAGACGGAAGAGTGGAGATTTCTGCTAATACTGCTAAAGTATATTCTTCTTCACGAAATAAATATTATGATGTCGTGTATGATCCTGAAAATAAATTAATCATGACAAATGATAATGGATCATATTGGAAAGGTTATTGTGGATATCCAGCAATTGCATATCTTATGAATGCTGGAGTTTTATCATATGATGAAAAACTTGGAAATCTATTGAAGGGAATAGAATGGAAAGATATTAATCAAAAGTTTAAAAATGATTTTGATAAAACCATGGGGTTTATTTTTTCTACTTTTGAGGAAAAGGACAAGAAAGAGTTAGAAGAGTTCGCTTTAAAGGCAGAAGGAGAAATTAAGGATTTGGACTTAGGGTTGTTGGGTAAAAAGATGTTGCCTCCAGAGGGGTATTAATATGGTATATTACCCATATGAAAATTAAAAAGATTGGACATTGTTGTTTACTTATAGAAACCAACGGATTAATCATATTGACTGATCCAGGGGTTTTTACAGTGGCACAGAATAGTATTACAGGAATTGATATTGTATTGATTACTCATGAGCATGGCGATCATTTACATACTGGATCTGTGCAGGAGATTATTAAGAATAATCCACATGTGCAAATTATTACAAATACTGGAGTAGGGAAAAAGTTGGATGGGGTAGGTGTTGCGTATACATTAGTAGAAGGAGTGAATACTATTGATGTGAAAAATGTATTGATTGAAGCATTTGATGGAAAGCATGAGGAGATTTTTGAAGAGATTGGTCAGGTGCAGAATACAGGATATTTTATTGATGGGAAATTGTTTTATCCAGGGGATTCGTACAGTAATCCTGGAAAGAAGGTGGATGTGCTTGCACTACCTGTGGGTGGTCCTTGGTGTAAGATTCCGGATGCATTGAGATACTGTATTGAAATTAATCCGAGAGTGGCTTTCCCTGTGCATGATGGGCTGGTGAAGGGTGAGTTAGTTAAAGGGACGTATGTGAATCCAACGGCAGTTCTAAAGGAAAAGGGTATTGAGTTTGTGGGGTTGGTGGATGGGGAGGAGAGGGACTTTTAAATTTATCATGTTAAATGCTTACAAAACAGGAAAAATATATTATTCTTAATACATGGAAATTCCACTCAAAATATTTTTTACTTTTTGGCCGTTATTTTTAATGTTAATAGCTGCTTTTATTTTTAAAAAGTTTTTGATTAGTCTGACTAATCGATCAAAATACAAACGAATCAAAACCCTCGAAGAAATCCGAGCACTCACTCCCAAACAGTTTGAAGAGTACACAGCATTTCTTTTCCGAAAACTTGGATATACAACTGAAGTGGTGGGACGAAGTCACGATGGAGGAATAGACATTATCGCCACAAAGAATGGAAAGAGACATTTAATACAATGTAAGAAATACAGTAACAAACAAGTTCCTGTTGGGGCGGTACGAGATTTCTATGGTGCTATTTCAGACGACATAGAAGCAAAAGGATATTTTATTACTACACAAACATTTACATTGGATGCAGAAAAATTTGCAGAAGGAAAACCAATAGAACTTATTGATCAGTTTAAATTAATGAAATATATTGAATTGGCACACCTGGGTGATATTCCTCAAGATAAAGTGTGTCCAAAATGCGGAAGCAAATTAGTTTTTAGAAATGGAAAATACGGACCATTTATGGGTTGTAG
>JAZKFG010000002.1:191715-250297 GCA_040386515.1 Patescibacteria group bacterium
CTTGGTGAACTATGGTACACTTACCGTATGCTCACCTATAAACCCATTCCATTCCTATCCCACAGCGTCCAAGCTGGCTTTCCATCCCCAGCTGACGACTATCAAGAGAAAACCATAGACATTAACGACCTCTTTCAAGTAGACGAAGCTACTTCTTTTTACGTACGAGCAACAGGCGAATCTATGAAAAACGCCGGTATAATGCCTGACGATATTCTCTGTGTCAGAAGAGACATCGACCCAATAGACGGAGACATTGTCATTGCAGCAATCGACAATGAATTCACCGTCAAAACATTTAGAAAAAAGGGAAACATAATTATCTTCGAAGCAGCTAACGAAGAATTTTCAAACATCATTCCCATGAATGAACAAGACGTGCAAATCTGGGGAGTGGTTACAGGATTTGCTCGCGTATTAAAAAGAAAAAAGTAATATGAAAAAACTCTTCGCTCTCGTTGATTGTTCTGCCTTCTACTGTTCATGCGAACGGGCATTTCGTCCTGATTTAAAAAACAAACCAGTATGCGTTTTATCAAACAACGATGGATGTGTTGTCTCATTAACACCTGAAGTAAAAGAGTTAGGGATTGGAATCGGTACGCCATTTTATCAAGTAAAAAAAACACTGGAAGAGTTTAAGGTTTCAGTATTCTCATCGAACTATTGTCTATACTCAGATATGAGTAGACGTGTTATGCAAGTCATAGAGCGATTCAGTGGGCAAATAGAGCAGTGCTCTATCGACGAAGTATTTGTTGAATTTGATGTAAATGAAAACGATATTGAACATGAAAGAATACGACTCACGCTACTTGCAGAAGAATTGCACAAAGCAGTATTAAAGGGAACTGGCATTCCTGTTCGTGTTTCTATTGCTGAAACAAAAACACTGGCCAAAGTTGGAAGTGAGTATGCAAAGAAATTATTAAAGGCAGGAAAATTGCCATGCGTATGTTTTTGGGAGCATCCAGATAAAATTAATTTCTTACAAAACTTATCAGTTGCCGACGTGTGGGGAGTTGGACGAAAATGGTCTAAGAAATTACAAGACGAGGGATATAAAACCGCATATGATTTTTCACTAGTTGATCACAAGGCAATAAAGAAAACATCAAATATAATATTGGAGAAAACTGTTCTCGAACTCCAAGGTGTATCATGCATACCTCTTGATTTTAACTATGAACAAAGAAAAAGTATGATTCGCAGTCGAATGTTTGGACAAAAGCTCAATGACCCTAAACTCATCCGTGCAGCCGTAGCCACGCATATCGCTCGTGCTGCAGAAAAGCTTCGGGAAGAGAATATTGTCACAGGTATGATTACCGTTTTCATTTCCACAGGACGACATGCGGAAGTTCGTCACTATGGCCATGCTAGTGCGCATCTTATGCGACCGACTAGTGACACGTTTATGCTGCAAAAAGTGGCGCATAACCTTTTTCGAAAATGCTACAAATCAAAAACTCCAAAAGGGGATGAGTTTAAATATGTTAAAGCTGGAATCATTTTCCATGAGCTGGCAGAAAACACAGGGCAGCAAATTTCTCTGTTTGATTTTATAAATGATGAAAAAACGGAAATTATGGATTCACTCGATACTATCAATAAAAAGTATGGACCGCACTCTGTTGTATTCGCGTCCCAAGGAACGCCTGATTCTTTGCGAGGTATTAAGGCTGCTAAAAAGGATGGAGCTAAGTGGGGAATGAAAAGAAACCTTATGAGTCCGCGTTATACGAGCGTCTGGGCTGAGCTTTTGGAGGTCAAGATTGGATAATGCTATACTTACCATATGAAAAAATACATCGCAGAACTTATCGGAGCATTTGCTCTCACATTAACAGTAAGCCTTTCTTTGGTTGGGACATTTCCAATCGCAACTCCATTATTGGCCGCGCTCACACTTGGACTTTTTGTATATTCAATCGGACATATTTCAGGTGCGCATATTAACCCCGCAGTAACACTCGGCGCATGGTCTATTAAAAAGATTTCTACACAAAATGCACTCGCATACATGTTGGCACAATTTGTTGGAGCAAGTATTGCAATGACAATTATGGCATACACGGTTGGAACTCCTTCTGTGACATCAACATTAAGTTGGGCGGTATTCTTTGCAGAACTTATTGGTACATTTTTCTTTACATTCGGAATCGCCTCAGTTATCTATGAAAAAACTCCATCAGTTGCCTCAGGTGCAGTTATTGGAGGATCACTTCTTCTTGGAATTGCCATCGCTGCACATCTTGGAGCAAACGGAATATTAAATCCAGCAGTAGCATTTGGAATTGGTTCATTTAACTTCGCATACATTCTTGGTCCACTTGTTGGATCTGTGCTTGGAATGCAGGCATACAGAAAACTTCTATAGCATGAAATTGTTTCTACGAATCATACAGCGACTCTTAATATTTATTGTAGCAATACCAATACTTTGGTTTATTGCAACGCAAATATTTACTCGCTTAGATCGTAGGCTTCCTGCCTTCGTCGCCCTCATTGTTACATATATTTTCTCAGCCTATCTTTTGCTGCCCGAATTGATTCGAATCATTCGGCAGATTTTAAGACGAAAATATATTCCTCGAACTACGCACGCAGCCGATGGATTGTCTGCTGACCCAGTGAATATTATTTTAACAGGAACATATGATGATTTGCAGTCGGCTTTTAAAGCGGCTGGTTGGTATACCGCTGAAAGGTTGACGCTACGAACTGGATTAAAGATCATCACACATTTTGTAAGAAATAAGCCATATCCTGAAGCACCCTTTAGTCCACTTTTTCTGTTTGGACGAATGCAGGATTTTGGTTTTGAAAAACCTATTAGCAATAGTCCGCGTCAGCGTGATCACATACGTTTTTGGGCAGCAACGCATGACCCTGTTCTTTCTATAACTGATATTAATTATTGGATTGCAAAAGAGGAAGTGGATTTATCAAAAGCAACTATTTGGGTTGGTGCAGCTACGCGTGACACAGGCTTTGGCTTGACGCAGCTTACGTACGAAATCAGCCATAGGATTGACAAGCATATTGACAACGAGCGTGAGTATATATTGCATGTGCTTGAGGCAACTGGGTGGATTCAGAATATTGAGTATATCAATCCAGGCGAATGGGTAGCTGGCAAATATATAACAGACGGTAAAATCGTATGTGCAAAACTGGTTGCTCCAATCAAGAAATAAGGTATATACTACATATATGAAAAAGCCTACCTATAATGCAACTGTATATGGATTGCTCCTTACTGTGGTTCCTGTTATTTGTCTTGTTCTTATGGAAATAACAGGCAACAATCTTACATTCGATAATCCAACTTGGTATGACATCGCAATTCAAACAGTGTTGCCAGTATTTATTTTATACCTTGGTATTCGCGCACGAAAAAAACAGCTTGGAGGATTGATAACTTGGAAACAGGGAACAGTTGCTGGATTTGAAATATCGCTTATATTTGCATTGATTTCCCCGTTTGTATTTTTGGCATACTATTATTTTGTAAATTTCAAAATTATTGCATCAGTTCGAAATGCATATCATTTAACTCGAGCAAGCGATATGGGTGTGATTCGAATAGATATGCTTTTGCAATTTGTTAGTGCGCTTATTTTTGGATTAATAGTTAGTTCTATTATTTCATTTTTCATTCGATCAAAAACATTGAATCCAGAGATTAAATAATATATCATATATACATGAGTAACTTTACAAGAAAAAGCGGAAAAGGATTTACGCTTATTGAATTATTGGTTGTTATTGCAATTATCGGATTGCTTTCAAGTATTGTCTTAGCGTCGCTTTCAAGTGCGCGTTCAAACGGACGAGACTCAAAGCGAGTTTCAGAAATTCGACAAATTCAATATGCGCTTGAATTGTATTACAATTCAAATTTGCAGTATCCAACTTGTTTATATACTGCATCTGGATGTACGACAACATTGCAAGGTTCGGCTTTTATGAAAAATGTACCTAAAGATCCACTTAGCGGACTTGGATATTCTTACGCTGGTAATGGATCAGGGGCAAACTGTTCAAGTTATCACTTAGGTACTTCGCTGGAAAATAATAAAAACAATAAGATTTTACAAACTGGAAGTGATGCGACTGTGCAGGCAATATGTACGGGTAGTCCGGCAGACTTCTCAGGGCTTTCATACGCTGCAGGTGGGCAATTGTGTAATACAACAGCTGGTATTGCACAACCTACTGCTGTTGCAACAGGAGAAACATGTTACGACTTAAAACCGAACTAGTTTTTGGTGTGATATACTGTCAGTCATGAATAAAGATAATACTCTCATTATAATCTTAATATTGATTTTTATTATTCTTGCTGGAATTTCAGCTACAAAGCTATTTCCCGGCACTGTTCTTCAAATTGTAGACAGAAACGATGTTCAATCGCCTGTAACCGTAAACGGAACTACTAGTGCGCCAACTACGCTTGATGTCTCTCTGATGCCGATTTCAATATCGAGTTCAACACCTACTGTTAATGTAAATGGCAGTACATTTCGATTGACAACATTTAACAATACTGTTATTGGCCCTGATCAAAAATACACACTTGGTTTCGAAGGTTCAAAGTTGAATGCAAAATTTTGTAATAATATGGGAGGTGAGTATACATTACAAAATGGAATACTTCGATCTAATATGATTAGTACTATGATGGCTTGCGCCGAACCTGCCAATCTTATGCTTATAGAAAGCACATTTGGTTCAATGGTAAGCAGCGGTGCTAAGTTCTCTCTGCAAGGTCATACATTGACTTTGATTGATACATTGAATAACACTATGGTCTTCACAGTCTTTATGGACTAAACTATAGATATGAATACTCCAACACTTTGGTTTAAAAGAAAAATATATGGATGGGGATGGAGACCTGTTACATGGCAGGGGTGGTTTACATTGCTTGTATATATTGTATTGCTGCTCGCATGTGTTTCTACATTAAACAATAACTCATCACCGCGAGAAGTTGCAGTGATGGGTTTATTGCCGCTTATTATTTTAACTTCAGCCCTGATACGAATTTGCTATAAGAAGGGTGAGAAGCCACATTGGCAGTGGGGAAGAAAAGATGATGCTCGTTAGCTTGCTAATATCCTCGGTGTGTTAAGTCCACAGCTTTTTTAGTGCTTGTACTTACATCATTTACTTGTGCTCCATCTTCTGTGTGAATAGTTGCAGTTGTTCCTTCAAATGTCACGTCACTTCCGTCTGCAGCTGTGATTTCTAATTTGCCTGTAGCATGCACATGCACATCTGCAGCATCGGTCGCCATAATAGTTGCATTAGTTGTATTCATGCTGCCTGCATCATATTCCGCTCCATCTTGAATGTCTGCTTTTAGATTTGTCGTAGTTCCATAAGTAATGAGACTTGCGCCGTCTTGCAAATCAACAATAAGATTATTTGTCTCTACTGTTACATTTGCAAATGCTGCTTGTGACACTGAAAGTGTTAAGTCAGTTGCTTTAACATGTTTGGCTTCAAAATTTACACCTCCTTCAAGCTGTATTGCCTGAAGATTTGGAGCTGTGACAATAATATCCATTCCGCCTTTGGCAAAACAAACAATGCACATACTTTTTCTTTGATGTTCCTGAACTGTTAATGTATCATTTTCAACTTTAAAATCTCCATCTTGAATATCACCTAATCTACCTTTGGCTGTTACGCTATATGTATTGCCTTCAACATATGTCACTTTATTGCCTCCTTCCAATTTTATTTTTGTAAATGGAGAAACTTCAACAGTTTGTGTGGTGACCTGATACTCTGGAAGGGCTAATACTTTATCTCGTATTTCAAGTGAATATCGAACTCCGAATGTCCCAGCAAGAATAATCATAATAATCCAAATTCCTCCCCATATCATTGCAGCTGTTCCGCTTAGCTTAGATCGGCCGGCAACAATGGTTGTTCCAAGTGATCCGATAAAGAGTACGGGAATAAAGATAAGAAGAAATCCAATGATAATAAGTATTGTATATACTGGCTGAGAAACAACTTGTGATATTGGGAAATCAATATATGGTGATTGATAATTAAAGATTAAGTTTCCTGCCATAAAAATAAGTGCAAGACTTATGAATGCTGGAGCTGCGATTAAAAATATTCCAATTAGTTTTACTGCTATTTTTATTGCCATTCGTACAATGCTTCCAAAGAATTTAAATACTTGTTCAAGTCGAGTCCGAAAGACTGAATTTCTGGCAAATAATTCTTGGCCGTTATTTTTTATATTTTGCATTTGATCAGTAAAGTCTTCTTTAAAAGAAGCAAGTGTAACTGGTCCTCCTCGCATCTTTACTTTATCAGTTGCAGTCTTTGCCTCTGGAATCAGAAAGGCAAGGGCAAGATAGACAAAAGCAAATCCTCCACTTGTTGCAATAAGAAGTACTGCAAAGATAATTCGCATAGCAAATGGATCAATGCCTGTATAAGCTGCCAGTCCTGCTGCTACTCCAGCAATAACTACATCATCGCTGCTTCTATATAATCTTCGTGATGTTGATGATGATGTGGTTGCCTCTTCTGTCTCAGTCTTTGAATCTTCTTTGCCTTCAGCGCCACTTATTTCTTCAACTGTACCCATTGATTCCATAACATGCGTTACGTCAGCAAGAGTTACAATGTTATTGTGATGTTTTATTTTCTCAAGCAATTGCTCTGCAATACGTGCTTCTATATCTTCAACCACATCATCGCTATCACCTATATTTTTAAAATAAGCCTTAATTGAACTTAAGTATTGATTTAATTTTTCATAGCCATCTTCTTCTATAGTGAAGAGATTTCCGGCTAGAGTTATTTGTAGTGCTTTTTTCATATATGTTAATTATTTTGCAATTATTTAGTTAGGGAAGTAATAGATGAAGATAATGTTTTCCAAGTGGCTTTGAGTTCATGTAAGTTATCTTTTCCTTCAGTCGTAAGTGTGTAATATTTCCGTGGCGGTCCTGATCTTGATTCTTCCCATGTGTGCGTGAGCAGTCCTGCGGTTCTAAGGCGACTCAAGAGGGGATAGAGTGTACCTTCTACAACCAGTAGGTCTGCATCTTTTAATTCTGATAATATTTCAGACGCGTACACTCGGCCTCGGGCAATAATAAGGAGAATGCAGAATTCAAGAGTGCCTTTACGCATTTGAGCTTTTGTATTTTCAACTGTTGATTCTTTATTTGGCATAGATATAGTGTAACAGACAGTACTTGGTAGTGCAAGGTACTGTGGATAAATATGGTCAACTTAATGATATAATACGAACATGCACACAATATCTTGGGATGAATTTGAAAAAGTAGAAACACGAGTAGGAACAATTACTCAAGTTGACGATTTTCCTGAAGCGAGGAAACCTGCCTATAAATTATTAATAGATTTAGGCGAGTTTGGTATTAAGAGATCGAGTGCACAGATTACTACGTTATATACCAAAGAGGAATTAATTGGTAAGCAAATTGTATGCGTAATTAATTTTCCAATAAAGAAAATTGGAGCATATGAATCAGAAGTTTTGACATGTGGATTTTACAGAGAAAACGGAGATGTTGTTTTAGTTGTACCTGATAAACCAGTATCGAATGGATTAAAGCTTGGATAACTAATAGCCAGAAGTCTCTTTACGCGCTATACTATTGTTTATGCCAACAAAAAAGCCAACAACAACAAAAACAACAAAAGCTCCTGCTGCAAAGAAATCAGCTGCAGGATCTGGATTAACACGACCTATGAATCTAAGTGCAGATCTTGCTGCAGTAGTAGGTAAAGGACCAATGTCTCGACCAGAAGTTGCAAAGCAGATCTGGGTTTACATAAAGAAGAACGATTTACAGGATCCAAAAAACAAGCGAAATATCGTTGCAGATGAAAAACTACTAAAGGTATTTGGAGGAAAGAAAGTTGTTACAATGTTTGAAATGACAAAGCTTATCTCAGGTCATCTTACAACTATCTAATTTCTTTTATAGAGATTTTAAAATAAAACAAAAGCACCGAAAAAGTGCTTTTGTTTTATTTTTGAAAAACGGTTTATAACTCCTTGCACTATTTTTCATATTGGGCTAGGCTTAAATTAGAACCAATTTATTAATATATTATCAATTAATTATATTAAATTACCTATATGAAAACTAAAACAATTCTTACATTACTAACGTTAACTCTTGCTCAGAGCGCATCTGCTCTTACAGTAAATGCTGCTCTCGACAGTAGTACATCTGTTTCTGCTCCTGTGCCTGTTATGGCTACAAGCGGAACAACAGTTGGAGTTAATGCTGATGCATCGAATACTATTATTCTTAATGCAGATGCGACAACTACTGTAGGTGCTGGTGCAAATGTAAATACAAATGCTTCAGGAACAACTGAAGTAATGACGATGAATTCATCTGCTAATACTGTTTCTTCAGTAAATACAGATAATGATGATAAAGTAACTGTGACATATAAGCGTCCAGCAAAACTTTTTGGATTTATTCCAGTAAGTATTACTGAAAGAGCAACTGTAAAAGTTGAAGATGACGGAACACGAACAGCTGAAGTGTCACAGTCATGGTGGGCATTTATGGCGAAAGCTAATACAAAGACTAAAGAATTTCTAGCAGCCCTTAAATCACGTCTACAGGCAAATGCAAATGTTTCGTCAAGTACTACACTAACTGCAACAGAGAAAACTCAGTACGTAACTGAAATCAATGCAGCAGCGGATGCAGCATATTCAGGAAACTAAAGAGTGATGTTTAAATAGTGAAAGCATATGGTGTATACTTGCATCATATGCTTTTACTTATCGTATCTTTTATAGCTGGAGTATTAACTGTTTTAGCGCCATGTATATTGCCACTGCTTCCTGTTATAGTTGGCGGTTCATTTACAGGCGACATAAACAAAAAGAAAACATTTACTATAGTCGCATCGCTTGGAATATCGGTTATTGCTTTTACCTTACTTCTTAAAGTAAGTACGCTTTTTATCACTATCCCTGAATCGACATGGACATTTGTCTCAGGTGGTATTATTTTAATTCTTGGACTGATTACCTTATTTCCATCGCTTTGGGAAAATAAGATATTGAATCGTTTAACTCGTCAGTCTAATGCGCTTATGAATGCTGGAGATCAAAAGAATAGCTTCTGGGGAAACGTGCTGGTTGGCGCATCGCTCGGCCCTGTATTCTCGACATGTAGTCCGACATACTTTATTATTCTTGCTACTGTGCTGCCTGTACGACCGCTAGTTGGAATTGTATATTTACTTTCATATACTATAGGGCTTTGCTTGTCTCTGTTTTTCGTAACATATATTGGGCAAAAGATTATTAATAAGCTTGGGGTTGTGGCTGATCCGAAAGGAATATTTAAAAAAGTATTGGGTGTAATATTTATACTGGTTGGACTTGGAATTTTAACAGGGGTAGATAAAATAGTGCAGACTAAAATAGTTGATGCTGGATTCTTTGATGTGACTAAAATTGAACAAGGATTATTGCAAAAAAATATGCAGAAAATAGTTGGCGGTGAAATTAAAAAAGCTCCAGAGCTCGCTGGTATTGAAGGGTATATAAATACAGAGGGTAAGCCAATAACTCTTGCAGATTATAAAGGCAAAGTAGTGCTTTTAGATATTTGGACATATAGCTGTATAAACTGTAAGCGCACTATTCCATATATTAAAGAATGGTATGCAAAATATAAAGATCAAGGATTTGTGGTGATTGGAGTACATACGCCTGAATTCGCATTTGAAAAAGTTCCAGCCAATGTGCAGAAAGCAGTGAAGGAGTTCGGTATTGAATATCCTGTTGTGCTTGATAATGCATACGATACATGGAATGCATTTGGCAATCAGTATTGGCCGAGAAAGTATTTAATAGATGGTGAGGGTAATATTATCTATGATCATATTGGCGAGGGCGGATATGAGGAATTTGAAATGCAAATTCAAAAAGCTTTAAATGTAACAAAGCCGATTACAACTCTGGCTCCTGCTGATACGAGCGGGGCGAATAGTCCTGAGACATATTTTGGATCTTCACGTAATGAATTTTTGGCAAATGGTAAAAGTGGTGTTTCTGGTATTCAAACATTTACACTGCCTAAAACATTTTCAACTAATAATTTGTATCTTGGAGGCACTTGGAATTTTAGTCCTGAGTATGCTGAGAATACGAGTATGGCTGATATTGTATTTCCATATGATTCGAAGAATGTGTACATGACTGCTGGATCGGATGCAGGGGTTGAAGTAGAGATTTACAATGATGATGCGTTGGTAAAAACGGTTATGATTAAGGATGAGACATTGTATACGCTTATTGAAAATGAAAATGCGGGGAAGCATACATTGCATATAAAAATACCGAAGAAAGGATTGAAGGCTTTTACGTTTACTTTTGGGTAAAATGTATCGTAATACGTTATACACATGTATTTTGTTTGACAGGTGAACTGGAGTTCACTATACTTAAATCATGAGTAAACAAAAACTAATCACAACAATACACGCAGAATTAGAAAAAATTAATGAGCAAATTGACCTTAAAATCATACAAGGTCAAGACTACAAAAAGGAGTCAAAGAGACACAAGTTTCTTATCTCTCACTTAACTCAGGCAATTCGAGGTGAAGAGTTTCGACCATCATGGACATACAAGATATCTCACATCATGGCCTCATTCTTGCTATAATCCATACATACATGATCGATACCTACAAGAAAAAAATATTATCATTCTACGAAGCCCATAAGCGTATGCCTGGGTATGCGGAGATTATGAATCTAACCGGATTCAAGTCTAAGAATGCTGTATACAAACTTATTAATAAACTCGTTGAGCTTGGAGTTATTCGAAAAGATGATAAAGGGAAAATTACTCCTGCCTTTATGTCTGAAGAAGTTCCATTCCTTGGGTATGTTGAAGCTGGACTTCCATCTCTTGCAGAGGAAAGTTTATTGGATACTATTGATATTGATCAATACTTGCTTCCGCATAAAGAGAATAGTTACATACTTGAAGTGAAAGGTGACTCTATGATTGATGAAGGTATTAAAGAAGGTGATTACGTTATTGTTGAAAAAAAATCTGATGCCAAAGATGGTGAAATTGTGATCGCTGAAGTTGATGGTGGATTTACTATGAAGTATCTAAAGAAACAAGGGAGTAAAATATTCCTCCGACCTGCGAATAAAGATTTTAAAGATATTTACCCAACTGAATCTTTTCAAATCGTAGCAGTAGTGAAGGGGGTTATACGAAAGTACTAAGTATGATAGTATGCATCTATGAATATAAAACTAAACACAAACAAAGGAACTATTGATTTAGAATTATTTGAAGAAACAACACCTAAAACTGTTGCTAACTTTATTAAGCTTGCTAAAGATGGATATTATGACGGAGTTAAATTTCACAGAGTTATTCCTGGATTTATGATTCAAGGAGGAGATCCTCTTACAAAAGATGATAGTCAAACTCCACGATGGGGTACAGGAGGACCTGGATATACATTCGAAGATGAGATTGGTGACACAAATGGTAACTACGAAGGAACTATAGCTATGGCTAATGCTGGTCCTAATACAAACGGCAGTCAATTTTTTATAAATGTAAAAGATAATAATTTCCTTGATACAAAGCACACGGTATTTGGTAGAGTTTCAAATGGAATGGACGTGGTACATGCTATTGAAAATACTCCAACAGGAATGCACGATAGACCTGTTGATGCGGTTGTTATTAACAATATTGAAATACTAGGATAATATGAAGCGAATTTACATAACTCGTCAGATTCCGCAGCTGGCAGTTACTATGCTTAAAGTGAAAGGATACGATGTGGTTGTTGGTAAAGATAAGACTCCTGTTTCAACAAAGAAAATTATTGATATTCTAAAAGCTGAAGAAAAGAAGGGAAAAGGTTTTGATGCACTTATTAGTTTACTTACTGAAAAGATTACAAGCAAAGTAATTGATGCTGCAACGGGACTTAAAATCGTTTCTAACTATGCTATGGGCTATGACAATATTGATGTTAAGGCAATAACCGCCAGAGGTGTTGTTGTGACTAATGCGCCAGGAAAGTACACTGATACTATCGCAGAGCATACAGTTGCGCTTATATTAGGTGCTACAACTCATATTGCTGCAGCTGATAGATTTGTTCGAGCTGGTAAATACAAAGGCTGGGACCCTATGATTTTCACAGGGACTGACATAAGTGGTAAAACAGTTGGTCTTATCGGAGCAGGACGAATCGGTGAGCGAGTAGCACATCATCTTGCTAAAGGCTTTGAATCTAAAATCATATACTTTGACGCACGTCCCAATGAAAGAATAGAAAAAGAGTATGGAGCAATACGAATTGAGTCACTTGATGAATTGCTTGCACAGTCTGATATTGTTTCTCTTCATGTACCACTGCTTCCAAGTACGCATCATATGGTTAATGCAAAATTTTTGAAGAAAATGAAAAAGACTGCATTTCTTATTAACACTGCTCGAGGTCCTGTTGTTGATGAAGTTGCACTTGTTACAGCACTTAAAACAAAACAGATTGCTGGTGCTGCAATAGATGTGTATGAATTTGAACCAAAGCTTGTTAAAGGCTTGAACAAGCTTGAAAATGTAGTGCTTACTCCGCATATTGCATCAGCAAGCGAATTTGCACGAAATGAAATGGCTCGAGTAGCTGCACAAAATGTAATTGATGTTTTTGAAAATAGAACACCAGCAGGAATTGTGTTAGAATAATGAGCATGAAAGTAACTTCAACGATTCAAAATGATATTAAGAAAGCATACATGACTCCAAAGATTGGAGTGAGTGCGAGTGCTGATGGAAGTTTTTTAACTCAAGATGTATGTGAGATCGGAAAGCAACTTGGAAAAGAGATTGTAGAGCAGGGAGGTATTCTTGTGACAGGTGCATCAACAGGTTTTCCATATTGGTCTGCAATGGGAGCAAAGCATGCAGGAGGTTTGTCAGTTGGATATTCACCTGCAACAGGTCCGAAAGAGCATACAGAAGTATACAGACTGCCGCTTGATTATATGGATTTGATTTCATTCACTGGATTCGGATATCCAGGGCGAGATATTATTTTTACTCGAACATGTGATGGCATTATTATCGGTCCTGGACGGATTGGAACGATTCATGAGTTTACTATTGCATTTGAAGATGAAAAACCAATGGGAATTCTAGAAGGAGATGGATGGGATACAGATGAAGTTATTAAATACATCATTGAAAAAAGTCATAGAGCAAATAAATATATTGTTTTTGATAAAGATCCTCGTAAGTTAGTTACAAAAGTTATGAATATGGTGCGTGAGAAAAAAGCATTGCTGTAAATTTTTAAAATAAAAGTAAAAATACTCTCTCCGGAGAGTTTTTTTGTTGAAATGTTCATGAATTTTTATTTTCGGCAGATGCCTCAGAAACTGTCAACTTGACTATGTTTCAAAATTGGAAACACCTTACATATGCTTACTTTTTGTCGTGCATGTTTACATATTTTTGTATGTGTCTTATTAAGGTAAAAATGGCAGTGAACTAGTGTTCAGTAAAGACAATTTAGTGATAATATATTAACTACATATGACAAAAAATTTACAACACAAAATTAGTTTTGTTTTAAAGCGAGATCGATCAATTGTTAACTTCAATATGGATAAGGTGATTACAGCTGTAGAAAAGGCTTTGAAAGAATCTGGTGAGTATGTATATGGTTTGCCGCAAGAACTTGCCGAAAAAGTTGTTGCACATTTGGAAAATAAAAATAAAGATGGTTCATACGTTCCATCAGTTGAAGGTATTCAGGATGTTGTTGAAATTATGCTTATGCGTTCAGGGCTACATGTTACTGCTAAGGCATATATTCTATATCGAGAAAAGCATGCTGAGGCTCGAAAACGAGATCTATTTAAGAAGCGGATTGCACTTCGACCATATGAATATCCGGAACTTCTAGAATATGTTGATGGTATTCGTCATTCATATTGGCTTCACAGTGAATTTAACTTCACATCAGATATTCAGGACTATAAAGCTAACATTACTGAGGTAGAGCGAAGTGCATTGAAAAATGCCATGCTTGCCATTGCTCAGATTGAGGTATCAGTAAAAACATTTTGGGGAGATGTATATAAAAAAATTCCAAAGCCTGAGATTGGAGCAGTTGGAGCAACATTTGCAGAATCAGAAGTTCGACATGCTGATGCCTATGCAAACCTTCTTGATATTTTAGGATTGAACGATGAGTTTGATAATATCAAATCTGTTCCAGCTATTATGGATAGAGTTAACTATGTAGAGAAAGCTATTTCGTATGCATCGTTCGGTAGTGAGAAAGATTATTCAAAAACTCTATTGCTGTTTTCGCTTTTCATTGAGCACGTATCGCTCTTCTCACAATTCTTGATTATTATGTCTTTCAATAAGCATAGATCAATGTTCAGAGGAATGTCGAACGTTATCGAAGCTACATCGAAGGAAGAACAATTGCACGGAATGTTTGGAATCGATTTGATAAAAATTATTCAAACAGAACACCCAGAATGGTTTGATGCACAGTACAATGAAAGTGTTATCAAGTTATGTGAGGATGCATATGCTGCAGAGGAAAAGATTATTGATTGGATTTTTGAGAAAGGAGAATTGGATTTCTTGCCAAAAGACGTAATTAAGGAATTTATTAAAAATAGATTCAACAACTCACTTGTATCGCTCGGAATGAATAAAATCTTCGAAATTGACCAGCCGACACTAGAAAAAACAGATTGGTTTGATGATGAGATCATGACAACAAAACACGGAGACTTCTTTGTTAAGCGATCTGTAAACTATAACAAGAGAGGGGCAAGTATTACGGCAGCTGACTTATTTTAATTAACTAAACTAACCTTAACTACATACAATAACTATGAAATGGCTCAACGAAAACAGTAGAAAATTCCTTGCAAAGGATTACATTAATGACGGATCAACTGCTGAAGAACGAATTCGTTTCTTAGCTGAGCATGCACAAAAAATCCTTGGTATAGATGGATTTGCAGATAAATTTTATGGATATATGGAGAAGGGATATTTCTCTCTTTCAACTCCAGTGTGGGTTAATTTTGGGTTTTCGAAAGGGCTTCCAATTAGCTGTTTCGGATCTTATGTAGGAGACACTATGGGAGATATTTTATATACAACGGCAGAAGTAGGAATGATGAGTAAAAAAGGAGGAGGAACATCAGCATATTTTGGTGATCTTCGAGAGCGAGGTGCTGCTATTACAAACAACGGAACATCATCTGGACCTGTGCACTTTATGCGATTGTTCGATACAGTAACAAACGTAGTAAGTCAGGGATCAACTCGACGAGGACATCTGGCTGCATATTTGCCAGTTGAGCATCCAGATATTGATGAGTTTTTAAATGTAGGAACAGAAGGAGATCCTATTCAAGGTCTGACTCATGCTGTAACTGTAACTGATGAATGGATGAAATCAATGCAGGAAGGGGATGAGGCAAAGCGAAATGTATGGGCAAAGGTTATCAAGCGACGAACTGAAATCGGATATCCATATATTTTATTTACAGACAATGTAAACAATAACACTGTTGAGGTATATAAAGATAAGCATAAGATTTATGCAAGTAACCTATGTAGTGAAATCGCACTTCCATCAGATGATAAATGGTCATTTGTATGTTGTCTATCATCTATGAACGTTCTCTATTATGATGAATGGAAAAATACAGACGCTGTACAGACTCTGACATATTTCCTTGATGCAGTTATGACAGATTTTATTACAAAACTTGAAGGATATAGAGATTCAGAAGATGCAGAGCGACGACAAGAATTTTTCTTTATGGAAAAATCATATCGATTTGCTGTTGAGAACCGAGCAATCGGTGTTGGAGCACTCGGATGGCATTCATTCCTACAAAGTAAAATGATTGCCTTTGAAAGTCAGAAAGCAGCCATACTGAATGTTGAAGTATTTAAATTTATCAAAGACAAAGCCTATGAAGCATCAGCTGAAATGGCTGTTAAATATGGTGAGCCTGCAATGCTTAAGGGAATTGGTCGACGACACACAACATTGTGTGCTGTTGCTCCAACTACATCTTCTGCATTTATCTTAGGACAAGTATCACAGAGCATTGAGCCTGTATGGTCAAACTGTTACGTGAAAGATATTGAGAAAATGAAAGTAACAATTACAAATCCATTCCTAGAAAAGCTTCTTGAAGAAAAAGGAAAGAATACAAAAGAAGTATGGCAAGATATTCGAGATAAGGACGGATCAGTACAGCATGTTGATTTCCTAACAGAAGAAGAAAAAGATGTATTTAAGACATTTGCCGAGATTGACCAGTATGCGATTATTGATCAGGCAGGTGCACGACAAATGTTCATCGACCAGAGTCAGTCTTTGAACTTGATGATTAATCCAAAAACAACTTCTGCAAAAGAGATTAACGCATTGTATATTGATGCATGGAAAAATGGTGTGAAGACATTATATTATCAGCATAGTATGAACGCAGCTCAGGTTCTTGGACGAAAGAAAGTGTGCATCAGTTGTGAATCTTAATTCTATGGCCCACAATTACATTGAAAGAACATTGGTTATTATTAAGCCTGATGGAGTGGCTAGGGGTTTAGTTGGTGAGGTGATATCTAGATTTGAGAGGGTTGGGTTGAAGTTGGTTGATATGAAGATGGTTATGACAACTCTTGAGCATGCTGAGAATCACTATGTGCTTGATGATCAGTGGAAAGTGATAACTGGTAATAAAACCATTCAAAGTTATAGAGACAAAGGGTTAACTCCGCCAAGTGAAGATCCTGTTGAAATAACTAATGCGTTATTAAAGCGATTGGCAAAATATATGGTTGAAGGCCCTGTCATTCCAATGGTCTGGGAAGGTCCTCATGCTGTTAAAATTGTACGAAAATTAGTGGGTAGTACAGAGCCTTTCTCATCAGATGTAGGGACTATACGAGGGGATTATGTGCTTGATTCGTATCAAATAGCACTTGAGGAAGATCGTTCAGTGTACAACCTTGTACACGCTGCAGGGAGTGTTAAGGAGGCTGAACAGGAGATACATCACTGGTTCGCGTAGGGGTAATTTAAAGCCCGAGCTTTAATAGCTCAGGCATCCGGGACAACCCGTTTGTGTTAAATTTTAACCTAAGTAATTTATTTGTCAAATGGGTGATTTTCTTAAAGTGATGTGCTATATTAGGCACATCAAGGAGGATTGGATGAGTGGTTTAAATCAACAGTTTACTAAACTGTCGAGCCAGAAATGGTTCCGTGAGTTCGAATCTCACATCCTCCGCAATATGAGAACTATTATTAAGACTATAATTATTGTTTTAATAATTTCAGGAATTTTGTTAGTTTTAATGGCTTGGCAAGGGTGTAAATACCAAACTGGAGGTGAAGGTGATAATGGAGCATTTTTTAAATTTCTAAGAGTTATAGAACATAAAACTTTTTGTAAGCCTAGTAATACATATTCTGATGTAAACAATGATGCACCTCAAGTTATTGTTGATACTGTTTCGGTACAATTAAATAAACCTATAATAGTTCATTAATATATGAAAACCTTCGCTGTAGACAAAGTAAACACATCCCTCCTCCTTCTCTCAGCAGTCGCTGCTTTTTTCCTTCCATTTGAAGTATTTCTCTTTTCATATGCCTTTTTCGGACCACTTCATTACCTAACAGAAATATCATGGCTTGAAGAACGATCATTCTTTTTAACACACAAAAAGTTTGTGTGGATTATTATAGCAGCAGGACTTCTTATTTTTGCCGCATACTTGGGGTTAACGCCGATTATCGATTCAGGATATTTAGTATTTGTCAGTTTGCTTATTGCTGCTACATTTTCATTAGTATTTTTATTTATAAAACCTCGTACTCTAAAAGAAAGAGCATTACTCAGTGGTGTAATGGCAGTCATTTTGCTGTGCACATATTTTCTCCAGTCTTGGACCATATTCTTTGCCATACTCGTTCCTACAATCATTCACGTTAGTCTCTTTACTATTCTCTTTATGTTTCAGGGTGCTCAGCGAAGTAAAAGTGCAGTGGGATATTTTAATGTATTCTTTTACGTCCTACTTTCACTCGGCCTTGTATTCATTACGATTAAAGGCCTATCATACTCACTCTCAACTTACGTTACAGATGCATATAGATCCTTCGAAGGGGTGAATTTGCAAATAATGAATATGTTAAATATAGGAAACTCGGATGTGCAGTGGTCGATATATAAATCAGCAGCAGGACTTTCAATTATGAGATTCATTGCTTTTGCGTATACATACCACTACTTAAACTGGTTTTCAAAGGTAAATATCATTAAATGGAATGCAGTATCAAAGCGAGTGCAGATATTTACCGTATGCATTTGGATTGGATCAGTTTTATTATATATTTCAAACTTCGAATTTGGTCTAGTTGTTTTATATTTTCTCAGTCTCATGCATGTACTCTTGGAATTTCCTTTAAATCAACATTCAATGGTAAGTATATGGTCAGGGTTTAGGAAAAAATAATTTTATTGGTATAATATCCCTATGAAGAAAACGAACTTTCAAAGTGGATTAGCATCTATAATTGTAATTATTGTTGGAGTTCTTCTTATTGCTGCAATTGTTGGAGGAGGATATTGGTATGCAAAAAAGTATTTTGCAAATGCACTTATTTCTGATTCATCTGCTGAATTTTCTCCAATACCTAAGGGGGACAAAGAAGAATCTAATGATGACGCTGTTTTAGGTACATCAACTACTGCTGAAGTGGAGCTTACTGCTACTTCATCATTGGTTCAGGCTACAAGTACCGTGAGTGCCACATCTACTGCCTCAACGACAGTAAAGTCTGCACCAGCTACTACAACCCCATCAGGGTCAGCTACTCTTAAGACATTGTTAAGTATTTCAACAAATCAAAGTTGTAAGGTGGATAATGTAATAAATGGAAAATTAGTAGGCAGCCCAGGAGCGGGAACAGTATATACAAAAGGAGGTGATATTATGATTATGTACAAGACTTCAGATTCGCCAACGAATCGTATTCTAGTAAAAGGGGACACTGCATATGTTTCTACTGAGAAAAAAGATAATTGGGTTGGAGTAAAAATGAAAGCAAATCAACTCAATGCCTATCTTGCAGGCAAAGTTGATCTGCCAGGCTTTATTGGTATGGATACTCCTATTGCATATGAGTGTAAATCAAGAATATTTACAGATGATGAGTACGAGGGGTTGTTTATGGTTCCGACGTATGTGGTATATACTGATCTTTAGTGAACTTCATCTTCTTCATGAAGACTTCATTTAAACCAGTAATACTATATAGTATATGAAAATTTTACTTGTCGAAGACAATACCAAATTAGCAAAAAACATTAAGCAAGGCTTAACTCAAGAAGGGTTTGCAGTGGATACTGTAGAGGATGGAACAGAAGCTGAAAAGAAAGTTTCTATAAATAGAGACGAATATGACCTTGTGGTACTCGATAGAATGCTTCCTGGAAATGATGGATTAAGTATTTGCGCTTCGTGGCGAGAGCAAGGTATTTCTATCCCTGTGCTTATGCTTACAGCCATGGGGGCAACAGAGGATAAAGTTGTAGGACTAAAAGGTGGTGCCGATGACTACTTAGCCAAACCTTTTGATTTTGAAGAGCTTTTAGCTCGTATACAGGCTCTTTTACGGCGGCCTAAGCTCGCTACGCAAGAGAAGATTACTATTGGTGATCTTATGCTTGATACGCAAGCTCATGTCATTACGCTTAAAAATAAGCCACTCACACTCACTCTTAAAGAGTTTATGGTTCTTGAGTATTTAATGAGAAATCAAGGCAAAGTTGTTACTCGAGACGAGTTATATGCCCATGCATGGGATTATGCAGACCTTACCTTGAGTAATACAGTTGATGTGCACATAAAGAATATACGAAGAAAAATTAAAGATAAATCTAAGATTATTCAAACTGTACGTGGTGTTGGATACAAGATGGATATATAATTAATCTATGTACGACGACTTTTTTAAAGTTCGAGCAAAACTGATTCTTGTCTATACTGCCACAGTAAGTGTGCTCATTGCAGGCTACAGTTTTATTTTGTATGACATTCTTCTTTCTGATTTTGCTGATTCACTGCAAGACAGGGTTTTTGCCTTGAATCCTGAAGTGAGAAATATGATTGTAAAAAGAACAGGAGATATTATACAGGGGAGAATAATGATTATTGATATTGCCATTCTCTCTGTTATTGTTCTTTTGAGTTTCTTTTTGACCAATAAAACACTCGGTCCGATTCGGGAAAATATTCAAAAGCAAAAGAGATTTGTGGCGGACGCATCTCATGAAATGCGTACTCCTATTGCTGTTATTATTTCAGGACTTGAGGTGGTGCTTCGAAATAAAGATTTAAATGTAGAAAGCGCTCGAGAAACCCTAGTTGAGACCTTGGCCGAAATGAAAGAGTTTTCAAAATTAAGTACACATTTACTGGATATTTCTCGATACGATGCAGGAATTCAAGTTGATTTTAATAATGTTGATATTACGGAGGTAATAGAATCTGCAGTTCAAAAAACAAAGCTTTTGGCTGCTGATAAAAAGATTGAACTTACTTCATCTTTTGAGGAACAAAGGGGAATTGTAATGGGCAATAAAATTGAACTATATAGATTATTTTACAATATTGTCCATAATGCCATTAAATATACCCAAGCAGATGGAAAAATAATTGTGCACGGTGAGCGTAAGAATAAGAAATATGTAGCCACTATTACGGATACAGGCATAGGAATGGATAAAGAAACCATAAGTAAAATTTTTGACCCATTCTTTCAAGGTGATAAGTCAAGAAGTAGTGGTGGAGCAGGATTAGGATTGACATTAGCAAAAAGAATTGTAGAGAATCATAAGGGAAGCCTTCAAATACAAAGTAAAATTGGAGATGGTACTAAAATAAGCATATCTTTTCCACTCGCTTCATAGTTACTTCATCTAAGGGCTATATGATTAGATACATACTTCAATAATGAAATAAAATCTTCTGAAGTATGTATTATAAAGTGTTACTACTAATTAACTAATCAAAAAATTCATTATGAAATATCACAAAAGAATTGTTACTGGTGCATTTGCACTATCCCTATTAGTAGGAGGATCTTCAGTTAAGACATACGCAGATTCAGTTACTGCTCAAAGTGGTGTCAGTGGTACATCTACTCGAAGCGGTGCATTGCATTTCAAAAATTTGAAAAATGCTCGTTTAAAAATAAATCATAAAGTTGGAGTTATAACCTCAGTAGGAGCTTCAGGATTTACATTTGATGTCTATCATGGACACAATGCAACATCTACTGCTACTGCAACAAAAATCCTATCGATTGACGTAGGTACAACCGCAACTACTACGGTTAAAAAAGACGGGGCAGCTGCTACATTTGCAGATCTTGCTGTAGGACAAAAAGTTATTGTCTCAGGTAGTGTAGATAGTACAGGTCACATTATATCCGCAAAACGCGTTGATGTAGTGACAAATCTCTCAGGTGGTGTTTCAAAAAAGAAAGGTAAAGTAATAAAGTAAAATTTTACATTACCTAATTTATACATAATTAAAAACACAATATGGAAAATAAACAGATACATTTCAGCATTAGTAAGAACACCTTAATTCTCGTATCAGTTATTATAGCCTTTTTGCTCATCGTTATTATTGGTCTTTGCGCGAGGGGTAATAGACATGAGATGATGATGAGACAGGGACAAAATGGCGACGGATATATGATGCAGAATAGACAAGGAGGAACTCGTGGACCTGGTCCAGGATCAGCTCGAGGAATGATGCAAGGAGGAGGAATGGTTCAACCGACTACGGGAGCAGTCCAGGTTGAGGCCTCAACCACAATGTCGAATTAATTTTCCGTATTATTAATAGAAAAACTAACAAAATAAAAAAACTAGCATTGAGTTACGAACTGCTAGTTTTTTTATTTTTAGTTTTGTTAGCTTAGAACTTTCTGAACAAATCTTTCGAATACCTGTGGATCGTTCTGAGCTAGGTCAGCCATAATCTTTCGGTCAACTTCGATTTCTTTCTTTTTAAGAACTCCTATGAATTTACTGTATGTAGTTCCATAAGTTCGAAGTGCTGCGTTGATTTTAACATTCCATAGTCGTCGGAAATCTCCCTTTTTATCTCGTCGGTGTGCAAATGCTGTGTTTAGAGAGTGAACAATTTGTTCGTACGCTAGTTTTTCTTTTGTACCTCTTCCTCCTCTAAAACCCTTAGCCATCTTAAGAACATTTCGTCTTGTTTTTGCGGCGTGAACGCCTTTTTTAACTCGTACCATATATGTATGTAAGTTTGATTATTAATGAATAAGAATTATAGGTGAGCAAGAAATCGTCTCTTTTCTTGACTAGACATATGAAAGTCTACCTGTCGTTTTTTAGCTAACTGAGAACGTCCACTTTCTTTTGAGTTAAAGTGGTTGTGTCCTGGTGTTCGCGCTTTGATTTTGCCGTTTTTACTAACTTTAAGTCGTTTAGCAAAAGACTTGTTTGATTTTACAGTCATACGTTTGAACTATATTTAATATTATTGGTTTATAAGTCTCGAGGCGGAGAACATGTGTTCTCACTTCAAGTGCCTTTTCGACGGATCTTTTTGAGTTACCGAAGTTACTTCTTTTTTTCTATTACAAGTGCAGGTCCTTTAGGTCCACGCTTAAGTGGTACTGTGATTTTAAAATCAACTGAAATAAGGTTAAGATATCGCTGTAGTCTATCGTTTAAAAAGTCATCCTTTAAAAACTTTGAACGTCCAGAAACGAATAATTCAACACGTACTTGCTGACCGTCTGCGAGCCACTCTGAAGCTTTTTTAGCCTTAAGAGCAAGATCTGCTTCACCTGTACCTATCTTTACTTGAATATTTTTCACTTCGACAACTTTTGCAGTAGCTTTTGAGGCTTTCTGCTTTTTGTTCTCGTCATATTGAAATCTACCATAATCCATGATTTTTGCAACTGGGGGAGTGGCATTTGGGGATATCTCTATAAGGTCTAAACCGGCATTTTGAGCCAACTTTTGAGCTTCGGCATTGCTTACAACGCCAATATTTTCACCATCGGCACCTATCAGACGGAGTTCTGGGGCACGAATATGATAGTTAATGTTTGTTCGGGGTGTTGTTTGACGTGGGGTAAATTGCGACAAGGGGTTTGGATTTTTTATATTTTATATATGTATTAAATAATTACATTTACCAGTATAGCATATTTTTATACATAGGGTATACTTGTCTGTATGGACATACATTCACAGAATAAAAACTACTCAACTAAGATATTTATAGCCGTTTTGATCTTTGCGATCGGATTTGTGGTAGGGAATTTTTCACCTATTATTGCTGCAAATGTAGCAGCAAAGCAGGTGGCTGAAAAAGTGGACATTAAGACATTTTGGAAAGTGTGGGGAATTCTTGATGATGAGTTTGTAACTACAAAGCATAGAGACCCTATGAGCAGTGATGAAAATAGAGTTAGTACAAGTACTGCAAGTTCAACTGCTATAGATTCAAATCTTTCAATAGATGAAAAAAGATTGTATGGAGCAATTAAAGGTATGGTAGATGCAGAAGGAGACCCATATACGACATTCTTTACTCCAAGTGAAGCGTCTTCGTTTGAAACTGAGATTAAAGGTAGTTTTGGAGGAGTAGGAATGGAAGTTGGTAAAAAAGATGATGTTATAACGGTTATTTCACCAATTCCTGGAAGCCCTGCAGAAAAAGCTGGGCTTAAGGCAGGGGATAAGATTTTAAAAATTGATTCTACCGTTACCTCAGATATGACTATTGATGCTGCTGTGCAATTGATTCGAGGAGAAAAAGGAACAACTGTAAATCTAACAATATATAGAGAGGGTAAGGATAAGCCGCTTGAATTTAAAGTGGTTCGAGATATTGTCGAACTTCCTACAATTACTAAAACTCTTGAAAATGGAATTTACACAATTAAGATTTATTCATTCTCAGAGCAAGTATCTGGTTTGTTCAAACAGGCAATTCAAGAGTTTAAGACAACAGGTTCAAAAAAGCTTATTATCGATCTTCGAGGTAATCCGGGTGGATACTTGGATGCAGCCGTTGATATTGCCAGTTACTTCGTTCCTCAAGGGAAAGTTGTAGTAAGTCAGGACTATGGAAAGAAAAGAGATGCAGAGTATATGAGAAGTGTTGGATACGGACTTGTGGGAAGTGATACTAAAGTTGTGGTTCTAGTTGATGGAGGATCTGCCTCAGCGTCAGAAATTCTAGCTGGTGCATTGCAGGATTATAATCTAGCTACGCTTGTTGGACAAAAGACTTTCGGAAAAGGGTCAGTTCAGGAATATATAAAGATAACTCCAACAACAGGCCTTAAGGTAACTATTGCAAGATGGCTTACACCGCTTGGACGTTCTATATCGGTAGATGGGCTTACTCCAAACGTAGAAGTTAAAAATACAGTGGATAGTAATGGTAAAGTTATAGATACTCAGTTGCAGAAGGCAGTTGAAATACTCGGAAAATAGTGTATACTGGACTCCTATATGAAAATCATTCTTCTAAAAGACCTACACAAGGTAGGAAAAAAATATGAGGTTGTTACAGTGGCAGACGGATATGCTCTTAATAGTCTTATTCCAACTAAAGCAGCTGAAGTTGCTACTGCTAAAACAGTAGAGAAATATACAAAGCTTAAAGAAGTAGAAAGTGCAGCACGACTTCTACGAGAAGAAGAGCTTGTTAAAGAACTTGCAACTATTGCAGGAAAAGAATTTACAATTGAAGCTAAGGCTAACGAACAAGGGCATCTTTTTGCATCAGTGCATAAAGAGGAAATTGGTTCAGTAATTGGAGTTGATCCAATGTACATCACAATTCCTACTCCTATCAAGGAAGTTGGTGAGCATACAGTTACTGTTACAGTTCGAGATACATCAAAGGATGTGAAGGTTACTGTGGTAGCTAAGTAATTTTTAAGAACAAGCCAAAGTGAAAGACCCAGAGCAAAAAATGCTCGGGGTCTTTTCCTATTCAGGAAAATTAAAGATCAATGTTAACGCTGGTATCTTCTTGGTATAGCATCGTCAGAGATAGCCACTTTAGTCCCTTTGGGAGGGGTGTATATTTTGAAGTGATCTTGAAGCTCCTCATTTATGCGGAGTATTTCTGACGGAGTCTGACCTTGTTTTTTAGAGGAGACAGTATTTGAACTACCTGTTTTTTTCATGCAAATAATGGGTTAAATTAAAAGCGAAAGTTCGCCTACATATGAGGGTATCATATTTTTATACTCTTGTTTATATTGATTAAAATAAGGTTATTAATGTGGTAGAATTAAAATATGAATCGTGCATTCCTTTTTGTAATATTAATACTTTTGCCATTTTCATTAAATGCACAAACTGTATCAACCATATCACAGCCAATATGTACTTTTAATAGAAACCTTCAAGTAGGATTTAAAGGTGAGGGTGTGAAAAATCTTCAGACTATTTTAAATATAAATACTCAAACTCAAGTTGCTAAGGTTGGGGCAGGTTCGTCTAAAAATGAAACTACTTTTTTTGGAGCTGCAACTCGAGCAGCAGTAATTAAATTTCAAGAATTATATGCCAAGGATATTTTAATTCCTTCAGGATTGGCTAAGGGAAATGGTTTTGTTCGGGCATTTACAAGGGAAAAGCTGAAGGAAGTATGTATGCCTGCACCTGCAGTTGTTTCTCTGCCAGTTACAACTAATGCTAATGCAACAGCTACTGCATCCGTTACTACAACAACTGTTATTAATCAAGTTGTGCAGCAGATATATGCTGGAGGAGGAACTCCTACATATGATGCTATGCCTCCAGTTATTTCTCAGATATCAGTAACTCCAATTTCGGATACAAGCGTAATTGTTACTTGGACAACTGACGAATCAGGAAATTCATTGGTGGAGTATGGGACAAGTGCATCGTATGGACTTTCAACAATTGATACTGCTTTTGTTACAGCACATAGTGTTACACTTACAGGATTAACAGCAAGTACAACATATCATTTTAGATTGAAGTCTGCTGATGTGTTGTCAAATGTAAGAACATCATCCGATCAAGTCTTTACAACGTTTGTTGGACTAATGGATTCATACAGCAACTTGTATGCAGTTCATGCTACAAAACGGGTACTTACTTCGTATTCAGGTCCTTTGTATAGAATTAGAAGAGATTCAGATAATGCGACTATGGATGTAACACCAACAGCAACTGGCTGGCCAAATAATTCAGCAATTTCAACATGGCTTGCTGGTGCAAATGCGTACGTTACAACCGTGTATGATCAATCTGGAAATGCACGAAATCTAATTCAGACTACTGTGATCAAACAACCGTCATTGAATCTTAGCGGAACGCAGGCAGTGTTTGAATTTGATGGAGGAACTCAGGAACTCGCTGGTGCTACTACGATGAATGCATTCTCTCAAAATATAGGTGCAGCATCTGTGGTTATGGTACGACGTCATGATATTGCAACAGTAACGGATAGAGTGCCTTTCTTTGTTTCAACTCCTTCTGGTGCAACAAGAATGACTATGGGAATTAGCGCGACACTTGGAACTGATTCTGCATCAGGACGTCGAACTGACGCTGATAGTATTCAGAGAAGTAATGGATTTTCAATAAATACAAATTGGGCAACTGAAATCGGTCGTTGGGATTGGTCGACAGCAAATCTATATCATCAACGAGATGGGGAAAGTGAGATTAAATCCTCATTCCAGACTGCTGGAAATTCTCAAAACAGTACGAGTACAATCGTAACAGTAGGTGCCGCCTCGACCAACTCGTATTTCAGTGGGCAGATTAGTATGATTGGTTGGGTAAGAGCAAAATTAACTGATACTGAAGTAAATACAATGGTTAATTCGCTTTCTGAATTAAAAGCTACAACAACTCAAAGTACAAACGGTCAATTTTTATCATGGGGATCAACTGCATTAACAGGGACATATACCCTTGCACCAGGATTGACGAACTATACAGCGTTCGCGCCAAGTGGAGCAACTGTCACAGAGGCGGATTTAGACAGTCATAGATATCATCATCATACTCGTATTGCGGTACAAAATGGAAGAGTGTGGGTCGCATTTACAAGTAGTGGTACTAACGAAGATGGAAGCGGACAGTTAACTGTAGTTAAGAGTAGTCCAGACGGTGGTAGTACATGGTCGACCACGACTGTTGCTGTTGGATCACAGAGTACATTTGCAGCTGCTGGAGCTTCGTATGTAAATGGAAGCAGAATTACATATCCTCGATCTTTTGTTAAATACAATGGAGAACTGTATCTCGTAACTGCCGTAGATGATGTAACAGCATCAAACAATCTTACAGGAAGTGCTTTGCTTGCCAATAAAATGAATGACGACGGAACTGTAGGAACAGTCTTTAGAATTTCAACAGAAAACTATACGCCTCAGTCAGGATTTCCAACAATCAATTACGATGCGACTCTTGGTCCTGCTTTATTTGCCTCTGCCGCGCTCTATGGAAACTGGGGAGGATCAAGCATCGGAAATACTCCTTCAAGCTGGACTGGATGGATTACGCAATATGGTGAAAACTTTACTGAACCGACAACTATTGATCTTAATGTATCAGGAACTGCACTGGTTAGATTATGGAGAAAGACTACTACGACATTTGTTGGATTTAATTCACTGTGGTCGCAAAGATCTTCTAACGGTGGGGCAACTTGGTCACCTTTATCTCAGACAACTATTCCAAACTCACCTTCATCCGCGACGGGTATACGATTGCCAGATGGAAGAATTGTCCTGGTAGGTAATCCACGTGATGTAACAAATCCACGTGATCCACTCTATATCGCTCTGTTTAATGGTACGACTGGAGTTGTTAATAATGTATATGCTGTTAGACAAGGACTTTCTGCAAACCCTGTGTTCCCGGGTACATTTAAAAGTGGAGTTATTGCATATCCAGATGTTGCTTTTGATGGTACAAATCTTTGGGTAAGTTATTCAATACATAAAGAAGATATCGGTGTGACAAAGATTCCTCTGGGTGGATTATAAAAATAAAAAAATTAAGCCGGCAACCTTGTAAGTGGTTGTCGGCTTTTGAATTGACTACTCCAAGGGAGTGTTTAATCGGCTCCACCATCTCTGGGGTATTCTTCGTCATCAGGGTCGGTCGAGAGTGTTTCTGTCATGGCATTCGGGAGATTGGTTAAAAGATCTCCTAATCAACAATATCATATTTTTATGCTATTGTAGAATCACATGAATCAAGGCAGACCACTTACATTTACCATTCAACATAAATCAACTCTCTCAAAAGCGCGAAGAGGTGTTATTTCAACTGTCCGTGGTGATATTCAAACTCCTGCCTTTGTACCGGTTGGAACTAAAGCAACGATAAAAGGATTAACACCTGAAATGGTTAAGGATTTGAAAGCTGATGTAATTCTGGCAAATACATATCATTTGTATTTACAGCCTGGAACTGAGGTATTGGAAAAAGCTGGAGGTATACATACGTTCATGCAATGGGACGGTCCAATGTTTACTGACTCAGGTGGGTTTCAAGCATTCTCACTTGGTGTAGCACTTGGAAAAAATATTACAAAATTTACTTCAAAGGCTCGACCAGATTTTGATGAGATTGCACTGCAAGAAAAGACAGGACATAAAAGTGATCCAGATAGACCAGTATTGCAGCCAGCAAAAGTTGATGAGCAAGGAGTAATGTTTCGTTCAATTATTGATGGAAGTGCACATTATTTTACTCCTAAAAAATCAATAGAAATTCAACATTCAATTGGTGCTGATATTATTTTTGCATTTGATGAATGCACATCGCCTCACGAACCTGTTGAATATCAAAAGCGATCGCTCGATAGAACTCATCGATGGGCAATGGAATCTTTAAAAACTCATGTTGATAATGCAGATGCATTCGCAAAGCAGGCATTATTTGGAATTGTACAAGGTGGGCGTCATGAGGATTTGCGAAAGGAAAGTGCACAGGTGTTAGGAGAGATGAAGTATAACGGAGTTGAGTTTGATGGATTTGGAATTGGCGGTTCATTTGCCAAAGAAGATATGATGACAGCTGTTGCATGGGTGAATGAAGTTCTTCCTGAAAATAAACCTCGTCACTTATTAGGTATTGGAGAACCTGCTGATATTATTTCTGCAGTGAAAGAAGGGTGTGATACATTTGATTGTGTGATGCCGACTCGAAATGCGCGAACAGGAACAGTATTTGTTGCTGATAGTTCATCTGAAAGATATGGATATAAAAATGTAAATTTGCGAAATGCAGAATTTAAAGCAGACTTCGGTCCGATAGATAATGAATGTGATTGTTACACATGTACGAATTATACTCGGGCATATATTGCTCACTTGTATAGAGCTCAGGAAATGCTTGGAGGCACATTGGCAACAATTCACAATCTTAGATTCATGACGAGATTTATGGAAAAGGTGAGAGAGGATATTGAGAAGGGGGAATTGTAAAATAAAAACGACCCCACCTGCATAGTGATCAAACCCGAAGGGATCTAACGTATGGGTGAGGCCCTGTGTTTCCACAGTGGGCTGTTAAAGCGCTACTACCGGAGGACCTTTATAATTAAGGTCGACATGCACGGTTTCACTAGGCTTATATAAAACGTACCATATGATTTGCTTAGGTACAATGCATAAAAAATAGCCGTGCATTAATCGCCCCACTCCTGGGATCAATCAACGCACGGCCACATGGCAAACGTGCCAACGAATGCATGCTATCACAGATTTCTGAAAATTAAAAATACCAAACCCATGCTTGGCTGCGACGTATGGGTTTGGTATTTTTAATTTAGCTTTTGTGCACTCTCAAACACCAAACTCTTTTTATCCTCATGAGGAGAGAATTTACCTTTAAGTACAATACAAGACTCTTCAATAATAACTTTTCTTGCCTCATCCACTTGTTTTGGAAATACCACTACTTCAATCTCTCCACTCAAATCTTTCAGTGTAAAAAATATAATCTTTTTAAGTGGATCTTTTTTTGTGGGAATTTCTTTTACACGTTCCACAATTCCGCCGAGTATATACATTTTTTCAGCAACACCCTCAGCAAGAACTTTTAATACGTCAATATCTCTTTTTTCAAATACTGATTTATATTTATCGAGTGGGTGACCAGAGATGTAAAATCCAAGCAAATCTTTTTCCCACAATAATCTTTGCTGTAGTGTTTCTGGTCGCTGTGCAGTAATTTCCTTATGTTCTACAATAGCTTCTTCTGCACCTCCAAACATATCAAACAAGTTTCCTTGAGCCGCATCAATTTTTGCATTTGATTTATTGTATTCAAGATATTTTTCTAGTCCTTCCAGCAAATCCATTCTATCTCCAAGATCATCCATCGCTCCTGACTTGATCAGGGCTTCAAGAGATTTTCGGTTAAGATTTCTATCTTGTATTCTCTCTAAAAAGTTTTCAATACTTGTAAATGCACCATCTTTAGTTCTGTTATCAATAATACTCTGTGCAATTCCTTCACCTAAGTTTTTAATACTGAAAAGTCCAAAACGAATCGCATCTTTTCCAGTTTCTTTATTGTATTCAGGAATAACGGTAAATGTTCCAAAACTTTCATTAATACTTGGCGGAAGAATAGTAATACCCATTCGCCGACATTCTTTAATAGAGACAGCCACACCTTCCAGATCTCCTGACTCAGCAGTAAGAACCGCAGTCATATATTCTGATGGGTAGTTAGCTTTTAAATACGCTGTCACGTATGCAACTCGTCCGTATGATACAGAGTGAGCTTTGTTAAATCCATAGGCTGCAAACGGCTCAATCCATTTCCATACATCTGATGCTTTTTTCTCTGACCATTTACTATGTGTTACGCACCCTTTAATAAATTTATCTTTTTGGGCAGCCATTTCTTCTGGAATTTTTTTACCTACGGCCTTTCGGAATTTATCAACTTCTCCCCATGAGTATCCTGCAATCTTATGGGCCATCATCAGCAAGTCGTCCTGGTATACAAGAACCCCGTATGTCTTTTCAAGAATATCTTCGAGCATTGGGTCCATGTATGACACCAGCGTTGGATTATGTTTTCGCTCAATATACATGGGAATAAACTGAATAGGTCCAGGTCGATAGAGAGCTACCATGGCGTTAATGTCGTGAATCGTTGTCGGCTTAAGGTCAACTAAATATTTTGTCATTCCATCACCGTTCAACTGGAATAAATCCTGTGTCTCACCTCGGGCAAGCATTTCAAATGTTTTTTGATCGTCCATCTTTAAGTTGTCAATATCGATGTCAATGCCAAAACGATTTCGAACGAGTTTTTTTGCTTCGTAAATAATTTTCAAGTTTTTAAGTCCAAGGAAGTCAAACTTTAAAAGTCCTGCCTCTTCAATAGAGTACATGTCGTACTGACTAATAATCTTTTGTTCACCTTTAGTATCATACTGGAGTGGAGTAAAGTCAGTTAAGGCGGTAGGGGAAATAACCACACCTGCTGCATGCACACCGATATGCCTCGCACACCCCTCAACTTTTTTGGCCATATCAATAATAGTTCGCACGTCAGGATTTTCCTTGTACAGCGTTTTTAATTCTTCTGTGATTTCAATAGCATGATCAATAGTCATTAAAAATCCCTGTGATCCAAGCGGAACAAGTTTTGAAATCTGATCACCGAGCGCATAAGGAAATCCCATGGCACGAGTTACGTCTTTAATAGAACCTTTGGCGGCCATAGTTCCGAATGTTCCAATCTGGGCCACTTTGTCTGCTCCGTATTTAAATCGAGCATAATCAATAATCTGATCGCGCTTATCATCGGCGTAGTCCATATCAATATCAGGAGCTGAAGGTCGTTCAGGGTTAAGGAATCGTTCAAAGGGAATTTGAAACTCAAGCGGGTCAATGTTTGTAATACCAGAGAGATATGTCACCATTGATCCAGAAACTGATCCTCGAATGTTTGAAAGGATTTCATTTTTCTTCGCAAAAGCCAAAAGGTCAGACACAATCAAAAAGTAAGGGGAGTATCCTTTTGTTTTAATAACTTCGAGTTCATATTCAACTCGCTTCAAAACCGCTTCTGTTTTTTCTACGCCTCGTTTTGCAAATCCTTCATACACAACATCTCGCAATGCTTCGTCTGCATTTTTTCCTTCAGGCAAATCCATTTTAGGGAATACCCATTTTCCAAGTTCAATAACAAGCTTACACTGACTTGCAATAACTTCTGTGTTTGCTAATGCTTCTTTATATATCGCATCTCTGTCGGCATTATTCTCATCAGAAAATAATTCCTCCATTCGAGAAGGTGAGGCAAATGAAAGATCTGAATCATCTTCAATCACACGTTCAACATTACTCTGAATAGACATCATAGTTGCCCGAGCTTTTTTATCCTCAGGGTTTATATAAAACACATCGTTTGTTCCGACTGGCTTTATATTGAATCTTTTTATAAATGCAATAACACGAGCTTCGAGCTTATCGTGGCCAGTAAGCTCATCATGACGAGTTATTTCATAATATAAATCATCACCGTATATATTTTTAAGTTTTTTATATTCTTCAAGTGCAACATCGTCGTCATCAACTTTTAATGCTTCAGAAATTTTACTATTCCAAAAGGGAATAATGCAAATAAGATCATTCTGATATTTTCCAATAAGCTCATCGTCAATTCTTGGCTTATAGTAGTAACCTTCAATGTTTGAATCTGTTACAAGTTTTATAAGATTGAGATATCCTTCGTAATTTTTCGCAAGCAATAAGTGTCGAGTTCTCTTATTGTCCAATCGTCCTTCTTTATCAAAACGCGTTCGAGCTGCAACATAAAAATCAACACCAAGAATTGGATTTATTCCTTTGGCTGTACATTCTTTGTAAAATTCAATAGCACCGTATAAGTTGCCGTTATCAGTTAAGGCAAGGGAATCCATACCAAAAGCTTTAGTTTGTTTTACCAATTCGTCTATCTTTGGAACTGCTTGGAGCAGACTATAATGACTGTGCACATGCAAATGGGTAAAAGGCATGCGTACTATTATACTGCAGGTTGCAAGGGTCTGGGACTGGTGTTTTTGAGTGTTATATTGGTTATATGTGAAAATGAAAAAACCTCGGTTGCCGCCAGAGTTGGCGGGCCGAGGTGATAAGAATTGGGACATTAGGATTCTAATTCCTTCATTGCCCTGTTGATGAAAGGTGTGGCGATCACACCGCCAAAGGTACCGAGGAACATAAGACAGAAAAAGAAAATCCTTGTAAACAGACGGTCAGGAAATTTCTTCATCAATAAACCTCGATGAATCAGAAGGCAGATCAGGAATCCGAGAAAACCTGTGATGAAATAAGCTGTAAAAAAGCCTGAATGCTGTAGGAGTGTTTTCATTGCTTGGGTGTGGTTTGGGGTGAGGGAAGGCTTTCAGGGCCTTCAGCGAAGTCAAAAGTGGTCTTAAATGCCCATATACATAAAGGCATTAAAACACCATTTAAGGCTGCAATAATGAATGCAACGAAATAAATCGCGACAATTATTGCCAAACTTAGCCGTGGCTTGTTCAACCAACGGTCTAAAGTTTGTTTAATTTCCGCATAGTTATTTCCAGCACCGTTTTTGCTGAATAGCATACGGGATAGGTAAATAATGCCAAAGATAGCATTAAGGCAAAGAAGGACAATTATTAAACTAACCATAATGAGCACTGAGTGGGTGGAAGCCAGTAAATGACTGGTACATGACGACACTTCGAGGTGTCACTAATCTTTTTATACTAACTACGAAGAGAAATGTCAATTTTGCTTAAAAACCGTAATATACCCAAATCCTACCCTTGCAATTATCCCTAAAATACGTATACTCATAGTATTATGGTAAACAACATGCGTCACACACGAGGGCATACTCGTAACAGAAGAAGTCATCATGCTCTTACAGCTGTAGACTTAACACTGTGTTCAAACTGCGGACAGCCGACTCCAAAACATATGGTTTGTAAAAACTGTGGTTTCTTTAAAGGGCGAATGGTTATTGATATGGCTGCAAAAATCGATAAAAAAGCTGTAAAAGCACAAAAAGCTGAGACTGTAAGCAAAGCCTAACTTTTAGAAAGGCTAAGTTTAGTCCATTGTTCATTTAAATAAAAAACAAAACATCATGGCAAGCAGACATCAATCCCGAACAATAGCATTACAATCTCTGTACGAGATTGATTTTCGTGGTATTGACCCTAACTTGTTTGAAGAGGTTCTTGTACACAATGTGCAGGAATTTTCTCAAAATGATGTAGATATGACATACGCCAAGGCACTCCTTGACGGAATTTTGAAGAAACAAAAGGAAATAGACGCAATTATTATTAAAGCTGCCCCAGAATGGCCTCTTGATAAAATTGGAATTGTAGATCGAAACGTATTACGTCTCGGTTTGTATGAACTTATATATGCAGATAAAGCTGAAGTTCCAGCAAAAGTAGCTATTAACGAGGCTATTGAAGTGGCTAAGTTTTTTAGTGGGGACACATCAGGCAAATTTGTTAACGGAGTACTTGGCGCAGTATATAGAGACCTATATGGTGCAGAAGAGCCTAAAGCTAAAAGAGAACCTAAAGTTAAGAAAGAATTAACAGAGGAAGAAAAGCAGGCATTACCAGTACAAAAACTTGTTGGAAGTATTGTATATGCGAAGCATGAAGGTGATATGTATCTTGCGCTTGTGCATGACGTATTTGGGTTTTGGACATTGTCAAAAGGAAAATTCCTAGAAGGTGAAAGTCTTATTGATGCAGCAAAGAGAAAAGTACAGGAAGAATTAGGTATTGCATGTGAATATAAAGAAACTGTTGATACAAGTGAATATATTGCATCTCATCCTGAATTTAAAAAAGTTCGAAAACAAGTTGAATACGTTTTAGCTGAAGCTGAATTCTCATCGCTTACTGCAAAAAAAGAAGGAGGACTTAAAGATGCTGCGTGGTTTAAAATAGACACAGTGCTCGATCTTAATCTCTATGAAGATATGGTTCCGGTTATCAAAAAAGCTATAGACATAATAGCGAAACAATAAAATATTTGAATACAGTTATGATTAAAGTTGAAAAATTTAAAGAATTATCAAAAAAACTCGGAATCGAATTTGGAAATATCAATTTGTTGGCTCAGGCATTTACGCACAGATCGTATTTAAATGAACACAGAAATTCAGGACTTGAGCACAACGAGCGTCTCGAGTTTTTAGGCGATGCAGTTCTTGAGCTTGTAGTAACAAACTTTTTGTATAAAACATATCCGAAAAAGCCAGAAGGTGATATGACTGCCTACAGATCTGCTCTTGTAAATGCTCAGACTCTTGCTGGTGTTGCTGAAACTCTTGGGCTTAACAATTATCTTTTACTTTCAAAAGGTGAGGCTAAGGATACTGGACGAGCTCGGCAATATATTCTTGCTAACACAATTGAGGCGCTTATTGGTGCTATATATCTTGATCTTGGATACGATGCGGCTGCGCATTTTATCGACACTAATGTACACGTTCTTATTCATGAAGTTATTGAAAAGAAAAAGTTTATTGACTCAAAAAGTTTATTCCAAGAATTATCACAGGAGCATGTTGGCGTTACACCTCGATATGAGCTTATGAAAGAATTTGGTCCTGATCACGATAAGCTTTTTACAGTTGGTGTATTTTTAAATGACATACATATTGCAAGCGGAGATGGGAAGTCAAAGCAGGAAGCAGAGACTCAGGCAGCGTACAAAGCGCTTATTGCTAAAAAGTGGGCGTAATTATACTTTCGCTGGCTTAGATTTTGTTTTAAGTTTTTTGTTGGTTCGAATTCTTTGAGCACGAAGTGTACCTGTGGCTTTTGTGGATACTCTATATCCACGACCTGGAACTGTTTCTATGGTTGTGTTTTTGCCGTCTCCGATTTTTCTTCGAATATTTCTAATATGAGTTTCAATTGTATTTGAAAATGGATCAAAATCCTTATTCCATACATGGTCCATAATATCCATTCTGCTCACTACTTGTCCTGGCTTTTTAGCAATTTGTTCGAGAATAAGAAATTCTTTTCGAGTCATATATACTTGTTTTCCTTTTTTCGAAACAGTTAATGAGTCGACATCTATTGTTACGTCATCAATAGTAATAATCTCTTCCTTAATATCATATGGTCGACGAACAAGAGTCTTAATACGTATCACAAGTTCAGCAATAGAAAATGGCTTAGCAATGCAATCATCGGCACCTGCTTCAAGATAGGCAATTCTGTCATCTGTATTGCCATGAATACTCATAATAAGAATTGGAGTTTTAACATATGATCTTCGAAGCTCCTTGCAGATTTCAGTACCAAGTTTTTTAGGAAGAATATGATCAAGCAAAATCAAATCATATGCATTGGTTCGTGCAATATATGAACCTGTATCTCCTTCATGACACGTATCAACGGTCATATGCTCAGACTGTAAACATTCTACAAGTGCTTTTGTTAAATCAATATCGTCTTCTATAAGAAGTATTCGCATATAATTTTAAAGTTTATAAATAAAGTTTGTTAATAATATAGTAACACACTGTATATTCTATATGCATCAAGATAATGAATTATGAAATTTAAATTAAATAAAAGATAAAGATTTGATAAATAAAAAACACCTCACTGGTCCGGAGACCAGGAGGGTTGTTTTTACGCAAGCTGCGTATTTGCCATTACGATGGCTGAGTTGACCACACGAAACCGTTTGCAGTCGCACGGTACATGTTTGCATTCAGGACAACCATTTTCATAGACTTCTCTGACATAGTGTTCCAAATCAATGTTGAGTTGGACGGCTACAGCTATTGTCCAAGCCAGAATGTCAGCAAGCTCAGACGTATAGGCATCCTCGATATCACTGACTGAAGAGTCTAAATGATCATGACCTATAGCAATTTCATTGAGTTCTTTTATCTCATCATCTAGCCGATGGAGACAATACAGCACCCCGCCCTTATCAGAGTTTGTTTTGCCGAACACTCTGTCCAGATTTTTCTGATGGTCATGCAAATTCCAGAACGGCTGTTCATTGCTCGGTTTGTGAAATACATATTCAGCACGCTCTTCGTCCTCGCATATACACTCAAAGGCATGACAAGAGCTGCATTCACCTTCGGGAAATTTTTTGCACATGCTTTCGGTAAAAGGCAAATCCCAGCCATGATTTACGATGGCAAGTATTCTTGCTACCATTCTGGCTAGATTTTCGCCTAATATGTCCTTATCTTCTGCGTGTTTACGGAAAGCTTTGGTCAGCCTGTGAGATTGAGAAAGCAAAAACATGATGTGATGATTCAGACTTGGGTAATGAACCAAGTTTTTACGCTCATAAATTCTTTTAAAGTGATTACCAATTTCTGTTAAGTTCATGATAGTAGGAAAGGGTGAATTGTTGAAAAGTCCAGATTTGACAATACCATTTGGAAATACAGGTGTCAATTTTTTGTAATGATTCTACATTGACTTTTTATCTAAACAACCGTATAATATGCACAGTTCTTTAACAATTTGGGTGTGTTCGCAACAGCATGTAGATACTTATTTTATACTGGTTTTTGTATGTTGCGGCGAACAACATCACAAAGTACGCTAATCCTTGCACACGTTGTGCGAGGTTAGATGGTGACTTTGGGAGAATCTAGTACCCAACGCGATATCATGTCAAAAACAAGTCAGAAAATGCAACTCCTCGCCTTTCTTGCTACTCACCTCGATGAGGCACAGTGTGAAGGAAGGGGGCTCGCCAACCTGGTTGCGGCGAAACAAGAAGGTCTGGAGGATTTAATTCGTTTCATCAACGGATATACCAGTGCAGAAATGCAGAGGGATATTCGTTTGGACCCTGCACAGTTTGGTTTCCCTCCTTTCGCAAAAAGACTGGTCTTTATTGGTGTTGAGCCGACCAGATCTAAGTTCTATGAACCTGCAAATTTTGCGGCTGTCGTTACTACAGCAATTTACACTTTTTCTATTAAAATTCCTGAAGAAGGAGTTCCGATGCCAAAAATCTTTGAGACGCTCATAAGTGCTTTTGATCTAATCTACTCCGCACTGATTGATGATAAAAAAGCTTGTTATCCAGTCAAAGCAAATGATCTGATTCAAAAACATTGTGGTTTTCATGAGCTTTCTTGCATCCTTGAAAATCTAAATAGGATGCCTGCTACATTTGCGCAAGCGGTTCAAGGCAAAATTGCTTATGGTCTTCGTGACGCAATTCGAAATGGTAACGGCATTATTATGGTTCCGTACATCGATTTCAAAGCCAAAGCTCCAGCACTTGGATGGGTAGGGATTGAGGATGTTGAATTCGATCAGAATTCCGTCGCACTCTATAATCCTGCTCTGCAGTTCAACTAATCCCTCCCAAGGCCTCACCCTAGTCCGGCGCCACTCTCAGTGGTCGCCGGGCTTTTTTCATGCAATCCTCATTCATTGCCAAAAAACCCATAGTAATGTACTATATCGCTATATGGCACAAGACTCTCAGGATAAAGTAATACTCGTTGGAACTGTTGTAGAATCACTACCCGACACTCATTTTAGAGTGCAGCTTGATGATGGAAAACTCGTACTCGCATACCTTACAGGTAAGATGAAATACAACCGAATTCGTATCTTAGTCGGAGATACTGTAGAAATTCAGCTCGACGCGCACGGAGGAAAACCACGTCTTATTCGACGACGATAATTATATGACTAATATTGTTGTACGATTTCCACCAAGTCCTACAGGTCATGCCCACATCGGTTCGTACAGAACTGCTATTTTCAATTATTTATTTGCAAAAAAACACAATGCAAAGTTTTTGCTTCGAATAGAGGATACCGATAAGGCTCGATCAAAAATGGAGTATCAAGAAGGTATTATTGAAAGTTTGTCATGGCTTGGATTAGGCTATGATGGTTTTTCAATACAATCTGAAAATATTGAATCTCATAAAAAAGCTATTCAAAAACTTATTGTAGAAGATAAAGCATATGTTTCAAAAGAAGAGGCGAAAGATGGGAGCGGAGTTATAAAAGAAATTGTTCGATTTCGAAATCCAAATAAAGTTGTAACATTTAAAGATTTAATTCTTGGTGATATATCAGTGGATACTACTGATCTTGGTGATTTCGTTATTGCCCGTAATACGGAAGATCCGCTCTATCACTTAGCTGTTGTAGTTGATGATACAGAATCAGAAGTAACGCATGTTATTCGGGGAATGGATCATATTTCAAATACTCCGCGACAGATTTTATTAATAGAAGCGCTCGGTGCCAAAGTTCCAGAATATGCGCATATTCCTCTTGTACTCGGAGAAGACAAACAAAAGCTTTCAAAACGAAAGGGTGCGCTTTCGGTATTGGAATATAAGAAGCGAGGATATCTTCCTTCAGCTATTTTAAATGCAGCTACTTTTATAGGATTCAATCCAGGAGGAGAAAAAGAAATCTATACGCTTCAAGAACTTATAGAAGTATTTGATTTATCTAAAGTACAAAAAGGAGGGGCTGTATTTAATCCTGTAAAGCTTGATTGGTTTAATCAAGAGCACATGAAGCTTTTGAGTGAAGATACATATATTGAATTTGTCACTTCATTTATACCTGCAGTGGTAGCCGAAAAAGTTGATGCACAAACGCTACGAAAAATACTATTAATTGTTCGAGATAGATTAGTATTCGCTGGAGAGCTTGAACATATGGACACTGACTCGTCATATACATATATGTTTGAGTCACCATATGACTCGCATAGATCGGATGAAGAGATTCAATCACTTGTATTGGTTCCAGAGAAAATGAAAAAGGGGGCTGTTGTCACTGCTGCAACAACTCATGCAATATTAGAAGATGTGAAAAATATTATTGCCTCGCTCACAGAGTCAGATTTTAATTCTGTAGAAAGCATTAAGGAAAAACTTTGGGCATATGCTGAAGAAAAAGGAAAAGGTATAGTATTATGGCCGCTTAGAATGTCTCTAACACTTCAGGAAAAGTCACTTGATCCATTTTCAATGATATATATACTCGGAAAAGATGAATCTATATCGCGTATTCAAAAAGCACAGAGTATCATGCTACAATAGGGAGATATGAAAAGGCTGTCACATGTAAGTTTGGTAATAGGCACAATATGCCTTTTTGCTATATCTGGAACATATATAAATGCGCAAACTGCAACAACGCAAACAACTGCTCAGACAAAGGAGCAGTTGCAGGCACAGATTGAAGAGCGTGCACGTTTGATTCAAGATCTCGAAAAGGAAATCAAAGCCTATGCTGATTTGGCTGATAAATCTTCTAAAGAAGCAGAGACATTAAGTGGATATATTAAAGGATTAGAGCGACAGGTAAGTGCTGTATCTGTTGATATTAAAAAAAGTGAAACGCTTATTCAAAAAAGTAATTTAGAAATTACTCAGATTTCAGATGATATTGAGGAAGGACAGGCACGAATGGCTCGCTTTAAAGCAGGGCTTGCTGAAACACTCGTTACGCAATATCAATCTGATGATATTAATATTATTGAAAACCTTTTAGGAAATAAAAACCTGCTTGCTTCAGTTCAGGATCTTGATCATTTACAAAATATTCAAGCAGAGGTAGGAAGTAGAGTTCTTGATGTGATTAAAGAAAGACAATCACTTGAGAGTAATAAGACAGAAGAAATGAAAAAGAAGGAAGAACTTGAAGCTGAGAAAAATAAATTGCAGTCAAAGCAAAAGACTCTTGATATTGCAAAAGCTGAACAGAAAAAAGAGCTTGAATTAACTAAAAATCAGGAAAAGAATTATAAGACAATTCTTGACGATAAAAAGAAAAAGAAAGCTGCATTTGAAAAAGAGCTTTTTGATTATGAAAAAAAGTTGACTTATGTGCTTAATCCAAACAGTATTCCAAAAGCCAATAACTCTGCTCTTGACTGGCCGCTTGACAATGTACTTATTACACAGCAATTTGGTAAAACAAATGCATCGGCAAGACTTTATGCTGCAGGAACACACAATGGTGTGGACTTTAGAGCAGCAGTTGGAACTCCTATAAAATCTGCAGGGAATGGAAAAGTGGCAGGAACAGGGGATACTGACGCTGACTGCAAAGGTGCATCATTTGGACGATGGGTATTGATTAAATACGACAACGGTCTGGCTACAACATACGGACACCTTTCAAGTATTTCAGTGAGCGCAGGACAAGCTGTGACTTCAGGACAGGTTGTTGGATATAGTGGAAACACTGGATATTCAACTGGTCCACACCTTCACGTGAGTACATATGCAGCTGACGCGGTGAATCCTGTAACTCGACCAAGTAATACATGTCCTGGAAAAAGTATGACAATGCCAGTGTCTGCGGTTAATGCATACCTTGATCCACTTGTGTATTTCCCTAAGAAATAATCTAAGCAGAGTGTTGACAGATATGGTATTATTGCTCCCATGAAAGACTACTATAAGAGCCTGGGAGTAAGTAAAAACGCAACACAGGACGAGATTAAAAAAGCTTTTCGAAAGCTTGCTCTTGAACATCATCCAGATAAAAACGGAGGTAAAGATGAAAAGTTTAAAGAGATAAATGAAGCGTATGGTGTTCTTTCTGACACAAAGAAAAGACAGCACTATGATACGTACGGCAGTGAGGGTCCTCAAATGGGTGGAGGTCAAGCAGGACAAGGATTCGGAGGTTTTGATTTTTCAGGATTTTCACAAGGTCAGGGTGGAGTAGAATTTGATCTAGGTGATATTTTCGGTTCAATGTTTGGCGGAGGAGGAAGAAAAGGAGGTGGAGGTAGAGCACGAACTCGTGGTGCTGATATTGCTGTTGACATAACTCTAACCTTTAAAGAATCTGCACTTGGTGTTGATAGAGCTATAGAATACTCCCGTCATGCAACATGTGTAACATGCAAAGGAAGTAAAGCAGAGCCTGGAAGTGATTTAAAAACTTGTGATACATGTAAAGGAAAAGGTCATGTCACAAAGATGCAGCGATCTATTTTTGGAAATATAGAACAGCAGTATGTATGTGATGCATGTGATGGAACAGGAAAAATTCCAACTAAAGCATGTCATACATGTCACGGTGCTGGTGTTACAAAACAAAAAGAATCTATCACCGTGCATATTCCAAGTGGTATTCATTCTGGCGAATCGCTTCGAGTGCAAGGAAGAGGGGAAATGGAAGCAGGTGGTGTTGCAGGAGATCTATATATTCGAGTACAAGTAAAAAATGATAGTGTTTTTTCTAAAGAAAAAAGCACGGTATTTATGACGCAACATATTCCATTATCTACTGCTATTGGTGGAGGTGATATAAAGATTCATTCATTTGATCAAGACTTCACGTTATCTATTCCATCAGGAGTGGGAAGTGGAGATGTGCTTCGAGCAAAGGAAAAAGGAGGAGTGATAGATAGTTCTCGCGGAGCTACAAAAAGAGGCGATATGCATATTACCCTTAAAGTTGATATGCCAAAAAAAATTGGTGGCGATATAAAACAAGCAATTGAAGCATTAAAAAAAGCTGGTTACTAATATGTATAAAAAAATCCTACAATATGCAGTGTCAGGCGGTACTGCATTTATTATGGATTTTGCAGTATTGTATGCATTGTTCGCCTACACTCATTTAAGTTATTTTTATGCAGTGCCTTTGGCATTTATATTTGGAACGCTTGTAAATTATTCCATAAATCATTTGTGGGTATTTAAAGGGAATACACAATCTGTTGCAAAAGGGTATTGGTATTTTTTACAAATTGCTTTGATCGGAATTATTGCAACACTTGGCATAATGACAATCATGATTGAGTGGCTGCATATCAATACGCTGTTTTCACGAGTGGTTGCTGCAGGGCTAGTTTTTATTTGGAGTTTTGCAGCAAATTATTTTTTAAACTTTATCTTTAACGCGTTATAACGGAACATTTTAATTTATGCACGTTTAAAATTCTAAATTAGATGTTAAAAGCCTCTTACTTAGGTACATATGCTAGAAACATGTATAAATATAACAGCTGCTACAATAGAGCTATGCAATATTTTGCACTGTACATAGTATTATTAGTTTTTATTCTGCTTTCATTTCTCCGAGGAAAGCATGTGCTGTTCAATATTATTCTCATGGTTTATCCGACAATTGTTATATACAATGCAATTTTGGATACGGCAGGCAGTGATTTTTTAAATAAAATGAATTTCGGAGTAAGTCCATTTACAATGCACGCAATATTATTTGGGCTTGTATTAATTCCTGTGTATATTTCTATGATTCGTATTGTTGATGAATTTAGATTGCATCACAATATAAAAGGGGCAGCAGAGTCTATTTTGTTGTCACTTGGTATTGTGCTGCTTACTATTGGAGTATGTTTCCATGTATTGCCAGACAAAGATGTATTTAATCTCGGAAAGCCTATTGAAGTATTTTTCCAGACAGACTTGGGGTATTTGGTGTGTATGGTTATGCCTATGATATCAGTCTTTATTTTATCTAAGAAAAAGCTTGATTCATTTCACTAAAAATGAAAAAAGGTAGGTTTTGCAGAGTTTTTCAGACATTTGCTTAGTTTAGAAAAATGTAGTATAATAAAAATATGAGTATAGGAAGTCAAAGAAATGACAACATAGAAAAGTTTCAGATAATTTTACAAAGTTTGATTCAATTCGCGACCCTATTATTTTTCAAGATATTTTTTACGCTTAAAATAGAAGGGGGTGAAGAGGTTCTTAAAGAGTTGATTGAAGCACGAAAAAAAGATAAAGGATTATTATTTGCACCAAATCACATCAGTGAATGGGATGCTATTATTGTTCGATGTGCATTGCCTATAAAAGCGTTTGCATTTCCTCTGTATTATGTTGCAATGACTAAGGATCATTATCAATATGAAAAGTTTGGTTGGAGAAGATATTTTTACGGAGGCAACTTGTTTAAAGTGCTCGGAGCATATCCTGCATATCTTGGAATGCGTGACTATCATGCGTCATTGGTCAATCATATTGAATTGCTTGAGTATGGAAAGTCTGTGTGTATTTTTCCTGAAGGGAAAATCAGTGTCGATACATCAAAGCCAGGCGAAGCTAAGGGTGGTATTGGATTTTTAGCTGAATATACACAAACTGATATTGTACCTGTTACGCTTAAGGGATTTGAACGACTGTCTTGGGTCAAAGGGATTTTCGGCAAAAAACCAGTAGTTACTGTTGTATATCATCAGGTTCTGCGAATCTCTAATATTTTAGAAACAGCTAAAAAGCAGGGTGTTGCAGAGGGGATTGAGACAAATAAGTTTGTTAGTAATTTTATTATGGATATTGTAAGGAAAGCTTAAGTTGTTTTGTAAGTTACAGGGCAGTATACTTAGTATATGGCTTTAGAATTAGATGACAGCAATAATTTACAAATAAACCGTTTTAAATCTCGAGTGGTTCTAGGACAGCCAGAACATCCAAAGGTTTTGGATTTTATTCTTAAGACTGGAATTGTAAAGACAGAAAAATCTGCACTGACAATACTGATTCTATTGACTGTACTTATTTTTGGTATATCGATATACATATTCGCAACAGGTGCAACTTCGGAGACAATAGTTGCACCTCAAATTACATATCCTGATGGAAGTAAATCTCCAGATTTAACTAATAGATAACGTATATGAAATCATTCTCTACTAAAAAAGGATTTACACTTATCGAATTACTTGTGGTTGTGGCAATTATTAGTTTGCTTACATCAATTGTACTGGCAAGCTTGAAGACAGCAAAGGATAAAGCAACTATTGCCAAAACTCTTCAGGAGGTTCAATCGTTCAAAAAGGGAATGGAATTGTATAGAACGAATAATGGAGCTTATTATGCAAATGGAAGTGGATATGTTCCATATTACAATGCTCCTGCAGTTGGAGGTGATGGAGGCTTGTGGAATCCTTTCATGGCTGCTGTAAAGTCTTCAGTTGATGTAAGCAAACTCGAATTCTTTTCAACACTTGCATATAATGCCCATTATATTAATGGGGCATGGGCAGTGGCAAATAATGCATATGCGATATGCGGCGGAGTTACTGTTAAACCAGATGGGTATCTTGTATTCTTCCTTAATCCTCTTGTAGCAAGTAACTTCAAGACTGAAGTCGGTAGTACTTTAACAACCGGAGGCTGGAGTTGTTTTTTGAATGAATAAAATTTTAAAACCCTTCTGCAACAGTCCATCACTAATGTTGCCTCGGGGTTTTAAAATTTTTCATAGGGGCATTGCAAAAAATGGTGCTAAAGGTATAATAATGCCTTATGTCATATGTATTTTTTGATTTGGATAAAACACTTATTCGAGCTCAAAGTCAGAGATTACTCATTCAGGTATTGTACAAAAGAAAGCTAATCTCATTCAGAACAGTGTGGAGATTGAGATTTTTTTTCCTATCATACAAACTCCATTTGGTCTCTCAAAATCGTATGGAAGTACTATTTGAAAAGGCTGCAGAACTTTTTAAAGGGGTTGATGTAGAGCAAATGCGTAAGGTTACACATGCATTTGTGTTCGCTGAATTTGCAGACATATTAAACTTTAAGGCAGTAGAAGAATTGGAAAAGCATATCTCAGCAGGTAAGCAGGTTGTACTTACAAGTGGAAAGGATAAAGTCACGCATTTAGCAAAGTACGATTTTACGGGCTCATTCGCATATTCTGACCATCATTCTGATTTGCCACTTTTAATAAAAGCAACGTATAGATACGCTGTGTCTCCTACACGACAGTTGAGGGATTATGCTAAATCACATGGTTGGTTTATTTTAGAATAATTTTTTGCAGAGTACGCATACGTCGCAGCCAAGCATGCTTCCTCTGCGAAAAATTATCAAGCACTATACTCTGGAGTACTATTTGAAAAAATACAAAAGTAAAAAGCTAACTTCGTGATGGACGGTTAGCTTTTTACTTTTGTATTTTTATTACTTCGCAACTGAAACTCGTTCCGCGTATTCTCCTGTATCAGTATTCACTCGAATGATGTCGCCAGGGCCGATGAACATTGGTGCTTGAATCTCTGCTCCAGTCTCAAGTGTAACAATTTTGTTACCACCTTTGGCTGTATCACCCCGAACTGTTGGTGGAGCCTCAGTTACTTCAAGGTCAATTTTCACAGGAAGCTTTACTCCAATAGGAAGTTCTCCAAAGTATTTAACATCGATAATTGCATTTGCTTTCAAAAACTTTCGACTGTCTCCGATCAATGTGTCATCTAGCTTAAATCGCTTTGACGGCTCATTTTCAGGACAGAACCACCATTCTCCTTTATTGTTGAACAAGTACTTAACTTTACTTGTTTCAAGTTCTGCTTCCTCTGCCTTTTCTGTCGCCTGGAAAGAGTGCTCAATAGTTCTACCACTTATAAGGTTACGCATTTTTACAGCGTTAACCGGCTTTCGCATTTGTTTTCGAAAAATATGGTGATCTAAGATCTCATATGGTTCTCCTTCAAATATAATTGTTTTTCGTGTGACTATGTCACTGTATTCTATTATTGCCATTCGTGTACTATAACGGTTTATAGAATGTTTAGCAAGGATGTGGTACCATTCGACCTATATGCGGCATAGTAATATATTTACAAAAACCAGAAAGGAATATCCAAGTGATGAAGCGGCAAAAAACGCCCAAATCCTAATCCAGGCTGGCTATATCTACAAAGAAATGGCAGGAGTATACGCCTACATGCCTTTTGGGTTAATGGTTGTTGAAAATATAAAAAGAATAGCTCGGGAAGAAATGAATGCTGAAGGCGGACAGGAAATTATTATGACGGCTCTTCAAAAAAAAGAAACATGGGAAAAGACAGATAGATGGAGTGATGAGCATGTTGATATTTGGTTTAAAAGTAAATTAGCTAATGGAACAGATATTGGTTTTGGTTGGTCACATGAAGAACCGATTACTGAAATGATGACGCATTCAATTCACAGCTATAAAGATCTTCCAATTTACGTATATCAATTCCAAACAAAGCTTCGAAATGAGCTTCGGGCAAAGAGTGGTATTATGCGTGGACGAGAGTTTGTCATGAAGGATTTATATTCATATAGTACGTCAGATGATATGCATACAGAATTTTACAATAAGATGGCTGATGCATATATGCGATTTTATGATCGAGTTGGATTAGGTTCTGATACGTTTATGACAGTAGCGACAGGTGGAGCATTTACAAAAAATGTAAGCCATGAGTTTCAGACAATTTCTGATGCAGGCGAGGATATTATATATATAGATAGAAATACAAAAGAGGCGTACAATGTGGAGGCTTTAGAAGATATGGAAAATAAAGAAGAACTTATGCAATCTCTTGAAAAAGTAAAAGCTGCAGAAGTTGGAAATATTTTTAGTTTTGGCGGAGAGAAATCGGAAAAAATGGGATTATTTTTTATGGATGCAGATGGAAGTAAAAAGCCAGTTATTCTCGGTTCTTATGGAATTGGTATTACTCGTGTAATGGGAGTAATTGTAGAAAAATATGCTGACGACAAAGGATTGGTGTGGCCAAAAGCTGTAGCCCCATATGAAATTGAAATCGTGTCTTTATTTAAAGAAAAAGATGACATGGTATATAAAGTCGGTGAAGAAATATATGCGAGCTTAGTGAGTGAATATTCTTGTCTTATTGATGACAGACAAATGAGCATTAGAGATAAAATGGCTGATGCAGATATGTTAGGTATGCCCGTACAGATTATTATTGGTCCAAAAACATTAGAGAAGGGAATGGTTGAGGTTAAGATGAGAAAGACTAATGAGAGTGCTGAGATTAAGATCGGAGAGGTTGTGGATTATATTGGTGAGGTTTGGAATGATGTGTTTTAGTATTATTCCTTATGATATGGATGATTATTTAAAATAGTAAATGCTCTATACACCTGCTCGCACACAAGCATAGTTGTCATTTCATGCGGGAATGTCATGGCTGAGATCGAAAGCTTTTGATCTGCGGTTTTTAATTCTTCAACACTAAATCCTGCACTTGGTCCTATAACAAAAATAATATGACTTGAAAGGTGAGATTGAATATGCTCAATCTGTTTTGCAAATTGATCTGATGAATATGTTTTGCCTTCTTCATCAAGGGCAAAAATATATGCTGAAGAATATGCCTTTTTTATTTCAGCAATGTGATTAAATCTTTTTTCTTCTTTAATATCGAGAATCTGTACTTTGGCAAATCGAGATAAACGTTTTTGATATTCTGCGATCAGAGGGAGTATGGTTTTGTTCTTTACTCCGGAAATGGTGACTAAGGTGATGTTCATATTTGGTAGTGTAGCATGGCAGTATGTAAATAAAAAAACCTCCCGAGCACGTAAGTGCCCGAGAGGCCGAAGATTGAAACAGGTGAGTTCAGAACTCGAAGGACATGTCTTTTAGTCTGGAAATGACATTGTCAATCCTCTGCAGGGGAGCGAGATGTCCGCCTCCGCAAGAGATGCAGGCAAAACTGCGCCGAGTATTTCCCGACACATTGATGCCTTTCCCTCCAACCATTCTGTCATCTGGACTCGTCACAACTGCAACCTTTATTCCATCTGGGATGAAGAAAAGTTCCGGCTTCGCGAACTGACGCATGGTCATTTCGCGAGCAAAGCGTCCGCTGTCTGGTTTAAGGTTTGTCATAACTTCATCCACTTTCTCTTCGGAAACCGAGAGGAGATTTTTGACATCACTGCGGGAAAGCATGAAATGCTTGCCGGTGAACATTTTCCACAGATATTTTCCCATGGCCCAGAATACCGGATCTTTGCGTCCGAACTTCTTGCCTTTAGGTGGCGGTGGGCTCATCAATACTATCTTGGAAATTTTCATTTCCTTGGGGAGGGTTTTAAGAACCTCCTCAATGATTGTGCAGCCAGCACTGTGACCGACTAGAGTTGTGATTTCTGGATGACGGATAAGATATCCGATCACCGCCTTGGCACGCGTTTCGACGCTGCCGAGACTGGACATGTCGTCCATCATCGCAAAGATTTCACTAAGACGTTGTCCAAGTTTTCCAGCAGGGTTAAACCACATGCCGGGAACGAAGAGAGAAGTATTTTTCATCAATTTTAATCTATTGTGCAGCTTCCTATAATAGCTGTGGGTGTAAGGAGCGTTTGATTTTCATCAGGGTATAGGGTACCTGTTCATGTTGCATTATACCATAGAACTAGGTAAAAATCAATATCACCAAATAAGCCCTAAATACATGAATATTTCATGTATAATAGAACCATGCAATCACACAGTACTCTGACTACATACACATACAAGGCAATCAGATCTATTTTAGGACCAATAATACGAACAATTTGGGTTAAGTCACATACTAATATTCATCATATTAAGACTCATAAAAAAGCAGCAATTGTAGCAGCTAATCATCAAAGTTTTTTTGACTTCTTATGTCTTGTCTCAGTCTCTGGAAGAAATATTCATTTCCTCTCAGCAGAAAAATTCTTCAAACGCGGATTATGGAAACCGCTTATGGTTGGAACTGGGCAGATCAAAGTTGAGAGAAATGCAACAGATAAATCTGTTGTGCATTCACGGGTTAAGACTCATATTTTAAAAAATGATTTAGTTGGAATTTTTCCTGAAGGAACTCGAGCTCCATCAGAAACAGAAATGTTAAAAGCATACACAGGTGTCGCTCGGTATGCACTTGAACATAACGTACCGGTTATTCCAGTAGGCATCAAAGGAACTCATGCCATACATAATAGAGAAAGTAAGAAAATGCTTTTTAAAAAGAATGTAGAAATTGTAGTGGGTGAGCCGATGATATTTTCATATCCAGAAGGTAGCTCGACTAATCCTGAAATACTTGAAGCGGTGACCAGAACTATTATGGACGAAATCGCGCATCTCTCTGGAAAAGTTTATCCTCATTAAAAATATAGTGTGATACAATCATTCTATGTCAGCCTTTAGTCTGTCCAGTCTTATACTTGGTCTTACGACAATACTTTTTAGTGTTATTGCATATCAATCAGATAGAGAAAATGAAGTAAACCGTTATTGGTTTTATTTTTCTATTCCTTTCGCAACGTGGAGTTTGGCATTATATTTTTTAACGAGCGCAACTAATATAACCCGAGCACTTGAATGGCAATACGTTCTTGATCTCGCTGCAGTGTGGATTCCTTCTGCCTATTTTGCATTCATTGCTAAATTGCTTAGATATAAAAAGTCATATACAAAAAATGCACTATATGTAATCAGTTTGGCATTTTCAATATTTAGCTTCACTCATTATTTTAAAGAGGGAATGATTCAGAAATTTGACTTCTTTTGGATTAATCCAGGAAAGTTTTACATTTTATTTCCAATATTTTTTGGTGCAGTAGTTCTTCTGAGTGTTGTGCATATTTTATTTGCATTAAAGAAAATAGAGCAAGGAAGTACATATAGATCGCAGCTTAAAAATACACTCATCGTTTGCTTGATTGGATTCTTGGCTGGAGGAACAAACTTTTTCCCACAATTCTTTAACATTTATCCTTTTGGAAACTATATTGTAATACTGTATATCATTGTGATGGTGTACGGTGTTATTCGGTATAAGGTTTTAAGTACCAAAGTGTTGGCAGCTCAAATCTTTGCTTCTGCATTGGTATTGGTTTCAATTGTAGAAATTATTTTAGCGACAGGCGCAAAACAGATTTTATATAAAATTGTTGTCTTTCTGATTATATCATTCTTTAGTTGGCTATTTATAAAAAGTGTAAAAACTGAGGTTCGTATTAAAGATGAGCTAGAAAAATCAGCTGTTCAGCTCACAAAGAAAAACGCCGAGCTCCACCGTATATCAGAAGAGAAAACTGAATTCGTTTCTCTCGCATCGCATCAGATTCGCGGACCACTCACATCAATCAAAGGCTACATTTCACTTTTGCGTGATGAAGATCTTGGTCCTGTTACTCCCGAAGCTAAAGAAGCTTTAACTATCATGGAACTTTCATGTACAACTCTTGCAACAGTGGTAAATGATTATCTCGACATCACTCGTATTGAGCAGGGAAGAATGCATTATGATTTTGCAAATGTAGATGTACGAGCGTTGCTCAAAGAATGTATGACTGAGTTGCAACCTTCATTTGAAAGAGCAAAAATTCAGTGCATTGATAATGTGCCAAAAGGTGATCAGGGAACTGCCTTCAATGTTCGAGCTGATAGAACAAAACTAAAGCAGGTAATAATGAATCTTATTGATAACTCTATAAAATACACTCCGCATGGTGGTGTTGCTATTACGGTCTTTAAGAAAAATGATGGAATGGTTAGAATTGAAATTCATGATACCGGAGTTGGAATTGCACCTGAAGTTATGCCAAAACTCTTTATGAAGTTTTCACGAGCTCCTGATGCAAGTGAAGCTAATATTATGGGAACAGGACTTGGATTATTCATTGCCAAAGTATTTATTGAAGCGCATGAAGGTCATGTATGGGCGGAGTCAGAAGGAGTTGGCAAGGGTTCTACATTTATTATTGAGCTTAAGGGAATGTAATTCGCCTCTCAACAAGCCTTAAAACCTATGCTATAATCCACTTCATGGAACCCTCTACACATGACGAACGACAGGATCGTATTAATAAATTAAAAGCTATACAAGATACCGGAGTTATTGCATTTGCAGATAAATTCGACAGAAGTGATTTGTTGGCGGCTGCCAAACAGCAGGCAGAAGGAACACGTGTGCGAGTGTGCGGACGAATTGTTTTTTTACGAAATATGGGAAAGTTAGCATTTATAAAATTACAGGACTTTTCTGGACAGCTTCAAATCGTTGCTAAAGCTGATGTTTTGAATGAAGAATTTGACAAGCTTGTTGACATGATTCATGTAGGAGATTTTATCGGCGCTGAGGGAAATATTTTTACAACTCAAAAAGGAGAAATCTCTGTGCTCGTAGAAAAGTTTTCATTTCTATCAAAGTCGCTTCGACCACTTCCTGAAAAATGGCATGGACTTACTGATACTGAAACAGTATACAGAAAAAGATATTTGGATTTGATTAGTAATACTGAAACAATGGACAGATTTAAATTCCGTTCAGATTTCCTTCGAGAGCTCCGAAATTTTTACAATAAATATAACTTCGTAGAAGTTGATACTCCAGTTCTGCAGACTTCTGCATCAGGTGCACTTGCAAAACCGTTTATAACGCATTACAACGCGCTTGATATGGATGTATATCTTCGAATTGCCCCAGAGATTTATCTTAAGGAAGCGATAGTTGGAGGATTTGATCGTGTATTTGAAGTAGCTCGAGTATTTAGAAATGAAGGAATGGATGCGAGTCACTTGCAAGAATTTACTATGATAGAGCACTATGCATCATATTGGGATTATGAGGATAATATGAAATTCACAGAAGAAATGTTTGTGGAGGTTGTAAGTAAGCTCAAAGGAAGTATGACTATTGAGTGTATGAACCGAGATGGTGAAATGGTATCTGTTGATCTTACACCGCCATGGGATAGAAAAACATTTAGAGATCTTCTTATAGAAGATTGTGGAATTGATATTGATTTGTATCCCGAAACCGAAACTCTTAAAGCGGCTATTCAAAAACTTGGTATTCAACTTAAGGATATTGATACGCTTGGACGAGGAAATATGATTGACTCATTGTATAAAAAAGTATCACGACCAAAGCTTGTGAAGCCGACTTTTTTGACACACCATCCAATAGATATTTCTCCGCTTGCAAGAAAAAACGATGACAATCCGCTTGTGACTGATAGATTTCAGCTTGTGCTTAATGGGTGGGAAATCGTGAATGCATATAGTGAGCTTGTTGATCCTATTGATCAGGCAGAGCGATTTGCAAAACAAGGAGAATATAGAGAAGGTGGGGATGAAGAGGCTATGCAGAAAGATGATGAATATGTAGAAGCGATGGAGCATGGTATGCCGCCAATGTCAGGATGGGGAATGGGAGTTGAGCGAGTTGTGGCGTTGCTTACAAATCAGCCTAACTTGAGAGATGTGATTTTGTTTCCTTTGTTAAAGCCTAAAGCTTAAGTTGTATAATAATTTATATTTTCTTTTGAAATACTCTATCAGGATTCTGTTAGAGTATTTTAGTGATTAAGGTATATATTGATATGGCAAATTTAATGAGTGAATGTCGTGTAAAAAATATTATTATCGATATGAATTCTTTTTATGTTTGGATTAATGATGTGTATAAAGCCACTGATGTTACTATTTTCACTGGTTACTTGTCTAAGTATGCATCAGAGTACAGGTTGAATAAAAAAATCGGATACACATATATTTTTAAAGAAGCAGTATTTAATAAAGATGAATCAAAAATAAAGGCCAATTGTGATGTTGATATTGCAATCGAAGGAGCTATTGATTGTGTTGAAAATTATTTAGATATGGCAGTGTTAATTAGCAGTGATGGTGATTTTTTGAGTTTAATAAAATTCTGGCAAAGTAGAAATATAAAAGTAAGGCTTATTTCTCCAGCAGATCCAAATAAATGTTCATATCTTTTAAAGAGGATTAATATTCCTACCACTTATTTGTCTCAAGTGGTAGAAAAGTTTATCTATACAAATGAAAAGGCCCTCGATGAAGACGAAACATCATAAAGGCCCTTTTCTTGGCGTGATTCAAGTATATCAAAACAAAGATGTCTGTCAATAATGAGTGTGCTATACTCTAAAAATAAGCTAAATATATGAAAAAAACTAACGAAACAATAGCATTGACGGGAGACCGACCTACAGGAAGACTACACTTAGGACATTATGTTGGTTCAATTCAAAATCGTATTGAAATGCAAAAAACAGCAGATCATGCATTTTATATGATTGCAGATGTTCAAGCCCTAACCGATAATGCTCATAATCCAGAAAAGGTAAGTGAAAATGTTATAGAGGTAATAATGGACAATATTGCATGTGGAGTTGATCCTAAAAAAACTACTTTTTTTATTCAATCTCAAATCCCTGAGATAGCAGAGATGACTGTTTTGTTTTTGAATCTTGTGACTGTTGCAAGATTAAAGAGAAATCCAACTGTTAAATCAGAAATGAAGCAAAAAGGATTTGGTGAGGATGTGCCTGCTGGTTTTTTATCATACCCTGTAAGCCAAGCTGCAGATATACTATTTCTTCGCGCAACAAAAGTTCCAGTAGGAGAAGATCAACTTCCTGTTATTGAACAGACAAATGAGCTTGTTAAAAAGTTTAATTCTATTTATGGAGATTTCTTTGCTGAAGCAAAGCCTGTTTTATCAGATGCAGGAAGACTGGTTGGTACTGATGGTCAGGCAAAAGCAAGTAAATCATTAAACAATGCTATCTATCTTTCGGACGAAGATGATGTGATTGCAAAGAAGGTTATGGGAATGTATACGGATCCTAATCATATTAAAGTTGAAGATCCTGGAAAAGTTGAAGGAAATACAGTGTTTACGTACTTAACAATATTTGACTCAAGAACTGAAGAAGTAGAAGAACTTAAAAAACAATATAAAAAAGGTGGTCTCGGGGACGTTGTGCTCAAGAAAAGACTTATACAGGTATTGCAGGATTTAATTGGTCCTATCCGAGAGAGAAGAAAGCTTTTAGAAAAAGATAAAAAAGCTGTTATGAAAATTGTTGAAAAGGGTACAAAAAAAGTACAAGGTATGGCTAAAGCATATATGGATGAAATGAAAACACACATGGGTATTGGGTATTTTAATTAGTTTAAGGGTATAATACCCCTCATGAACCTCACAGACATTTCATCTGGACTTACGTCAGAATACGTAGCGATACATCACGAAAAGAAACGTAAAAAAGGAAATAAATCGCTCATGCTCGCATTAGAAATATTGAAAGGCCAAGTGTCTTCAATATTTTTCGTATTGCTTCTGTGTTCAGCGATATTATCCTTCATTCTCGGATCAATTGTGGACGGATGGATATTTGTCATCATAAACCTCATCAGCGTATTACTCGGTTTCATACAAGAGTTTCGCGCATCGAAAGCAAGTCAGCTCCTTGAAAGCCTTATTTCTCATGAGGCAACTGTTAAGCGAGATGGACTTATTATGAAAGTGGCAAGCGGAGATATTGTCGAAGGAGATATATGTATTGTGGTTTCTGGCGATGTCCTTGTTGCAGACGTGTTAGTTCGCGAATCTTTTGACGCATTTGTTGATATGTCAGTGCTTACTGGCGAAAGTCTGCCGATAGAAGTAATTGCAGATCAGAAACTTTTAGCAGGATGCAGTCTTGCATCAGGAAGAATGACAGTGCAAGTGGTATCAAGTGCTGAACAAAATTCTCTCACTGCATACAGCGACAAATTAAGCTCAATTAAAAAGAATAATAGTTTTACCCGATTTGTATCAAATATCAGCATGCAAATATTATTGCTTGCGCTTGTGAGTATTTTCCTTGTCGGGTTTTTTGGACTAGTTGTATATGAAAAATATACAATATCTGAATTCATCTTGTATGCTATTTCAATGCTTGTAGGCGTAGTGCCAGAATCATTGCCGCTTATCATAACACTCATGCTTACACGTGAATCACTTGCAATGTACAAGGAAAAGGTTCTGGTAAAACGCTTATCAGCCTTGCAGCAGCTTGGCTCTATAAAATATCTGCTTACAGATAAAACAGGAACTTTGACTGAAAATAGTATACGAGTAAATCAGATCTTTGATGTATCAGATCTTACACAAGTTGCAGATGCTATATCGCTTTCTGAATATAATAAATCTCCTATGGATGCTGCGTTTGATACTGCCATCATTGCGCACAACAATACGGTTGATACAAATACTGAACAGCCTACAGTTACTCCATTTAAGTCAACAGTAGGATATGCTTCTTTCGAATTTGATAACACTACAATTATTCGTGGTCAGTACAATGCGGTGATTACAGCCTCTAATATATCGCCTGAAGAAAGAAAACGATTCGATGAACAGTATGTTGTATTTGAAAGCCAGGGACTTCGAGCAATTGCATTTGCTTCAAAAAAAGCGGGTGAATCACAGTTCGTATTCAATGGAATGTATGTGTTCGAAGATCCTCTCAAAGAAGATGCAATTGCTTCATATCATGCTATTAAAGACATGGGTATTGATGTCAAGATTTTGACAGGCGATTCTGCACTTGTATCAACATATATTGGTAAAAAATTAAATCCTGATATGACAGAGAATTCAGTTTGTTCACTTGATAAGATTAAAGTTGAAGATAGCGGAACAACATGTGATATTTATGCGAGATGTCAGCCTGATCATAAGCTTGCCCTTATTGATATATATGAGAAAAAAGGAGCGGTTGGATTTCTTGGGGAGGGTATTAATGATGCACTGGCGCTTAAAAGAGCTGATGTTGGAATGGTGGTATACAATGCAAGCGATGTGGCGCGGCAATCAGCAGATATTTTTCTTATGGAAAAAGGGTTAAAACCAATTCTCACTGCTATTTCAATGAGTAGAAAAGTATATGCACATATTTTTACATATTTGCTGTGTACACTTACGGGGAATATAGGAACGCTCTTTTCGCTTACTGTTGTAACGCTATTCTGGGTTGATATTCCAATGCTTCCAATACAGATTTTGCTCAATAACTTGCTTACCGATATTCCTCTTATGTTCTTGATTAGCGACAATTTAAGTAAGGAAGAGTATGATAAGCCAGTAGAGCATTCACCTCGCGAATTCTTTAAAAAAGTGGCACTGTTTGCCTTTATCAGTTCTGTCTTCGATATGACATATTTCTTCCTATTTAATCATTATGATATTGAAATATTTAGAACAGGATGGTTTGTCTTCAGCGTATTGTGTGAATTAGTACTTGTTCTTACTCTTCGAGGAAAAACAAAAATGTCTCTCTCACTTAAAATAGCCTTACTAAGTGCTGGTGCGCTTGCAATTGCACTCCCATATCTTCCTGTAATTTCTACGGCGTTTGCATTGTACCCACTTAATCCTGTACTTATGGCCTCACTTGCAATTCTCCTTGTAGCATATTTTGTAGTTAATCAGATTGTGAAAAAAGTATCAATGCGTACCTAACACTTGCATTGATATGCTATACTATGTGCATGAAAAAAACATACATAGTAATAGGTATTTTAGTGCTTTTAGCAATTTGGCTCTTTAGCTCATACAACAGTATTGTAACTGAGCAGCAGCAATACACTGCACAATGGGCACAGGTAGAAAATCAGTATCAAAGAAGATTTGATCTTATTCCAAACCTTGAGGCTACTGTAAAAGGATATATGAAGCAGGAGACAGCTGTATTCACTGCTCTTGCCGAAGCTCGTACACGATATGCTGGCGCAGCTACACAATCAGAAAAAGTTGAGGCAACAAATCAAGTTGAATCATCTCTTGGAAGACTTCTTGTTGTAATGGAAAATTATCCAGTACTTCAATCAATAGGAGCTGTACAGAACCTTCAAGTAGAACTTGCTGGAACTGAAAACAGAGTTGCTGTTGAAAGACAAAAGTATAATGACACTGTTAAAAACTATAACCTTAAGGTGATGAGAATTCCTGGTTCAATATTTGCAAAAATATTTGGATTTGCACAACAGCCATATTTTGAAGCTGTTTCAGGATCAAACGTTGCTCCTAAAGTTAACCTAGAATAATAAGCCGTATGAAGAAACTGTTTTACATATCAGTATTGTGTGTATGCAGTTTTTTTGTTGTACACACTAATGCACAGTCTGCTGATATAAAGCTGAATACATATGTGACGGATACAGCAAATATGATTCCTGATGATGTTCAAAGTGCTATTGAACAAAAGCTACAAGCGTTCGATGCATCAACAACAAATCAAATAGTCGTATTAACTATTTCTGAACTTCCGTCAGATGAGACTATAGAAACATACGCATATAAAGTCTTTCAAAATAATGGCGTAGGACAAAAAGAAAAGAATAACGGATTATTGTTTTTGATTGCCTTGAATGATAGAAAGAATCGAATAGAAGTAGGATATGGACTTGAAGGAGTGCTTCCTGATTCATTGACTGATATTATTCGGAGAAAATATATTACACCTGCATTTCAAGCAGGAGATTATGGTAAAGGGGTTAATGATGCAGTTGATCAATTTATAGACGTAATTAGTAAAGGTGAGCCATATACTGGCCCTGTGGAGGGTTCTAAACAAGTTGATTGGGTAAATTTATTATTCCCGCTGCTGTTTGGAATAATAGTTCTCGGTCCACTACTCCTTGCTATTCCTGTTGGAATTTTGACATTGATGTCAAAAAGTAAATCAACTTTTATGGGATTGTTCCTTGGTTTAGTTGGCTCAGTTATTTTATATCTGATAACTGGTATTGCACTAGTATTTATAT
>JAZKFG010000002.1:250307-253129 GCA_040386515.1 Patescibacteria group bacterium
TGTTGATTTATTCTTTTCAAGCAATTCCAGATTATCAAGAGGAATTTTATCTGCTTTGCAAGCATTTTTAGCGGCATCATTTAAGCGAGGGAGAGGTGGCCGAGGGGGTATTGGAGGATTCGGCGGAGGTTTTGGTGGAGGAAGCAGTGGCGGAGGCGGATTTTCGGGAGGGGGAGGTTCAAGTGGAGGTGGAGGGAGTTCAGGAGGATGGTAAAATTTAAAACAAAAAACTCATACTCGCAGACTGGCATGAGTTTTTTGTTTTAAATTTTTCAAGCAACCATACTTAAGACGACAAATTCTCATACATAAAATACAACATTAGTGATGGACTGTTGTATTTTATGTATGAGAATTTTTTATTACAAAAAAAGACAAATACCACACAAAACTCCTTTGTTGTCCATTTGCAAAAGTAATCAAGTGGTATAAAATGGTAAGAAGTGGGATAAAGTGGTAAACCACTAAAAAAGCATATGTTTATAGGAGAATTTACTCATACACTCGACGAAAAAAAACGTTTATCACTTCCTTCTAAGTTTCGAAAGGATCTTGGAAAGAACGTGATCATCACTCATGGTCTCGACAGCTGTTTGTTTATGTTTACGTTGACTGAATGGGAAAATATCTCTGCTAAACTAGGCAGTTTGTCTATGGGTAATCCTGATTCGCGTGCCTTCAACCGTATTATGCTCGCAGGAGCAGTAGAAGTTGAAGTGGACAGCGCCGGGAGAATCCTTATGCCAGATTTTTTAAAAGAATATATGGGACTATATGCGACAGGAGATAAAAAAGGATCTCAAAAACTTGTATTTACCGGAGTTCATACGAGAGTTGAGATTTGGGAAGAACAAAAGTGGAAGACATATAAGGAAAAGATTTTGAAGGAGGCAGACAGCCTTGCGGCAAAATTAGGCGAGATAGGAGTTATCTAACCAACATATATGAATAACACTATACAGAAAAACCCACGACACGTTCCGGTCCTGCTGAAAGAAATAACAGATCTTTGCATGGATTCGAAACTACATCTTGATTGTAACTTTGGAGACGGAGGTCATGTTGAACAGTTGCTTGTTCAAAATCCTACGGTCCATATTCATGCAATCGATGCAGACGAACAAGCCATTGCAAGAGCAGAGTACTTTTTACAACAAAATACACAGATTACAGATGTTAAGAAAAGACTAACTATTCACAAAGGTAATTTTGGAGAAATTGAAAAATTACTTGGACATGAAATGGAAGGGAAATTCGATACTGTACTGTTTGATTTAGGATTAAGTACATATCAGCTTGGTGAGTCAAATAGAGGATTTTCCTTTAAATATGATGAACCGCTTGATATGCGATTCTCGACAGATGTTTTGCCAGAAGATACGGGAATATTAACAGCCTATGACATTGTAAATACATGGTCACCTGAAAATATTGCTCTAATTCTCCGAACATATGCTGAAGAACAATCTGCATGGAAAATTGCTAAAGCAATAGAAGCAAGACGAGAGCAAAAGCCAATTCAAACTTCAAAAGAACTCGCAGACCTCATTTCGGAAGTGGTAAAGAAGAAAGGAGGAATTCATCCAGCTACTAAAACGTTTCAAGCGATTCGTATAACAGTAAATGGAGAATTGCAGGTACTAGAAAGTGGATTGAATCAAGCTCAAAAAATGCTTGCACCGAATGGAAAAATGATAGTGATCAGTTATCACAGTCTTGAGGACAGAATTGTTAAGAATATATTTAAGAATTATGAAGAAGAAGGAAAGGGAGAAAGAATGAATAAAAAAGTTATTGTACCAACGGATGCTGAAATAGAAGCAAATCCAAGGTCAAGAAGCGCCAAATTAAGAATATACACACAACAATGAAAAAAAACACATTCAAAATTTTAATACAAAAGATAAACGTTACAAGTGTACTTGTTTCTATGGTACTACTCCTTTCATGTACGTACATTGCATGTGTGTATAAAACAGTAACAATTGGATCAAATTTTGAACGAGAGAGAATTGCATTTGGAGAATTACAAACTGCAGTAGGTGAAAAAGAGCATGCATATATTGAAAAAACATCAATCATAGATATTGATGAAGCTATTCGACTTGGATATGAGAAAAGTAATACTGCTGCTATAGCGTATATTGATACAACAGAGAAAGACGTAGCTTTGGCATTACGATAATAGTATTCATATGAATGTTTTTATATTTAGAGCACGTATAATCTCTATATTGTGCATATTGGGTGCATTGGTGCTTATTGCTAAGCTCTATATTGTGCAGGTGGCTCGTCATGAAGTATATGTTGATCTTGCAGACAAGCAATATGTAAAAAAGACTAATGCGCTTCTTGATCGTGGAATTATTTACATGACAACTAAAGATGGCGTGGCTATTCCTGCTGCTTCTGTGAAGTCTAGTTATACATTGTATATAAATGCAAAATCATTTTATACAACTGTAACTAAAAAAGAATATAAAAATGCTGCAGGTACTGTAATCTCAACAATGGACGAAGCCTCTGCCGATTTAAGAAAAAGAATAGAAGCAGTAATTGGCACCACGACAGAGCCAGTCAGCACCGATGTGTTTTCTCAGCTTAAAAATAAGCCTACTGATCCATATGAAGAGATTGTAAAAGAATTGGAAGAAAATCAATCTGAAGCAGTAAAAGGGCTAGGTCTTACATTTTTAGGAGTTGTTAAAGAGAAAAAAAGACATTATCCGGGAGGTGATCTTGCCTCACAAGTAATTGGTCTTATGGGATACAAGGGCGATACATTTGCAGGAAGATATGGATTGGAAAAAGAATTTGATACA
>JAZKFG010000002.1:253139-282120 GCA_040386515.1 Patescibacteria group bacterium
ATTCTAAAATCAGCAATTTTCATTCTCCATTAGAGTCGCCATTTCTGTAAATATTTTTATACTTCTTTGATTTTCCCTATACCCCATTCTGTTTATAAAAAGAGATTAGATAGTCAAGTAACTATTCTTGCTAACTCTTCATTGAATCTTCCATTTGCTGAATTATTTTCAGGAGCAAAAAAAGTCTTAACTGATCGGGAAAATCTTGAAGGCGATATATATACGACTATTGAACCAACAGTTCAAAAAGAATTGCAAAGATCAGTTCAGGTTGTGCAGGATAAGCAGCATTCGCAATTAACAGGGGCTATCATTATGGATCCATATACAGGAGAAATTAGGGCAATGGCCCAAGTGCCTGGATTCAATCCTGAGGATACGAAAGGTATAAGCGACATTTCTGTATATAAAAATGATGCCGTTGAAGGTTCACACGAGATGGGATCTATAATTAAACCTCTTACTATGGCAGTGGGTATTGATACAGGTAAGGTGCATGCAAATACCACATATAGTGATGCTGGTTTTGTGAAAGTTAGAGATAGAACAATTTACAACTTTGATAAAAAGGCTAGAGGAACTATTACATTGCAGACTGCCTTGTCACAGTCCCTTAACACAGGTTTTGTACACATTGCTCAGCTTGTTGGAAATGACGAACTTACAAAGTACTTTTTGAAATTTGGCCTTGGCGAGAAAACAGGTATTGATTTACCCGATGAATCTGCACCGCTTACTAAAAACCTTGAGAAAGGTGATGTTGAGCATGCCACGGCATCATTTGGACAGGGTATAGCTATGACACCGCTTGGAACAATTAGAGCATTGTCAGTTTTGGCTAATGGAGGATATTTGGTTCAGCCTCATGTTATTGAGAAGGTAAAACATAGTGTAGGAACTGTTCAGACAACCAATATTCCAAAACTTGATCCAGATAAGGCATTACTTAAAGCAGCAACCATTGATGAAATACGGGGCATGCTTGTCTATAACGTTGACAACGCCTTGCTTGATGGAAAGCGAAAAAATCCTCATTATTCGATTGGGGCGAAAACAGGAACAGCACAGATTGCCTCACAAAATGGAGGATATATTGAAGGGAAAAATATGCATACATTTATTGGATTCTTTCCTGCCTACAATCCTAAGTTTATTGTTTTTATGTACACAATAGACCCAAGAGTTAGTCAATACGCTTCTGAGTCGCTTGCCAATTCATTTCTTGATCTAACAGATTTTCTTATTCAGTACTACCAGGTGGCTCCTGACCGATAGAGTGGTAAAAATACATAAGATGTAGTACCATAGAGGCTTAACCTAGTTAATAAACACATAAAGTATATATAAATTCATGATAAAAACACACGGAAGAAAATCAAAAATTATAGCAAAGATTGCTGATAACAATGCTGCACCAGAATACATTACAAAACTTATCGATGCAGGTATCGATGTTACATGGCTAAATACTGCCCATCAGGGAGAGGAAGAGGCTATAGTGGTTGTGGAAACAATCAGAAATGTATCAGACAATAAAATGTGTATCCTCTTGGACACTAAAGGTCCGGAAACTCGAACAAAGGGAATTGAAACTCCTTTTGAAATTAAAAAAGGACAGCGTGTTATATTTACTGGAGATCTAACAAAAATGGGAGAGAATGTTATTGGTGTTGACTATCCAAACTTTCATAATGAAATTCCTGTAGGCGAACTTATTAGTTATGACGATAACTCAATTTCATTTATTGTTGAAGAAAAGAATGCTGATGGAATTATTTGTATTGTACAAAATGATGGACTTATCAAAAGTAAAAAAAGTCTAAACGTTCCAAACGTACATATTAATCTTCCGTCACTTACACCAAAAGATATTGGATTCATTCACTTCTGTGCAAAAAACAATATCGACTTCATTATTCACTCTTTTGTACGAAATATTCAAGACATTAACGATATCAAGGAAATTCTAAAAGCATATCCTGATTATAAAGGAAAAATTATTGCAAAACTTGAGAACCGAGAAGGTTTTGATAATAGAGACGAGATTCTTGATAACTGTGATGGACTTATGGTACCTCGAGGTGATCTAATGGCAGAAGTTCCTCTACAGGAGCTCCCTTATATGCAGAAGAAAATGGTTGAATCAGCTTTGAAGAAAGGAAAATACAGTATTGTTGCAACTCAGGTTCTTAAGAACATGGTGAAAAATCCATCTCCAACTCGAGCAGAAGTTTGTGATATCGGAAATGCTGTTCTTGATGGAACTCACGGAATCTCAATGAGTGACGAAACAGCTTTTGGTGATTATCCAGTTGAGGCAACTACAGTAATGCACAAAGTTATGAAATATACAGAAGAGAAGCGAGACGAGTTAGTACACTTTACTGCAGAACCAGTTTCTACTGCATCAGAAGTTGTATGGGCTAAAGAAGTTGTCGCAAAAGCTGCAGCGGAAGGCGTTACTTCAATCATAACGAAAATCTCTCTAGAGGCCAATAAGGCAATCTCATCATTCCATCCAACTGCAGTTGTATACGCAGGAACAGAAGATATTATGGATTATAGAAACATGGCACTTGGATATGCGCTTAAAGCAGTCCTTACAAAAGGTGAATCAGCAGCAGACATGAAAGCTATGATTGAGCTTCCAACAAGTGGAAAAGTTATGATTTGTGAAGAAGTAGACGGTAAACTTACGCACTCAATACTATAATTTGACTCCCATGCTATAATGTTTCTTGTGAACATGAAAGCATTGAATACAAGACAAAAGAATATTCGCATCAAGTCTCCCTATGTTCAAATTGGACAGGGTGATTTGTTGTTTATGGAGAAATCTCCCTCATACAATCAAGCACTTCAAAAGCAGTATATTTTGAAAGTGCAAGATATGCCAGAAGATGAAAAGCCTCGAGAAAAAATGCTTTTAAGTGGTCCTGCATCACTTAGTCTTGTTGAATTGCTTGCTGTTATTTTAATGAGTGGAACTAAAAAAGAAGATGTGATGAGTATTGCACATAGAATTGTGAAAGAGTATGGTCAAAGCGTCTTATCAGGCAGTGAGCGAGATGCAGTGCTGCTTGCAAAAGAATTGAGCATTCCTGCGGTTAAAGCATGTCAGATTATTGCAGTAGGAGAAATAGGGCGAAGATTGTTTAGTAAAAACTTAAGTGGTCTTGCTACAATTCGTACACCAGAAGACGTATATGCATATGTAAAAGACATGCATAATTTGCCAAAAGAACAGCTTCGCGGTTTGTATTTGGATACACATCACAAAGTTATTCATGATGAAATACTTTCAATCGGAACTATTAATGCAAGTATGATTCATCCTCGAGAAGTATTTAAGCCTGCTATTGAATACGGTGCAGCTGCAATAATTCTTGTTCATAATCATCCATCTGGTGTGAGTACTCCTAGCGCATCTGACAAAGCTATTACAGAGCAGATTATTATGGCTGGGAAAGTTCTTGGCATTAGTTTGCTTGATCATGTTGTTGTAACACGTGATTCATTTAATAGTGTACCTGTACAATATGAATAAACACACTCAAACAATTGAAGAAGGTGGTGTACTTTATATTGTTGCCACACCCATTGGAAACATGCAGGACATTACAGTCCGGGCAATAGATATTTTAACTACCGTTGATGTTATTTGTGCTGAAGATACGCGAGTTGCAGGAAAGCTTTTAAAAAATCTTGAAATCCCTCATAAAAAACTTGTTTCTGTAAACGAATTCGCAGACGCAGGGAAAATTCAGCATGTAATTGACTTGCTTGAACAAGGTCAAAAAATTGCTTTTATTTCCGATGCGGGAACTCCGGGGATTTCTGATCCAGGCGCACTACTTGCTTCATCAGTACGAGAAAAAGATATAAAAATTATTCCAATTGGGGGAATTTCAGCTGTTACAACAGCCTTATCTGTTGCAGGTATTCGAGAGACTCCATTTTTATTTTATGGATTTTTGCCGCATAAGAAAGGCAGACAAAAAATACTCGATTCATTGCTTGCAATATCGGATGTCAGTCTTATTTTCTATGAATCACCACACCGATTTATAAAGCTTTTAGAAGAGCTTATTGAAAGGGAAAATGAATCTATACAGCTTTCTGTAACTGTATGCAGGGAATTAACTAAAATATATGAAGATATACGACAAGGAAGTCCGAGTGATTTGCTTGCATATTATGAGGCACACAAAGATACAATTCGTGGAGAATTTGTTTTGATTGTGCGTAAAAAAAGTGTATGATTAAGTCCATATGAAACTCATTACCGGCATAATTACAACTTTAATTTTTGTATGTGCTGGTACATTTGCCTTTGATTATTACTCACAAAAATACTCGTTCTCATTTCCTAATACTGCCTCAGCTATTGAAATACCTAAAGCGTCTACGACGGCCACTACGACTGAGATTATTCCAGAGCCTGTACCTGTGGTTGATACACATATGAAAACTCCCGATGCGGTTCGGGGTATTTATGTAAGTGCATATAGTTTTATGGATAAGAATTTTCAGAAAAAACTTGACACTATGATTGACAATACAACAGTCAATGCAATTGTCGTTGATATTAAAGATGCACCAGGGACAATATTATTTGACATAGGTCTTGACACACCGTGTGTAAATCCGCTTTTAAGTCGTTCAGACCTAGAGTCTCGATTGCAATACTATAAAAATAAGGGGATATATACTATTGCGCGTATTGCAGTATTTCGTGATGCTTGTTTTACAAAGCTACATCCTGATCTTGCAGTGCAAAGCACTGACGGTACGCCATGGAGAGATTTCAAAGGAAATTATTGGCTATCTCCTCATGAAATGCAGACTAAGGAATATATACGAGATATGGCCCGGGTCTTGCGCAAAAAAATATGAGCTCTACGTGTATGACAGAGGTTTTGATGAAATTCAATTTGATTATGTTCGATATCCGTCTGATGGTGATATGAAAAAGATTGCGTATGAATACGTTGCAAATGATACAGTTGTTGCGGAAACAGTAACTGCATCTTCTTCAACATCAACGCCAAAATTAAGCGCATCAAAAATTGCTGAACAGGGAAGAAGAAGAACTATGAAAAGCTTTTTCTCATATATGAGAGGCGAATTAGTTGATATGCCACTTTCAGCAGATGTATTTGGAATGGTATTAACAAATACTGATGATTTAACTATTGGACAACAGCTTGATGATATTTCGCCATACGTTGATTATGTTTCTGGAATGATTTATCCGTCCCATTTTAATAAAGTATGGAATGGTATAAACAATACACATACGCATCCATATGAGACCGTACACGATTCATCACAAATGGGTCTCAAGAGAATGACAACGCTGTTTGGAACAACTACTGCAGCTGCAAAGTCTCGTCCATGGCTGCAAGACTTTAGTATTTATGGAGTGGTATATAATGCGCCAGAAGTTAAGGCTCAGATTAAAGCACTCGATGATCTTGGAATTCATAGCTTCTTATTGTGGAATGCTTCAAATAATTATACGCCGCACGTTCTCGATAAGCCTGCTCAACAGGCTAACTAAGCCTTATATACAAAGCTTGCCCTATACTGTATAATGCGGACATATGGCACCCTCAAACCCAAAACATACAGGTAAAAAGGCGACTCCTCACAAAGAGACAATTCAGGCAGATATGATCACTATTAAAGGTGCTCGTACTCACAACCTGAAAAACATTTCTCTGCAAATTCCTCGTAATCAAATGACTGTGATTACCGGTCTTTCTGGTTCAGGTAAATCATCTCTCGCATTTGATACTATTTTCGCTGAAGGTCAGAGACGATATATTGAATCGCTTTCATCATATGCACGACAGTTTTTGCGACAAATGCAAAAGCCAGATGTTGATGAGATTTCTGGACTTTCACCAGCCATTTCTATTGATCAAAAATCAAGGTCAAATAACCCGCGTTCAACTGTGGCAACTATTACTGAGATTTATGACTATTTGAGAATTCTATATGCTCGAGTGGGAAAGCCCCATTGTTTAGTGTGCGACAGAGAAATTAAAAAACTTTCTAAAGAAGAAATTATCGACACTATTCACAGAGTAGTAAAAGGTATCGATTCTAAAACTCCGGGGGATGTTGATGAAATTGCAGAAAAGAAAACTACAAAAAAGAAAAAAGAAATTCTTGGAGTTGAAATAGGTCATGGCATGTTTAAGATTTATGCACCAATTGTGATCGGACGAAAAGGTGAATACTATCAAATGCTCTATGATCTTCTTGGTAAAGGATATGAAGAGGTGAAAATAGACGGAAAAGATCATAAATTGCGAGAGAGAATTACGCTTGATAAAAACAAGAAGCACGATATTGATGTGCTTGTTGATACATTTTACATATCTGAAATCGAAACTCCTTCACAGAGCTTTACTGAGCGATTAAACGAATCTATCGAGCGAGCGCTTGGGGAAAGTGAAGGGTTGCTCCGAATCAGTGCAGAAGGGAAAGATCATCTTATTTCTTCAAAGTTTATGTGTCCATACGATGGATTTTCATTTCCAGAAATTGAACCAAGACTATTTTCTTTCAACTCTCCATACGGTGCATGTCCAGAATGTAATGGTCTAGGGACAGATAGTTTCTTCACTGCTCGAATCTGTAAAGTATGTAACGGTGCTCGACTTCGACCTGAAGCACTACGTGTTTTGCTTGCTGATAAAAACTTGAACATTGTTGATTACACTAAGATGACAATTCAAGATGCAGTTGATTACATGCTTGGATTAAAGTTGAGTCCAATTGATGCGGAGATTTCACAAGTTATTACAAAAGAGATTTTGGCTCGACTTGAGTTCTTGCAGGAAGTAGGTCTTGAATATCTTGGTCTCGATAGACGAGCTAATACTCTTTCAGGTGGAGAAGCACAGCGTATTAGACTGGCCTCACAGCTCGGTTCTGGGCTCGTAGGAGCCATGTACGTGCTCGATGAGCCAACTATTGGTCTACATCAGCGAGACAATGACAGATTGATTAAAACACTTGTACAGCTCAAGGATATGGGTAATACGGTGATTATTGTAGAGCATGACGAGGATACTATTTTGGCATCTGACTATCTTGTAGATATTGGTCCAGGTGCGGGAGTTCGAGGTGGAAATGTAGTGGTTGCCGGAGAATTGAAACGACTTCTTAAAGATCCAATCAAATCTCTTCCAGTTGATAAAACGGTGGCAGACCCTGATTCATTTACGGGTTCAATGACGCTGGATTATCTCCGAGGTGAGCATGAAGTTGAAGTACCAGATAGACGGCGAAGTACTGATAAAGGAATGATAAAGATTACTGGAGGAAATGTTAATAATATTAAGAATTTAAATGTAGAAATTCCTCTTGGTCGTCTTGTGACTGTAACAGGTGTATCTGGATCAGGAAAATCTTCTCTCGTGTATGAGATTTTGTATAAAAACTTATTAGGTAAACTTGATAGAGAACATAGAACTGCTCAGATATACAACTGTGCAACATTTACAGGAACTGAATATCTTGGACGAACTATTCTTATAGATCAATCACCGATTGGGCGAACTCCACGATCAAACCCTGCCACATATACGGGCGCATTTACGCATATTCGAGATCTTTTTGCTGAGACTATAGAAGCAAAAGCACGAGGTTGGGGACCAGGACGATTTTCATTTAACGTAAAAGGTGGACGATGTGAGACATGCCAAGGTAATGGTGCTATTGAAGTTGAAATGCACTTTCTCCCGACAGTGTATGTGACATGTGATGTATGTCATGGAAAACGATTCATGAAAGAAACTCTTGAAGTGACATATAAAAAGAAAAATATTTATGAGATTTTGAAAATGACTGTTGAAGAGGCTGTTGTATTTTTCGAGGATATGCCTGGAATTTTCGATAGAGTTAAAACATTGCAAGAAGTGGGACTTGGATATCTTGAGCTTGGACAATCTGCAACAACGCTTTCAGGAGGTGAAGCACAGCGAGTTAAGATTGCGTCAGAGTTGTATAAGCCTCATGTGCAGAAAACAATTTACATTCTTGATGAGCCGACTGTGGGACTTCATTATCACGACGTGCGAAAGCTTATCGAGATTTTGCAAAAGCTTGTTGATCAAGGGAATAGTGTAGTTGTGATTGAGCATAATATGGATTTGATAAAATGTAGTGATTGGCTTATTGATATCGGTCCTGAAGGAGGGGATAAGGGTGGGCAGTTGGTGGCTAAGGGAACGCCTGAGCAGGTGGCGGATAGTCCGAAGAGTTATACGGGTGAGTATTTGAAGAAGGTGTTGTAAAGTTGCTTTAATATTTCCAATACTGTTATATTAAAGAACAATATGCCTCAAAAAATCAAAAAAACTCCAGTACCTCAGCTTGACCTTAAAGGCAAAGCATTGGAGAAAGCAGCTAATATCTTACTAAAAGCATCAAATGCTGGATCTGTATCTTTAACAGGAATGCTTTCAGGTGGAGTGGTTTCAGAAGTGTATGATGGAATTTATACTGATACTCAGGGAGAATTGCATCATGTTGCGGTAAAGCGAACTTTTGAAAATATAGAATTAGGTAATAATTTTACAATTGTTGAACAACAAGATTTTTTGCCTAATGCAGCAAAAACACATGATTTAGATGTTGAAATTCAAAAGCACTTACAATCGAAAGTAAAAACTCCTCGAGTAATTCAGCATTTCTCAGATGAAAAAATAACAGTGATGCATAACTTTGCATCTGAAGGATTTTCTAATCTTCAAGAGGAAATTGTAGAAGGGAGATTAACGTTGGATTCAGCTGCAAAAATTGGAACCATTCTTGCTCAAACTAGATTGGCTATGCATAGTATAAAAAATAAAGTCACACAGGTAGAAAAAACCGATGCACAGTTTATGCAGCGCTTTGCCGAGTTGCTTATTATTTTGTATGATAAGAGACAAGAAATAGGTCAAATGATTACCTATGATTTTATAAGCCACGCCGAGAAGACTTTTGTATGGACAGATGGTCATCCAAAAAATATGGCAATAGATAAGACAGGTGAGATAATGGTTTTCGATTTTGGAAGAAGTATTGTATGTGATCCTGAATACGCATTGCCAAACTTTTTAGGCCAGATTTATTTATTCATTCTAGCTGGAACTTTGGAAACACAGTTTGGTATAACATATATTAAAAATTGTATGAAGGCATATGAAAAAGCCATAAACATTGGATCTAAAAAACCGTATGTAATTGATCAGAGAAGATTTGTAAACTATGCAACGGCTGAGTTGTTACATCGAGGATTGGCTATGCGATGGATTAGTTACACAAAGAAAAAAGAAGATAATAAAGATATGGCTATAAAGAATGCATGCATGCATTTTGGAAATATCGTGTTCGGGAAAGAAATGAATAAGATAAATTTAAAGAAACATTTGGAGCTTTTGGCTAAAGTGACAGATTTGGTCAAAAAAGGGGAGTACGATGTGCCTGAGATTAGGGTCTAAATCGCCTCATAATAAGGCTAACTTAAAGAGTTCCTACTCTATTGCAAAATAAGCCCAAATAAGATATAATACTCAAATCATGGCACAAACACCTATTCCAAAACCAAAAGCTAAAAAAGCATTCGTAGAGATCGCTGGAACTCAGGCAGTTATCAAAACTGGCGGAAAACAGTACCGAGTACGAGAAGGACAGACTCTTAAAGTTGAAAAAATCCTTGGAGATTTTAAGCTAGGAGACAAAGTTACTTTTGATATGGTACTTATGACTGATGACGGTACAACTATCAACCTTGGAACTCCTACAGTTGCTGGAAAGACAGTTACAGCTACTATTACAGACATCGACCGAGCAGCTAAAGTTGTTGTAGGTAAGTTTAAGCAGAAGAGTAAATACTTCGTGAAAAACGGTCACCGACAGCCATTCTTTGAAGTTAAGATCGATTCAGTAAACTAGAGAAAAATACAAACAAAAAGCACCAACAGTCCATCACTAATGTTGGGCTTTTTGTTTGTATTTTTTCAAAGCAAAGACATGCTATAATACATATATGACATTTTTCATCCTTTTTATAGTTTTAGTTTTAATACTTCTTACAAGTGTTAAAATCATTAATCAAAACACCGTAGCTGTTGTTGAGTTCCTTGGTAAATACAACCGAACTATGACAGCTGGACTTAATATTAAAATCCCATTTCTTGAAAGTATTCGAGAACGAGTGAGTCTACGACAGCAGAACTTTGCTCTTCAGGGGAATTATCCATCAAAGGATAAGGTTATTGTTACTATTGGAACTAACTTGATTTACTCAGTAGATAAAGCAGAACATATTGAAGGAGTTAAAAAATATGTATACGAGCTTGAAGATAGATCAAAATCTATTGAAGCTAGTGTAGAAAACTCACTTCGAACATATGTTGCTAAAGAAACTCATGAAAGTCTTCTTGAGAAAAAAGAAGAACTAGCACTCCATATTAAAACAGATCTTGAAGTGCAGTTTAGAGAATGGGGAATGCAAATACACAGCTTTCAAATCACAAACGTAACATTTCCAACAATGATTACAAATGCCATGTCCGAAGTTGTAGCGTCAGAGCAGCTTAAGAAAGCTGCTGAGAACAAAGGTGAGGCTATAAAGATTCAGGCTATCAAAGAAGCTGAAGCTGAGAAGGAAAGAAAGCGATTGCAGGGAGAAGGTATTGCACTTGAGCGACGAGCTATTGCAGAAGGTTTGAAACAATCAATAGAGGTTGTAGCTGGAGCAACAAATCAGAGCGCTTCTGAAATCATTGCCACACTAACACTTACTCAGTATCTCGATACTATGAAAAGTATAGGATCATCACAGAACAGTAAAGTAATATTCATGGATTCAAGCGTTACTAAGACGCACGATATTATGTCGCAGATTGTTTCGGGGATTGAAGGTGCACAGGAAAAATAAATAAATTTTAAAAAATAAAACACATACTCGCAGACTGGCATGTGTTTTATTTTTTAAAATTTTCAAGTCACACTCTAGATTATTGCAATACTCTCCCGAATTGAAAAACTATACGCCAAAAAATCTTACTTCGTGATGGACGGTAAGATTTTTTGGCGTATAGTTTTCTTATCTCCGAAATTTCATAGCCTCTCTCAATGTATCACTATCCGCATACTCCAACTCGCCACCTGTTGATAGTCCTCGTCCTAGGGTACTTACCGTAAGCTCAGTGTATTTCTTTTGAATATATTCTCTCAGTATTCGAGCAGTGTAATCACCGTCAGATGTTGCATTGGTTGCAAGAATCACCTCAGTCAATCCTTTTTCTTTAAGAGAATCAATACGATTGTAAATCTGTTTTACATTTACAAATTCTTCAATAGCTTCAGAGAACAGGGGAACATATCGTCCAAGTACATAATAATTTCCCTGATGCATCATGGTCTTTTCAAATACATCGATATCAGAATCGTTGGCTACAATTAAAAGAGTTTTCGGATCTCTTTGCTTTCTGCAAATTGAGCACACAGATGCTTGTTCAGGTCGAGCGTATGCATCAATATATCTTCTATTACAGAGTGAACATGTAGTTACATTGTTATGAACCTGTAGCATGGCAGCCATAAGTTCTTTTCTATATGTTCCACTGCTATGCATGATAAATGCAACGAATCGCTTGGCTTGTCGCGGTCCGATGCCTGGGAATTTTTTAAATAATTCTATAAGCTGTTCCATAAATATGTACTACATATGATCGGCAAAATCTCCGAATTCACCATGACGTTTTTCAAGTGTAACGAAACAAGAATGCTTATCATCAAACTTAAGATTAATACTTCCTGTTGGTCCATTTCTATGCTTTTCAATAAGAAGCTCGGCAATGTTATCTCGCTCAGAGTGATCTTTGTACTTATCTTCTCGGTGAATAAACATTACAATATCGGCATCCTGCTCAATAGATCCAGAGTCTCGAAGGTCAGAGAGTCGAGGCTTGCCTTGCCGCTGCTCTACGGCTCGTGAGAGCTGTGAGAGGGCAAGTACAGGCACATCTAGCTCTCGAGCGAGTAGTTTGAGAGATCGCGAGATTTCAGTCATTTGCTGTACCACGTTGTCAGAGTTTCGACTCTGAGTAGGGCTCATAAGCTGAAGGTAATCCACAACAATAAGGCCAAGACCTTTGTCTGATTTTATTTTTCGAGCAGTACTTCTCATTTTAACAATGTTAGTTCCTGGCTGATCATCAATATAAATAGGAGCACGTGATAGTTCTCCAATACCATGCTGCAATCTATCATATTCTTCTGAGTTATTAAGATTCAATTTACCAGTTCGAAGTTTCCATGCATCAACTCGTGAGTGAGATGCAATCATACGATAGAGAAGCTGCTGTGAACTCATTTCCAGTGAAAAGATAAGAACAGGTGTTCCATGATTTACTGCAGAGTGTCGAGCAATATCCAAGGCAAGGGAAGTCTTTCCACAGGCAGGTCGAGCCGCAAGAATAATAAGATCAGACTTCTGAAGTCCTGAAAGCTTTTCATCAAGATCAGGAAAACCAGTAGGAACTCCTCGAAGTTCTCCGTCACTGTTATGAAGCTTATCAATCTGCTCCCATGCATCAATAAGACCTGTTTTAATATCGGTAATAGTGTTACGTGTTTTCTTTTGTGTTACAACGAAAATCTCTTTTTCAGCTTGATCTAGAATATCTTCAAGATCTCCAGTCTCAGCATAACTCATGCTAGCCACTTTCTCAGATGCGTAAATCAATTTTCGCATCATGTATTTCTTTTCTAGAATTCGTGCATAGTATTCAATGTTACTTGCAGATGGAACAACTTGTACAAGCTCGGCAAGATAGTGTGCACCGCCAATTTGTTCGAGAGAACCCATTTCATCCAATGTATTTTTCAAAGAAAGATAATCTACAGGATTTCCTTTACCAAGAAGTGTAGCAATACCTGTGTAAATAGTCTTATGCTTATCACTATAAAAATGCTCAATATCAACTATATCGTTAATCTCAGCATAGGCATCAGGGCGCAGCATAATAGAACCGAGCACTGCTTGCTCAGCTTCAATACTATATGGGGGAAGCTTGAGGTTAAATGCTGCTTCTCCTGTTGGCCGTGCTAATTTTACTGTTGCCATGGTAGTTCTAATTGTACTTATTTTGAGCGCTGACGTAAGCGGTTTACACTATCACATAACATATATAGAGGGCTATCCAGAGTATAACCGAAAGAATGGCTGTATAACTTAGCTCTTTGTGATGTGTGATAAAGCTATTTGACAAATGCTGATGTTTCTCTTGATATCTAAATAAAACCTTAACTTGATAGTATTTTTGTGAAGCAACACAAAAGAGAAGGCATGTAGAGATAAGTGTTGTCAGTGCTGCAAATCCATACAATTTTGCAGGATAATTCGAACTCATGTCAGTTAATATTAAGAAAAAGATATATCCCATTTGTATGAAGAAAACAATAAGTGCACAAATGAAAGAATATGATAGTGTTCTATTTAAAATATTTTTTTCTGTATGCCGAATATGCTTTGATTTTTCAACAAGGACAATAAAGACGTCAACGATAAGTGAGCAAGCGAGCCCTACTGCGAGTGAGATTTGATGTAATACGTAGAGTATGAAAATAAGATTCATTTGTATGCATTATAGCATGATGTTTTTGTAAATGAAAAATCCCGAGGTACGCTGGGGTGGCGTACGAGGGGTTTGTTTCAAAAAGGAAGATCTTTGAAGAGGGCGAAGAAGTCTGAGATTACTGCAGTCCGAAGATTATATTCGTCCTCATCATTGAAGGTAACTTCGGCACATCTGAATTCTTTTAAAAAAACTTTTTCTTTAAGGTTTACGAAAAGAATGTTGGCAATACTTGGCAACATATTGTCTGGTTCGGCTGATAATTTAAACAAGCTAACCAAAAAAACTTGCCCGCCGTCTCTCCATTTATCTTTGAGTGAAATGCTGATAGTAATTCCAAACCCTTTTCTCCAAATATACCTGAACTCTTTTTCTTCATCAGGCATGAGCTGATCATCAAATCCAGTAAATAGTGATGATGGAATTGAGTCTGAGGTTCTTAAGGATTCATAGGGAACCTGTGTTAATCCAAGTTCTTCTAGTACGCTAAGTAGCCAAGCGTAAAATGTAACAATTTGTTCATCGGTAAGTGAAGCATTAATTCTTTTCATGGGAATCTTTCTAACGAGTTAGTAATGTGCAGCGCATAACTACGCTGTCGTGCACAATTAAAATACCACCAAAACACCAGAAAGTCTACTTCTGTAACCAAACGTAAATATCCTCTAGCGCCTTAACCGCATCTCCGGCTGCAATGTTATTCTGATGATATAATCCATCTGTACAGTCTCCAGCAGCCCACACACCAGTCACAGACGCCCGTTGTGTTCGCGGATCAACAACAATATTCCCAACAGCATTTCTCTCAACAACATCTTTCACATATTCAGTATTTGGCATTTGCCCGATCTCAACAAACACGCCACTTAATGCAAGTTCTTTCTTTTCTCCATTTTCCGTATATAAAATTCCTTCCACAAACTGTGTTCCTTTAATTTCATCAACTACTACATTTTCAACTAAAATAATATTCGCTTTTTTCTTAGCACTCTCAAGAGTAACAGGATCTGCTCTCCAAACTGTTGTTCTGTTAAATACATAAACCTTTGTACAGTACGCAGCAAGCTGCAAGGCACTTTCAAGTCCTGCATTTCCACCACCAACTACCACAACATCTTGTCCTGCAAAAAATAGTCCATCGCATGATGCGCAATAGGTAAGTCCTTTATGTTCAAACGTATCTGCTCCAACTGCTTCTAATTTTCTTCGAATACTTCCTGTTGTAACAAGTACAGATTTAGTTTCAATAGTCTCAATTTCTTTTCCTCTTTTTTGTACATGCACGATAAATGTCTCGCCCTTTTTTTCAACAAGTGTTACTCGGGTCTTATCTCGTATTTCAAGCGTAGTGCCTGCATATTCTCGAACATGTGCTTCAAGGTTTTTTGCTAAATCAGCACCCTTAATATGAGGCGTACCAATCCAGTTCTGAATATCTTCTGAAACAATACTTTGACCTCCAAAGTCGTCAGTAATAAGAATACTATTAATTTGTTTTCGGGCAGCATAAACGCCGGCTGATACGCCGGCGGGTCCGCCTCCAAGAATTACAAGTTCTGTCATGGAGTATATTGTACGCTATTTTTGAGGAGTGGCAAATTATCGTCCTTTTGATCGTCGCAAAAAGGCAGGAACTGCATTCCAATCATCTTCAATACTGTCAGCTGCAGGCTTCATTACATTTGAGCTTGTTGTAGTATCGTCAATAACCTCTTCTTCTTTGGCCACAGGAGCATTATTTTCTTCCTTAAACATATTGCCAAGAGAATTAAAGATTTTTCCTGTTTTTGAACTGTTACCATTTTCAGCCTGGGCAACACTTTCCTGAACCATAGCCTCTCTATCTCGGAAAATATTTCGAACGGCTGTAAGTTTGTCAGGGAAGTTTGCTGCGATTACGGTAATCTGAATTTCATTTTTCTTTAGCTTTTCATCTTTGATAGTTCCGAAAATAATCTTAGCATCAGGGTCAACTGATTCTGTAATTACTCGAGCAGCTTCTGAGATTTCAAACATTGTTAAATCATCACTTCCTGCAATAGAGAAGAGTACTCCTTTTGCTCCGTGAATAGATACATCGATAAGTGGAGAAGAGATAGCGGCTTTAGCGGCTTCAACGGCTCGGTTTTCACCACTAGCTGTTCCAACTCCCATAAGGGCTGATCCTGCGTTTTCAAGAACGGCTCGAATATCGGCGAAGTCAATGTTACCAACCTGTCCAGGTGTAGTAATCAATTGTGAAATTCCTTCAACAGCTTGCTTTAGAACTTCATCAGACATTGCAAAGGCATCCTTAGCAGTAGTGTCTTTTGTAATAGCTCCAAGCAGCTTGTCGTTTGGTACAACAATAAGGGCATCAACTGATTTACTAAGCTCAGCTAATCCTTCTTCAGCAAGACGCATACGTCGCTGTCCTTCAAACATGAAAGGTTTAGTAACAACTCCAACTGTTAGTGCTCCCATTTCTTTTGCAATTTTTGCAACAACTGGTCCTGCACCTGTGTATGTTCCACCTCCAAGTCCTCCAGCAACAAAAACCATGTCAGCATTTTTAAGTGCTTCCTGAACTTCTGCACGAGTTTCTTCAGCAGCATTTTTTCCAACTTCTGGATTCATTCCAGCTCCTAGTCCTTTAGTAAGATTTTTCCCAATATGAATTTTTCTTGGGGCAAGGGAATTCTGAAGATCCTGAGAGTCGGTATTTATAACAAGAAAATCCACTCCTTTAACCTTTGAATTAATCATATGGTTTGTAGCGTTTTTTCCCGAACCTCCAACTCCGATCACTTGTATTCTTGCGAATGATTCAACGTCAGTTTTTACTTGTGGCATGCAAAGAATAATACCACAGAGTTTCAAAATTAATAGTTTGAAGGGGTGGGTAGTTTGTGTTCTAGTTTTGCCGTCCTATATGACGTAACGGTATTTTAAGGACACTAAGGTAAAAATTGCTTACACCAATTGAATATTTTGGTCCAAATCGTATCTTTGTCCAATGGACCATGGCTTATATGATGTTCTTCTTCATGTTGTGTCAAATAAAAGACACCACTGGCATATGTAGTTAATGAATCAACAGAATGAATAATATTTTCTGATTGCTTGTGTTTACACACTGCCGTATAAAGAGCTACTTCATTTAACACTTGAACAGGCAAGTGGAGAATTTCTTTAGCAATAATTGCAACATCTTCAATACGTCCGCCAGCTCCATGAATAATAACTCCAGCAGGAAGCAATTTATCTTTTTTAATCTTTCGAACATGCTGCTGCACCAATTCAAAAATATCAATTAGTCTGGCGTAGACAATTTCATGATATCTCTCTTCAAGATTCATATAGAGTGCTTTTTCTCGCTGGTCTTTTTTGATGGCAATATTTTGCTTTTTAATAAGAACCTCAGTCAATTCTTTGGCTAAATATTGCAATCCGTGAGCTGGATTAAGCTTTATTTGCTCTGCTTGAGCAATAGGTACTTTAAGTCCAAGGGCCAAGTCTTTAGTGATATCTTGTGAGCCAATAGGGAATACATCAAGGAGAAGCGGAACTCCCTCATCATATGTAGTTACTGTTGTTGTATCTGCTCCAATATTTACGATACATGCTCCGGCCAGTCTGTCTGCCTCTCTGATTATTTTCTTTGTAAATGCATATTCTCCGATCACAACATCATCAACGATTAAATCAACTTCTTCACATGCACATAATATAGCGTCTAAATGCTGCTTATGTACAAAAATGCATAATGCCTTCATGTCTATAACGGCTCCACGAAGATTCTGCGGATGCAGGGTTGAAATTTTCTTTCCATCAATTCTAAATTCTTGAGGAATAATATGTACAACCTTTTTATTTTGAATAATACTTTCAGGAATTCGTGCTTCAACTTTGTCGTATAAGTCTTGAATAGTATTCTCTGTAATAATTCCAGCCTTATGTTTATTGGTGATCTCGGCTCTATTGGCAATACTTCCTACACATACGCCAGATAGGGAAATGACCACCTTATCAATATGAGCAAGGTAAATCTTATGGATTTGAGAAATAGCAATACGAATACTCTGTGTAAGCGCATCTATATCTTGAACAACTCCTCTCTTGATGTAATCGATTTGAACTGAAGTGGCCGCAATAATTTTGTTTTCATTTTGATTTTCAAGGACAAGAAGTCTTAGAGATTTGGTTCCTATATCAAGGACGGTGACATTGTGTATCTCTGGTTTCTTCATACCTACTTAGTATACCTGTATGGGTACTGGATGTGAAGTTTTTTTGTGTATATCTTTTCCAATCTGTCCATTTCGTCCCCATGATCGTGTCCGAGAAGGTGTACCATGCCATGCACAAGCAAATATTTTATGTAATCTTCAGGTTTCATTTCGAAAAGTTTTGCTTTTTGAAATATTTTTTCAAAGCACAAATATATTTCGCCAGTTTCAGTATCAAGAGGGAAGCTTAAAATATCTGTCGGCTTTTTAATTTTTCTATATTCTGTGTTAATAGACTTCATTTTGTCTTTTCCGACACATATGACTGTAAGATCGTATGAATCTTGAAGAATTGTCTTTTTAACAGTACGCAAAAAGGCACCGTTTAAAAGCGGCACCTTTTTTGTCGTGTACATAACTGAAAGAGTGGGTGTTTCTAACAGTATGGGCATATTACTTAGTTTTCTGAGTATTGAAAAACTTTCCTAGCTTGATATCGTTTAGACGAGCATCGTTGTTCTTGATTTTCTTTAGAGTGGCCATCTTAGTCTTATATGCTGAAAGACCTCGTTCTGCGTATCGTTTACTTCGAACTTTAGTTAGGCCTCCCCAACTCTGAATCTCTTTTGTGAATCTTCGTAGGATTGAAGATGCTGATTCGTTAGGTTTTTTAGTGATTATTACGTTTAATGACATGGGGTATATAGTAGCACAAATGGCTTATAAGGGCAAATTGACAGAAATGGGAGCTTATTTACCCCGAACAGTTCCAGCAACAAAGTCCACAAGGCTACTTCTACCCTCAATAATCAAGTATTTTGTAGCACTTAATCGAACCAGCTTAGTGTAGATATTCTTTGTGGCAGAAAGGTCATATACCTTGTATCCAGCTGTAGAAAGATTAATGTATCGAGCTTGAATATAGTTATAAGATGATATGTCACCAGTGGCTTCAGTTATAATGAGAGGATATGATCCAGTAAATAATTCTCCTTTTTCACTATAATATCTGCTAACTGAACTTGTACCAACAGTTGATGATTTTATGTATGACATAAATGAAGGGACACTATATGTACTTGAAGCAGTATTTTCAAATGTAATGCTTGAAGTAAGAGTTTGTAGTTTTTCTCGAGCAATATTACATACATTTGAAATACATACTTCTATTGAATATGTATTGTTCGGAATACTAAAATCTTGGCCAACAATAAGTTTAAATTCTGTAGCGATTGATGATGTGGCAAGCAAAGGATATGAAGAATTTGAATTGTATGCTCGAACTCGAATACTTGGAGTGTATGTTGTTGGAGTTTCTTTTGTACGAGCATATATATGGAGTGTTGATCCGATGTGTGCAATTTTTGGCTTAACATCATATGTTGAACCATTTTCATCTAAAATCTTATCTCCACCAACATCGATATAGTTATATAGAACAGGCATTGATGAAAGTGATGCCATAACTGCAGACTGACTTTGAGGTGCTTTAACGCGAGGAATAGAGATAGCTGATGGATGTTGCACGCAAGTATCTGCACATATTTCCAAAATATATTTTCCAGCGGGAATAGAAATAAGTGTTGAGCTCATATTCTGTGCAGTTGAAGTTCCAACAAGCCATTGATATGAAGTAGTATTTGGCTGATTTAATACAATAGTGTAAATGTCATCGTGTGCAAAATCATTTTGACTTAATAGTCGTACTGATACGGTGTGATTTTGTTTTCGAATGCTTTCAGGTGTGAAAATAGTTTGAACCGTTCCTTTTTCCCATGTAGTTGTAGAAACCATACTGAGAGGCTGAGTAACAACAGGTGTTGGAATAATGGCTGGTTGAATAACAGGTGTGATTTGATTGATAAAGTTTACTGTTGAAAGATTAGTTGTTCCTGTTTGAGGAAGATTATTTCTTTTTTGAAAATCTTTAAGCAGCGCTCGAGTCACAGTACCAAAAAAACCAGTTGTAGGATAAATGCCGAGATAGTTTTGAAGTTGAGTTACTCCTCCTGCAGTTTTAGCATCGGTAGATTTATATCCCATGTTAAGGGGCAGAACGGCGGCAGATGAGAGTGTTGGTATTAAAAATATAAGCGCAATCGAAAGAGTTTTAAAAGTAAATTTCATAATTTGCATTATAACACATAAATGCTTCATAACTGATTTTAATAGAAACTTCATTTACCATATACTTAGTGCATGAAATCTTTAAACTATAATAAAGCTATTACACTCTTTTTTACTTTTCCTCTAATTGTGCTCTTGTGTCTTGGTCTATATATAAAACATCTTGAAATTGCTCCTCTTCCAAGTGTTACTATTAATAGTGATATTCAGGTCACGACTAATTCTGAGGAAAAGCCTTGTGCAACTTCAACTGATCCTACTATTGTTCAAGACGGTGCATATGTAAAAGGCTATGGATTATTTTTGCAAAGTGAATATGAAAAGCCAGGTTGTGAAGTTGGATACCCATCAGGCGAAGATACATATCCCGATATTGCAGTTGTTGAACAAGGAAAAGTTGAAAGTGGCGTGTATGCAGGATATAACCGTTTTACTATAACTCGTACATCAGAGGGGATTGGAGGTGCAGCACCTGCGCCATACTTTTTTATTACAAAAGATTATAAGACTTTTATATTTGTCTATCATCCATTAGCGCCATATCTTCCAAAAGATTATGATATGTTGTATCAAACAATAGATAAACGAAAAGTTACTGCAGTAGTTGACAACACTGTTGACAAGATTAATTTTCCGGACGCTCCAACACTTGTATTTGGTTCACTAGAATATGTATTACGTGAGGTTAATGTTGAGATACCTAAAGATTCTCATAAAATAGGAGCAACTGCATCTGGATTTGATGTGTACGATGATCCTGTTTTGGAAGGGGAAATATTTGGAAGCTTTGGATATAATCTTTGGAATGCATCAACTACTGAAGCAGAGAGAAATATTAAAATGGAAGAACAAAAGAAACTTTTCATAGCCCTTGGGAATTACTATACAAGTTCAACTCGTATATTTGTAAAAAATTCATATGGCAGTATTGCTGCATATTCGCTTGGAGTACAGAGAGGTGAAAAGCCAAAGCAAACCATTACAGGCTACGATGATTATTTTACAAATGTTCTATATAAGAGTGATATTGTAGCAAGTGAACCTGTATATGCTACGTACAATCAAGTAACGCCTGAACCGTGTGGTATTAGTACTGACTCGTATGTTACAAAAAATATTTTAGATTCTGAAGTGAGAAAAATAGGGAAAACAAAATCGGGTTTGGATATATTTACGTTAATAGACAAGAATCATCCTATTCTTAAAGCTCAATTTATAGAAAAAATTAGTCAGTATAATAATCGTGATTTTTTTGAAATTAACAGAGATTTAAAGCTAAGTAAAAAACCTACATATGCAGAATATGTAGCAAAGAATCCTGTACTTCTATTCAGGGATACGTGGGGCAGATTGATTGCAGTAGGTGAGTATGACTTTAAGCTTGAAGGCGGTTGTGGAAAGCCTGTTATATATTTATATCCTGAAAAAACAACAGAAGTGCATATTGATTTTAAAAATGACATGCAGCTTACAACTGTTATACCTTCATATTCTAAAGGGTGGGATGTGATTGCTAAACCTTCAGGAGCTTTAAGTTCAGTAAGTAAAGATTCTTGTGTACAATATATAGATGCAAAACATGGTGGTGAATATGCATATGAGGCGTGTTTGAAAAATGAATATCCATATATTTATTGGGCAGGAAATGCATTTGCAACGTATCCAAAACAAACTGAAGGATTTGTTGTGGGTAAAGATGCTCTTAAAGTAGAGTTGGAAAGTAAATTGAATATGCTCGGATTATCTGAAAAAGAAATCAAAGATATGGTTGAATATTGGTATCCAGAAATGATGAAAAGAAATAGTCCGTATTATAGAATTTCTTTTGTTCAAACTGCAGAAATGAATTCATTTATTCCTATGAATGTTATTCCAAAACCTGATAGTGTGATACGAGTATTTCTTGATTGGGAACCTTTGAATGAGCTTAAAACTATAGTTTCGCAAAAGCTTGTGAAGGGAATGCGAAATGGATTTACCTATGTTGAGTGGGGAGGTTTGAAGAGGTAAAAAATTACACCCGCGCGGACGTGGTCCGCGCGGGTGGGGTAACAGAACTTACTGTTCGAAACTTAAATCATCGGCTGGATTTGCTGGTGGTGAATCAACCTCGTCCACAATGCAAATCATTCCATTTCGCACAAAAAAAGTAGAGACAGATTTCCCCCTGGGAAGATTCAAGGTTTTTATAAAATCAAGCAGTAATATGTTATAGACTTTTTCTTGGGCATCAATTAAGTCGGAGATCGGATCAGGCGACGTTAAAAGCAATACCAGACTGAGTTCAAACATTTCTGTTGGAAGTTCTTGAGGGAACTCTTCGCGGCATTTTTTAAGTTTCCCGATAAATACTTTCATTAAAGCCAAGTCGACAGGTAGCTCGCAAACTTCACGTACAAGGATAAATCCTTCAGGCAAAGTTAAGTCTCCGTCTTTAAGCTCTGCAACATTGCATTCCGACAACATTCGAACGAAATTAGGTTGAAGTGGTTTTTTCATGGTGGTTCGGTGGTTTAATCTTTCAAATGTACAACCTCAACAGGTGGAATCTTTACAATGCACACCTGTCCGAGCTGAATAGTGAACATTTCTCCTTCGGCAAGTTTACAGTCAGGAAAATTTCGATTAACGAAACGGATTAATGCATCTGTAAGGATGCTCCGTTGTAAATCAAGAAGACCTTTAGTCTCCATCATTCTCCAGGTGGAGAGATTGTGAGATTCTCTAGCACGGTGTGCTTCGTTTATAGTTGCTGGAGGCTGTTGTTCTGCAACTTTGAGTCTGTCAGCAAATTCATGACGAATACGGTTGGCAATTTCCTTTAAACTAGTAACGCATTTGTTAAGAATTAAAAGTTCGCAAGAAGCAGTACAAATGACTCTGGTTTCTTTGGGTAGTGTTATGGGTGACATTGGGTGCGTGAGTGGTTGGAAAAGCTATGCATACAATAACACAGTTGTAGACATTGTCAATTAATTTGTTTAGAATTTAACCCCAATTATGCTATATTACCTACATGTCTACGGAAAATCATTTCTATAATCATAAAAAACAGGACCCAAAATGGCAAAAGCAGTGGCTCAAGGATGAGACATATAAAACTGCTCAGAAATCTACAAAAAAGAAAATGTATGTTCTTGATATGTTCCCGTACCCATCTGGTGCAGGCCTTCATGTTGGCCATCCACGAGGATATATTGCAAGTGATGTGTTTGCACGTATGAAAAGAATGCAGGGATACAACGTACTTCACCCAATGGGATATGATGCCTTTGGATTGCCGGCAGAACAGTATGCGGTAAAACATAAAGTACATCCTCGAAAAGCAGTTGAAGTTAATGTAAAAACATTTGAAAGACAATTAGGTAGTATTGGATTATCTTTTGACTGGTCAAGAAAAATAAATACAACCGATCCAGAATATTACAAATGGACACAGTGGATTTTCCTAAAGCTCTATGATTCTTGGTATGACACAAAGAAAAATAAGGCACGTCCCATAAAAGAATTAATAGAAATTCTTTCAAAGAAAAAAGAGTGGAAAACATACACTAAAAAAGAGAAAGAAGATATATTGATGGGATATAGATTGGCCTATCAGGGATATAGTGAAGTAAATTGGTGCCCTGGACTTGGAACTGTTCTTGCAAATGATGAAATCGTTGATGGAAAAAGTGAACGAGGCGGTTTTCCTGTTGAAAAGAAAATCATGCGACAATGGTTTATGCGAATTACAGCCTACGCAGATAGACTGCTTAGTGGTCTTGATGGTCTTGATTGGCCAGAAGCTATTAAAACAATTCAGCGAAATTGGATTGGAAAAAGTGAAGGGCATGAAGTTACATTTAAAGTAGTTGGATCAATTGTAGAAGATGCATCTATTGTTGTGTATACAACTCGGCTTGATACATTGAACGGAGTAACATTTATGGCTGTATCAAAAAACCATCCTCTGGCTGGAGCATATTTTGATCAAACAAAAGAATGGCTTGATGATCATACAGGAGAAAAAAAAGGAATATTGATAGCAGGTGTACATGCAATTCATCCTGATTCAAAAAAACAAATTCCAATTTATGTAACGAATTACGTTCTTTCAACATATGGAACCGGAGCAGTTATGGGCGTGCCTGACATGGACGAGCGAGATTATGCATTTGCAGAAAAATATAAGATAGAAGTAACAAAGGTTAATTTTGAAAATGCAGATATTGTTGCAAAAAGAATTAAGGCCAATGCAACAAGCACGTATAAAATGCGTGATGCAGTATTCGCTCGACAGCGATATTGGGGAGAGCCAATTCCACTTCGACATAATGCAGACGGAACTATCACTCCGCTTAAAGCAAGCGAGCTTCCGCTCATGCTTCCAAATGTAAAATCATATGAGCCGACAGGAACTGGCGAATCTCCATTGGCTGCTATTAAGTCATGGGTTAAAGAAGGCTATGAGACTAACACAATGCCTGGATGGTCATCATCTTCATGGTATTTCTTACGATATATGGATCCGACAAATACAAAAGCTGTTACAAGTCCAGCAGCAGTAAAAATGTGGAAACAGGTTGATGTATATGTTGGTGGTGCTGAGCATGCCACAGGTCATTTGCTCTATGCACGCTTTTGGAATAAATTTCTATATGATATTGGCATTGCAGTGACAGAAGAGCCATTTAAAAAATTCAGAAATCAGGGAATGATTCTTGGTCCTGATAATAGAAAAATGAGTAAGAGTTGGGGAAATGTAATCAATCCAGATGAATGCATTGACACATATGGAACTGATGCATTTCGAATGTATGAAATGTTTATTGGTCCGTTTGATTCAAGTATGCCTTGGTCAACAGAAAGTATTATCGGAAGTCGGCGTTTTGTTGATAGAGTATGGCGATTGCATGAGAAAATTCTTGCGCAGAGCAAAACTGTCAAGAGTACTGTCAAGGTTCAATCATTGCTCCATAAGACAATTAAAAAAGTTACTGATGATATTGAAAACTTTAACTTTAATACTGTTGTCTCTGCCTATATGATTTTGTTAAATGGTATTGAAGAAGAATCAATCAGTCAATCTGATTTCGAAGCATTTATTGTCCTTATTGCTCCATTTGCAATATCAATATCAGAAGAGATTTGGAAAAACTTTGGACACACTACATCTGTGCATCTTGCTGCATGGCCGACATATAATGCAAAAAAAGTTGTTGAAGAAAGCGTAACTATAGGAATTCAAGTAAATGGAAAACTGCGAGGGGAAATTTCTGTCACATCGGAAGAAGAAGAAAAAGATGTTATTGAAAAAGCCTTGGCAATTATTGCCCAGCATATTGAAGGCAAATCAGTAAAGAAAACTATTTACGTGAAAGGTAAAATTATCAGTGTTGTGATTGCATAGTCATTCGTGACATACTTATGGATATGGAAACTCACATCGAAGAATTGGATCTGCAAAGAAATCCTGAAATATTAAAAGAATTCCAAACAACTGAGTGGTCATTATCTGACACTGAGCATTTTGGTGAAGTATCAAGAGATTACACAAAGAAAAGATTTTTATATCTTGCACGAGTGGACGATGTTATTTCTGCATATATTGTTCTCGAGACAAATATGGGAGTGGCAACTATTGAAGTGGTAATAGTAAAATTATCTGAACATGGTCAGGCCATTGGAAAACAGCTTATTAAGCATGTTATTGAGCGAGCTCGAGATAAAGAATGCCATGTTATAAAGCTGGAAACAGGAGTAAGTTGGAAGGCTAGACTTGTGTATGAAAAAATGGGATTCAAGATTAGAGCAGTGCTTCCAAACTATTATGGAAATCAGGAGTATGTATTGATGGATATGAAATTGAGTGATTCGTATTAAGTTATGTGATATAGTCATAGGTATGACTCTACAAGAAACAATAAAATCACAAATTAAAGAAGCGATGATGGCTAAGGATACTGTACGATTGTCAGTGGTTCGAGGTCTTTCATCTGCAGTTACAAATGAACTTGTTACAAAAGGAAAAATGCCTACTGACGAGCTAAGTGACGAAGATACTCTTGCAGTTATTCGACGACAGGTAAAACAGCGAAAAGATGCAATTGATCAGTTTATTGCAGGAGGACGGCCAGAACTTGCTGAAGATGAAAAAGCAGAACTTGCAATACTTGAAGCATATCTTCCTGCTATGATGCCAGAAGATGAGGTGAAAGCCATTGTTCTTGCAAAGCAAGCTGAGCTAGGTGTAACAGATAAAAAAGATGCTGGAAAACTTATGGCAGAAGTTATGAAAGATCTGAAAGGAAAGGCAGACGGAACAGTTGTTAAAGCAGCAGTTGACGGATTGTTTTAATATCTCACTTCAAGCTTATTATTTACTTCTAACCCTTTAATAGTCTTATAATGGATATACTCTACAGGTTCTACTGAATCGGTAGAGTATTCTGTTTTATATACGTGATATTGCAAATCAAATTCAGAACCATTTAACTTTTCTTCTGTTACATAAAATACGTATCGCGATCCAAGCCATGTACCTGTAACTGCATCAGTTGCCTCAAGAGGTATATTGTATATAGGCATAAAATAATCACTTCGAGCAATATGCTTAAAGTCACTTCCGGTAAAAGTGTAAATATCATATTTCGCACCTTTTACATCAAGCTGAATGTTAGATGATTTCTCAATACTGCTTGTTTGCGAAGGGGTAATGACAAATTGAACAGGTCCTTCAACTTTTTTAATATTAAAATCGTCACTGTCTATTGCTCCAGTTTTAATAAGATAGAGAAAAAAACCAAGACCAACTATAAGTGTTAAAAGAATGAAATTTTGCATACTGTATGTAGTATATCAAGTATTATGAATATATGTAAATCATTTTATTGACACAATGATAAATCTATATTATACATAAAGAGCACCTCTCTTGTCGGATACGTGCTGTATAGCAATATACAGAGGAAAGTCCGAACACTCTCACAATAATATGTGAAAATTGGTAGCAGGTAATTCCTGTCTGTCGTGAGATAGAGATGCGAACAGTGACGGATATATGCGAAAGTGTATGTCGCCCAGTATTATGGGTATGCTCTATATGTAATACCTGAGTATAGAGATTGAAACGGCTAAATTCTTACTTGTGTGCAAAGTCGTGTGCCCGCATTTATGCGGGTAAGTGCTGCTTGAGGTATATCGCGAGATATATCCCAGATAAATACGTGTCGTGTGACTTCGGTCGCATACAGAATTCGGCTTATAGGCAAGAGAGGTGCAATGAAAAAACTGAGGATACTTATGTCTTCAGTTTTTTCATTTATATATGCTGCATGCTACTATATCTATATGCTTAAAGCCTTGTACGGAAAACTCCACAATAAAACCAAAACGATACAAGGAGCTGCGCTTATTTTGGCAGGGTTTACATTTTCATCGCAACTTTTAAGTTTGGTTCGAGACAGATTGTTTGCAAGCCAGGTTGGACTAGGTGGTGATCTTGATGCGTATTATTATGCCTTTAAAATTCCAGATGTATTGTTTGCCTTTTTTACTGCGCTTGTGTCTGTAACGGTTTTGATTCCGCTTTTGCATAAGGCTCGACAACATGAAGATGGGGAAGTGCGAGTTAAGAAAACATATGATGTTCTGTATACGGTTTTTGTCTTGTGTGCAGTGATTGTGGTTGGATTGGTCTCTATATTTGTTCCATCACTTGTAAAATACATTGCTCCAGGTGTAACTGACGCTGAACAAATTAGTAATATTATTTTATATTCACGACTGCTTTTGATTCAGCCACTTCTTCTTGGTATTTCAAATCTTTTTGGTTCATATACACAAATGCAGGAAAGATTTATTATTTATGCGTCATCTCCGCTTGTATACAATATTTCAATTGTATTAAGTATTATCTTTTTATTTCCAAAGTTTGGCATGCTTGGAGTTGTGTACGGAGTATTGATCGGAAGTGTGTTGCATGCATGTATTCAAGTTCCATATATTCATAGAATGAACTTTTTACCTCGGCTTATACGAATATATAGAAATGATTTTAGTATTGTAAAAGATGTAATTACACACTCTGTTCCTCGAGCACTTATTTTATCTTTAGTTCAAGTTGAGTTTTTATTTATGAACAGTATTGCATCACTTCGAGGTGCGGGAAGTACGAGTGCGCTTAACTTAGCCAATAACTTGCAGTCAGTACCTATGAGTTTGATTGGGGTTTCGTTTGTGGTTGCGGCATTTCCATTATTTTCAAAAACATTTGCCGAGAAAAATGAAATAGTCTTTTGGAGAACATATAATGAGACAAGTAAAAAGATTTTAATATATACATTGCTTGGAACTGCAGTACTTTGGTTTATAAGAGAGCCTCTTGTTTCAATACTTCTTAATAATGATTCGAAAGAATTAGCTTTGGCCTTTGGATTTTTTGTTCTTGCATTAACTCCTCAGTGTATTGAGCTTTTGATTACGCGTGCATATTATGCAAGAGGTGAGACGAGAAAGGCAGCAGCACTTAATATTTACGCGTGTATTATTACAGTTGCGTTAGTTTACTTTATGGGTACAACCGTTCCATATATCGCGCTAGCGTTTAGTGTCGGATGTTGGATTTCATGCTTTATGTTTTGGTTTTCGATTAATAGATATAGGGAAAAGCTTGAAAGAAATGCATAAATGCCTGCCGGCGGCCAATATGCTATACTCCAACTAAATGTCCCACACTCTGTCCAAACGCATAAAAGAAAGAGTAAATATTGTTGATGTGATCGGAAGATATATCAAGGTAACTAAAGCTGGAATAAACTATAAAGCCTGCTGTCCATTTCACAATGAAAAAACACCTTCGTTTTTCATCTCTGAGCAGCGGCAGACATTTACATGCTTTGGCTGTGGAGAAAAAGGTGACGTGCTGGAATTCATACAAAAGTATGAGCACATGGATTTTCGCACAGCGCTCCGGGCAGCGTTTGATATGGCCGGACTCCCTGAATCTGATTGGGA
>JAZKFG010000002.1:282130-283531 GCA_040386515.1 Patescibacteria group bacterium
AGATTACTTTTAATTATTATATCTAAAAAGGTAAGTGAGAAAAGAGAGGAGGGATAAGAGGAGACGAGAGGAGAGAGAAGGTGAAAATAGAAGAAACGAGAACGAAAAAGAAGAAAAAGATAGAGAAGATGAAAAGAAACAGGTAAGTAAGGCAATGAGTTTAGCTGTATCTATTTATCAAGAAGAATTAAAGGAGGATACTGTTCCATCAAAAAAAGCGTTGGCATATTTGCAAAGTCGAGGGCTCTCAAAAGAAATGATAACTGAATGGCAAATCGGCTATGCGCCAGAGTTATGGCAATTTGTAGAGACACGAATCAAGGGTCAAGATCAGAATATTAAAACTAAAGATGTATTGAGTGCTGGATTGGTTAAGAGTTCGGAAAAGCAGGCAGGACAGACATATGACTTTTTCAGAGGTCGTATTACATTTCCAATATTTGATATTGGAGGTGCAGCGGTAGGAATTTCTGCCCGAATTGTTGATCAAGGCGAACCAAAATATTTAAACAGTCCTGATACTCCTTTATTTAATAAATCAGCAACACTATATGGTTTGCATAAAGCAAAAGACGGAATGCGAAAATTTAAATACGGGTTGCTTGTAGAAGGGCAAATGGATTTACTCTTGTGTCATCAAGAGGGTTTTGATAATGCCATTGCAACGTCAGGTACATCACTCACCGAACAACATGTTCGAATATTAAAAAGATATACCAACAATCTTATGCTTGTCTATGATGCTGATCAAGCAGGATTAAAGGCAACTGTTCGAGCGTGGACTTTGGCACTAGCTCAAGGATTGGAAGTTAAGGTTGCAGTATTGCCGAGAAATGAAGATCCTGCGTCTTTATTGTTGCAAAATAAGCATGCCTTTGCCAAAGCTTTGAAAGAATCAATGCACGTAATCGAATATGTATTATCACAAAGTGATACACGAAGCCGGTCAGGGAAGAAGGATGCCCTTGAAAAGCTTATTCCCCTCGTTGCATCCCTTGACAGCTCTGTTGACAAGGACTTCTTTGTTAAGAAGATTTCCGATGCTTTTGATATGCAAATAGACAGTATTCAAATTGAGCTCTTAAAATACACGCAAGGGCAGCAAAGTCACAGTCGCACTCCTGATGGGCTGACTCACACTGCTGTATATGAAAACCTTTCTAAAGATATGGAGGAGTTGCGTTTTACTGCCATACGCAAAGCACTTGCGGAAAACAAATCTATAGTGTATATTTATGTCCAACAACTACATACGTTACACCCTACACCTGATGCAGATACAACTGCCCAGGAAACACACAAGAAATTAGCCACAAAAATACAAGAATATACTGAATCTGTATTAGGCCAAATTCAAAAAGAATTCTTCCCACAATTGTCCGATTATATTTCGGCCTACTC
>JAZKFG010000002.1:283541-292259 GCA_040386515.1 Patescibacteria group bacterium
TATATAAAAAAATAGCTGGTCAGATTGAAGAATATACACAATCTGTACTCGGCCTTGCGCAAAATGATTTCTTTCCTGATTTAACAAGTGAAATAGAACTCTATCGACAGGAACTTCTATCGGAAACACTTGTACCAGATGAGCAGACTGTATTTAGACTGGAAGCATTGTACGGATCAAAAGGGGTTGAATTAGATTTTTATACACGAGAAATAGATATATCTTTCTCTTATTTGATGAAAAAAATATACGATTTTGTATTTGATTTTGTTCAAAAAGAATTAAAAAAAGCAGAAGCTGTTAAAGATATTGATGCTATACAAGCCCACATTGGAAACATTCACAATCTTTCTTTATATAAACATAAACACTTAATTGATATAAAAACATAATGCCAAAAGCATCAAAACAAACAAAAACTCCTGCAAAAAAAGCTGCTCCTAAAAAAGCGGCTGTAAAAGTTGTTGCAAAACCAGCACCTAAAAAAACTACAAAGCCTGTTGCAAAAGCAAAAGTTGTTGCAGCAAAGGTTGCTCCAAAAAAAGTTGTAAAAGCTCCAGTTGCTAAAGCTGCTGCAAAAGTTGTCGCAAAAGCGGCGCCAGTTAAAAAAGTTGAAACAAAAAAAGTGGAGGAAAAAGCACCCATTTCTCTTAAGCCTTTTGGTGATGCTAAGTATGATAAGAAAGCAGAGAAGCTTATGCATAAAGGTAAAGAGCGAGGATTTGTTACCTATGATGAAATTTTAAAAGAATTCCCAACAATTGAAGAGGATATTCATTTCTTGGATTATTTGTATCAGAAATTACAGGGAGCAAATATTGATATTCTTGAAAGTGGAGGGTTGCTTGATATACAAACTGAAGGAGATGAATTCCTGAAGAAGTATACACAAGGCGGTGGACGAGACGATCAATTTGACTCTATTCAAATGTATTTGAAAGAAATCGGACAATTTGATTTGATTTCAGCAAGCGAAGAAAAAGATTTGGCAAAGCGAATTGAAGCAGGAGATGATGAAGCTAAAACGCTGCTTGCACGAGCAAACCTGCGACTTGTTGTGTCTATTGCTAAAAAATATGCAAACCGAAGTCAGGATTTAACATTGCTTGACCTTATTCAGGAAGGAAATATTGGACTCTTTAAAGCTATTGAAAAATTCGACTGGCAGCGAGGGTTTAAATTCTCAACATATGCCACATGGTGGATTCGACAGTCAATTACTCGAGCACTTGCTGATCAGTCACGAACAATTCGAGTTCCTGTGCACATGGTAGAAACTATTGCCAAGTACAAGCAAATAGTTCGACGACTATTTCAAGATCTCGGACGAGAGCCTATGCCTGAGGAAATTGCATTAGAAATGGGGGTTGATATTGAAAAAGTATATATGATTGAGAAAATTAATCAGAGTACAGTTTCTCTTGACACGCCTGTTGACGATGAGGAAAAATCAGTATTTGCAGACTTCGTGCCAGATGATAAAGTAATGACGCCGGATCAGGATTCATCACGAAGAATTCTTCAGGATCAGGTTAGAGAGATTTTAAATGATTTAAATGAAAAAGAAAGAGAGATTCTAATGCTACGAAATGGTATGACTGATGGAATTCAGCATACGCTTGAGGAGGTTGGAAAAATGTTTGGTGTTACTCGAGAGCGTATTCGACAAATTGAAGCTAAGGCTCATGAGAAGATTCGACAGCATGATAAGGCGAATAGACTTAGGGGGTATTAAGATGAAAATAAAAATCTGGCTGAGAGGCTGGGTTTTTTGTTTTGTAAATAAAAAACCCGCCCACTACTTAGGTGCAGTGAGAGGGAGTCCGAAGCGAATCGGTATATATGAAAAGCCAAAGTATTCGTGAGGATTTTTGATTTGTGCAGCAGTAAAAACTGGTGTCACACATGGTTTCCAAAAATGAAGTCTGCAAATACCTGCGTCCCAAAACCATCGCCGAATTTTTCGGTAGATAAAATTAAATACTTGTCGCTGAAAAAATGTCGGTGTCCGAGTGTGCTCGAGATAATCCATCTTGGCACTGAAGCTAAGTTCAAGAACTTTCTCAAAGGGAAGTGGAACTCTTTTCCAGAATTGATCTTGTAGGCGATGAAGAAATTCAGCTACATGCATTGGTGTCCATTCTTCTAGATCTGTTGGCCACAGATTTTCATTTTTCATACTGGACTCAATTTCTTCTATCCATTCAGTAAAGGTGATAGAACCTTGCATGGATTTTGGTTCTCGGTTTTTGAAACTATTCATGTACTTAACCGATTTGCTTTCAGGAAGCTTTTTAACTTTTGGTCGAGGTCTTTTTCTAATGGTTTTTAGAACCATGAGATCAGGTCGTTTTTTCATGGTTGGGATGGGTTAAAGGTTCAAGGATTAAGTGGACTATATAGTATTTAGGGTGATTATTCAATATATAAAAAATTAACCCCACGGCGCGAGAAGTGCGCCGTGGGGACGAGGGAAATTATTTTGTACGACGAATGTCGAATCCGTCGGCAATCTTTGAGGGTTTGCCGGGAGGATTATCAATCCTAACCGGACCAGCATTGACTGCAATGATTTCTATTACTGTGGAAGTGTTTCCACCTGAATAACTGAACGGAATACCATTGGTGATTTGCCGAATTTCCGTGTCTTTTTGAGACAGTAACTTCACATGTCCTGAGTTTCCGTTCAGTATACGCCACTTGAAGTCAGATCCTCTGAAGATCTGATATCTGTTTCCACTTTCGGTTCGCAAAAACATTGTGGTGTAGGCGCCGTTGCCAAGCATGGGCGAAGGCTCGAACAAGTTTCGTAGCTCAAAGGTTTGGTATGAATGAGCGGCGTAGTAACCGCCTGCAACTTGAATTGGTGTCGAGATCCGATTCTTTGATGCTTCAGTCACTGTGCTTTTCACAACAGCGGGGAAAAATTCTAGAAAACCAGAACCTCCCTTGCTGAAATCGCAATATCCTTTAAAAGGCAGGTTTACGAACGGGGGAAGATTTCTCTTAGTAGACCGTCCTGTGATATTGTAGCGACTTCCTGATCCGTCCTCTCTCTGCATGCTGTCAACCAAGATGTAAACAAAGCTTCCACCCTGAACGGTGACAAAAAACTCTGTAGCCTCATCAGCATTAACTCCTGGAGGGGAGGTTTTCTGACACCTTGACATCGATGCAATGAATTTAGCGATGCCAGGGGTTTTCATGAGGTTGAACTTGATTGAGCCATCGAATGATTTAGTGGACATAACGTCATTTTATTTTTAAGGCAAGGGTTTAGCGGAACCCTCTCAACCGCTTACTCAGCACACTGCCGAGCGTCAACATTCATAACGAATGCATGTATATATTATACCATAAACAGGGTAAAAAAGCAATATAACCCCCTATGCTATACTTTACCCACATGACACCCTTCGAAACAGCCTATAAACGCTTAAACACTGCCCAGAAAAAGGCTGTAGACACCATAGACGGACCAGTGCTCGTAGTTGCGGGACCTGGAAGTGGAAAGACTCAAGTGCTTGCTTTACGCGTTGCCAATATTCTGACCCAAACAGATATGCGACCGTCAAATGTACTCTGTATGACATTTACAGACTCAGCATCTCACAATATGCGAGAGCGTCTCATTACATTCATGGGTGAAGACGCATATCGAGTGAGTATTCATACATTTCACAATCTTTGTACATCTATTATTAATGACAATCCGGAATATTTTTACAATGGTGCAACACTTCGTGCGGCAGATGAAGTAACTAAGCATACGGTTATAGAACAAATCATAGAAAATATGCCCTATGATGCTCGACTTCGTTCACAGCATCCTGAGCAAGGATATACATATCTCCGAAGTGTGCAAAGTGTAATTGGCTACATAAAAAAAGCAGGATTAACACCGGAGAACTTTAAGAAAATTTTAGATGCAAATGATCAGGATATTATTTTTCTTAATGAACAACTTGGGCCAATACTTGATAAAACGGTAACAGCCTCAGTCTTTGAAGAACTTGTTTCTGCATTCACAAAAATACATAAAGAAAAGGGCAGTAAATCAGTTCTGACATATCATTCGCTCATTGATGCGCTGTATTATAATTTCACAACCTCTGTAAAAGAAAAAGCAGATCTTTCAGAGTGGAAAACAAAACACACTGAGAAAAATACAAAAGGCGAAAGAGAATTTAAAGAAACAAAGCGAGCTGATATTTTGCGTGAGGTATACACGGTGTATGAACAGTATACGAAAAATATGTATGAGCAAGGGTATTATGATTTTGACGACATGATTCTTGATGTGCTAAAAGCCCTCGATGCATATCCAACACTTCGATATAAATTGCAGGAACAATATCAATATATATTAGTTGATGAGTTTCAAGATACGAACGATGCGCAGATGCGAATTATCTGGCAGCTGACAAATAACGAAGTCTCAGAAGGTCGACCAAATATTATGGCAGTGGGCGATGATGATCAGGCGGTGTACAAATTTCAAGGAGCAGAACTTTCGAATATTGTTGAATTTACAAAAATGTATACAGGAGTGGAAATCATAACGCTGACAGAAAATTATAGATCAAACTCTGAAATCGTAAATTCAGCGCTTTCAATGATTCGCCAAGGATCGCATCGTCTGGAAAATATTTTAGCTGGCTTTACCAAGGATTTGTCATCAAGCCGAACGTTCGATGGTAAAAATAAATTAAAGAAAGTTAAAGCTATTGATGTGCAGGAGTTTGATACAAAACTACATGAGTATTCATATATTGCATCTGAAATTCGTCACGCAATGGACAATGGGGTTGAGGCTGAGCATATTGCAGTTATATCAAGAAATCATAAAGAGTTAGTCGAGTTGGTACCATATTTGCAGGCAAAAGAAATTCCTATTCGATACGAACGGGAACAGCATGTATTGACTGAGCCACATATTATGCAAATTGTGAGTATTTTGCGATATGCGCACGAGGGGCTGCAAGCAGATCATGAAAGTATGCTGCCAAAGATTTTATCATATCCTTTTTGGGGAATTGAAACAGCTGATATTTGGAAATTGTCGCGAACTGCATATGCAGAGCGAAAAAGTTGGCAGGATGTTGAAAATGTAAATGAAGCGACAAAAAAAGCCTTAACTGAATTATTGGAAATTACACGCCTTGCAACTCATGAAAATGCTGAGCATGTGATTGATTATATAATTCACAAAACAGGGCTGCGAGATTATTATTTTAATACTGATACATTTACCCATGAAAAATCTGAGTACTTGGTTTTTCTATCATCACTCCGAACGTTTGTGCAGGCAGTTCGAGAGTATAAGCAAGGAAAAGAATTGTCAGTTGCAGATGTGATTACTTTTGTGGATACCTATGAAGATAATAATTTGATATTGTCTGACACCAGTCCTTTTGTAAATGCCCGAAACGCAGTCAACCTTTTGACAGCTCATAAGTCTAAAGGGTTAGAGTTCGAAGCAGTTTTTATTGTTTCTGCAACGGACAAAATGTGGACAGGTGGCGGGCGAGGGGGAAATGTAAAATTGCCTGCTAACTTACCGCTTGCTCCAGCAGGAGACGAGGAAGATGATTGGCTGCGATTATTTTTTGTGGCTATTACTCGGGCCAAGAACCATTTATACATAACGTCGCATAGAGCAGATGGAAGTGGAAAGAAAGCTCATGTTGTACGGTTTATTGAAAGTCTTGGACTAGGTGAGCGAGAAGCTGCAGAATTGCCTGAGGTGAATGCAACGAGCCTTCTTGAATCGTCAATGCTTTCAGCTGATAGAAAACATATGCATATTGCATCAAGATTTTTAGATACCGAAAAAGCTCTGCTTGATACATTAACAAAAGATCATATTTTATCTATTACCCATATCAATAACTTTGTAAATGTAGACAAGGGCGGTCCAATATATTTTTTGGAAAATAACTTATTGAGATTTCCTCAGGCTAAAACTGCCTCTGCAGGATATGGAACGGCTATGCATGCAGTTTTAAATAAATGCCTAGTTTGTTTTAAAAAAGAGAAAAAGCATCAGAGTTTCGAAAAAGTGAAAGAATGGTTTACTGAATTTTTAATTCATGAGCGATTATCTAAAGCAGATTATGCACTGCAATATGCAAAAGGAATGGATATATTGCCGCTTGTCTATCAGGAAAAGATTTTAACATTTAGAGGTGATGAGCTGACTGAGGTGGATTTTAAGCATGAGGGAATTGTGCTTGGTGGCAAAGTTCCGGTAAGCGGAAAGATTGACCTTATTCGTTTTATTGAGGAAGGCGGAAGAAATATCTATGTGTGTGATTATAAAACAGGCAAAGAGAAAAAAACCTGGACTGGTAAAACTCCAATTGATAAGATACAGCTTCATCTTAACAAACAGCAATTAATTTTTTATAAAATTCTTATAAAGAAATCTAAAAATTATTCTCAGTATAATGTGTTGGGCGGGCAGCTTGAATTTTTGCAAACAGCAGGGGAGAATTTGACTAACCTATTGACAGAAATAACTGATGAGGATGTGGAACGATTGGAAAAACTTGTTGTGTCAATTCATGCCAGAATTCAAGAGCATGATTTTACAATTCCTGAACATATTTTGGAATTGAAAGAGTTGGAGGCTATTGAAGCTTTCGAGGAGTATTTGCTTGGTTTGTAGGTGTGGGTGTGTTGAAGGGGTGACATAGAGAAGGAAAAGTGTTCTATAATAGCTGGCGTTTTTTATTTGCATTTATTTGGGAGAAAGGTATTATGGATAACGGATTAAGGCTGTATCCTTTTTCCATTTCTTGAACCTCAACTATATCTCGACATGAGTAAGCAAAATAAAAAGTTTAAGCCTCAGCACGGGCCTAAAATTCCTCACATGGCACCGCCCTCTGGAGGGGCACATGGAAATATCCATGCACACCACTATCTGAGCACTTTGGTAAGACCTCCAGTTGGCAAAGCTGTCGCCGGAGTTCCTGGCAAACTTCTCAGGACTCTGAATGAAAACCGCGCAAAGCGTGAAGCGGCTGCCAAAGCTGCTGATGCAGCAAAAGTGAGCGTGCCTGTGCATACTCCGCTTGAGCCTAGTGTTCCTGCTGTTGCTGTGAAGCCGATCAAACCGATTCCTGTACCTGTGGTCGCAGTGGTCATTTCCTCAGCTCCTGAGTCAGAACTGATTCCTGAGCCAGTAAAGCGTCGTGTGCGCTCAAAAAAACCTGCTGATCCTGACGCAACGCCGAAAAAACCGGCAGCTAAAATGGCTGTTAAGCCGAAAGTGGCGGCAGCGAAAAAAGCTCCGGCAAAGAAAACTGCTGCCTGAGAACTTTATTTAAATGATTCAATTTGTTTCAACGCACCTGCCGTGGGGAGTGATCTCCTCACGGTGGTTTTTAATTGTTGCCAGACTTGGAGTCGAACCAAAATTAAAGGCTTCAAAGGCCTCTGTCCTACCATTAGACGATCTGGCAATATGAGACACTATATCAGAAAAGGGGGTTAAATCAAAATTGTCATTGTTGTTCCTATATGCTCTTCGCTTTCAACAAAAAGTCTTCCACCTAAATGTTTTTCAATAGCATATCTTGAAGAGGATAATCCAATTCCACAATTAAGATTTTTGTTTCCTAGATTATTTTTTGTTGAAAAGAAATCATCGAATATTTTATTTAAATTATCTTTAGGAATTCCAATACCACTATCAACAATTGAAATATATGTTGAAAACTTGGAATATAAATTTTTGCCAATATGTATTGTTAATGTGTTTTCCTTTTCTTTATTACATGCCTCGCATGCGTTGGAGATAAGATTAAGCAATACGTGATTTAGAATAATCCTTTTTTGCTTGATTTGGAATATGGGGTCGTTACACGAAATCTCAATATTTATTTTTTTATTTAAGTATAAATGTTTGGTGATAGATAATATATCCTTAATATCTTGCACTATATCAAATATTTCCACATTGTCATTAAACTTGATTTGCTTACGCATACTTTCAAGCATAACTTCTATTTTCTGAGATATAGTTTGAATCGCTTCAATTTGTATACGTAATCGGTCACTTGTCTCTTCTTTTAAAGATAAACCTATTTGCAATTTTAAAGTTTGTACAGGTGACATTAAATCATGAAAAAGACCACTTGATAGTTTCCCAAATTCAACAAAACGATATAGTTGCAGCAAATGTTCTGTTTGAATCTTTTTTAATTCGTTCATTTTTCTGTCAATTTTATTCTCTAACTCGTTACGTTCATTTGTTAAAAAAGCCTCAGTTCTTTGTGCACGATTAATTAAAGTTTCTTGCGATCGATTTGAAAATGTTAATAATAAACTTATAACTGAGAAAATTACGCTAATCTCAATTATGTCATTTATTTGAAAAGTTGTATTACGCCAATTCAAACTACTTACTGAATTGTCTCTATAAATCTGTCCGCAAATTAATGTTAATATAATTAATATAACATTAATTTGGTTTTGTCTTTTGTTTCCAACCACACTTACTATTGAAATTGATAGTATATATCCTAATAATGTTGAGGGTAAGTCAAAGCCCCATTTAACGCCTGCATAAGTACAAATGAATAATAGAATTGTATTTGTTAGGAACAAGGAAAGATTAATAAATTTATATTTATTAAATATGAAAGCTAAAGAAAATGATAATAACAGAATTAGTCCAAAAAAAGGTGAAAATCCTTCATACTCATTTCC
>JAZKFG010000003.1:0-27057 GCA_040386515.1 Patescibacteria group bacterium
TCCTGGTGGAGACTCCAACTCACCTGCATCATAAAGCCTCTGATACAGTCCAGTCGGCATAACAATGGTGGACAAACCCCTCTTAAGCTTAGGTTTGCGATACTCTTCCTTAAGCGTGTACATGGTGGTGTAGTGTAATGATGCTTGAATCGACGCCTCTTCAACGTATCGGTATTATACGTCTAGGTGTCCTATATATCATAACCACAAGAGGCATTCAGTGTCAATAATACAATTCCACATCACTGGCGCATATAGTCTACTCCCTCATTCTTTTCAAATTTCCTTTTATCTTTTGTTGTTCTTTTCTTCCCTTTGAATTTTTCTTTTGCTTTGCCTTTTTAAATTCATGCACTATATTGTCGCGCATAATATCAATAGCTCTATATAAATCTGAATCGATCGCAATTGCATTGAGTGAAACTTTTTCATAGGTAAAATTCATTTCTGCTTTGTATACATCTCCCTTGTGATGATGATGCGATGTTCGGCCGATTTCTATTTCTGCCAATCCTACATTTTCTGAATCAATAAACTTTTCAAGGACATCTACTTTTTTATGCACATACTCTGATATTGCTTCGGTTATTTCCATACCCGTTGTTTTTATTCTTTTGTTGAGCATATTATTTGTTTTGAATGATTATTGGTAATAACTTTAGTATAGGCTTTTGAGGGATAATATGCTACTTTTGTGGAAGAAACCAAACACCACCCACCCTGCAGTTTCTTATGAAAATCCGATTCGCTCTCAATGGCACCGCTATTACATTAACCCCTGTAAGAACATTTGAAAAAGCTTTTGTTGATCGCCTTATGCGAAAATTGCCCGGCATTGGCGCTGATATGCATTATATTAGCGGTCATGATCGTTTACACCCAAAAAAAACTAGAGGTCTTAGGCTTATAGTAGGCGGGCAACCAATTTGTGAACACAGGAAAAATCCTGATGTGCCTGAGTTTGAACTCGGCTCAGGATACATCTTGGAACTTTTTCAAAGCGGCTCAGCCACTGAAGCCAACACTTCGCTTTCTGCAATAGGTGAAATGTTTCTGCATTTGCCTTATCTTCGCGTCATTCAAGTTACGCGAATACATGCTTCAGATCGCTACCCCTCCATTTTCATTACCGGAGCATTATGCAAAACATGCTCTCAGCCGATTCTGAATCCTGTCGTTGCAAAGTACGGAATATGTATTACCTGTACGGCAAAGGACTTTATCCTTAAGCTTCCCAGCTGAATCCGTTTTTTATCAAAAGCCGCGGTCCTCTACAGGACCGCGGCTTCTTTTTTTTATCACCCCCCCTCTATTTCGTCTCTAACAATTTTTTAATTTCTCCCAAAAGCATATTCCAATTTCCTTCTGAATGTTTTGCTTTCTCTGCATCATCTGAAGTTTGTGAAATTGATAATTCAACTCCCATATCTTTTTGTGCAACTGTATATGTCACAAGATAATAATTTTCAGGAACATCAGGTCTTTCGTCTGATCCTGCTTTATATGTATATGACAGAGACTGTCCTGGTACAAATGTTTTTACAATTCCCTTGTCCTCATATGGCTTGCCTTCCCATGTTCCTCTAAAATAAATAGGGTTTCCAATTGACCAGTCCGTAACCATATCAGTTCCAAAGAAATATTTTTTAACTGTGATTGGATTTGTAACAGCATCCCACACTTCATCAAGTGTTGCATTGATGAGTATTGAAGTGTTTACGATAATTGGTGTGTCTTGCATGTAGTAAGTATACACCAAAAAAATAAACCGCGTGGATTTACCACACTGAATATATTATCATTAAGATATGTTAAAATTCATCGACCCGAGCAAAAGTTATTTAGAAGCAATTATAAATTCAATTGCTGATCCAATTTTTGTAAAAGACGAAGAACATCGATGGGTATTTTTCAACACTGCCCTATGCAGTTTCCTTGGCCGTTCAAAAGAAGATTTGTTAAATAAAACAGACTACGATTTCTTTTCTGAAAAAGAGTCGCAAGTATTTTGGGAAAAAGATGAATTAGTATTTAAAAACACTGGAGAAAATATTAATGAAGAGCAGATCACCGATGCAAAAGGATTGACGCATACAATTGTGACAAAGAAAATGCTGTACATGGATAATGAAGCAAAGAAATATATTGTTGGAATTATTCGAGATATTACTGAGCAAAAAACTGCAGAATTAAAATTCAAAGAAAGAATTTCTGAACTAGAACGAATGAATGCTGAACTTACAACCCGACTTCATACGCAAGGCTAAGATTTTAATTTTCTAGGTAGCGGATGAATATGCGCGGCCACAGCAATAGCTGTTGCAATAATGACCAAGTTTTTAATAATGTATTGCCCTTCCATTGTCGGCACCAAAAAACCTGACCATGTTTCAGATCGGAGTAAAAGCAAAGGCATGCACGTCATAATCATGTGAATAAACAACAGTGGAATAACTTCTCTTTCCCATCCTTTGATAATAAATAAAAGGCCGATAAGCATTTCAAATAATCCAAACAAAATCATGAACGTCGGAAAAGACATAAACGGTATTGTCTTCTCAAAGAGATTTTGTACCATTTGACTTGCAGGACTTAAGTCTAATACTTTCAAAAATCCAAACCAGAAAAATACCACGAACAATCCAAATCGCGCCAAAGGATCCGATATTCTTCTAAAGAAATGAATTATATCCTTATCCATTTCCTCAATTGTTGGCGGGTGTTTTTTCTTCATACTCATAAGTCTATCACAGGGTTGTTTTAGAACCCACCAAGCTTGTATCGAAAAAAGGTTTCAATAGCTCTGGTGAGTGCTTTATTCTGAAGCCATCAATATCTGCCCTATCCATAACTACGTATTCATCAAAATAATGAATGTATAAATCCATACCCACACCGAATAAAACTTTAAATCCATTATCCAGCAATACTTTTCTTCTTTCATCATTTGGCTTGAAGATTTGTCCATTTGGCCCAACGAATATATTCGTATCACCAACGAGAGGTCGAACTTCTTTATCCCACATGGCAATATCGCTTTTCAATCCATTAATTGTAATTTTGTTAGATGTAAATGAAGGATCATGCGTATAACTATGGCTAGCAAATTTCCAACCAGTTTCTTTGAGCTTTGCCACAACTTCTTTCGCTTCAATGATTTCAGTATCACGAGTTGAAGATGTTGAATATTGCGTTCTATAGCCAAGTATTCCATCAAAGCCAGTGAGAGCAATAATTCCCTTTGCACCTCCAATAGAAAAATCAGGATGCTCTTTTACAAAATCATCAAGCATTGGCACAACATCACCATTGCGCGTAATCTCTATTCTTCCGTCAGGTGCGACAACTTCAGTTGATACATTTCCCTGCGTATCTATAACTAATTTATTAGCAAAGCCAAAACCTTTTTGCGTTCTATAATAAGACAAGTCATCAAGGGAAATAATTAACGCTTTCTTTCCTTCAGGTAATAGTAAATCCTTTCGAGTCATTTTCCCTTGTGCATCAATATTGTAAATACTATCGACATCGATTAACACAAAATTATGTTCATATAATTGTTCAAGGATAATAGCGAATTCGTCGCGAGTAATCATATAATCTTTGTACAAACTTCTTTTACTTTTAGCAGCTAGTTCTGGATAGACAATGAGGCTATGGAAAAATATATTGTAAATTTTGCCTTTGTATACGCGGTCTGTACTTGTTGCAGTAGTTGATATGGGTACATTTACATACTCACTACGAGTAACTTGATTATGAACAACAGGTTTTGTAAAAGAAATATTATAGGCGATTACTGTGTACAAAGTGATTGCAGTTAGTAAAAGAGCATCTATTAATAAGACTTTTTTCATGAAATGTATTATATACTATCGATTACTTGCTAAATAAGGTGATTTGTGACATAAAGGTTAAGCACTGGTGGAAAAAGAATCACCGTGCAAAACCCAAAACACCTGAACCAAACCATGAGAAAAATATTGAATAAGTTACGAAGTATTGTGACAACAGTCGCAGTAGCTTGCAGTCTTCTTGGCACAGCAACAGCTGCCCCGTTGACCATCTCCGACGCGTTCAGCAATCTGAATGTTGCGGCAACCATCGCGAAAGTTCACAGCGGAATCGATTCCGTGACCGCTGCGAAAAATGTCTCGCTTTACAGCTCGACGCAGATTGGCAACAACATCACTATGACGGCCAGCAACCCGATTCTGCTGTCTGAAACCATTCAAAATGCAGGTGGCAACACCTTGCATGTGAACAAAGGGTCAGTCGTGAGTCAGGCTGCACCGTCTGGCGTCGCGTTGAATTTTAACAGCGGCGGAACACTGACAACTGGAACCTCTGCACTGAGCACCTCGCTCATGTCAACCACGGGTTTCAGTTCGTTTGAGTCATTGATGACAGCATTTAACGGTTATTCGGTTTATCTGAAAGACCTGCCTGGAAGCACAGTGAGTTTGAGCGACCCGAATTCCTTCACCTTCAACGGTGACGGGAGTCAATTCCCTGTGTTCAACATCAGTGGTTCCGACCTTGTTAATGCCCACGGCATTCAGGTCAACTTGAACGGCGGAACAACTGCTGTGGTCAATGTATTCAGCGCGAACGACATGACAGTTCACGCCAATCGCCTCGGTGGCGAAGTTGATGTCATTTGGAATTTCATCGACACCAATCCCACTTTCGTAAGCGGGAAAAAAGTTGATAACACAATCACATTCACCGGAAGCAACTGGAACGGTGGCACTCTTAATCCAGATGGAACTTTATACTTCCAGAACGGCGCGACGGGACTCGCTGTTGCGGACACTGTTGAAAACAACAGTCAGATGAAAAACAATCCCATCACAGGACCGCCAATGGCTGTCCCAGAAACCGGCAGCAGTTCACTGCTCGCCCTCAGCCTCGGAGCTCTCATGCTTCGTCGGAAACGATAGAACGACTACATAGTCGTTAGAACCTTATTTAACTTCAACAAGACCTGCGCTCCACACAGCGTAGGCTCTTTTTTTATATTATAAGACTTGACATAAATATGTATATAATACATTATGAACAGCGGTCAATTGCCAACGTTTCGGCATTAACCTTTCTGAAAAATACCACCTACCCTTACCAATGAACTTTAAATTTGTTTCTTTTCTCGGAGCTTTGTTTCTTTCGCTAGCTTTTACGAGCTGCAATGAGAAGAAAGCTGCTCCCACTGCAGTTAAACCCTTGCCTGCTGTTACTGAAAAATCACTGGTTGCCGAAGGTCAGAGAGCTTTGAATGCTAGTGCAGTGGATATAGCTGTTGAAAAACGGCTTGCTGCTCGCGGCACACTCATTACGGATCATTTTGGGGAATATCTGATCACCGCTCGGCACATTTTTAAGACCGGTGGTCATTACGATATGGTCTACATGAATCCGGATAAAAGCATTACATCGCGAACAATTATTGCTGTTGATAACAATTTGAGTAGCGAATTATGTGTTTGTCTTGTTGGCACCAATGAAAATGTTTTGCTGCTCCCAATACTTTCGAGTGGTGTTATACAGCAAGTTGTTGATTATGCAGGTAATGGTAAGCAATTTAATACAACCGCCAAGTATCTTAAGATGCGATGTTTAAATGCTGCAGACATTGTACAGAGTGTTTTTGTTTGGAATGATGCCAGACACTCAACACTTTGCCTGGATTATTACTCAGGACCCGGTTCAAGCGGGACTGGTGTCATCGATACCGAGTCTGAAACAAACTTTTGGGTAATCGCTGGCGCATGGCCGAACATTTATGATGATCAGATTCGGAAAATCAGTGGTCACACGGATGCTCCTGGTTTTACACTCATCAGCGGTTTAGGTTGGACTGAGATCGAGCTTCGCAGACAGGAGCTAATCAAGTCCTTCGTCAAGTAATATTCTTCTTTCATTTTACCAGCCGGCACCCTCACTCGAGGGCGCCGGCTTTTTTCATTTATATTTTTTACAAAAAGAAAACCCCGCGTGCCGCAAAAAAGCAACACGCGAGGTGACGTAATCACGAAGGATTACTAAGGTCTGAATTCGTTCACAGGATCCAAGTCCGGCGAATTAAACTGGTGGTCTTCACGTATACCACCTTTCACCCAACGAGGCTGGATAAACACCCATTTTTCATGAGGGTCACACAGAAGACCGGCGCGAGCATCGAGAACACCTTCACCGACTCTAAAATACCATTGACTGTGATCACCGATAATTGCTTTCGTGGCAATCACCCTCTTGATACCCTTGTCGATGAGGTGTGCAGCAGTTGGAGGACAATATATTAATCCCCTAACTATTGCTCGAGCAAAGAATTCTTCAATTATTATTTCGCATTCGAAGCCAAGATCAAAGCCGCTAACTTCAACAAGGTCGACGGATTCAACATGCGTATTGGGAGCAACCCAAGCGATAACCTTATGAGCTTCATCGGTGATGTGGTAACTTTTTGTCGCAGCAAGGAATTCAGTCCTCCCTTTCGGAGCATCGCTCAGATTGATTGTTTGAATGACTGGGAATTGTGGTGCAGTTGCAGTTGGCATTGTGGTGGTGGTTCAGGTGGTGCTGAAATAGCGAATTCTCATGATTTCGCTACAGCACAGAAAGCCTTATTATTAAGACACTTTATGCCGTAGCGAAAAACTCTTTTAATGTGCTCAAAGTATTATGTTATTCTTCATTAAACAAGTCAATATAAAAATCCGAGGTGCCACAGCATGGTGGAACCTCTGACGAAGAGCATTGTGAAAAGAGTTTTAAGCGCCAACCGTCATGAATCGATTGATTTGGGTCATTAAACCCCTGTAACTATCCCTGTTCACATAGCCATTAAATATTTCATGTGGGTTTCTGGCTGCAGCAGATGCATAAAAAAATGCTCGCACGGTAGGAAATGTGTCTCTAACCTTAGACACGAAAGTTATTGTTACGCGAAGATTGCCGTGTAAGGCTCCAGTGAAAAGAAGGACATCAGTCACATCTTTATACTTGTCAGTGAAAATCTGTTCCACATTCGCCGCGTCAGTAACAACATGGGCAGCATCAGCACCAAGACATAAGTCACGCAAAGTGAGGTTTATCTCAGGAGATGCAAACGGATCAACTATAAAAATAAGGTACTTGATCATGGTGGTAATGGCATTGGTAAATATGCCTTAGATAAATTACCACGGATATATTGATTAATCAATTCCCTATCACTCACCCCCAATATCCTGTAAACTTAAGCCATGTCAAAACGAAACAAAATTATGTATTGGATATCAACTGTATGGCTTGCACTAGGAATGCTTTCGAGCGGACTTATACAAGTATTACAGACACAAACTGAAGTTGATTTCATTACACAGCTTGGATACCCAGTGTATTTTCTTATGATTATCGGTATTTGGAAATTGCTTGGAGTAATTGCAATACTCGTTCCTAAATATCCTCTGATTAAAGAATGGGCATACGCTGGATTTTTCTTTTGTATGTCAGGAGCAGTATTTTCACATATTGCCAATGGCGATGGAGTTACTATCACATTACCTGTCATACTGTTGCTCGTGTTAACCGTTGTGAGTTGGTATTTCAGACCAGCAAGCAGAAAATTGGCTCGATAGGGTTCATATTGACTTATATTGTATATATAGTATAATATATGCTAGTTCTTTTATAGTGTTTGGTTTCAGATACTTGTCTATATATGTAGATAATTACCTGTAACAAAATTAACCATCCATACCCATGATTGCTAAAGTACTAGTTATCACGTTCAAAAGTTGTGCCGGTATTTGTTTTACCTTTTACGCGCTGTGTGAGTTTACCCCTCTCGGCAACAAGATCTGGCCGGACTATCATCCGCTGGAAAAGATCAAGGCATCTAAAGTTCAACACGTTTCAATTTGGCGTTGAATACCTTGATCACCAATCACGATTCATTCAATAGACCCTGCACTCTCCCAAGAGTGCAGGGCTTTTTTATTTTTTAATTAATATAAATTTTCTCGTAATCGGACCAAAGTACCCTGACGCTGGAACAATGCCACTTGCCTTTTGAAATTTTGCCAGTGCAGTTCGAGTCTTTATCCCAAACTGTGTTGTTTCTTTTCCTTTTGAGCCTGGGCCAGAAGACGAAATAATAAATCCTTGAGCATTCAGAAATACTTGTAGATTTTTTACATCTGCCCCAATCGTATTAATGGTTAAATCTCTTGTAAATATTTCTGACGTAGTAACTGTCGGCTTACTTGTAATTACAGGCATAGGTTTTTCTTGAACTGCATTTTGCGAGGTGCCATACGATACTGTAGGGCGCGATACAGGTGTTGATACTGTTCCTCTTTGTACAGGTGCATCATTTGAAAAAATTGGTTCATCAAAAGTTACACTCCAGTCATATAAAGGTAAATTTGTCCCATCTATAGAAGGCGAAACACTTGTATCAGTATCACGAATATTTCCTCCTACATATGTTCCATCCCCACTGTTACCGCATTTTCCTGGACCAGTTCCTCCTCCATAACATGTCCACGCATATCGTATTCTATGATCAGTTCCATCAGGAATATCACTGAGCGTTAATTTTACTTCAGTATTATTATTTACAAGCTCAACTGAACTGATCGTAATTGGTACAGTGCCGCCAGCTTGATAAAATTCAAAACCGTAGTTTGGTCTTTGTGCGACAGTTGATGTATCGATTGCAAGATTGCCTTCTGGAATAGCATATTTTATACGCACTTCTTTGCCACTTCTTGTAACATCAGTCGGCATAAGTGGATTCCATGTTTTTCCTTCGTGTATAACTTTATGCATTACTTTGGCAAACATTTCACCCATATGCTTTGATTCAATATTTAACAAATGGAGGCGATCAGTAAAGTATACATATTGATATTTTGGCTGCACAAGAATAATTTTTCCTGGATTGCTTTTATGTGTTTGCAGCTGTGCAACTGCAATTTCACCAGTCCATGCTGTGTTCATCTGATTTGTAAACATAGGCAATGTTGATGTAGCACCAGTGAGCGCGTTGATGTCGTTTTCATAGTCGCGCTGCCACTCCTCTAAGTATCCTTGATATGTAGAAAAATTCATATCAATATAATCAGCTTCACCGTGCACAATAGTTACTCCGACCGGATGATATGTACTTCCTATACTTTCAACAAATGCTTTAGTCGTTACTGCTTGCTCAATACCTTTAGCATATTGAGCAGTTCCTTTCTTGAGTTCATAATATGAATATCCTCCAAAACCATGGAGTCCGATCACAACGGGATTATCTGTTTGACTGTAGGCACTAAATGCATTGGCCATACCTGATGATGGAGTCTCTACGATTGTTTCAACAAGAGGAATAAGCGGAGTTGTAGTACCTGTCGGACCATTTGAAAGAGTCATGTTGTTATAGGGTTGAGTTGTTGAAATTGCCGTTGAACGGGATCCAATAGATAAACTTTGGCCTCCAGATAATATATGCATGTATGTGTAGACTCCAGGCAATGCTCGAATAGTGTAGCTTGCAGTTGATGTACCTAAGCTGTTTACTGCAGAAACTCTAAAGTGATACGGAACAGCATCTGTTAATCCTGATATTGTTGCAGTTGTTGTTGCACGCACACCATCTGGCGCTACAGTCCAAACATTATCTATTACTCGCTTGAATTCAATAATATAATCTGTGATCACAGAACCATTATCGAGCGGAGCATCCCAACTTACAGTTACTGCACCTTGTGACGATCGAGTTCTTACATTTCCCGGTCTGTTCGGGATATTCACCCCTTCCCCAGTATCTCCCAAATACAGCAAAGCAATTTCGTCAGTTGTTAATGCTGAATACCACACTGAGGCATTATCGATTTTTCCATTGAGCACATACGTTCCCTTAAGCGCACCGACTTGCTGTATCGTACTTGTCGTATCGACAGGTTGCGATGATGTCGCAGTACTCACAAGTTTTCCATCTTGATAGAGATTATATATTTTAGTTGAAGCATCATAGGTAATAATAGTATGCACCCATGTTTCTGTCGGAAAAGCTATCGGGTTATATACATAGTGTGCAGCCGGCGTATATGTTCCGCCTTTTAAGGCCATAGTAGTTGGCTCGCCAGTCACAGTTGTATTGTTGGAAATATATAATAAATCTCCATAGGGATTTAAAAGCTCCGTCGAGATAATACTTCCATCTTGCGACGTGGGATTCTTATATACCCATGCAGATTTTGAATAGCTTCCATTGATTGGATTTGCAACAGAAACATATCCTGATGTGCCGCCTGTCAAACTCAACACTTGGCCTCTAGTCGAATCAGTTACAATATTTGGAGTTCCACTCGCTACGCCATTTCTGCCATTATTTGAACTATCATTATAATTCCCTTCGAATTTTAAAAGCCATTGAGGAGGTGGAACCCGAGCAGTATGAGAAGTAGTCGTGACAAATGCACTTGGTGTTGAAGTACCTTGCGAACTAACTGAGCGAACTCGAATATCATACGGTATATCGTCGGTCAGACCAGTAATCTCCGTGCTTTTTAGCAATGATACCCCATCATTAAATACACTCCAGCTCGAATCGCTTGATTTTTTATACTCAATTACATAATCAATATTTGATGCAAATGTACTTGTTGCATTCCATTTAAGACCAACTCTTCCATTGACTGCATATGGCACTGAATATATAACAGGAGCAACAGGAGTAGATGTGGCGATACCTAAATCACCTTGATAGAGAGAAAGAATTTGAGCATCTGATAAAGCAACATTCCACATTTCAGCGTCGTCTATTTTTCCACTCCAAATGTTAGCACTCTGTCGAGCGCCAATTTGCTGTATTGCGGTCGATACAGCAGCAATATCACTTGATGAAGCAGATACCAAAGAGCCGTTTTGATACATGCGATATGTTTTAGTTGAACTTTCATATGTCAGTGCAACATGAGTCCATACATCTAAAGGAAATGCCACTGGGTTGTATGTATAGTGATATGTTGTTGACGATGCAATTTGTCCTGCCTTGAGAGAGTTCACATTTGGAACACCACTTCTGTTGGTTGTTACCCAAAATAAGTCAGCGTTACCACCACTCACTCCTCCAGAAATAATACTTGCTGCAACAGTTGTAGACTTTAAAACCCATGCTGCTTTTGTATAATCTGCTGTAAGCTGGTGGGCAACGGACACGTAGTTTCCAGTTGTTCCATCCAGACTTAGCACTTGACCTCGAACACCGTCATTTACAATAGCTGTTGATGTACCGTAAGCAGTTGTTATCTTATTGTTTCCACTCACATCGTCGTAACTGCCGTCGAATTTTAAAATCCACTGCGGAGCAGGTACAGCTTGTGCGTATGTATTGACACTAAAAACTAATATAAAGATGAGGGATAAGGTCAGAAGCACTGATTTCATATGCGTTGATTATAGCAGATTACTTAACTTTTTTTAATGAATACTTTCAATCAATCTCTTATATGTAGTGATAGCAATTCTCAGTCCTTACCCCAATTTTGCCCACACATCGTATCTAAGGCATTTACATGATAGTATGGAATATATGAAAAAAAACTTTAATTTTTTGATGCTTGCCATCACGCTGATTATACCAACATTATCTCATGCAGAGACAAATACTTGTCCCAGCTCCATCCCTGGTAATTACTCTATCGGAAAAAAGAGCGCAGATATTTCCGCTTTCCAAACGTATTTGCTAAAAAAGGGCATTGATATTCCTGCACTATCGTCAAGCAACACATCTAAAGGATATTTTGGCGTGCAAACACAGTTGGCGGTAAAGAAATATCAGGCAAGCAAAGGAAGGGTGCCGACAGGGCTGGTTGATACTCAAATTCTTTCAGAAGTAAGAGCAAGCGAGTGTGGGAATTCCTCACCTACCCTCAACGTGATCACCCCTAATGGTGGAGAAATCTTATCGATAGGAAAAAAATTGGCTATCAAATGGGAAAATAAGATCGCTGCACCCGCTTCAGCATATTACGATATCAAGCTTTCTAGCTACTATCCTCCTTGTTCAAGTACCGAATGCACACAATTCGAAGATGACGGACCCTTTACGATAGCAAAAAAAGTAAGTGCATTAACATATGAATGGAACGTTGGTGCAATAATGGAATCTCGAAACATGCTTAACGAGGTTCGGAGTGGCAAGTACACTGTCTTAATTTGCCAAACAGGAACCAATAACTGTGATTCAAGCAATACATATTTCACTATTGAATCAAATGATACTTCATATCTACCTATAATTAAAAGCATTGTAGGGCCCGCTTCTGTTACTATCGGCACCGCCGCTAATTGGACTATCAATGCGTATGATTCCACGAATCAATCTCTATCTTATTCGATAAATTGGGGGGATACTACAAGCAATGAAATTAGACTACCCTCTGACTCCCAAAAAAACATCTTCAGCCATAAGTATTCAAAAACCGGTACATATACGATCAAAGTCCAAGTTGCAAATAAAAAAGGATTGACAGCCGAATCTGTTACATCTGTTTCTGTAGTAGCAAATACTTCGAATGTGCTGACTGTACTTGCCCCAAACGGCGGAGAGGTATGGCAACTAGGGAGCAGACAGAGCATTTCATGGAGCGGGATCAAAAATATCCCTTCTACTTATCGACTGCAGTTAAATCTTAGTGATTCAAGAGGTTCTGGAACACTAGGGATTATTGATCCATCAAAATATCCTAATAGCGTATATGAATTTACTGTTCCTGACTATCTTTTCTTCCAAGATGTGGGAGGATCTCTCATTCCGGGACAATACAAACTTAAACTCACGCTATATGACGGGGATGTCTGTCTTTCAGTTACGCAATGTAATCCCAATCATAACTGGGGTAAATTTGTTGCAGAAGACATAAGTGATAGAGTATTCACAATCTCTTCACCAACTCTCCCAAACACTCCTTCCGTTTTCCCACCCGCTCCGTTTTCTTCATCAACCGAACCAAAGATTCCTTCTATTTTTCCACCCGTTCCATCCTCTTCATCAACTCAGTCAAACGTTCCGTCAACCTTCATACCAGCTTCATTTCCACAGCCAGTACAGCGCTAGTCAAGGTGAAAATGTCGTGCGTAGTGTTTATTTAATTCCACCCTTTCCACTCCCCTTCACTTATTATTTCAATACTATCACCATCGACTTTTATCCCAGACTCGTCATCCAATGCATATTGTTTATATGTAGAATTTTTAATTACCTCTTCAATATTTTCTAAAGTAAGTTTTTTGAAATATTGAGAATTCAAATGTGGCAATACATAAAAGTTTACAAAATTGAGTGCATGTCCATCTGCGGTCTGATCTAAATCTTCTACATATAACTCTTGAGAAACTTTCAGATCAAGTGTTGGACTTAAAACCATACTTCCTGCACTTACTCCTACCCATACTTTTGTTTTTAATAGTTCAGGCAATAATTCAGCAAGACCTGATTGTTGAATCCAGTGCATGAGATAGTAGATATTTCCTCCTTCGAAAAATAATGCATCTGCTGATTCAAATCTTGGTTTCCATACTTCTTTTGGTAAGGCTGAGATGTCGGCGATTTCGATTTGTTTGAGTCCTAGGTTTTTGATATGTACAAGATCTTCTATGACCCATGATTTGTCTCCTGGTTCGCTCATGGCTGCGGTTGGGATGTAGACGAGGGATGTGTCTTCTGGCTTTTTACCGACAAGGTCGAAAAAGGCTTTGGTGAGTGACGGGTTGACTATGCCGGTTGAGGTGAGGAGGAGTTTCATGGGGTAAAAATCATTTTGTATTTTGTCCATAATAAAAACCAATCACCACTCCCATCATTCCAATTAATCCTGATACTAAATATTTAATTAAGTCAGATTTTTGTTCATTTACTTCACCAAAAAGTGCATACATTAGAGATATCAATAAAACTGCAGCAAATAATTTCAGTAGACCAATTGCTAATTGCCCCCTAACTTTTTCCTGTGCTTCAGGTAAAGAGGCAGACCCTTGTAAATTATTATTTATCTTGTTAAGATTTGTAGCCATTATTTTTTATATATTGAGTACTCCAAAGAGCGCACACGCTTATCACTAAGTGAGTATATTCGAAATGATATGAAAACAGTTTTTTCATCATCTACTTCTCCAAAGGGAACAAAATCGGTTGTCCCGTAAGAAGGCTGCATTACATTGGTTAAGATAAATTTAATTTTCTTATCTTCAGAACTATCAACTCTAATTGCTGGTTCAGAGTCATCTTTTGATTCAAATGAAAATTCTATGTTTGAATCACCAAAACTTAAGACAGTCTTCTCTGCTTCTAGAACTTGAATGGTTCTAGAGTCAATTAATTCAAAATCTCCTGTAAAAATTTTTTCAATAAAACCTATCATAACTTTAGTATATTAGCTTTTTATTTTTTTGCAACAAATTTGTATTTAATATGATACTAAAAATTAAAGACCTAATAACTTTTGGATTGCATCTATACTCAATCCAGTTTCATTAGCAATTGTTAATATTGAAGAAAATATACTCAAAGAATCAGTGACAGAAGGTAATTTGTCTTTTAGTTTTTCTAAGAAACTTCTTTCTTTTGTACCTTCGAGATATTTAGGCATTTCACTCAAAATCTTTTCTTGCAGATTTAAAACTATACTTATAGTTTGATTTTGACTTTGATGTTGATTCTGTATAAAAGTTAATCCATTTTGTTTAACTTCATCTTCTAAACCATATAGACCATCCAATCTTCCAATTATTGTACTTATTTTTGTTCTTGTAGGAATAATATTTACAATATTTGTTTTTCTACCCTCGAGATACTCTACATTAATTAGGTACGGCTGTACATCATTAATTTCTGTGCATAGAGGAATTCTTTTAACAATATCATTTACCTGAATTGCAAAACCATTATCATCAAACCAAGAAGAGCCGCTAGTAATATCTTTCAAAGAATGCAATACACCTTTTAATTCCAAGTATATTGATTTGATTTCTTTATTAGAATTATGCATGTAAATATTTTGTGACCCTACAGAGAATCGAACTCTGATTACTGCCTTGAGAAGGCAATGTCCTAACCGTTAGACGATAGGGCCAATACGAAACAATATACCAACATTCCCCATAATTATCAACCCACTATTATAGTCGCTCCTTATAATACACTTTATTCGGAAACCTCACATCCACATACTCCAGTGTCTCCAAAAACCCAGGCTTATTCTGATCAATCTCCTCAATATGACTAAGCGTCGTACTGGCCTCAAATCCAGCCTTGATCACATACCCTGCGGAACTTTGCATTTCCATCATTTCATCAAACATAGTCACCTTCTCAATACTATGCTTCCGTAGAAAATCAATAAATCTCTGATCAGTACACAACCCTTCACATGTAATAGTATCCAAAAAATTAACCGCCACATCTGGAGACTTGCTCCATGCTGTAAACAGCGCCCCCGTGTAGACGAAACTTTTTTTAAATATTACCCCTGCCGTATCATAAAAGTAACACTCTGTACTGCACCAAACTCCGAGCGGTTTTCTATCCTTAATATCAATATGCAGCACTCTATGTATGTCAAGATGCATGTCAATAGTTTCAACGCTAGGATATGTTTTTAAAATCTGATCTTTCATTTTGCCTTTAGTATAGAAAAAAATATGATCGTTTGGCACAACCAAGTATCTGTACCCATCAATATCTGCAAATGCATCATTTTGCACATCAGCAATTGTTGTATGCCGTGCTCCGTGAATCTCAACTGTCTTAATCTTAAGCAGTGGTCCGTATATTAAATACAAGACTGCTACAACAGCAAAAAAAATACCGATATACATCAGTACTTTTCTTCTCCGTCTTTGCTTTCTACTTAATGATTTCACTGCCATGCATGTAAGGGAGCAAAGCTTTTGGAATCTTAATACTTCCGTCAGCTTGCTGATTATTTTCAATAATACTTACAAGAATTCGGGGTGTTGCGATTGCAGTGTTGTTCAGTGAGTGTGTAAATTTCATTTTACCCTCAGCGTCACGATATCTGATATTTAGTCGTCGTGTCTGGAAGTCGTGGAAATATGAGGCTGAGTGAGTCTCTCTGTATGTATTCTGACTTGGAACCCATGCTTCGATATCGTATTTCTTTACGTGACCTAGTCCAATATCAGCTGTACACATAAGAAGTACTCGGTATGGAATCTCAAGCTCTTGCATAATGTCTTCTGTATTTTTCAAAAGTTCTTCATGGAAATTTACAGACTGTTCATGACTTGCTTCACACAAAATCACCTGCTCTAGTTTGAAAAATTCATGCACTCGAATAAGTCCTTTTGTATCTCGACTATGACTTCCTGCTTCTCGTCTAAAGCATGGTGAGAACGCAATAATCTTTTTTGGTAAATCTTTTTGCTCTAATACTTCTCCTGAGTAAAAACTCATTGTTGCAACCTCTGCAGTTCCTGCAAGATAGTCGCCATCTTGTGTTTTGTATAAATCATCCTCGCCTTGAGGAATGTATCCAGTTCCAAGCAATGATTCTCGTCGAACAAGTGACGGTACAATCATAGGATCATATCCACGCTTGATTAGAAAATCCATAACATATTGCCAGATCGCAAATTCAAGTCGAGCTCCTGCCCCTTTCAACACATATCCTCGGAAACCTGAAATCTTTGCCCCTCTTTCAAAGTCAGCCATACCAAGAGTCTCACATAGTTCGATATGATTTTTTACTTCAAAATCAAATTTTGGAATTTGTCCCCATACTCGCAGTTCTTGGTTATCATCTTCACTCTGCCCTTCTGGCACTGACATGTCTGGAATGTTTGGCACGCCAAGCATTAACTCCTGCCATGTTTTCATAACAGTATTTAATTCTTCCTCGTCTTTTTTCATTTCCTCTTTCAACACTTTTAGCTTTTCCATCAATTCTTCTTTTTGATAGTTTGATCCAAGATGCTGTGGGTTAGCAATAAAAAGACCCATTTTGTTTTGCTCTGACTTTTTATTTTCAAGAGATGTTAATAGTGTTCGACGAGTATCATCAACGGAAATCAATGCTTCAACATCAAAGGCAATTTTCTTTTTTCGAGAAGCCTCTTTAATTATATCTTTATGTTCACGGATGAATTTGATGTCGAGCATATATGTATTTTTTGGATATTATTCGGGATTTGTTTAAATTTCCTTTATAAAAACATGATATCAGAAAAGTCATTATATTTCCATGCATCACACAAACATACAAGGATTACTGAGCGAAATGCCCGATAGACCAAAAGAGTTGTACTCTGAGGGTAATGATCAGTTGTTGTTTTCAAAGCAACATATATATGTCTGTATTGTTGGCCCTAGAAAGGCCTCAGCATACGGTCAGGATGTTGTTACATATATAATAGAGCATTTGCGTAAGATGAATGTCATCACCGTCTCAGGAGCAGCGTACGGCATTGATGCGCTTGTTCACACTCTTTCCATTGAACACAGTATTCCAACTATTGCTATTCCAGGATCAGGCATAGATGACGAAGTATTTTATCCAAGAGCTCATCTTGATCTGAAGCATAAGATTATTGAAAACGGTGGACTTATTGTAAATGAGTTTAAACCTCTTGTTCGAGCAAGTCCTTGGAGCTTTCCTGTTCGCAATCGTTTGATGGCTGGTATGTGTCACCTAACTATTGTCATTGAGGCAGAACAAAGTTCTGGCACACTTATCACCGCTCACCTTGCCACTGATTATGGTCGTGAAGTTATTGCAGTGCCTGGATCGATATATTCGCCTACTTCAGTTGGTACACATGAACTTATTAATAAGGGAGCGGCGATATTCATATCGCTTCAAACCTTGACAGATACATTGACAAATATTGCCAGCAACTTAGGCATAGAACTTTGGAAAGAAAGTGTTGATATACGTGAGGAAAGTATTTCTGTCGAACACTCTCCCCTATCAACAAGTTTTGCTCCAGAACTTGGAGAAAAAGAAAAACAGATTTTAGAATGTGTAAAAAGTTTTACAGATGGAGTTACCAAAGAATATATTTCTGAATTACTTTGTATAAAGAGTATGGATGTGTCTATATATGTAACTATTTTGGAATTGCATGGATTGGTGAAAATCAGTTTAGGAAAGATTTATGTAAAACGGTAAAAATAAAAAACAGCCTATTTCTAGGCTGCTTTAAAATGAAACACAGATGGTGTGAAATATTATCCTAAATCCTCAATCAACTGCTTTACCAATCCATCAAGCTGATCACGAATCTTTCGAGTATCATCAACACTCATTTCTTTCGGATCTTCAACTTCCCAGTAGATTACTTTATCCCTATTACTTAAATAGTCTGGGGTTGCATGAGGTTCTGACATATAAATCACTTTATCGTATTCATCGAGCATTTCTGGAGTAAGCTGAATTCGAGCATTATCTCCTGCATCAAGTCCTATTTCAGACATAACATCAACCACCTTACTTGCTCCTGGCAAATCTTTAAGAAGCTGTCCATGACGGCTTGTTACTCCATCTTTTGCAAGTACTCGTGTCCCTGCAGAAGTACTGATATGAACTCCTTTTGTCTTATCATTAAAGAGCATTTCTGCCATTTGACTTCGACCAACATTACCTCGACAAATAAATAAAATTTTCATATGTACATACGATATCACATTATGAAGTATTTGCCACACTCTATATATATGTGCTATTACTAAAGCTGTGAGTAAAGCACTAAAACATTTGGTGATAGTAGAGTCACCGTCAAAAGCAAAGACAATTAGTAAGTATTTGGGCGATGAATATATCGTTATGTCCTCTGTTGGTCATATCAGAGATCTTCCAAAAAATAATAAAAAAGCAATTGATATTGAACATGATTTTAAGCCAAACTATGAAATCTCTGCCGGAAAAGAAAAAGTTGTTCGAGAACTCGAACAAGCTGTTCATAAAGTAGATGAAGTATATCTCGCATCCGACCAGGACCGAGAAGGAGAAGCTATCGCTTGGCATTTACAGCAAACATTAGGATTGAAGCAAGCAAAGCGAATTACCTATACAGAGATCACGAAAGAAGCGATTTTGCACGCCATTGCACATCCAAGAAAAATCGACCAGGAACTTCGACACGCTCAAGAAGCACGACGAGTCCTTGACCGTCTTGTAGGGTATGATCTCTCAGGATTGATTTGGAAAAAAGTTCGATATGGTCTTTCTGCTGGACGAGTACAATCTCCTGCCCTTCGTATCATCATGGAACGTGAGCGAGAAATTCGAGCATTTATTCCAGAAGCATATTACACACTTGTTGCAACGCTCACTCCAACAGGAACAAAGTCTGCCCCACTTGAATATACATGCGTTGAAGATGTAAAGAAAAAAGAAAGAGCAGATGAGATTGTTACGCAAGCGCATGATAATAAAAAAGAATGGTATGTAAAAGATATTGAAACAGGTGAAGTTAAGCGATCACCTAAAGCACCATTTATCACATCAACTATTCAACAAGTTGCTTCAACTCGTCTTGGATTCTCCCCTTCACGAACTATGCGTGCTGCTCAAAAGCTGTATGAGCATGGACATATTACATACATGCGAACAGATAGTACAAACTTGAGTAAAGCTGCCCAAGATAGCATCTTGGCACGAATACTTAAAGTATATGGAAAAGAATATGTTGAGGCACGATCTTTCAGTTCAAAAGTAAAAAATGCCCAGGAAGCCCACGAAGCGATTCGTCCAACGCATATGGAAAAGCTGAGTGCAGGAAATACTGATGACGAAAAGCGATTATATGATTTGATTTATGCTCGAACAATTTCATCGCAAATGAGTGATGCAAAGACAATGCGAACAAAAATCGTAGCACATGTTAAAAATAGCGACAAAATAAAATTTCCAGAATTTACACTCAATGGATCACAAATTCTTTTTGAAGGATGGCTTAAAGCTGATCCGGTTGCTCGAGGTGATGATGTTGAAGTACCAGCTCTAACTGTGGGTGCATTGTTTGATTTTATAGATATTGTATCAACAGAAAAATTCACAGAACCGCCAAGTAGATATACTGAAGCAGGGTTGATCAAGGAACTTGAGAAGCGAGGTATTGGACGACCTTCTACATATGCAAGCATTATGCGAACGCTTGAAGAACGAGAGTATGTTGAAAAGCTTGGACGAGCACTTAAGCCAACAGATGTTGGAGATGTTGTAAGTACATTTCTTGAGGAAAACTTTGAACACTATATTAGTGATTCATTTACTGCGGAAATGGAAGATAAGCTCGACCTTATTGCTGAAGGAAAAACAACGTACGAAAAAGTACTTGGAGATTTTTATAAGCCATTTACAAAAGAAGTAAAACTAAAAAGCACGACTGCAAAGCTTACTAACATTGGCCAATCAACAGAGTTTGTCTGCCCTATTTGCGGATCTACCATGGATATTAAACTTTCTCGAGGAGGAAAATTTCTTTCATGTTCACGATTCCCTGAATGTACTGGTTCACTTACTATTGACGGAGTTGAAATAAAAGCAGATGAACCTATTGGAACTGATCCTGCAACTGAGCTTCCTATATTTGTAAAAAATGGCAGATTCGGTCCTTTTGTACAGCTTGGTGAAAAGACACCTAAAATGAAAAAGCCTCGAATGGCAAGTATTCCAAAAGAAGTAAACCCTTCTGAAGTTACAGTTGAGCAGGCGTTGTTGTATTTGTCTTTGCCTAGGACGCTTGGTATAAATCCTGCAAACGGAAAAGAAGTTATGGCTAACAAAGGACGATTCGGTCCGTATGTTGGATGTGATGGTGATTTTAGGTCGCTTAAAAATATTGATGTGTATAAGGTGACGTTTGATGAGGCTATGGAATTACTAAATACACCAAAAAAGCCGAGAGGTTTTGCCAAGAAGAAAAAGACGGAGTAGGGTTTGACAGAGCATTTCAAAGTGATACATTTATTATGTGGCCACGCGACGTGAGTCATGTAACCCTAACCATTAACGATCCTTATTTATGAGCGCAATCGCTGACTTAATCAGAGTCTTGCTTCACTACAGGGGGATTAAAAAAGAGGAGGAAACACTCGATCCTTGAACCCCTCACACCCCTCCACGAGCCGGTCCCCACTTCACGTGCGGACCGGTCTTTTATTTTATTACTTTTATGCTATTGTTTTGCTATCCAGTACGTGAAGTGCGTACGGAAAATTCCAGCCCATTCTTTTATGAACATAAACATTCTAAGCGAGTTACAGAAGGAGGACAATGCCCTTCTTCAATTTCTCATCACTTTCCTTCAGGGAAATGGCCACACGGTTTCTATAAACTTCAAGCCCATTGATCAATTTTACAAACCGTCTTATCTGACTGAAATCCCCAAGACTCAAACTCATCACGGTTACATGCAGGTGCAAACCATGCTCGAATCCGGCGCAACACCACCTATTTCCCTCCCTGATGGGGATGATGTCATGTGGTACGCCCAGATGATTAAAAATGGTTTTGAAATCACTCATGAACAGATTGAGTTGATGAACAGTAAAGCCATTTCCCACAGATTAAAAAACGAGTGGGACGAAAAGGCTCAGAAAATGCAGCAAGAAAGTCTGGCTTCTGTTCCTGCCTAAACCCAATCATCCTTGATCTTTAATTTTAAAACCGGTCCCACTTCACGTGCGGACCGGTCTTTTTATTTCCCACTTACACCGTAAACTTCATCACACTATACATTTCCTGATCTTCTTCACTTTCCGCCTCAGGTTCCACAATCACACTCGATGTATCATCAGAAATCGGGTCAAGCATTAATACCTCGCCTGCATCATTTACCAATACATTTTCATCGACAACTTCTCCAAGAGATGCCACGACACCTTCTTCATTGTGCAATTTATCAAGAAGTTTTTTCAAATCAACAAGATCATAATAATCAATCATAATTCTTCCTCCCTGCTCTTTTGTCTCAATATGCACCCGAGTTCCAAGAGCCTCGTTCAATCTATGTTCGAACTCAATAATCTCAGGATTCAAATCTTTCTCTTTTTTACGTGCTCTATCTTTAGCAATTTTTCGAGCAATCATTTCTGATTCTCTCACGTTTAATTTTCGAAGAAGTATATCTTGAAAAAGTGCCTCCTGTTCTTCAGGTCTATCAGTAAGCATAAGAAGAGGTCGAGTATGCCCTTCAAGAATTCTCTTTTGTCCGAGTGCATCTAACATATGAGATGGAAGATTCAAAAGACGCATACTGTTCGTTACGTACTCTCGACTCTTACCCATTTTCTCAGCAACTTGAATATGCTTAAAACCAAACTCTTGTACAAGCTGTTGAAATGCTCGGGCGCGATCGATCACGTTCAAATCTTCTCGCTGAATATTTTCAATAATAGCGAGCTCAAGCTTTGTTCGAGCATCTTCTTCTTTGGCACGAATAATAGCTGGAATTTGAGCAAGATGTGCAAGCTTTGAAGCTCGTAGTCTTCGCTCTCCAGAGATTAATTCATATTCAACAGAAAGCCCTCCATCAGCTTTCATAAACTCTTTTCGAGTAACTGTTATAGGCTGAAGAAGTCCATACATTCGTATAGAGTCAGAGAGATCCTGCAGTGCAATAGGATCGAATTCTCTTCGTGGCTGGTATGGATTTGGATGAATTTTTTCTAAATCAATCCAAAAGATTGCGTCGCTATAGTATTCTGACATGCATACATCATATCATGTTTTTATTTTAAAACTCTTGTCTTTTTCTCATGTCTATTATGTGTCGAGCAATCTTCAGTATCCACATGAATATGTCCACATCCACCTTCGGTTTTATGATCTGGAATACCATATTTTTTCAAAATATACACAGCAATATATGTGGTTATAGGCACAGCAACAATAATACTCATGCTTCCTACCAATATTCGAACCAGCTCAGTTGAAATATCTTCACGGTTTAGAATATACAAAATCGGAGAATCAGATGTAGCGAATAAAAGAAGCAGCGGCAATGATGCACCCACATACGCAAGAGCCAATGTATCAACCAATGCTCCAATATGTTCACGTCCAATTCGCATTCCTCTTTCAATTAATTTTTTAGACTGCATATGATGATCGGCTCGTATCAACTCCTCAATTGCAATAGATTGTCCAATTGCCACATCATACAAAATACCTAAAAGCCCAATCATAATTCCGGCAAATAATAACCCCTGCACATCGAGCGTGCCACCTGTATTAAAAAGCAAATACACCACATCCTCACTATACAAACCTGTCAGTCCCATAGCATACATACTTATATATGTGACAGCACCTGCACCGAGCACTGTGCAAATCATACCCAAGACGGCAGTACTGGTTGTACGATTAAATCCATGCGTAATATATGAACCCAAAACTATGATACATGTTGCAACAGAGAGACTGACAAGAACTGGCGAATATCCTTTAATAATACTTGGTATCAGAAAGAGAAATAATAAAAACATGCTTCCAAAAAGCGTAAGCAGACCTTTAACTCCTTGCTTACCGCCAATCCAAATACTGAGCGCAATAAAAATAAACACGAGCAAACTCATCATAGGTAATCGTATTGGCTCATCAAGTGTATAGGTAGTATATCCATCCAGATCAATTCTTTTGTGTACATATACTTTCGATCCAGGATGCACATCATAGTGATCATTTTCTAGTATTTGAGTGCTACCGTCCGATAGCTCTACAGTAACTGTAAATACATCGCGTGTGGTGGTTCCGATCAACGTTCTATTCTCCTTAAACTGCACATCAGTAACTACAGCTTTAATGTATTCATGTTTATCTGGAATGATTTCTGCTGCCCTGACTGTGAAACCAATACAGAGGCATATGAGTAATATTACATATTTCATACGACCATTATACACTTTTATTTCGTGTAAATTTATCAATACTCCGCTGAAGTCTCATATCACCACGAATGACTCTATAATTTTTTACGTACTCATATATATCTTTAATGCATGCAGAATCAATATATTCTCCAAAAGGAATGCACGTGATTACGGTACCATTTAATTCTGTTTTCACCTTTTCAATATCTGTACTTTCCTTCACCTTATTCACCACAAATCCATATGGAGTTTTAAAATATTCTAACAATTCCCCAATCTGTTTTGCAGTTTTAATACCATGAGGAGTAGGCTCAACAACCACAACTGCAAAATCAAATCCTGTCGGAATGCCTGTACTTACTCCATCTGCTCCAGCTTTTTCATCAACGATCACATGCTCATGTTCACCTAATTGTAAAAGCGGCAAATATACCTTGAGCACTGCCCCCAAGCCATGCGAACACATTTTCCCATGTAATACTTCGTGCGGTTGCGGACCAATAGACATTGCATATAGGTTTGGACGGATTTGCTCTGTATATTTTTTGGTAAATGTATCCATCGGATTTAATGAGAAAAATTGCTTTTCAGTTTTGTGTAAAACTATTTCTCCGTATAATTCTCGGTCATCAACGTCAAGATATGTTCTCATATCTTTTTTAGCTTCTGCTCCCAAGTGAGTAATATCATCGCTGACTGAAAGATTGTATGACAAATCCATATTGTAATCTGCATCAAGTGCCAGAACTTTTTTTCCAATATGGGAAATGTATTCAGTCATTGCTGTTGCAAGTGTTGATTTTCCTGATCCTCCTTTTCCTAAAAATCCTATTATCATAATTGTAATTTGATTTATTATTAAAAAGAGTTCGACTATACATATTGCATGCCGAACTCCGTGACATGATTATTTTAATTCCTCATGCAGGAATACCTGCAGTCATGAGCAGCTGCAGTCTGGGCCACCGCAACCGTGAGTGTGAGCAGATTTCTTTGGTTTGCCGCACACAGGACAAAACACCGCACGCATAAGCGTACGTAATCCTTGCATCATTTTATTCATGCGAATTTTCCTTCCTACGTCGATTGTACTATCGACTGTTACCTATCATACGCAAAATATTATATAATGCAAGTTACTTGCATTATAGTTATCCACAATTATAACCTACGCGCAATCCGAACACTGTCCATGAAGAACCGCATCAGTAATCTTAGCTTTACCCTTAATCTGTAAGGCTTTTTTGTCGATATGCACGCTCTGCACATCTCCGCAATCATCACATATAAAATGGTCATGATCATGCCCTTCCTTAATTAATTCATATAAAATAATATCTTTGTCCGCCACTATTTGTTTTACCATTCCCTCTTTTCTGAGTATTTCAACATTTCGAAAAATAGTAGAAAAGTCTGCTTCTGCCATATGTGCATGAATATCTGCAATAGAAAGCAAATGATTCTTTTTAAGCACGTCTATTATTTTGTCTTTATATACTGAAACTTTCATATATTACACTGTTGTGACTACTCCCATTATTATAACAATGTATAAAACCCCTGCACAGAGCGCAATCAAATGCTCAGCAGTGTGTCGTGGCTTATCACAATGAGCTTCAGGCAATACATCTCCTGTACACACATACAAAAGCACTCCGGCGCAAATACTTAATATTGGTCCCAAAAATGCATCTGGAAAAACAAATGCTGAGCCAACGAGCACTCCAGCAACTGGGGCAAGCGCATCGAGTGCAAGATACATTTTTGATTTTTTACTTCGCTCAGTCAAAGAAACTGTATTAAAACCATCACTAAAATCATGAGCAATTACAGCCAGAGCCAATAAGAATCCAAATTCAGGCGAAACTGCATAAGCTACAGCAATACTAAATCCATCGAAAAATGAATGCACAATCAAAGCAATTACTCCAACCTTTTTTGAAGCAATATGCGTATGATGATCATGTTCGTCATGATGACTATGATGTAGTGAGAATATTTTCTCAAAAATATGAAAAAGAATAAATCCTATTAATACATAAATGAATGGCAATGGACTGTCTTTTTGTATGTCCATGATTTCAGGCAGTATTTCCAAAAATATAACAGCCAAAAGCGTACCAGCAGTGAGGCCTGTAAATATATGTGCATAGCGTTTATATCGAAATGCAACAAAACCCCCGAGCAGGGTTGATACTACAGTCGCCAACATAATTATGCCAAGTGTCATATGCCCATAATAGCACAATATGATATAATTTCACCTATGAAAATAACACAATGGCTTCAGAAAAATGCCCTTATGCTCGCTCTAATACAGGCAATTGTAGCTATGGCAGGCAGTTTATATTTGAGTGATGTTAAAGGATATGCCCCATGTGTCCTTTGCTGGTATCAGCGTATTTGTATGTATTCTCTTATTCCAATATTGTTAGTCGGATTTTGGCGAGGAGATAAAAAAGTGTATCACTACATTTTCCCAATTGCGACTATTGGATGGGCTTGGGCGCTATATCACAACCTTCTCTATACAGGCATTATTAATGGCGAAGAATCTTGTAGTTTTGGAATATCATGTACAACAGCGTACGTTGAATATTTTGGCTTTATTACCATTCCCCTTATGTCTTTTACTGCTTTTAGTATCATTCTTCTATGCTGTGTTATATATAGAAAATGGCTTGCTGCCAACCCTGCAGAGTTGTAAGAGAGGTGGTATAATAGGTCTTATATGCAATACACATCAAAAACACCTATTACTACTGAAACTAAAGTTGCCCTTGGCATACTTGCCGTAACAGTATGTATTATCATAGGAGGATTGGCTATATTTAAAAATATGGCTCCAACCGGAGGAACATTAAGTGAGGATACAGTTATGAAAAATATAGACACAGGTCTAACATTTGCAGCTGATAAAGTAGCACCTGCTGAAAACCCTAAAATCACAGGATCTGCAACAACAAGTACATCAACTGCCCCTATTTTTGTAACAGAGTTTATGGATTATGAATGTCCGGCATGTGCAGTTCAAGGTGAAGCTATTTCAAAGCAGCTTTTGAATACATATGGAAATAGAATCACTATCACTCGACGAATTTTCCCAATTCACGGACAGCCGGCTATAGAAGTGGCTCGAATGGTTCTAGCGGCCCAGGAAGTAAGCATTGAAGCATATCAGAATCTAC
>JAZKFG010000003.1:27067-54913 GCA_040386515.1 Patescibacteria group bacterium
ACATTTTTTACAAAATTAACAAAAGACCTAGGACTTGATTATGATAAGCTTGTTGCTGATGGAAAAACAGCTAAGTACGCTGGACAGATTGACCGAGATCAAGCGGCAGCAGTAGAGTTCGGTATTCGAGCTACTCCTTCATTTATCGTTAATAACAGTGTGCGAATTACAGGCGGTGTACCGTTTGAATACTTTACTCGATACATTGACGCAAAGTAAGGTTTGTGGCATAGATTTGATTTTTTGTCGAATAGTGGTATAATATGTAACTAGGAAGGACATTCGAGAGTCTTCCTGCTCAACGCTGAATAACCAAAACCACCACCGTTATGGCCACTTCAAAGAAAAGCAAATCTGCACCCAGAAGGAATTCTGGCGGCGCAACCCGATTCATCAATTCCACGCTCCCCGCTTTCGCAGAGAAAGAAAAAGAGACAGCCGAAGAACTTCGAGCTCGTCTGAAGAGAGAAAACAGTCGATTCGGTGGCTGGGACTAATTAAATCCCACTACCACAAAAATCACCCCCCTCGGCGGAATCTGATCACCCCTCAGATCCCCGGGGATTTTTTATTGCCAACTATTCCCTAACTGTTTCTAAAAACAGTTATAATTTTCAAAAAATCTTCCCATACTAATATCAGCATATCTTTACAAAATATGAAAAATTCTCTAACTGGTTCTTTACTTAAAATTACATCAATATTAATTCCCAAGAAACGCAAAAGTATTAATGCAATAAGAATTATTACAATAACTTCCAAAAAACCTTTTTGATGTGAGTTACGCTGGTGTTTGATCATCTATAAATACATTGTACCACAGAGCAAGCTGAAGGAGAATAAATATTCTTCGTCCAATAAATTTATCTTGCAATGCATTTTTTGTAAATAATTTATTCACTTCTTCCATATTACACATATCTTTAATGAGCTTTGATTCTGTAATAGTTTTCCATACAGTTTCACTATCTCGCTGCAACCATGTATGCCACGGTGTTGGAAATCCAAGCTTTGGCCGCTTATTCGTCTTAGCTGGCATATATGATGCAAATGCATCTCGCAGAATAAACTTAGTGGTCTCGTTTTTATATTTCCATGCATCAGGAATATCTCGTGAGACACTATATACGTCTGCATCAAGAAATGGTACACGTAGCTCGAGAGAATGAGCCATAGTCATTTTATCTGCCTTAGCCAATATGTCCCCTCGCATCCAATTGTGCACATCAACAAATTGCATATATTCTGATTCACTGTATGCAGTGGTATTTTCGCCTTGCGTATCGATCAGTGTTGTAGGATCTATAGCTGCATAGTTTTTAAACAGCGCTACTTTTTCTCGCTCTGTATATATCCGAGCATTTCCAATATATCTTTCTCGAACTGGCATGAGTGCACGATGAAGGAAATCTACACCCGGAATATTTCCAAAAGGTGGAAACAGTTTAGATATTTCTTGTGCTGCAATATCAAGCGGTCGTAGGAATATATTTTTAAACCATCGAGGCTGCAAACTTACGAGCTGAATATACTTATTATGAGGCTCAGCATAAATACCATATCCACCAAAGAGTTCATCTGCACCTTCGCCCGATAACACCACCTTATGAGTTTTAGCCACTTCACGTGCCATAAGATACATTGATATAGCTGAGGGATCACCTACAGGCTCATCAAAGTGCCATGCGCACTTTCGTAGGACCGCAAAATAATCATCAAACGTTACTTGAATCTCCTTATGATTAGTTCCAAGATATGTGGCAAATTCTCGCGCATCGTCAATCTCCGATCTATCTGCCCCAAAGCCAATTGTATATGTTGTCAGAATATTATTCGGATCTGTGCTTTTTAAATGTGTATTAGCAAGTGATGCGATGATTGAACTATCAACTCCACTTGAAAGAAATGAGGCAACAGGAACATCGGCAATCATATGGTGTGCAACTGAGTCAGTCAGAGTTTTTTCTATGTTAACCTTTTTCGCATCATAATCACCCTCCACTGGAGCAAGAGAATATTGCCAAAACTTTTCTATACTGTACGCTTTACTTTGAATATCTATTGTTAAACTGTGCCCTGGAGAGAGTTTGAATATTCCTTTAAAAAAAGTTTCCTCGTAAGGATTGTATTGAAATGTTGCATAGGCATAAATAGCAGGAATATTAATTTCTTTTACATATGCCGTATCAACAAGAAGAGATTTTATTTCTGAGGCAAAAGAATTGATAGCATTATCTTTTAATCGATAATAGAGTGGCTTAATTCCAAAATGATCCCGGGCAATAAAAAGCGTATTTGTCTTGCTGTCGTGAATTGAAAAGGCAAACATTCCTCTGAGACGCTTTGGCAAATCTTTTCCCCATGCTTCATATCCATGCACTAAACATTCTGTATCACTATGCGTTTTAAAAACATGCCCAAGTGATTCGAGTTCAGTTTTAAGTTCAAGGTAATTATATATTTCACCGTTGAATACTACGCTTACTGTTCCGTCTTCATTTGATATTGGCTGCTTACCGTGGGCAATATCTATGATTGAAAGTCGTCGCATTCCCATAGAAAATGAAGGTTGAGTAAATGTCCCCTCATCATCTGGTCCGCGATGCACGATGCAGTTTAAAGCATTGTTTAGAAGTGTTGTGTCCTGAGTATCAGAGTAGTTGATGAATCCTGCTATGCCGCACATATAGGGTGATTATAGCATGGTTTGTTGTCTATTGTCAGATTTGACTTCAGTTTTTTCTTCATTTATACTTATATTACTTTTGGGATTATACCCTTCGATCTCAGCTTCAGCTGAGTGACGATTTGAAGAAAGCTTGAGCAACACCTCAAGCTTTTCTTTTACATTATTCATATCATTATCATCGAGTTGACCCATTTTTAAGTAAAATCGCTTTTTATGTAACATTCTAATTTGATACAATAAAACACATCTTTTTACACCCTGCATCGTTACATCAATAAACCAAGTACCGACTTTTTCTTTTGTTGTAAGAGGGAGCACAATACATAAATCATTTGAAAGTTTTTTAACAATAAGTACAGGTCGACGAAATTTACCCCCCTTACCAAACGATTCAGCTCCTACATTTATTCCTAACGAGCACCACCAAATCTCTGCCTCATTAAAAAAAAGGCTGTCTGTAATATCACTGGATTGAATATCCTGTTTTTTGATATTCCATGCATCATATTTTTCTCTAAATTTTTCATCCATAAACTGGAGTATAATACTTTGTACATAAAATAATTTAAAATATTTGTTAAATAAAGTATAAAAAATCCCCGGACGGCACAGATGTGCGGTCCGGGGAAGGATTGGCTAGGAAAAGTCCTGTAAATTACTGGGTCGTTGCGCTTGAGCGATTGCGGCGGATAAAATGTACTCCTAAAACAGTACTAAGGACTAGCGTCAATACCACCAACATGCGTAAGGTTTGTGCCGATATCACCCCGGTATAAGGGACATGCATCATACGTAGGCCTGCAAGCAGAATCAGAACATAAGAAGATTCAAAGAGCCTCGAATGAATTTCTTTAGAGAACACTGTCGTGGTGGTGGCAAAGATCAGCAGATGAGTGCTGATCAAAAAGACCATTGCGACAATATCCAAGAAGTCTTGAGAGTAATAGAAGTTCATGGAACGAATTGGTTGTGGTTGTATGGGAGCGTTTCCCAATATATGTATTATATCATTGTTTTAAATATAAATCAAATGCACCTAATCACAGAAAAAACCGATAGGATTTTTATTTCCCAACGGTTTTTCCATAAAATGTATTTCCCTACTTAACCTCTGCGTCTCGTACATTACCATCTCCTGCTGGATTTTCACCAGTCTGAGCACTTCCCTCGGCAGGTCCTGAAGCTGCGTCAGTTGGCCCTGTAGAGGCAGCTGAGCTCTTTGCAATCTCATCGTGAACCTTTGACAATTCTGTTGCGAGTGCATCTGTATCAGTCTTTATAACTGCCATATCGTCTTTATCTTTTGAAGCTCGTAATGCTGAAACTTTAGCTTCTACTGATGCAACAAGTTCAGCTGATAATTTTTCCTTATCTTCTCGTAGAGATTTTTCAGCTGTATAGATTGCTTGATCTGCTGTATTTCTTACTTCAATAAGTTCTTTCTTTTTCTTATCCTCTGCATCATGCATGTCTGCATCTTTTTTCATTCTTTCAATATCATCTTTTGAAAGTCCTGACGATGCTTCGATTCGAATAGTGTTTTCCTTTCCTGAAGCTTTGTCTTTTGCCTTAACGTTTAGAATACCGTTTGCATCAACATCAAATGTTACTTCAACCTGTGGAACTCCACGTGGCGCTGGTGGAATACCGTCAAGAATGAATCGTCCAAGTGATTTGTTATCTGCTGCCATTGCCCGCTCTCCCTGAACAATATGAATTTCAGTTGATGTTTGATTGTCTGCTGCAGTTGAGAATACTTGTGAACGAGATGTAGGAATAGTTGTATTTTTTTCAACAAGATGAGTTGCAACTCCTCCCATAGTTTCAATACCAAGAGAAAGTGGAATAACATCAAGAAGAAGAATATCTTTTACTGATGAATCTCCTGCAAGAATTCCTCCTTGAATTGCAGCTCCGAGTGCCACAACTTCATCTGGGTTAATAGACTGATTTGGTTCTTTGTTAAAGAGAGCTTTTACCGCTTCTTTAATCTTTGGCATTCGAGTCTGTCCTCCAACCATAATCACTTCGTTAATATCTGCGATTGGATATCCTGATGCTTCAATAGCTCTCTTTGTAATCTGAATTGCTCGAGTGATAAATTCATCCGCAATTTCTTCAAGCTTTGCTCGAGTCATTTTCAATACAAGGTGTCGAGGGCCTGTTGCGTCAGATGTGATAAATGGAATATTGATTTCAGTATCAATTGCTGATGAAAGCTCAATCTTTGCTTTTTCTGCGGCTTCATCAAGTCTCTGTAGTGCAAGCGCATCATTTCGAACATCAATACCTGATTCTTTTTTAAACTCGTCAGCTATCCAGTGAATGATTTTCTGATCAATATCTTTTCCTCCAAGGTGGGCGTCTCCATCTGTTGATTTTACTTCAACGATTTCTGCTCCAACTTCTAGAATTGAAATATCAAATGTTCCTCCTCCAAAGTCGAACACGGCAACTTTCTCATCTTTCTTTTTATTAAATCCGTATGCAAGCGCTGCTGCTGTCGGCTCATTGATAATTCGCTTTACATCGAGTCCTGCAATCTTACCAGCATCTTTTGTTGCCTGTCGCTGTGCATCGTTAAAGTATGCAGGAACAGTAATAACTGCCTCTGTTATCTTTTCACCGATTCGAGCTTCTGCATCATTCTTAAGCTTTGTAAGAATCATGGCTGACACTTCCTCTGGTGTATAATCCTTATCTCCAATCTTTATAGTAATACCACCAGTAGATGTTTTTGAAATATCAAAAGGCACAGTTCCTTTATCTTTCTGTACATCATTTTCATCAAATGAGTGACCGATAAATCGCTTCACTCCAAAAATAGTATTTTTAGGGTTAGTTACTCCTTGTCGCTTTGCAAGAAGACCAACAAGACGCTCGTTAGTTTTTGAAATAGCAACAATAGATGGAGTTGTACGAGCACCTTCTGCGTTTTCAAGAATCTTCGGCTCACCTACTTCCATTACTGCCACTGCTGAGTTTGTTGTTCCAAGATCGATTCCTATGATTTTTGACATAATTGATTGTGTTTGTTTAGTTTTAAGATTAAATTAGGTTTATAACTGATAATTTTCAAATCTATATACCTATTATACTAGGCTTGTCAAGTGTTATGCCTGGAAGACCTTAACCAAGGCTGGACGAATCACTTTATCATGCAGTTTGTAGCCAGTTTGCATAACGAGTGCAATAGTATGATCTTTTTCTTTTTCAGTTGTTGCTTCATTTCCAATAGCTTCGTGAAGATTCGTATCAAATACATCCCCTACTTTTCCATATTTCTCTACGCCGATTTTAAGGAGCGATGTGTAAATTTTATCCATAAGAGCTTCAACACCTTTTCGCCATGTCTCATCAACCGATGTCCAACTTGGTTGTGCTTTTGCCTGCTCATATCCGTCCAGTGTTGGAAGCATATCAATAACAAGATTTTGATTTGCAAATCGAATGACATCAGCTTGAGTTTCTTGATCTCGTTTACGTGCATTTAAAAAATCTGCCTTATCTCGCTGCCAAGATGTCATGATATCCATCTTTTCTTGCTGAGCAGTTTTCAAATCTGCTCGAAGCTTTTTAATAGTTGCCGGTGAATTATCATCTTCTTCAGAGACAATATCATCAACATCTTCATCTGTTGCTGGCTTTTTTTTACCACCAAGCTTATTGATAATTTGTTCGTCAATAGACTCGTGATCGAGGTCCATTACAACCTCTTCTTCAGCCTTTTCACCTTCTGGTTTTATATCATTTTCTTGATCGTTCATATATGTATTGTAGGCGCATAATGTAGAATTTTCAAGGGGGTTTAGGAGGTTTTTGTGGTGTAACCACAAGGGTCATAATATAAATAAAAAGACCCCTAAGTCGAGTGGAATGTGACCACAAGACCGGGGTTGGTTGAATTAACGTGAATCGGATTAAGCCATTTCAAGCATTGTATGCTCGGCTGGCAGCGCGTTTATTTCCCTGTCGAGAATGCGCTTTATTTCGGCGAGAATTTCGTCGGGTTGAAAAGAAGTTTTTTCACCGTGATTTTCCATATCTTGGTGTATTGTCTCCTCCATAAAACGACAGTCTCGGAGGAGAAAGAGGAAGTGTTCGAAGTTGATTTCAGTATTGTCCCTGATGCGTTTGACAAGTCCGTGAGCCAGTTTATTTAAGTCCATAGGTGGTGGATGGATGATCTGTGATTCTGATTAGGCAAGTTTCTTAGCTGCCATGTGTTCTATAATAGCATATTTAGCCATAATAGTCAATATGCCATTATATTACATAGAAAAACCCTCTTTCGAGGGGTTTCTTTTGATAAACGATTATCGCTTACTCCACTGTGGTGATTTTCGGGCTTTCTTCAAACCGAATTTTCTTCGCTCTTTAGCTCGTCCATCTCGAGTTAGAAATCCTTCTTTTTTAAGAGGACCTCGTAGATCAGCATCATACACTTCTAGCGCTCGTGCAATACCAAGTCTAACTGACTCAGCTTGTCCGTTGATACCTCCTCCATTTGCCTTAACTGTGATTTCAAAAGCTTTCTCAGGAAGAGTTTTTGTAAGAGATTCAATAGCTGTATTCTGTAATTCTACAGTTTTGAAGTATTCAGTATGAGGAATTCCGTTAACTACAACTGTTGTTTTAGTTGCTGGAGTGATTCGAACTCGTGCTCCTGAAGTTTTTCTTCGTCCTACTGCTTCGTAATATGTTGTATCTGATTTTGTTGCCATATGATGTATATAAATTTAAAATTATTGTGTTACCTGTAGGTTAGCAATCATTCGTGACTGTAATTTGTTTTTTGGAAGCATTCTTATAACTGCTCGTTTTAGAACTTCTTCAATACCTCGTCTCTTTTCTAGCTCTCCCATGAATTCTTTTGTCTGTCCTCCTGGAAATCCAGAGTATGTAAGATAATATTTCTCAGCTTTTCGCTTGTCAGCAATGTCCATCTGAGATGCATTTTCAATTACAACAGTTACTTCAGGAACGATGTTTCGAGCGAAATCAACAGAGTTTTTTCCCATAAGGAAAGCTGCTGCTTGCTGTGCTACATTTCCTAGTCTTTTATTTTTTGCGTCAATTGTGTATTTCATATAAATGTAAGTAAACTGAATAATTAATTATACAAGCTCGATAATAGCCATTTCTGCTGAGTCAGTGTATCGAGGTCCTGTTTTAAGGATTCGAGTGTATCCACCTTGTCTATCCATATATTTTGGAGCAATATCTGAGAACAACTTAGCTACGATATCATTGTTAGCCATTCTTTTAAGAACGTCTCGTCGTGAAGCAACAGTGTTAACTCGAGCTTTTGTAATAAGATCCTCTGCATATGGTCGAACTTCCTTAGCTTTAGCTAAAGTTGTAGTGATTTTTCCGTGTACAAATAGCTCACGCATAAGTGAACGTAAAAGAGCTTTTCTCTGGTCTCTTCCTCTTCCGAATTTTCTGTTGGCGTTGTGGTGTCTCATAGTTTTGTTAGTTGTGTAAATATAGCTTATTTTCTCGAATAAATCAACCCTTCAATTCCTTATTCTTTCATTGAAAGATTAAAGCCTCCAAGAACTTCTTTTAGCTCTTCAAGTCCCTTTGAACCGATACCATCGATATCAAGGATATCCTGTTCTTTCTTTCGAATTAGGCCACCGATAGTTCGGATGTTTGCTTCGATAAGCGCATTGATAGTTCTCTGTCCAATCTCAAGAGATTCGATTCGAGTCTTCAATACATCATCAAGAACATCTTTATCTACCTCTGATTCCTGCTTATTTTTAGAATCAGTTTCTCGAACAGTTGCATGAAACTCAGGCTCAGCATCAACAAAGTTGATAATTGCCTTAAGCTGTACAATCATGATTTCAACGGCCTTTTCAAAAGCTTCTTTTGGAGAAATTGCTCCATCAGTTTCGATTGAGATAATTAGCTTGTTAAAGTCTGTTCGCTCTCCAACTCGCATTTGTTCTACATCGTAACTTACGTGTACGATTGGTGAGAAAGATGCATCAAGGGCAATAGTTCCTACAGCCACTCGGTCTTTCTGTAGCATTTCTTTGGCAACGTATCCAACTCCCTGAGTTAGAGTGATTTCCATATCAAGAACAGTATCCTTTTCAGTTACTGTTGCAATATGAGCATCTGGTGTAAGAATTTCAACCTGACCATTTATTTCAATATCCTTAGCCTTAACTTCTCCAATTCCTTTTGACTTTAAATGAAGAACAATTTCCTCACTTCCAGTAACTGAAAATTTAATTCTCTTAAGGTTTAGAATGATTTGAATAACATCTTCACTAATTCCTTTGATTGTTGAAAATTCATGAGGAATACCAGCAATCTTTACTGATGTAATAGCAAACCCAGTTAGAGACGAAAGGATAATTCGTCGTAGTGAGTTACCGAGTGTATGTCCATATCCAGGATATAATCCTTCTACTTCATAACTCCCAAGGTTACCTTTTTCACTGATAACTTTTGGTTTTGATGGCAGTACGATTGATGTATGTATCATATATAGTGTTTTAATTATTTTTAATAATCTATTGATAATTCAGTGTATCTATCGTTTTGAGAATTCAATCACCTGTCCAAGATCAAACAATACATCTTGTCCAGCAAGAGATGGGAGTTTTACAACTTTACCTGACATCTTTTCGATATCAAATGTTAGCCAAGGCTGTATTGAATGAGTCTTACTCTTTTCAATAGCTTCCTTGAATGCGTTTGTCTTCTGACTTCCAGGACGTACTGAGATAACATCTCCTTCTTTGATTTGAGCTGAAGGAATTGTATTTTTTGTACCGTTTAGAAGAATATGTCCGTGTGATACAAGCTGTCGAGCAAATCGTCGAGTACTTGCAAGACCCATTCTATACACTACGTTATCAAGTCTTGTTTCTAGCTTCTTGTACAATTCTTCAGGAGCGTGAATTGTTTTTGAATCAATAACTTTCTTAATGTATGTACCAAACTGCTTTGCAGTAATACCATATGTAAATCGAGCCTTTTGCTTCTCTATAAGCTGTAGACCGTAAGAACTTTTTGTCTTTCCTCTCTTTGCTCGTGGAGCAGACTCAAGTTTAACTCGAAACTTTTGTGTCTGAGTTTTTTCAAAGATTGGAGCTCCGAGTCTTTTTGCTATCTTGTATTTTGGACCTATTATCATACGTAGTGTTTATGTTTATTGAATGAATGTAAATAAATGAAGATTAAATTCTTCTTGGCTTCTTTGGCTTAGGACCATTGTGAGGCACAGGTGTTCGATCCTTGATAGAATCAACATTTATTCCTTTTGAGATAAATGATCGAACCACTGACTCTCGCCCTGATCCAGTTCCCTTTACCACAACTCCAACTTCCTTTACTCCCATAAGTATTGCCTTATCAGCAAGAACTTCACCAATCTTTGCTGCTGCGAAAGGAGTTCCTTTTTTAGCACCTCGGAATCCTAGAGCACCTGAAGATGATAGAGCAACTGAGTTTCCTTTCTCATCAGTTAGTACAACTTTTGTGTTGTTATATGTTGACTGAATGTGCAGAATTGCATATGTAAGCTTTCGCTTTGATGCAGCCTTAGTTGATTTAGTCTCAGTTTTAGTTGTTGTTTTTTTTACTGGTTTTGTTGCCATAGAAATATATTTGTAGAGTTATGTAAGAGAATTAGGTAAGGATTATTTTTTAGTTTCTTTCTTCTTTCCTGAACCCATAGTCTTTTTAACACCCTTAAGAGTTCGTGAGTTAGTTTTTGTTCGCTGTCCTCGCACAGGAAGTCGTTTCATGTGTCGAATTCCTCGGTATGACTTCACATCTTTTAGTCGCTTAATGTTTGTTCCGATTTCTCGCTTAAGATCAGCTTCAAGCTTATACACTTCTACTGCTAGACGGATTTTGTTTTCTTCGTCAGCTGTAAGAGCTTTAGCTTTTGTGCCGTAATCAACACCTGCCTCATCTAGGATTGTGTGAGCTCGTGATCGTCCGATACCATACACGCCTGTCAAAGCCATTTCTATTCTCTGATCGTCTTTAAGATTTATACCGAGTATACGCATGAAGTTTTTATTAGGAAATTATTATAAATTAATACATAAACGCCAGTGTGTATACAGTGGACGCATATTTGGAATAGTATAGCACGCAGATGTACCAGATGCAAGTTTATTTTTCATCAGTCACGTGATACTTACCCTGAGCATCTTTTTTGAAATGAACGCTATTCTGAAGATTGACCAATATAGTGTTTTCCTTCACATATCGCTCTTTCATAACCTTGTTGAAAATCTCTTCCCGAGTCATTGGACCATATTTGTTCAATACCTTTCGGATAACATCTCGAACAACCCCACTTACATATCCCCATTCTGCAAGAGCGTATAGCCCACGTCCAACAAGCACAAATCTATCATCCTTGATAAGTTCGTTGTGCGTTGTGGCCTCATGAGCTCGCTTTCCAAAGACTGTCTGAATAAGCTTTGCAATCTCCTTGAAGTGCACAGGTGATCCATGCTTTCGCATAGCAAGATAAGCATAGTCTCTGATACCTTTAACTCGAATATTTGTAGACCCAGTCTTACCCCATTCTCCAAGTGGGTTTTTATCGATATGCTTTGAAATACGTAGCCATCGCTTTGCAACCTCGTCATTTTTTATATTCTCTGACACATCCTTCACATTATCCATAAATGACTTAATCATTTCTGTTTCAGGAATCAGTGCATCATCAGGAAGACTCACATAGAGCTTTTTTAGGGCATCATGAATTTTCTTTGAAAGGTCTGCATCAACATGCCATCGATGATGGAAATCTTCAGTTTCTTTTTCCTTCTTAAACTGGTCACCAATAATAAGCAAAAAATGAAAATGGTTCTGTGTTGACACATCCTTCGATAAATGTTCAAGAAGATCATGCTCACTGATAACACCTCCCATACTTTTTACACAAAGTGCAAGTTCACTAAAAACATTTGCTTCTTCTTTGAACACATCAGACTTACGAATTGAGGCAATTGAATTTGCTTCAATTTGTCGCACTCGCTCACGAGTAATATCATATGTTTCCCCAATGGCCTCAAGGGTCATTTTTTCTGTATCTTTATCAAGACCAAACCGTCGAGCAATAATAATACGTGATCTTTCAGGTATAGCTGTCAAAAGTTTCTTAGTTACAACTTTTACTTTGAAAGAAAATGTTGGTGTTGAATTTGCCATATATGTATTATCTTTTATCATATGACTCGAGTAACGTCAACTCCCCCGTCAAGTCCTTTGTCAAGGACATAGTGTCCAAAACACCCACTGCAGTTTCAAGGACATACATCGCATCACTATTTGGATAAAAGACATTAGGATAAGTTGAAGGGTCAACAGAAAGTCTTTTATCTACAAGCTTAAACTGACTATCAAACCAAAATATATCTATAGGAAATAACATATCTTTCATCCAAAAACCTGTACGATTTGGTGTATCAAAGACAAACAAAAGTCCTGTGTTTTGGGGCAAACTTTTTCTGTCGGACAAGCCTTGTGCTTGAGCTTCAGTCGAAGTGGCAAGTTCAACAAATACAGACTGACTGCCTAATGAGAGCACTTGCGGGACCTTTGAAAACCGTGTCAGAATCTGTTTCATCTTGGCTTCATTTGTTGTTTTTTGAGGCTGAAAGTTCTGTATAATAAGCGGCAAAATATGTGGTGATATTGCAGAAATATTCCATTTTCCATTCACCTCTTTAAGGTCAATACGCATGTGTATAAGTGCACTTTCTTTTGTGTCTGGCCAAGGCTGATCAAATACAAAATTTCCAAGGCTGTAGAAAATGTATTTGCCTTTATATATTTCCATTGGCTGCAAAACATGCGGATGATGCCCGATCACCATATCTGCACCCGCCTCGATGGCAGCATGGGCAAAATCTGTTTGCTTAGTGTTTGCATGTGCTGTGACATATTCAACTCCTGAATGCATGGATATTATGAGCACATCTACTTGAGGTCGGGCAGCTGCAACATCCTCGCGTAGGCGAGGTGTATTCATAATGTTTGTACCAGACTGCTTATCGGTTGCATGTGAAGTTGAGGGAACAACGTCAGCGTCATTGTAGGCTATATAGCCCACTTTAATAGGCTTACCAATCTCAGTTACTATTTCCATAATCTTAAGTCCCCTTGCCTCTTCTAGGTTCATTCCAGCCCCGACGTGAGCCAATTCCACTTGATCTAAGGCATTTATTGTAGAGCGTATACCAGCCTCCCCCTGATCTTTCATGTGATTATTGGCAATAGAAACAATATCTATGCCAGCCCTCTTAAGAGCAGCAGCAAAATCTACATCTCCTCGAAATTGTGTCAGTCCACCTGGAGTCGTTTTACCTGTTGCAGCATTGCCAATGAGAGGAGTCTCGAGGTTAGCAAATGTTATATCTGCATTGGCTAATTCTGATTGGATTTTAGCAAAAGGATAATCATACCCAGCTCGACGCATAGTGGTTTCAATAGTTCTGGCAGCAAGAATATCACCCACAAAGTTTAGGGATATAGTCTTTGTTGGTGAAAAAGTAGGAATACTTGGGATTATAGAGGTGTTTGTAGGTGCCTTAACTTCAGCGTATATAATGAGAGAAATAAGGCAAAATATAAGGAGTATAACGAGCTTTTTCATAAGCAAATTATACCATTAAACAAAAAACAAGGTTTTACCCTTGTTTTGCGTTTCGTTTACGAATCTTTTTATTTATTCGATAGAGGTGTTTTCCTCTTCGAACAATGAACTCTCCCTGACGAAGATCTTTCTTTTTTAATGATGATAGCAATTTCATATTGGGTTACTATATCACATTAGAAAATAATATCAACTATCTCGTTACCACTATTTCACCTTGGAGCTCACCGTCCGCTTTTACAGAGACTCGACCCTCTTCATTTATACTTACCTGATAGGCAAGATTATAATCATCTTCATTCGAATAATGACCTCTTCCGTCTGGATCAAATGGAAGCTTTGGCAAATATTCAGGAACGAGACATGTGGCAATATCAAACCCTCCTGAACTTGTCATAGTGGCAAAACCATTTGGAAGTGAAACAGGCGACCCTCCACAAAAGAATATGCCTTGATGATCTGATATGTTTTGGCCAATTGCATTCAATATAGTGTTTGCATTGGCAATACGCTGCGTATCGCGGGCTTGTTTAAATTGTCTGCCTGGACTTACCGCAACCAACACTACTCCGGCAAGTATGGCAATAATGCCAATAACTACCAAGATTTCGATTAGTGTGAATCCTTTTGTATATTGCTTTTTATGTTGTTTTTCTTTATTCATATTTTTTATGTAAATTATTAATGTTGATAATGTGCAAAGTATAAGATTTGGCAGATCATTAAGATTAAAAGAACATATATAATAATGCAGAAGTTTTTATAAAGTTTTAATATCTGCAATAAAGCCGTTAACAATTGAACCTTTTATAAAAAGCTGACCAGATTTGAATGAAAAAGCCACTATATCTCGGCTCTCTCGAACAATATCAATATCACTCACTCGACATGATATTCCTTCAAATACATATTGATATTCATACTCCGAAAACCAATGCATAGTACGTGCCAGTATATCTATAAACCCATCAGCACATTGAATAGGCTGTTCAATACGTGCCCTAGCCTCCTTAAAACCCTCCCTTGCTCGAACAAAATCAAATATATTTTGTGAGCTTATAGACATGCCTACAAGCAGTATTGAGGCAATGCCAAGAGTGAAGAATAATGCAATAAATCCTTTTTGTGTTGTTTTCATGTTGATATGATCTCATCGTATATATCAACTTTTACTAAAGAACTGTTAAAGGAAAGCATATATTCCGTTGCATTTTTAGCAAATATATACTATACTTACTTGCGTACATAAAACATACATGGGCCCGTAGCTTAGTTGGTAGAGCGCCTCATTTGCACTGAGGAGGTCAGGAGTTCGAATCCCCTCGGGTCCACAGAATTACTTATAATTTTTAAAAAATAACTCCTTCGGGGGTTATTTTTTATTTTCTCTTATGTAATATTGATTTATCCACCAAAGTGGTATACTATAATACCAGTCGATGCTAATTGAGCAGAGATTACAACGTCTTTATTGACTGCGTCCATAGCTCAGTTGGTAGAGCAGTTGCCTCTTAAGCAATTGGTCGTAGGTTCGAATCCTACTGGACGCACCTGGTAAAACAGATATGGGCAAGTGGCGGAATTGGTATACGCGCTAGTCTTAGGAACTAGTTCTTCACGGATTGAGGGTTCGAGTCCCTCCTTGCCCACCACTCAAAATACACTTTCGCGAAAGCGGGAGTGTATTTTGCGTTTATATATAACTAATGATATCTTTCACTTAGGCATCACTCGGCACTTTCACCTTTAACCAACACCACCAACATGAGCGAAGAATCAACAAGAATTAGATTGTCAGGTTACTCTTCAAAAGAAGTGACTATTACAGGTCTTGACGGAAAAGACTTGGAGAGAATCAGAGGCTTTGTCGGCGGCGCACATTGGATCAGAATTGATCCGGAAACCGATCGAATTGAGGTTCATTATCACAGGGAACAATTTCCAGATCCTGTCGAAGACGAAACAATGCGTCCGTTCTGGAAAGCGATTCCAAAATCATGGCTTGAGCAACCAGTCCAGATTGAGCTCGTGCCAATCCCATACGAAACTTCCAAACAAAGTTATCCTCAAATCATAATTTCTCACATCTGTGGCTATAAATATTCCGAGGATAATTATGCGATTCAAACTCAAAAATTGCTTGATTTTGGATTTACTGTCATGCGAAGTAAGAGAAACGAGGATACAGGAATGTACTTTGAGCAATGGATATTACATTCTCAATTCTCTGCCAAAGGCAGCTTGGATGGCTTTATCAAATCCCTCCCGCGCGATACATCAGCACAAGATCAACTTGATCGAGTTGTTAACTTCCTCTGCCGTCAAGTTCAGTTTGGTACGCTTGATCTTGCATATCAGCGAGCAGCCATGGTTATGGACTAACAGGCAAATTACCCTTCACAGCAACCCCTTTCACCTCCTTTTCGGAGGCGTCTGGGGTGTTTTATTTTAATAAACCCTTATTTTATAAGGATTTTCCTGTATACTTCCCTGTCATGTACTATTGATTTTTATACTGAAGTATGATATAATACAAAGGAACAGGTAGCGCACCTGCGTACCTTCACAACCCCAAACTTTACCACCAACTACCATGTATACAGACAAACAATGGCTGGACATCCGCAAGGGTGACCGGAAAAGAAACAACTGGAGGCGTGCTCGCCTCTTTCTTGTACCACTTGGTTTACTCCTCGTGATACTCGGGGTGATCTTTGTGCCTCGCATAAACTTCACCTTTCAACGGCCAGTAGCTGTGACAGTCCCTATTGAACTGCCCGCCGTTTCGACAGTTGCAGTTGAAACTCATGCAGCACCTGTCACTACTCCACCTTCAGCAATTGAGTCGTTCGATCGAGGTCCTGATGGCATTTTATGGGAAATCTTTTCTATGAGAAACATCATTATCATCCTCGCGATTATTTTGTCCTTGTGGATAGTATCAAAGTTTAAAAACAAGCAGGTTAACGTTGCTTTAATCTGGATCATTGTTCCGGCTATTCGAATTTTGTGTTCATATATGCTCATCTCATTGATTGAGTACATGATCATTAATTACATCGATTACAGCCGTACATGGGGAAGGTTTCTGTGGATTTATGGAGGAACAGCATTTACTTTAGGTATTTCATACCTTACGATTCAACTATTCTTAAAGACTATTCACAAACCTTCTACGCCAGATATCATGCAGCAGTATGAATTTGCTGGGACACCAGTTCCAGGCATAGGCAGTAATCTACCTGGTATTGCATTGCCAAAACTCTTTCTCCTCAAAGTTATAGAGGTTAAGACGAGTGTGTCAACTATCGATGTCAAAGTTGGTAACCTGCCCGTTAACTCGTTTGAACTGCAACTTAAACCATCCCCTGGCGTTGCCGAAACACCAACTCACGAAAGGAAAACCGCTTATGTGAAAATATTCCTTCAAACAAGGATTATCGACACGTACTTACACTTGAAAAATCCATTAAAACCGGAAGACCAAGGAAAGCATGCTCATAGTATTTCAGTCCCCAAACTGGAAGAATACTCTTTTGAACAGTTGAGGGATAAGGCTATCGTTACGGATGGAAAGACAAACCTTAAAACAGTAATCGCTGCAGCGAGAGAAGAAATAGCAGCTAAATACAGTGCACACGGCATCGGGATTAGCGAATTCAACCTATTCGACCCGAACGAGCCTGACATGATCATAGCCGAACGGAATAAATCCGCAGCTGATCAGATAAAGAGAGAGGAGCTCAATGCTGCTGCTTTGACCAGAATCGAAATGGCCATAAAGCGTGGAGAGGTACCGCCAACCATTGAAGAGGCACTTCACAGTGTTCGAATCGATGACCAGACCATCAAGGTCGAGGAGCGGAACTTTAACTCTTCAAACTCACAAGGCGGTAGAGGCAGAAAAGGTAAGAAAGGAAAAGGGGGTGACATTAATGTTGCGTATATTGAGCATGAAGATGGAAATCATCATGATTAACTGAACCAGCAAAATTGACACCTAACACTAGGGAGGCTGCCCATTCGCAGCCTCCCTTTTTTCATGCATAAAACTTGACTACTAATGTTAAAAGTAGTATAATATACATATCAACGTAGAGCACGTTTAACCCAAATCCCCGCACTTTTTATGAAATGGTTTATAATCATCATTATTTTGATTGTCATCGGAGTTACCTCCAATGGAAATTGGACAACGCGCGCTGACATAAAGGAAGTTACCGATGTCGACAGAAAGGCACGAGAACTTTTAGTGGCAACTGATGGAGACATTACAAAGTTGCGCCCTTCCAGCAAAGATGAAATCCTTGCCGATGTTAAGCGCAAACAGGCAGAAGATGCAAAGCCTGAGCTTAATAACCGACTCTGGAGAAATCCACTCACAGGACAGATGGAAGTTGTTACTTCCCCTTCTACCCCTCCAGCGTCCTCAACTTCAACTTCGACGACTACCACCAGCACCACAACATCAGCACCAGCAACCCCTCAACCAGACACAAACCGTCCTGCTCCCAAAGAGTACAAAGGACTCACCTTCGAAGGCAAAATGTCGCTAGACCCGTTACAGCGGTTAAGCTACAATGAACCTTCAAGGTACTGGTATACTGTCAAAAATGACGGTATTAACAAGGTTGAAAAAGTCGACGAAGAAATGGACTTTCTCAACGTCAGAGGCATGCAAGAAGACAATTTAAAAGTCTTCTGCGAAGGCCCTGTTGTCTGGGAGTTTGGCGTGTTGAGAAATGGAAAAGTCGAGTGTCTCCGCATGAAAAAAACTGGCGGACACAGCAAACTCGAAGGCACTAAGTGGGACTTTGAAAAGAAAGTTTGGGGTCAGCCTGAATATTTCGATCCCACCAATGTTCAGGACGTGATAAAAATTCGTGTCACCAAAGACCCGAATGATCCTGAGGAAATCAAAGCTGAATTCGGTTGGTTACCATAACAAAACCACTTTCAAGCCCCGTGCTCACAGTTCAATCCTGTGACCACGGGGTCTTTTTATTTAATTTATCGGCAATACTTTTTTAACATTTTCCTTCGTCGCATTATCAATTGGAAATGTATTTATAATCAACTGAAGAAATCCAAATACCGACACCATAATAAACATTCCAAACAATCCCCACCCCATGTGCTTCGCCCCAGCTTTAATAGCAGAAGGATCGTTCTTAGATTTTACAAGATATTCCAAAACACCGAAAATAAAAAAGATGAGCGCTACAGCGAATGCTAGAAGAATTATAGGGTTAATGAGATTCTGATTTATCTTTGAGATAATTGTCATTGCTGCATTCATACACATAAGTATATATATAAAAAAAGCCCAACACAAGGTCGGGCATTTTTATAAAATAACAGAGGCTATTTATCTGTTACCTGGATTACCTCCTGGATTTGCCTGAGGGGCTGCCAATGGAGAGATCTGTACTGGAATGTAAGGAGCAGCAGGAACATCAGTGTTGTTAAGGTTAAATGATGTTCGTAGGATGTTTACAAGTCCCCATACTGAAACCATAACAAACAATGCAACAATACCAGCGATGATAAAGTTCTTTCCTTCTTTTCGTTTATCATCACTACTCTGGAAGAAAAAGTTAACAACAATTCCATATAGAAGTAGTACAACTGCAGCTAGGATAAGTAGAGGCAGTGCTCGTCCTGCAAGGTAAATAATGTAATTTAAAAATCCATCAACTGATCGTGTGATTGGCGCACTCTGAGCAAAAGTCACCGCAGGAGTTACAAGGATAGTTAATATTGAGAGTAATAATTTCATATAGAAATAATATATTGTTTAATTAATTGATAAAGACATTTATAAGTATACTACTTAAGTTGTGGAAGAATCAAGCTTCCCTCACCAAATATAGATACTTTAAGCACATTGACAAGTCCCCAAACTGATACCATTACGAAAAGAGATATGATTCCCCAGAACATAAATTTCTTACCTTTTGACCGTGACTCTTCATTTGCACCACCTACAAACATAAGGACAAATATTCCATATAAGAAACAAAGAAGTGCCAGACCGAGAATTGCAATTGCAACATAGTTAAGAAGCGCAACGAACCATAGTACAAATCCCGATACTGAAAGATCTGGTTTTGCAAGTGGCGCGAGAGTTTTAATACTTCCTCCACTCGAATCACTTCCTGTTTTTATACCTCCACCACTCGTGTCAAAGGCAGCACTTGATGGTGTCCAACTACTTGAATCAATAGTTGTATTAATACCTCCACCACTCGAATCTTGTGCAGCACCTGATGGTGTCCACAATCCTGATTCAGCCCGATCACCACCATTATCAAACATTGCACCCGAGCTAGACCAGCCTCCACCCGTACTTCCTGTATTAGTTGGAGTTGGAGACTGACCCAAGCCTGTATTAACAGTTGCAGCACTTGCAACCTGAACAGCTAATGATAGTGCAATTAGAAAAATGTATTTCATAAATTTTATTTTAATATACTTTCAACACTAGTTTTTAATGTTGTTGTAAGAACCTGTGCACCAAGAATAAGGGCGGCACCAACCATTCCCCAAAGAAGCGCATCACGAGCTTTGGTAATCTTCCCAGGCTCACCGCGTGCTGTTACAAACATTAATCCTGCATATAGAAGATACAGCACTGTGGCCATGATAAGTAGAATCTGCACTACATTTACCACAATAAGAATAACCCCATCTAAACTTGTTACCCCACTACTTCCCCCTAATGGATTCACCAGTCGTGATGGCTGAGCAGCAGCTTCGATTAATGCAGGAAAAATTAATGTTGCTATCCCGGCAGAAAGTAATGTTAATTTTGATTTCATATATATATGATACCTCTTAAATTGAAATATTTCTAATTTCCTGACTTACCTGAAGCTTTGTCAAAATCAAATCAACAATGAAATATGCCCCCATAAGAATAATACTTCCTATAACAACACTGATGAGAATATGCTTTGCCTTGCTTCGCGCCGCCGGCTCACCCTGACCCCGAAACAGAGTCCAACCTGCGTACGCAACCATGAAAGCTGCCACAAACATTCCTATCGCTATTAAGTTTTTCAATATACCTGTCACAAGTGGCTGAATATCAGTCCATCCGCATCCATTTTGAGCCTGAAAACATCCGTCTTTTAGAGTTTTAAAGAAATTTCCCATAGAATTATAGTATCATATTATTGCCCTAAATATAATGAATCAATTCTGTCAGACGCATCTTGTATCGCCTCACCTGCAGTTTGCTTTCCGCTTGTAATGGCCTCAATAAGTGTTTCCAGTACGAGATTACTTCCAAACGGATTTGGGTCAATCCAGTTTCGTGCGTATTTTGCAGATTCATAGATTATAGACAAATCAACGCTATCTCTCGCACCAGCAGCACTATCTACAAGCGCTCTTTTCGCAGGAGCGATTCGAAGAGAATCAGCCAATGCTTGAATCATTGAATTTTCTGTAAAATATTTTGTCACTTCAGGATACACAGTTGCAACATTTTGCGAAGTAATTAAAAATCCAAGCGCATACGTTTTTCCCTGCACAACTTTTCGATTAGGATTTTCTTGAGGCATTGGAGCTATAGCAAAATTCAAGTTAGGATTTCGACTTCGAATATATTCAACTTCGCTTGCTGGACCAAAGTATACTGCAAGATTTTGTGCTAAAAATGCATCTCTTGATGGTGCAATTGCTCTATTCCATGTATATGTCGGCTTCAATGGGTTAGCAAAATCTGTATAATATGTGAGCACTGATTCTGTCACTGTAGTCGCATCTGTCGCACCTGCGAATGCGCTTCCACCATTTGGAGCTTTAGCGATACCTGAAATATAATATCCGATTCCTGGATCATAATAACTTAATTGTATTCCGGCTTGAGACAGCAATGTGTACAAAATTTCTTTTGCATACAAAATATTTGCATATTCACCGAGCGCAACAAATGCTCTATTAATAACCCCATCATCCTGCTTACGAGTTATTTTATTTGTCATGCCTGCAAGCTCTGACCATGTTTTTGGTGGATACAATAATCCAGCAGACGTAAGCATTGTCTTGTTGTAATACATAACCATAGGATCAGTTAAAAGAGGAATGGCTTTTATGCCGCCAACCACAGTAAACATATTTCCTGCATCTATATAGGTATCAGCAAATTCTCGAGCACTAATTGTTTGGGTTGGAATTGTTACTAATTTTCCTAACTGATCATAATACATTGTATCAGGGAAAATAATTGCATCAGGCCCTCGCCCTTCAGCTACCGCTCTTAATATTGCCTGACCAAAACCTGCTTCAGGATATTCTACATAGGTAAAGTTTGGATCAATTCCTTGAGCACTATACACATCAAGTGCAGCATCAATAGTTGTTTTTGGAAGAACTCCCCATACAACTCCTTTGTATTGATTATTTCCAATGCCGGCTTTACTTGTTGCAAAAAGTACAATTCCGATTGCGCCGATTACAAGAAATATAGCCATCGTTGCAGCCTGAAAAACATTTAAATCTTTTGTGATACTCATACACAATAGTATAACTTTTAAAAGTTTAACTAACAACGCCCTCTTCGCGGGCAGAAGTGTAAGGGAATACATATTCGAAGAATATGTATGTACACTTATCCCTTATACTCCCACAACAGATGCAAGTGAATCCCCTTCTCGCAATTTCATAACTCGTACACCTTGTGTGTCTCGTCCAAGATTTGGAATTTCTTTTAGTTCACATCGAATCACCTGACTCTTTTTTGAAATAGCTACAACTTCTTCAATCTCTTCTGTTACAACTTGTGCAGCAATAAGATCTCCAGTTTTTTCTGTTACTTTAAATGTTTTAATTCCTGATCCTCCTCGTCCTTGAACCTTATATTCATCAAGAGAAGTTTTTTTACCATATCCTTTTGCTGACACTGTCAAAAGTTCTGCAGCATCCTTACTTCCTGCCTTAACAGGAATTGCTCCAACAATGTACGCTCCTTTATCAAGCTTCATAGCTCGAACTCCTCCAGCTGATCGACCCATTTCTCGTATATCTTCTACTGCAAATCTAATAGACTGCGCATCTGTTGAAATCAAAATAACAGTATCCTTAGGCTCAACAAATGATGCAGAAATAAGTTCATCTTTTGCATCAAGATTAATAGCAATAATTCCACTTCTTCGAACATCTTTGAAACTATCCAATCCCACTCGTTTTCCAACACCATCTTTTGTAATCAACATGAGTGAAAGTCCTCCGCCTTTTTTAACTTCTTTTGGCATTGGAAGAATAGATGTAACTTTTTCATCTGGTGAAAGTGAAAGGAAGTTTTGAATAGATTTTCCTCGTGTAGCTCGCTTTCCTTCTGGAATATCATACATTTTAATCTGATATGCCTTACCTTTATCTGTAAAGAATAGAAGATCGTTGTGCATTGTTGCAGAAACAAGATGCGTAATAAAATCTTCTTCTTTTACATCCACATCAACAACGCCCACTCCACCTCGTCGCTGCTTCTTATATTCATCAGGATTTGTTCGCTTAATGTATCCGCCTGATGTAAGCACAAGTACACTTTCTTCATCAGCAATAACATCCTCTATAGAAAAGTTTTGTATTCCATGCGGAACAACTCGGGTTCTTCGAGCGTCACCGAACTTAGCTTTTACCTCTCCAAGTTCATCCTTAATAATGCCAATAACTCGTTTTGCATTCTTCAAAATATCTTCAAGATCTTTAATAAGCGCTTGAATAGCCTTTAACTCATCTTCGATTTTCTTTCGCTCAAGTGAGGCTAATCGCTGAAGCTTCATTTCCAAAATAGCAGTTGACTGTCTGTCAGAGAATTTAAATTCCTTCATCAGGTTTGCATGGGCTGTAGGAGTATCCTTACTTCTCTTAATAAGAGCAATGATTTCATCAATATGATCAAGCGCCTTTTTCAAACCAAGGAGAATATGCTCTCTATCCTTTGCTTTGTTTAAATCAAACTCTGTTCGTCGACGAATAACTGACTTTCTATGCGTAATAAAATGATCAAGAGATGATCGTAGTGACAATGTCTGAGGAACCCCGTCAACGAGCGCTACAATGTTGTAGTTAAATGTAGACTCAAGCTGCGTATTTTTGTACAAAAAGTTTAGAATATTCTGAGGGTATGCACCATTTTTCAAATCAATAACAATTCGAATATCAGTTGTTGATTCGTCTCGAATATCCTTAATTCCTTCAAGCTTCTTATCACGAACTAAATCAGCAACAGCCTCGATAAGCGTTGCTTTGTTAACTCGATATGGAATAGATGTAATGACAATCTTTGCTTGTCCTGCTTTTTCTTCAACAATCTCAGCTTCACCTCGCATCACAACTCCTCCTCGTCCATGAGTCTCGGCGGTTTCAATAGCTTTTTTATCAAAAATAATTCCTCCAGTTGGAAAGTCTGGTCCTTTTACAAATTCAAGAAGATCAAGAGTTGTTGCTTCAGGATTTTCAATCAAATGCATTGTCGCATCAACAATCTCACTCAAGTTATGCGGAGGAATGTTTGTGGCCATTCCTACAGCAATACCCAGAGTACCGTTCAAAAGCATGTTTGGAATAATTGTAGGCAATACTGAAGGCTCTCGTTTTGTTCCATCGTAGTTCGGTACAAAATCTACTGTATTTTTCTCAATATCAGCAAGCATGAATGGCGCAATCTTAGCCATTCGAGATTCTGTATATCGGTGGGCAGCAGCTGGATATCCGTCAATGTTACCGAAGTTACCTTGTCCCCAAATCAGCGGATATCGCATTTTAAAATCTTGAACCATGTTCACCATAGTATCGTAAATAGCCGCGTCACCATGAGGGTGATAGTTACCCATAGTTTCTCCGATCACTGTGGCACTTTTTTTGTACTTAGCAGTTGGAACAAGACCCATTTTATGCATAGCAAAAAGAATACGTCGTTGTACAGGCTTCAAACCATCTCGAATATCTGGAAGTGCACGATCAGTAATAACTGACATGGCATAGTCAATATATGACTCCTGCATTTCTTCAACAATTCCTCGTGAAATTACGTTTATGTGTTCAGGGATGATTAATTCATCATCTTTCGGTAGATTCGAATCTTTACTTTTTGCCATAATGGACTCTATTATAGCATATGAAGTTATGGTTAAGGCTTGAGTTTATGAGGATTTGTGCCGTTATTTTGTATATATTTGAAATGGATTTACATCTGTCAAGATATGTGTCAATATGAGAATACATGAAAACAGTGCTAGCCATAGAAACCAGTTGCGACGAAACAGGAATCGCTTACGTTAGACATACTGACGGTGGTGACTATATTTCCCTTGCCAATGCCCTTCATAGTCAGATTGATGCCCATGCACCGTATGGCGGTGTATTTCCCATGCTTGCAAAACGAGAGCATGGAAGTAATCTGGTAGGGCTTTTAGCGGCAGCACAAGTAAAAGCGCTCGCAAACAAGGTTAGTTTTGAAAATGTATCATTTACGGAAGAGCAAATTACTACTGCACTCGCCCACCTCGAACGAGAACAAGAGCTTATGGAAATTTGCAAAAAAGAATTAGAAGAAAATCCAGAAGGTGTATTTCACAAAAAACCGGATATCGATGCGCTCGTCGTAACTGCAGGACCAGGACTTGAGCCAGCGCTTTGGGTTGGCATTAGTTTTGTTAAAGCCCTTTCAGTTCTTTGGAATATTCCTATACTTCCAGTTAATCATATGGAGGGACATATAGCTTCAGTATTGCTCAGTAAAAAAGAAGAGGTTGTATTCCCTGCTCTTGCACTTCTCATATCTGGCGGTCACACAGAGTTGGTTTCAATCAGCACTTGGGGGCAATACGAAGTAATAGGAAAAACTCGAGACGATGCAGTTGGCGAGGCATATGATAAGGCAGCTCGAATTCTTGGTCTACCATATCCTGGAGGTCCAGCAATAAGCAAGGAGGCTGAAATGATGCGAAATACATTTACTAAAGCAGATATAGAAGCAATGTGTGTAAAGTATTCAATCAAGCTTCCGCGTCCAATGCTTAAAAGTCAGGATATGGATTTTTCGTTTTCAGGACTTAAGACTGCGGTACTGTATCTTGTTCGAGATATTATGAAAGTGATTAATATTGTTGGGGCAGAAGAATTGCCTGAAGAGATTTTAAATCTTATTTGTTATGAATTCGAAGAGGCAGTGGTTGATGTTATTACAGGAAAATTAAATTTTGCATATGCTCACAATCGAAATATTAAAACGCTTATAGTGGCAGGAGGAGTTATTGCCAATTCATATATTCGTACCCATATTGATGCATGGTGTGAAGACAAAGAAATATTCTGCTTTAAGCCTGAGTTTGATTTAGCGACTGATAATGCTGTTATGATTGGATTAGCGGGTTTGCTTGGTATTGAAAGAGATCTTCCCTATGTTGAAGATTTTTCAAAATTAATTGCACGTGGAGGATGGAAGATAGATGAGGTATACTAACAGGGTGCATATACATGAACTACTAGTACAAATATTTTCTTCTTCACTGCAGACCCTGACTATCTTTGGGTATGCATTACTTGGAGGATTTGTACCGGCTTTGTTCTGGCTATGGTTTTGGCTGCATGAAAAACACAATCATACTGAGCCTCGACGAGTTATTGTAAAAGTTTTTTTACTCGGAATGGTTGCGGTGTTCATTGCATACATGTTGCAAAAAGGTATAGCAATATATTTAACAGGAAGAGCTGCAAGCATTGGTATAATGGATTTTGAAAATCAAGCTCAGTCAAATCAACTTCTTACACTTATATATGTAATTATTGAAGAAACTCTTAAGTTTGGTGCAGCATATGTTGTCGCTTTTAAAACCAAAATATTTGATGAGCCTATTGATGCATTTATTTATCTTATGACAGCAGCAGTAGGATTTTCTGCTATGGAAAATACACTGTATCTTATTCAGCCACTTCTTTCAGGCCATGCAATTAACACTATTGTAACAGGACATATGAGATTTATCGGTTCAAGCATTCTGCATGTTGCCTCATCTGGAGTGCTTTCTGTATGTATTGGCTTATCATTTTATAAATCTTTTTTTAAAAAAGAAGCATATGTGTGGATTGGCATGATTCTAGCCTGCTTAATACATTGGGCCTTTAACGTATTCTTAGTTATTAATGACGGTTCATCTGCATTTCTTGTATTCTCTTCAGTTTGGATTGTGACTATTGGGTTGATATTGGCGCTGGAGAGGGTGAAACAGCTCAAAAGATTCTAGATTGAAAAACTTACAAAGAAAAAACCAGCATTAGTGATGGACTGCTGGTTTTTTCTTTGTAAGTTTTCTAGAGTAGAGGTGGCAAAATTGTTGTATTTGCTGTAGCAAGTTCATGCTCAACTTTTTCTTTTTCTGCACGCAGTGTTTCAAGAGCTTTCTCCAAATCTTTTTTCTGATTCTTAAGAGTTGTAAATCGAATATGATTTCGAATTACTTCTGGAACACTAAGCAGTCCGCAAATCATTACACCTGCAAGTACTGCCAATAAAAGAATAAGTGAAAGTGATCCTTGTAATTGCCATGCAAAGAATGTTACCGTGATTGGTATTACATTTTGCAGAGCAAATATAACACTGAGCGCTCCAAGAATAAGTCCGAGAATAAGGAAAATAATCATAAGAGTTTTTTATTGAATTGGATTTTTACCCTGAATAATTCTAACGAGAAACATGATAATCGCTACTACCAGTAACACGTGGATAAAGTATCCGAGCGTATACCCTGTAACAAGTCCAAGTAGCCAAAGAATAAGTAATATTGTTGCGATTGTTGTAAGCATAATATTGTTTTTGTATATGGTTATTATGTTAATGTTTGCACTATATTCACTATACACCTTCATAGTACGCGTGTCGAGAAGCTTTGAGTGAGACTTTTTTACTATTATTAATAATTTGCTCAAGCACTGAAAGATACACAACAACATCTTTTTTAGGAATATCCTCAATAAAGATCTTCAACTCTTGAAAAAGTTCCGCTTCAACTTTCGGCATGAATAATTTTCCTTTTGGTGTTAAGAAAATATTTTTAACTCTACTATCATTTTTGTCTACTTTTGAATCAACAAGATTCATTTTTTTTAATTTGCCAAATAAGACAGTGACAAATGGTGCCTCAACCCCAAGTTCCTCTGCTAAATGACTTGATCGAATCCCATCAGAATTATCATATAACAAACCAAGCAAAGCCCAATCAATTGTCGAAATATTGTGCACAGATAACTTATCACCTGTATATGTTTTTAAAGCACGATACACTTTGGCCTGTAAAAGACCAGCTCTATAGGTGGTACGATTTCGTACAGCAGCTTGAATGTTTTTAAGAATGCGAATCACTTCTGTACTTTATCAGGTATAAAAATAAGCGCAAGACCGTTCATGCAATACCGAAGTCCGGTTGGTGTTTGTGGTGCATCTTTAAACACATGTCCGAGATGACTTTTACATATTGGAGAAATAATCTCAGTTCGTTCTTCG
>JAZKFG010000003.1:54923-65809 GCA_040386515.1 Patescibacteria group bacterium
CCACAGCCTGTGCGTCAATAGGAGCCCAGAAACTCGGCCAGCCAGTGCCAGTTTCAAACTTTTGTTCAGAGCGAAATACAGGCTCGCCGCAATCCGCCGTAACATAAGTACCGCTTCTTTTTTCTTTCAGAAGTGGGCTTGTAAATGGTGTCTCAGTTCCTTCTTCACGCAAAACTGAGTATTGACCTGCAGTTAGCTTTTCTTTCCATTCAGCATTTGTCAGTTTTGCCAAGACAGTTATATCTGTTGTTGTAGCAACATTTTGCACAACAGTTTGAACAGGTTCTAATTCTGTAAATTCTTTTCTATACGCAACAAGAACAATTACTATACACAGGAGAAGAATTACAGTAAGTGGGCGAATATATTTCATAATATATATTATACTTAAGTTACTTAATAAGTGCTAACTTTTCAGCCCGGGTTAATTGTTTTATTTCCCACTCTCTTTTCATGGCTTGGCTTTTGCTTTCAAAATATTCTGCGTGCACAAGCACAACAGGACGACGTACTTTTGTGTACTTCGCCCCTGTCTTTCCGCTATTATGTGTTTCTACTCTCTTTGCAACATCAGTTGTAAATCCTGTGTACAGAGTGTCATCTGCGCAGCGAACAATATATACTGCGTATGTATTAACTGCTTCTTTTAGCATCCGCAATAAGTTTAATTGCATTTTCATAACCGCCAGCTGGAGTTACATGGTGACCATTCACAAACATAATTTCATCCGCTTCTTTAATCGTATTAAGTCTGTGAGCAATAATAATTTTTGTTGTCTCAGCCGGTAATGCTTCAAGAGTCTTGTTAAGCAGAGCTTCAGTTACCGTATCAATGTTTGCTGTTGCCTCATCAAGAATCAAAAGTTTTGGCTCACGCAATATCGCTCGCATAAATGAAATAAGTTGTTTTTGTCCGATACTTAGACCAGCTCCATTTTGACTAACTGCTGTTGTAAGTCCGCTTTCAAAGCGTTCAATTATATCCTTAAATCCTTTTGTTTCGAGAATATGATTCAAATCTTCTATTGAAGTATTAAGTAAATCAATATTTCCATAGGTAATATTTTCACCTACTGTTCCGTTGAAAAGAATTGGATCTTGGAGAATAACACTAATCTCTGCTGCTCTTTCTGCATGTGTATATGAACAAATATTTCTACCATTCAAATAGACAGAACCAATTGTTGGATCATACAAATGCGCCATAAGGCTGGCAAGAGTTGATTTTCCTCCTCCAGTTGGACCTACGAGCGCATATGTTTTTCCTTTTTCAAATGCAAGATTTGCATTCTCAATCACAGGTTCGCCTCCTTCATATGCAAATGTCACATCTCGCAATTCCATCCGCAAATCTTTGCCTGCATGATTGATATCTGCATCTTTATGCGGCATATCGTCAGGAGTTTTTAAATTATTTTTAAGCTGAAACACTTCATGCACTCGTCCCCACGCAGCTGTAGCAAGCTGAATAGTTCCAAAAATTGTAGCCAAGAATCTAAGCGGATCATAAAATCTCTGTGTATATGCAACGAATGCAATTAGAATACCGATAGATATTTCACCAGTTCCAATTAAATGAAAACCATACGACAAAACAATAATGAGTGCAATTGCTCCACCGAAATCATATATAGGTTCAAAAATTCTATTTCCAACCCCTGATGTTAAGGCAGTTTTAAAGGTATCCTTGTTTGCATTATTAAGATGATTCTGCAAATAATCTCGTTTACTGTATGCGGCAACCACGCGGAAGTTTGTAAGGTTTTCCTGAAGCGATGCAGAGAATGAGCCAACTGCTTCAAGGTTCTTTTTATTTTCTCTTCGAATCCAAGGTGAAAGTATCTTTGTAATGATATACAAAAGAATTGTAACCGACATCATAACCAATGTAAGCTTTACACTCATATAGAGCGAAAACCCTACAATTCCAAGCAATGTAAATACAGTACCGATAAACTGACTAATACTTTGTGAGAGAAATTGATTAATTTTATCAGTGTCATTGTTAATACGTGACATCAAATCTCCAGATTTGTTTTGATTGAAAAAAGCAATTGGCAAATGCTGTAACTTTGTAAAGAGTGCTTCTCGCAATCTGTAGAGTGATGCTTGTGAAATACGTCCTACAAGAATTCCCTGCATATATCCAACTATAAGCGTAATAAAATACGCTCCACACAATATATAGACAATATTTAACAAACCTTGCAAATTTCCCACAGAAATATAACTATCGACCGCTTTTGAAACTAAATATGGCGAAACCATGTTTGTAGCAGACGAAATGAGAATGATCACAAGCGTAAGCCAAAGTTTTGAAGTATCTTCTTTTATAAATACCAAAAAATCCTTGTACGATGCATTGGCGGTTTTTCCTTTTTGTAATTGATACGTTGGTGTAGTCATATTATTTATTTAGTGTCTCAGTTGACATCTGAGATTCAAAAATTTGTTTATATTCAAATGAATCCTTAAGCAATTCATCATGTCTTCCAATTCCAACAACTTCTCCCTCCATTAATACAATAATTTGATCGTATTCTCGTATTGGCTCAATTTTTTGTGTAATAGACACCAATGTCACATCAGGATAATTTGTTGTTACATTTCCAAGAATTAAACTCTCAGTAGATTGATCGACTCGAGCAGTAAAGTCATCGAGAAGAAGTATTTGAGGCTGTATTGCAAGGGCTCGAGCAAGCATAAGTCTCTGCTTTTGTCCTCCTGAAAGGCTTGTTCCTCGTTCACTTACAAATGTATTTAATCCCTGAGGCATTTCTTTAATAAGGCTTGTAAGCTCTGCTGTTTGAAGTGCTTTTTGCAACGCTTCATCTGCATTTATTGATTCATTTGAAAATGCAATATTCTCACGTATTGATGTGTTAAACAAAATACTATCTTGAAACACAAGACCAATATGCTTAAGCAAACTTGAAATTTTATACTCAGCCATTATTCGCCCATCAATCCACACTTCTCCACTTGTCGGCTGCACAAGGCCTGACATGAGATAAAACAATTGTGACTTTCCTGCTGCTGTTGGACCTACAATTGCATTTTTAGTTTTTGCATTAATTTTAAATGAAATATCTTTGAGCACAGTTTTCTCTTCACCTGCAGCAGTCTTATATACGAGCGATACATTTTTAAATTCTATATCACCTCGAATCGCTCCGTCATATGTTCCGCTCTCTTCTTTGATTTCTACATCAATCACTTCACTAATTCGCTTAAGCGAAACTGCACCACGAGAAATTGCAGGACCAACAAATGAAAGCACAAAGAGTGGCCAAATAAACATAGCCGAATATGAAAGGAATGCACTAAAGTCTCCAATAGTCATAGTTCCTGCTATAACCTGCTTTCCACCAAACCAAATAATAATAAGTGTTGCCCCATTTGCAATAAGCGTAATAAGCGGAATAAGACCTGCAAAGCTTTTTACAATTCCTAAGCCAATATCGCGCGAACGTGCATTTACTGTCATGAACTTTCTTACTTCATCAGCAGTCGAGTGCAATACTCGAATAAGGGCTGAACCAACAATTGTCTCGTTGATATGCGCATTAATACTTTGAATGTTTTCCTGCGCTTCTTTAAAGAGTCTTGAAACAGTTCCAAAAATAAGTCCGAAACTTAATGCAAGAAGCGGAATAACACAAAGAACATATAATCCCAATCTAAGATTTGTTGAGAGCAAAAATATTGCACTACCAACAAGCGTAAGCAAAGCTCCAAACAACGTTACAAATCCCTGAGAGATAACCATTTTAACTGCCTCAACATCTGATGTGAGTACTGTTTGAAGATTTCCAGGAGTAGACTCATCAACATATTGAAAAGACTGTCTTGAGATTTTATCGATTAGTTGAGCTCGAAGATCAAGGGCAACTTTTTCTGATAAATATGTTGAAACGTACATTTGTACGACGGCCACAATAAGCGTTGCAATAGCGATGCCAAGCAATATCATAAGTGTTGGCGACCAAGCTGAAAATACCCCTGCATCTATTGCTTTGGCAGCTAATTTTGGCACATAGAGCGCTAGTACATTGGCTGCAAAACCAAGCACTATAACTGAAATAGTCCATCCTTTATATGTTTTTACGAGTTTTCCGAAGGTCATAATTTCGATTGTAGCATATTTTTGAATACCTAGCATGAAATTTTTACTGCAAAAAACGACACCGCTACGCGAAGTGTCGTTTTTATTCGTAAAAATTTGTCAATTCTGTACCCTAGATTATAGTGATGAATAAAAAACCCATACTCGCCGACTGGCATGGGTTTTTTGGCGTAAGATTTGTCATTACTATAGTCTCGAGTACGATAACGAAAATTTTGAAAAAATAAAAAAGCCACTTCGCATAGCGGTGGCTTTTTTGTTTAATAAATTTTCCCTTATTTCATAGTCGGCATCAACACAGTATCAATCACAAACGTTACTCCGTTTGAGGAGATAACATCAGGTGTTTCAACCATTGCTGTTCCATTTACCATTATCTTTCCGTCTGCTGATTTTGTAATTTTCAAATTCTCACCTTCTACACTTTTAAGTGTTAATCCATCTGTTAGGTCTGCTGAAGTAAATCTTCCTGCAACAACGTGGTATGTTAAGATTTTTGCCAGCATCGCTTTATTTTCTGGCTTTAACAAATTCTCAACTGTTCCTGCTGGCAATTTTGCAAAAGCAGCGTTTGTAGGGGCGAATACTGTAAATGGTCCAGTTCCCTTAAGTGTCTCAACAAGTCCTGCAGCTTTTACAGCAGCAACAAGTGTAGTTACATTGTTTGCGCCCATGGCATTGTCAACAATATCTTTACTTTTAACCATCATAGCTCCTCCAACCATAACACCCTCTTCTGTTTTCATTGCTGGTTCATTCACATTCATAGCTGGCGCTGTATTTTCTATCATATCAGTTTTTTCTTTTGATGAACGCATCATAGATGCTCCAATAATAATTATTGCAATAACAACAACGACTGTTATTATTGTTCCTGTATTTGATGTAGTAGTTGGTTGCATAGTTTTTATTTTAATTATTTTATAAATGCACGTGATCAGTCTCGCTTAACTAATTAGTTAAGTAACTTAATTATATATGTTAATCATGCATATTACAATAAAAACCCTCACCGCTCTGCGAAGTGAGGATTTTTATTGTAATATTTTCACCACCCAAGCCTTATAGAGTCACACTTGATGACGCTGTACCACAAGTAATCTGTGGGAGTTTTTGCGTAAATGTCTTTCCAAGATCCCAACTGATTTCTGCCTCTCCTTCATTAAGTTTAAATACTCGCTTTTCTACTGTTGTAGTTCCCTCGCCAGTAGATGTATGATCTACAGTAATTATCCCGTATGTTGTAGTAGCAAGTGTCACACTTCCGACAAATGGACCAGTAAGCTTATCTTTTTCAGCAGGCAAAACGTTGAATTTTCCTGAAACTTGCTTATTATCTATAAACTTAACCTCTAAGTATGTATCATCACTACCACGCGCCGCATCAATATGCTGTAAATAACACATTGTGTTAGCGTATGGATTTGTCTCAGCAGTAGGAGTAGACGTCGCGTCCACTGGCACAGGAGTAGTCTCAAGCGGCTTTGGAATAAACATGGTCATAAACCAGATTATGGCCAGCACAATTAATATTAGTATAAGAGTTAGTGTATTTCTTCGCATAATTTATTTTTTCTTTAGTTTAATTTTCTTGTAAATGACATCATTCCAGCATTTTTAGCTAGATTTAAATGTAGCTGACTTCCAACAATTTGATACGACTCAACTTGTGATAGATAATTTGTATAATCCATTTCAAGTGTTGGTCCCTGACAAGCCATTCTTGTTGAAGCAAGCGCGCCAAACTTTAACAACTCTGAGCTTATTGTATATGTTCCTGCCACTGAATTACAATCTGTCACGCTCGATACTTTCCCGTCTGCTCCGAATCTGATAACAAACTTTTCATTGTTAGGTGCAACTGTTGTTGATTTATTTGTAAATGAAGTACTCTTCCAAGTCCATACCGTTGATGCAAGCGGATTCTTAACTGGAGTTTTTGTCATAACTGCACCAGGTCTAGTTGGGACAACAGTTGAAGACCCTGAACCTCCTGTATTTGAATTTTGAGAATTCTGACTCACATCGCCTCCATTGCCGTTATCATCATTTTCCATCATATTGTTAGAATTATCATTTCCAGGCATAGGCATCATTCGAGGCTGTGAAGTAATATATACTGCCAGACATAGAATTATAACTACTAATACCCCAATAATTATTTTTGTTGTGTTTGGTGTTGTATTGTTCATGTACATATTATATTCCTTTATATTTCAAATGTATACAAGGATTTGGACAATATGGCCAAGAAGAGTATAATCATGGGCATGGAAAATCCAAATAACACAAATACAATCACTAAATCAATTATCAGCTTCGTTGTCTTTATCGGAGTTGTAGTAGGAGCCATTGCATTGGCAATGAGTAGTAAAAAAGATACTACAGTTCCAGCACCTACTGATGAGAATCTCAACAGTACAACAACTGATGCAGCCCCTGTATCTACTGCAACAACTACTGTAGACAGTACTGCAACAAGTTCTGCAACTAGTACAACTTCAGCTGCTCATACATATAAAGACGGAACATATGCGGCCACAGGTACTTATAAGTCACCTGCAGGAATTGAACAAGTTAATATTTCTGTAACACTTAAAGATGATGTTGTAACAGAGACATCATTTAAAGGTTTGGCAGAAAATAGTCGATCAATAAATTTTCAAGAACAATTTGCTAATGGATACAAAGCGCTTGTTGTTGGGAAAAATATTGATGACGTTAAGCTAAGTAAGATTTCAGGATCATCACTTACTTCAGTTGGATTTAACGATGCAATTGGAAAAATCAAAGACGAAGCTCATTCATAATCTCATATGAAAGAATCGTTCAAAGACAGCTTTAAAGCTATCGGGACAACATGGTTCATAGATTTCAAACATACTGACAGCCTTAGTGCAGTCGGTATTTTTGATAGTGTAAAAAATCGTATTGAAGTATTTGAGCAGCAATATTCTCGTTTTCGAAAAGATTCGCTTGTTAGTCAAATTGCAGCGCGAGAAGGAGTATACATTTTGCCAAATGATGCAGAGCCAATGTTTACAATGTATAAAAAATTATATGATATTACAGGTGGTAAAATGACTCCCCTTATTGGGCAAACACTTGTTGATGCTGGATACGATGCGGAATATTCCCTTACGCCAAAGCCTGAAATCAGAAAAATTGAAAGCTGGGATTCAAGTATTCGCTTTACGCAAGCCAATGGGATCAATACCCTTATTGCTCATAAGTCAACGCAGCTCGATTTTGGAGCACTTGGCAAGGGATATATTGTTGATATTGTTAGTGAATTATTATTGGTACATGGCATTACAGATTTTACAGTTGAAGCTGGCGGAGATATGCGATATCAAAATACAGAACATGAAGTGCTTAGAATCGGTCTTGAACACCCACTCGATGCAAAACAAGTGATCGGCGTTGCAGAATTAACGCATGGAAGTATTTGTGGCTCATCCGGCAATCGTCGTGCTTGGAGTACATATCATCATATTATAAATCCAGATACGCTTATTTCTCCGCGAGAGATTTCTGCTGTCTGGGTATTTGCCAAAGATACAATAACGGCCGATGCATTAACTACTGCTTTGTTTTTTGTTGATGTAAATATTCTTAATGCACATTTCACATATGAATATGTCATTATGTATGCCGACGGTTCTGCAGTCATATCACAAGGTTTTCCTGGGTCACTTTTTTAAGTTATACTGTAGATATGAATAAATATGCATCATACTCGCCAGTATTACTCAGAATTGGAATATCACTTGTATTCCTATGGTTTGGATATAGTCAAGTGAGCGATCAAGTACAATGGGTTGCATATGTTCCTGAATGGCTTCCAAGCATGCTCGGCATACAAGTTGAAACATTTGTGAAGTTAAATGGAATATTTGAACTTGTTTTTGGTATAGCACTACTTGCTGGCTTTTGGACTCGTACAGCCTCCCTATTGCTAGGACTTCACATGCTTGAAATCACTCATGTTGTCGGTTTTGACGCTACAGGAGTGAGAGACTTTGGTCTTTCAATTGCAACACTAGCAATATTCCTACACGGAAGAGATCGATGGTCAGTTGATACACTTATCGCTCCAAAGGATGAGGTTTTGAAATAAAAGACACGAAGCACATACTTGCTATTAGCATACCTGTAGTATTACTGATTAGGTCGAGCCATGTATCATTTATCGTATCTGCCGAAATCATAATATTGTAATACTGGAGAATGCATTCAAGTATTTCATTTCCAACTCCTAGTGCTGTAACAATAAGAGCACTCAAAATAAAAAATCTTAATTTGCCTGAAGTAATTTTCGAATCTCGCGCCGCAAGAAAACAGGTAAAGAAAGCCATAAATCCTCCACCAAATCCGTGAAGGAATCTATTTGCAAAAATAGGATCAGGAATATTAAAAGAAATATAATATCCGATAATGCTTAGAGCAATTATTAGGAGATACGAAAAAAGTTTAGGCTTTACCACTTGCTTATTCTCGTTGAAAAAGAATGGAAAGAAATAGAATAAAACGGTGTATGTAACGCAGAGTAAAAATGTGATAAAGAGTAGGAATGTCATATGTGTAAATTTAATCAATAATCTATTATAAAGCAACCATTACGCTCATTAATCAAATACCTGCCGCATCATAAATACTTCATCAATTGCACCCTGAAAAGATGTTGGATATCTAGCTTCGTAACCAATATATAATTCAAGCGGCGAATAGTTAAGCATTGCAAGATCAGTATTTATATATGTTCCAGACTTTTTTCCATTTATATAATATGTGACTTCATTGGTTGTACCATCATATGATACTCCTACATGAGTCCATTTATTTGCTTGAATACGATCATTTGCAGTGGTTAATGCATCATCAACCATGAGTTGCAAACGATCTCCTGTTAGACAAAAACAGATTGTACTTAGGGCAGTTCCAGCAACTATTGGATATAGTGTGCCGGCTGTGACAGATGTTGGATTTATCCATGCAGAAATAAAAAAGTTATCAGTCGGCTTTACTAAAATTGTTGAAATAGTGCCAGGTACTGCAACCTTTCCTGTATTGCCAGCCCCAAAAAACACTGCAGATCCTCCATTAGGTCTTGTTATCCAAGATATACCAGTTCCTGAGATAGTACCATCTGCAACATTGGCCCCGCCTTCATTTGTAACAGATAATCCACTACCTTCATTAAACGGCAGATATATTACACTGTCCAACAAATGTGTCCGAACTATACTTGAAGAAAATTGCTGCCCTGCAGTAACACCCGCACGCTCCTTTGCCTGATTCAAACTAACCATCACTATAGAACTGAGAAGCGAGATTATACTTATAACCACCAAAAGCTCGATCAGAGTAAATCCCTTTGAATTGTTACGCGGCATTATTCGATAATTGTAGCATTTAGAAAACATTATTCAAAAACCTCAATTGGATATACATCAGTAGCGGGTTCTTCATATGGATGATTGTCTTTAATAGCTTTAAGGACGGCTTTTAATTTATCTTCTTCACATACGGTTTCGATTCTATCTTCAGCAGATTCTTCCAGTTTGCCAATCTCCCCTACTGTTGGATTTGAATTAGGCCCTGGTATGAATCTGCCAGTTCCTTTGATTGTAAATGTACAGTGCGTATAGTCGCCAATAATTCCAGCGCCTGCATTTCCTATGGCAGTACGAAGCTTTTCTGCATCTTGCTCTGGTACATATACTACTATTTTATATCGTTTTTTTGGTGTCATATATTGTTATTATATCTTTTTTCTAATTTCGTCAAACCATAATCCATACCCTGCTCCATTTAAATGAAGCATATCGTTTGCATAATACAGTGTAGGATTTTCTTCAGTTAATTTTGAGATACTTGAATTAATGAGATCAACATAGTGGACATGATCTTTTTCTTCTTGCTTTACATATATTTCCCGCATTTCTTTTGATCTGTTAGATAGTATAGATCGAAGGTAGAATGGAAAAAATTCAGACTCACCAATATTTCCAGAATGCATAATAATTAGATTATTAGTTCGAGGAGCCAGTGTATCAACAAGTGTATTGATATCATTTTCAATATCTTTCATTGGAGTTAATTTCATAATATCATTCGCACCGATTTGAACCAGAATTAAAGAATATTTTGTATTTGTATCGAGTGTTTTAACTTTCTCCAAAAGGCCATTAATCTTTAATCCATTTTCTGCGATTGTTTGAATATCAGCTTGTGGAAATAAATCACCTAATCTTCCTGCGGTTGTGAGTGATGATTTTTCTGATCCTGTACCATAGGCAGTACTGTCACCGAGCACAAGTATTTTCATATCTGAGTGTGGAAGTGAACGTTGATATGGTGTAGCAATACTCATTAATACTTTAGTTTTTCGAATGGCTAAGTACATTCGTAGGACACTAAAGAGGATGCTGGCTATGAGGATTATCAGTATAGAAATAAGAATATATTTGAGTTTTGAATTCATCGGATAAGTATACCACGCGAAATAATGAGTAAATATGGCATTATTATATGCTATTGACTTTATACTATAATATATGGTATAATACATAAGACCCTACGGTCAAACAACAACAGAAACACCACCAACTCCACCACCTGAACCATGAAAATGAAAACACTTGTCTTTTCTGCCCTTGCTGCCATCGTCTGCCTCGGCACCGCTTTCGCCAAGCCAATCAGCAACGCTGTCATCGGCAAAATTCTCACCGCCAAGGTGGCTGAGATGATGAATCCC
>JAZKFG010000003.1:65846-88053 GCA_040386515.1 Patescibacteria group bacterium
GCGGAGAAAAACGCCGCTCAAAAAAAATACACCGGGGATGATTTCGAAGGTCATTATCGTCTCCTCCGGGAGGCTGCCTTCGAGCCCATGTTCGGCGGCTACGACGTCATCATGTCTGCCAAAACCGGCGGTGAAGACTCAGGCACGGACGAGCGCTGGTACAGCACCATTCGGATGGTGGCTATCACCGAAGTCAAAACTCAGTTGCACACCGGCAATACCCTCTTAGGGCTTTACGCCTCGAACAGGGACGCTGTCAGGCTCTCCTTCAGCCAACTCAACCTGGATCAGAAGGAGATGATCAAGAAAATTCTGACCGAAGCGAAGCTCGACTTCGCCGAAGTCAAAAAGGGTCACTACCCGGACGAACTGAAGGCGTATGAGCACGTCATGGTCTACGGAGACTTCAATCAGCGCCGCAACTGTGATTTCCTTAAGAAATACCGTGATGCGGAACTGGCAACCTTCGCCATGCGCCGGCATATCGAGGGAGGCAATGAGCTGGTGGATAAGTATCTCACTCTCATTTCCCTCCTGCAGGAAGATCTTAAATAACATCTTTCATCCCACGTTTCAAAAACCTTAACCCCCGCCGTCGGCATCATGCTGACGTGCGGGATTTTTTATTTCCCCTTCCCAATCACAGCCTTGACCAACCCATCAAACAACGGATGTGATCCAACAGGTCGTGCTCTAAACTCAGGATGCGCTTGTGTCGCAGTAAAGTACGGATGCACAGATGTTGGCAACTCAATCATTTCCATTAAACTTCCATCTGGAGAAGTTCCAGAAAATACTAACCCTGCTTTCTCAAGCTCAGGCATAAATTCATTATTTACCTCATATCGATGTCTATGTCTTTCAATCACTTCAGTCTTGCCATACAGCTTTGCACACAAACTTCCCTTAGCTAACATACATTCATACGATCCAAGTCGCATAGTCCCACCCATTGAAAGTTGAGTCAGGTTTGCTTTTTGAGATTCCATAATATCTACAATTTTATATTTTGCCTTTGGATTAATTTCCGTAGTATGAGCATCTTTCATTTTACATACTGTTCGAGCATATTCTATAACTGCAAGCTGCATACCATAACAAATTCCAAGAAACGGAATCTTATTCACTCGCACATATGTTATAGCCGTAAGAATTCCCTCAACACCAGTTGTTCCAAATCCACCAGGTACAATAAGACCTCCACACCGCTTAAAGACATCTGTTAATTTTACTGTTCCTTTTTCCACCTGCTTACTATCAATCCATTCGATTTCAAGCTGAGCACCTGCATATGCTGCAGCAATTTTAAGTGCTTCAATAACTGATAAATACGAATCAGAAAGCGTAAAATCTCCACTATCAAAATATTTTCCTATCATTGCGATACGAATCGTTTGCGATCTTTTTGCATGCACTTTTTTAACAAATGTATTCCATCCTTTCCATAGCTCAGCTCCTTTTTCTCTGGCTGCATTTTTAATATTCTTTTCATCCATGTACAAACTTTCAAGCAAAGCGTCGCCGATTTTATCTTTTTCAAAATTCAATGGCACATCATAAATACTTTTAATATCTGGTGCAGAAATAACATTTTGATGTGGCACATTACACGATACTGCAATCTTTTCTTTTCGCTTATCATCTAGTGGCACTTCACTTCGAGCAATAACAAAGTCTGCATGCAAACCATATCCATTGAGCTGACGAATAGCATTTTGAGTTGGCTTTGATTTCATTTCACCAATTGTTCCTGGAATTGGTACGTACGATACGACTATTACTATCACATCTTTTGGATGCTGAATTTTCATTGTTCTTGCAGCCTCCATAAACATTACATTTTGATAGTCTCCAATTGTCCCACCGATTTCAACAAGGGTAATATCACTATCATGTTCCTCTGCAGTATGTTCAAAACGTGAAATGATTTCATCACGCACATGAGGAATTGCCTCTACACATTTTCCGCCATATCCAAGAGCACGCTCTCTATCAATCACTGATTTGTAGACCATTCCACTTGTCATATAGTTCAACTGGCTGATGTCTTCATTTAAAAAGCGTTCATAATTTCCCATATCCTGATCAGTTTCCAATCCATTCTGCATAACAAAAACCTCACCGTGTTCTGTGGGATTCATAGTTCCCGCATCGACGTTGAGGTAAGGGTCAGCTTTTATTAAATTGATTTTGTATCCTTTTGATTTGAGAATGAGGCCAATAGAACTGGTTGCGATACCTTTGCCGACTCCTGACATAACTCCTCCGATTACAAATATATATTTTCTATTTTTTTGTGCTTTCGCTTTTGGTGGAGTTTGCATGTACCTATTGTATCGTTCATGAAATATTCGGCATAGTTGACAGGTAGAAGGCTTGGTCATATACTGTCGAATGGGAGGTAACATTGACTGCTCTCTGCAGTTGACCAAACTTTCCCGTTTAACATAAACCCATACCACGATGATCCTATTAGGTAAAATCGTCCATGGAGGCCTGAGCCTCCGAACTATCCGCATCATGCATCACTGGAAAGGAGGTGGCTGGCGGAAGCGAAAAGTATTCCGCCCGGCCCGATCTCATATGCGTGCGCCCATTAGGCGTACAATGCAGGCATCTTGTGTCTGATCACCCGGTTCTGTTCCGTGTAATACTCGTTCTTTTTAATAAGTTTCCCCTAAATTAATTTCAGAGGACTGAATAGGTTAAGGCCCAATCCCTTGCCTGCACTTGTCTGAAGTTATCCGTCGTCGCTCCTCGAGCGCCGACGGTTTTTTCATTTATATACAAATTACAAATCTTTCTCAGCATCTAAAAATCCATCGATATCTCCCTCTAACACATTATCAACAGAACTCGTCTCATATTCTGTTCTATGATCTTTAATCATTTTATACGGATGCAACACGTATGATCGAATCTGACTTCCCCATTCTATCTGCACATGAGCTGTGGTCGACAATCCTTTTTCTTTTGCTTTCATATCATCCTCTTTTTTCTTCAGAAGTTTTGCCTGAATGATGTGCAATCCTTTTTCTTTATTTTGAGCTTGAGATCTTTCTGTTGTAACATGTACAGAAATACCAGTTGGCTTATGAACAATACGCACTGCTGTTTCTCTTTTATTTACATTTTGCCCACCAGGTCCACCAGCTTTTTGAGTTGTAATATCGAGCTCACTTTCGTCCAACTTAAATTCGTCAAGTGCCTTGTCAAGCTTTGGCACAACTTCAACTAATGCAAAAGAAGTATGTCGTAAACCTTTTGAGTTAAACGGAGATGTTCGCACAAGACGATGTACGCCTGATTCATTTTTTAAAATGCCATATGATCCCTTGCCTCGTAATTCAAACATTACTTGTTTATATCCTCCGAGCGTATTTGGCTGATCATGCAAAATGCTTAATCCCCAGCCTTTTTTGTCTGCATATTTTCTATACATAGTAAAAAGCATTGCTGCAAAATCTTCAGCATCATCACCACCTGCCCCTGGAATAATACTAACAATGGCATCAACCTGTGAAAAATCCCCTGCAGCCAAATCGCTTTTAAGCTGCTGCAATTCTTTCATGAGTGTCTGGGCTTTAACACTATCAACCCAAAAATCGCTTTCAAGCATAGCTTGCTCTATTTCCTCTATTCTATTCTGCATCTGTGTTGGCGTCATACACTAATACACTATCACACTTTCTCCTTGTTCAGGATGCACTGCATCAAGCCCTTGATAGTCTCGCAAACGCTGTACCAAGAAGAGCGCAGACTTAGTCTCACCCATAGTTACAAAGACCTTTTTAACAGTATCAGCAGCTGTCTCAACAAACTCTTGCAAATGATCAGAATCCTTATGTCCTGAATACCCATCTATAGTTCGAATCTCGGCTCGAATCTTTACATCATGATTATAAATACGAACAGTCTTGGCACCGTCTCGAATCTCTCGGCCAAGTGTCCCTAAAGCCTGAAATCCCATGAATAGGAGTATTGTATTGTCATCATCCAAGTAATTGAGCTCATGATGCATAATTCGCCCTCCAGTCGACATTCCAGAACCTGCCATAATAATCTTTGGGTTCTTAGCAAATTTAATTGCTTTTGATTCCTCAGCACTGCCTACAATTTTAAGCATTTTAAAATTTAAAAAATCATCTCCTTTCAACCTTCTATCAGTCGCCTCTTTGTTATAGTCTTTTGTGTATTTTTTATAAATCGGCAATAGCTTAGAAGCAAGCGGTGAATCAAGATATACAGGAATTTCCTTAACCAATCCATCTTCAAAAAGCTTATTTATTTCAAAAAGCACTTCTTGTGTTTTTTCAAGAGAAAATGAAGGAACTAAAAGTATTCCATTTCGCTCAATAGTGTCCTCTATAGTCATTCGCAGCTTTTGCAATCGCTCGGGCTTATCCTCGTGATTACGATCACCATATACACTTTCCATAACAACATAATCAACGCCTTCAATTGATTCTGTGTCACGAAGAATTGGAGCAGGACTATTTCCTAAATCTCCTGTAAACAAAAATTTTCGAACTGCTTCATTCAAAGTAACTTTTATTTCAAACATAGATGATCCAAGCACATGGCCAGCATCTTTTAAATACACACTTACCCCACCTCCAAGATCAAAATCTTTGTGATATGGAATTGTTTTCCATAATTGAAATGCAAGCTTTAAATCTTCAGCTTCATACAAAGGATCAGTGTGATGCTCTTCAGCCTCTTGTCCAACCAGCTTTAATGCATCATCAAGCATGAACACAGAAAGATCTCGAGTCTCAGGCGTACTATATATTACTCCTCTAAATCCATGCCGTACAAGCTTTGGAATGAGACCAATATGATCCATATGCGCATGCGTTACTAAAAGCATTTCTATATCCTTTGGATCAAAAATAAATGGCGATGCATTATATATTTTGGCTTTTGCACTTCCTTGCTCCATACCACAATCAATCAAAATCTTTTTAGAAGTCAGTAATCCTTGATCACCTTTCTTATGAATATCAAGAAGAAAGTTTGCTCCCGTTACAGAAGATACACCACCACAAAATCTGATTTCTGCATGCTCTTTACTTGGGTCTACCTCGCTCGATTTAATTGGTTTTAATTTTGTTCTGGCTGAATCTTTTTGTGCGGATGGAAACATATGTAGCTAAGTATCCCACCAAGTGTATCCATAAGCAAATCTTTACTCGTATCAAACCAGAAAAATGGACCAAAGAGAATAGGGGCATTAAAATATGCTTCTACGCATTCCCATGCTGCTCCAACAAAAAAAGTTAGAAGTACAACATATAATAATTGTTTAGTGTATGTATATCTTTCTTTGTATAATGCTCGAAGTATTCCAATACTCGCCAAGCCAACACTAAAGCCACTAAAAAAGTGAAACGGTATGTCTAACCATTTATATGCAAAATACAATGATAAACGTATTGCGATATCATTTAAGACAAGAAGTATCAAGAGACATATTACTGCCGCTATAAAAGGTCGTTTCCATGAAAATGTCACAGGATTTTGTGTCATAAAGCTGTATGAGAAGCCTGTTCTGATTGAACTGAGACAAGCTGTTCATAAAGCCTCCTAACGAGTTGGACCTAGGATTTAAAGCTAGGTGGGTGTCGCGAGAAAGAAACCACGGTTTCTTTAACTACGTATGACTCCCCGATGAAAAATGTTTAAGCCAACTGTTCGGAGACATATATTATTTTATCATAAACCGTTCCAATGTCTACCTATACACTTTTAACCATTTTATTCTTAATCCATCGAAGAACAAGAATAATAATGATAAGGAGCAATATAAAGAATAGTGCTGCTTTTGCAGGACCTGACATGCCTTTTTGAGCTGTAGAAGTAGATGTTACTCCATTAGCGTTATTTGCAGCTGAAGTATCTGTATTATTCGGATATGTATATCCTGAATCAGGATTTCCTGTTCCATTTGACCCTGTATCTACATAATTTCCATTACTATCAACATATCCTCCATTTGAATCTGTAGGATTCCCATTATTATTGTTATTATTAGTTGGATTTCTAGGATTGTTAGGATTTGTGTAAGGATTATTCGGATTGTTTGGGTTGTTTGGATTATTAGGATTTGTAGTTGTTGAATTATTTGATGGAATATATCCGTCTGATGTTCCTCCATATGTTACTGAATTAACTACAGAGTTAATTACCTGTGAAGTAGGTGTCGGAGTGGGAGTACTAGCACTCTGAGAGTATGGTGTCGGATATAACACATAAATACCACCTGAACTATTCCCCGCCATAGAGTCACCATTTGGACTAAGAGAATATGTTCCACCTACACCTTGATTTGTCATCACATCAACTGATCCATTCAGTGTATATGTTCCTCCCTGCATTGTTTCTGCATGTAGAGAAGTTGTTGCAAAAATAATAGCAGCAATAAATAATGTTTTGATGAATTTGTTCATATGTTGATTATAATTATATATTATTCTTGTGTTGTTGGCACTACCTCAGGTACTGGAGTAACAGACTCAATACTCTCTATAGTATCATTATTTACTGGTTCTGGTGAAGTAGTTGTCCCCGATTGTGCAGGTGGCTGTACGGCAGGTACAGGCTGTGATGGAATTGTATGTATATTTATATTCATTGACCCTCCATTTTTTGATTGAAGAAGCATATTTTTAAACTGATCTTTCGTTACACACACATCGTCTACGCAAACATCATTTTGTACTTTAAATTTATCGTCTGCAAACCATGTGGCAATTTTTTCTACTTTTACAGAAAGCTCCTTAACCGCATTCACAAGCGTTGCAAGAATCGGTCGGTCAGCTAGAGTTAAATACCCTCGTGAGTCTGATGATACAGCTTCAGGTATTGCTGATTGAACGTTCTGAGCAGAGAATCCAGCGTATGTATTAGCTGTATCGTATCCTGTTTCTGGTTTCCATGTATATAGGATTGGAGAGAGGAGTTTAATTTTATCTAATCCACTTTCAAACATGCCTTTGATATCTTTGAGTCTTTCATCTGATGATACGGTTACGTTTCCTAGAGAATCGGTTATCAAGTTTGCACCTACCGAGCCGAGATTAATAAATCGTATGGTTCCTGAGGCGGTGAGGTTTGCAGATGGTGTTGAGGTTCCGATACCTACAAAGCCATTAGACGCAAGAATTCTAAGCCGCTCAACTGGTAAGTTGGTTGATGTGTTTGAAACAGCACTTGCTGGAGTTGTTTTAAATACCAAATCCCCTCCTACTCCTTGTCCACTACCACTCCCCCCTCGGATAACTAGCCCGTATCCTGATTGGTTCAATCCTCCAACAATATCTGTTCCTTTTAATTCAGGATATAGGATTCCATTTCCTCCCGCATATGATGTACCATTTCCAAGTGCTAATCCTTGTCCTAATCCATCAGCGTAAAATGCTCCGGCAATATCAATATTACTTGCATCTTTTCCAACTCTCATAACGATTGAACTAAATCCTGGTCCTGATGATAGGGATAGGTTTTTATTTGTTTCAACAGTGGCAATACCAGGAACTCCATATACCGCTCCGAGTCGAAGTGTTCCTGAGTTAGTTTCAGAGTCCTTAATGGTTGTATATCTGTTTCCAGGACCCGGGTTAACGATTGTAAATAGATCTGTTCCTGTATTTCTTGTGCCAAGACCTACACCTCCTGAACTATTGATGTTAAATGCTACTGCATTTGTTGATGATGCTACGATAAACAAGTCAGATGTTCCTGTAGTACCAGTGACTGATAGTTTTGCAATAGGAGTTGTTGTTCCAATTCCAATATTTCCCGCATTCGTAATTCTCATTCGTTCTGTGCCTGATGTTGTACCCAATAATCCATTTGTCAAAAATACAAAATCACCGCTATTGTTAAACATTGCAGTTGAGCTTCCTGATGTTCCATTTGAAAGATAGAATCGACTACTCAAAGCAGCATTTGCTGTGTCAGCATCTAAATTAAAACCATTTGCTCCTGATGCAGCAACTGTAAACTTTGCATTTGGAGAAGTTGTTCCAACTCCAACATTTCCACCATTTAAAATGGTTAACCGAGTTGCATATTGTGTATTAAAATTAAGACCATTTTGTCCAATTCCAGCAGTTCGTTTTGATGCAATCGATTCTCCAGTAAAAGATCCTCCTAATGCTCCAAACCAAATACCGTTATCAATTCCATCGCCTACACCATTCGAATCAACACTGAGTGCGCCAGTAATTGCGAGTTGTGAGTTTGTACCTGCAACTGTTGTTGTTCCGATTGCGACTTTTCCATTACTTCCAACAGTAAAGTATCTTGATAATCCTGTTGGTGAGGTTATGGCCAATAAGTCAGTAGTCGAACCAGTAGTGCCTGAAATTGTTAATCGAGCAATAGGACTTGTACTTGTCCCAATCCCTACATTCCCTGCATTAAAATACGTATCACTCCCATTCATCAACCATGATGATGTAGAACTTGCAGTTGCAGTCCAAGATGTTCCATTAGAAACAAACAATGTATTTGATACAGAGTTGAAGTACAGTGATCCAGCTGGACCCACTGCTGGTGCTGACGCATATGAAAATGTTCCGAAAGATTTGAGAGCAGTCGGAGCGGCATTCAAAGCTGTTCGAGGAGATAAATCAGTTCCATTAATATTTACCTGAACGTAGAGAGCTTGATCAAAGTTTACTCCTGTTGTATCTGATTCTGTAAATTGAGTTCCAAAGTATCCGTTTGCAACAGTTATAGTTTTTGCAATTGGAGAACCAGTCACTGCTCCACCAGAAAGTGCATCGTAAAATGTAAATGTTGCGTTTACAGAAGCGGTAACTGGAGCATTGCTGCTAAACAACTGCCCTTGAAAACCTAATGCTTTAGATGGTGATGCAGCGAAAATATGCACACCAAAAGATAGCGTTACAATAAAAGAAATGAGAATGATTGATAAAGTTCTTCTCTTCATAATTAATACATATATATTATATGCGTTTTCATATATTTACACAAGAAAAAAACCCCACAGAATGTGGAGTATTTTTCAGACTAATAATGTAACTAAAGAAATTACTGCTCGTCTTTTACTGATGTTGTAGAAGAAGCTGTTTTTGTAGTAGTTGTAGCTTTTGTTTCTTCAACTTTTTCTTCAACTGGAGTTGTATTCGTATCATCTGTTACAGGACCAATATTTAGTATTACGTTAACAATTTTATTTGTACTGTCTCGGTAAATAATTGCCTTTCGTGCTTTTGTATATACAAGAATTTTATCTCCATTCTGTGCGTCAGCGAAGAATTCCTGACTTTTCTTTAGAGCTTCAACGTCTTGGATGATAGCAACCTGAGGAGTTTCATCTGAAGGAAGAACCATTAGTTTATCAACTTTTTTTACTGTTGCCGTAAGTTCTTTTTGCGCTTGCTCTGCAGACATTGTTGCAGGATTTGCGTGTGACTTAGTTACCTGCCATACGATAAGTGCAAGCACAACGTATGATAGAACTAGAAGAATTAGTTTAAGCCAATTTCTTCCTTGTCTTGGACTAACGTTTTCAAATCTATTTTCAAATGTTTCTTTTGTTTCTTTATTCATAGGATTTATTATATTACCATTCAATGAAAGATACAATGTTGTGGATAAGAAAAAACTCCAGTGTCGTATTAACACTAGAGTTTTTTCTTTTATAAAATATTATCTCTCTGACTCATCCTGATATCCTGCAACAATTTCAGCCTGTAGAGCTTCAATCGCATCGCTCTTCTGACTTCCCTTAAATCCTGTTCCTACTGGGATAAGTCGTCCGATCAATGTGTTTTCCATGATACCGTAAAGTGGATCGTGATTTCCTTTAAGTGATGCATTTACCAAGATTCGGTTAACGTTCTGGAATGATGCAGCTGCAAGGAATGATTGTCGGTTCAATGATGCTTCCATAGTACCCATAATTACTTGTTTACCTTTAGCATGAATTGTTCCGTCAATCTCAAGTTTTTCATTTGCCATTAAGAATTCAAATGATTCAACAACGTCTCCTTCTGAGAAGGCACTGTCTCCTTTATTTGTAACTTTAACTCGGTTAAACATTTCTCGAACGATAATTTCGATATGCTTTCGAGAAAGGTTATCTCCCTGTAGCTCATAAATCTTTTTAACTTCCTGAATAATGTATGCCTGCGCAACATCTTTACCAGCGTATTCATATAGTGCGTCTACGTCTGCTGAACCATCAGTCATGATTTGACCTTTAGTTACATGCTGACCAACTTTTACATGCACAATACGCGCTGGGTGGAATGAGTATTCTATCTCACTTCCTTTCTTAGCATTCTTTGATGGAATGTCAGAAAGTACTTTGATAATTTTCTCATGTCCTTTTTCAATTACTGCAGTTACCATACCATCTGTTGATGCAATAGCCGCTGAGTTTTTAGGTGTTCGGTTTTCAAACAACTCTTCAACTCGTGGAAGTCCGGCTGTAATATCTCCTCCTGCTGCTGCCACACCTCCGGCGTGGAATGTTCGCATAGTAAGCTGTGTTCCCGGCTCTCCGATAGCCTGTGCTGCAATAGTTCCCACTGATTCTCCAAGATCAATAAGTGATCCAGTTGAAAGGTCGGCTCCGTAACAGAATGCACATACACCTCTGTGAGTTTTACATCCAAGCGGTGATCGTACTTGTATTTCTTCAATACCAGCCTTCTCGATTACAACTGCATCTGCTTTTGTAATGATATGACCTTTTTTAAATAGTACAGTTCCGTCTGCTGTCTCAATATCTTTTCCAACTGTTCGACTGAAAATATTTTTAGAGAAGTTTGTCTGAATTCCTGACGCAGTTGCCTTTGTCATTGTGATAAACTCTTTTGTTTTACAATCACTCTCAGTAATCATCACACTTTGTGCAAGCACGAATAGTTTTCGAGTAAGGTAACCAGCTTTGGCTGTGTTAAGGGCCGTATCCGTCATACCTTTTCGGGCACCGTGAGTAGAGATAAAGTATTCAATTGGAGTAAGACCTTCTTTGTAGGCTGATCGAATAGGAAGTTCAATAGTTGAACCCTGAGCTGTAGCGATCAAACCGATAATACCAATCATCTGGTTAATGTTACCGAGTGATCCTCGAGCTCCTGAAAGCACCATGTCGTTAACTGAACCTTGTGCTTCAAGTGTTGCAGGAATCAATTTTTCAATATCTGCCTGTGCTCCCTGCCATAGTCGAACAATTTTCATATGCTTCTCATCTTCAGAAAGCAATCCTTGATTAAAGGCTTCCATGATTTTATCTGATGTCTTCTGTGCTGCATCAAGAACAACATATTTTGTCTCTGGAATCACAATGTCTGACATACTCCATGTGATACCTGACTTAGTTGCGAAATCAAATCCGAATTGCTTGATTGCATCAATAAGCGGTGCAACATTATCTTTTCCTTCGAGCAAGATAAGTTCGTCAATTAGTGAGTTCATCACGTTTTTGTTAACTTCTCTGTTGATATAAGGATATGATTCTGGAAGTAGCTGGTTAAATAGAATTCGTCCAACAGTTGTGTCAAACAATTTTCCATCAAATTCAGCATACTTAAGAGTTCCTGTAGGTGCTGCAACTTTAATAGGTGCTCGATATCCGATTACTCCGTGATCAAGTGCAGTGATAGCTGCCATTGGTGATTCGAAATATTTATCTGATCCAATTTCACTTGATACAATTTTTGTTGCCCAGAAAGACCCAAGCACAATGTCGAGCATTTTGTTTGTTACTGTTGCATCTCCTGTTCCTGGCTTAAGCACGTTTCGACTTGAGGCCATAATAGTTCGAGCTTCGTACTGAGCTTCTTCTGAAAGCGGTACGTGAACAGCCATAGCATCTCCGTCGAAGTCGGCGTTAAATGGTGAACATACAAGCGGGTGAACCTGAATAGCATTTCCTTCAATAAGAATTGGCTGGAAGGCCTGTACTGACAATCGGTGCAGTGTTGGTGCTCGGTTTAGAAGTACATATTTTCCTACAATAACTTTTTCTAGAATTGCCCATACTTCTTCTGCTTGATCTTCAATCATTCTACTTGCTCCTCGAATGTTAAAGGCAAGTTCTCGCTTTAGAATTTCTCCGATAACAAATGGTTTGAACAATTCAAGTGCCATGTGTTTTGGAAGCCCACATTCATTAAGCTTAAGGTTAGGACCTACAACGATAACAGATCGTCCTGAGTAGTCTACTCGTTTTCCAAGTAGGTTTTGTCGGAATAGTCCTCGCTTTCCTTTTAGGTTGTCTGCGATAGATTTAAGTGGTCGCTTTTGTGCAGGGTTGATTCCTGAAAATGCAGCTCCATTTCCCTTCATTGAGTTATCAAGAAGAGCATCAACAGCTTCCTGTAGAATTCGCTTTTCGTTTCGTAAAATAACGTCCGGTGCCTTGATCTCGTGCAGTTTCTTAAGTCGATTGTTTCGGTTAATAACTCGTCGATACAAGTCGTTTACGTCTGATGTCGCCTGTCGTCCTCCATCAAGCGCAACCATAGGTCGTAGCGCTGCTGGTATAACTGGAAGAGCTTTGATAAATGCCCATTCTGGTCGAACTCCTGCCTTTCGCATACCATTTACAAAACCAAGTCGTCGAATGATTTTCTCTTTTTCTGCTGCGGCTGCTTTTTCAAGATCAACTGTAAGCTTAGTGTATAAAAGTTCAAGATCAAGACCTTTAAGAATATTGTAAATAGCCTCACCTCCGATCATAGCTTCAAACGCTGCTCCGAATTTGTATGAGAATTTGTGATACTGATTTTCATCAAGCACTTTACCAACCTGAATAAGGTCGATTTCCTGCTTTGTTGTAATCATAAGATTCTGAATTGCTTCTTTTGTCTTTTCATCAACAATTTGCTTCATTTTACTCTTGAACTCATCATCAAGTTCTTTCTGCAATTTTGTTTTTTCTTTTTCGTCTACCTTAGTTACAAGGTATCCTGCAAAGTACACAACTTTTTCAACATCACCTGATGACATTCCTAGAATTGTTGCAATTCTTGAAGGCATGTTTTTCAAATACCAGATATGTGATACAGGAACACATAGTTCAATGTGACCCATTCGCTCACGCCTTACAATTGATCGAGTAATTTCTACTCCACATTTTTCACATACAATTCCTTTGTATCGAATTCCTTTGTATTTTCCACAGTAACATTCATAATCTTTTTCTGCTCCAAAAATCTTTTCACAGAAAAGACCATCACGCTCTGAACGCCCTGTTCGGTAGTTCATAGTTTCTGGCTTTTTTACTTCACCACGAGACCAGCTTCGTATTTTTTCAGGAGATGCAAGACGAATAAATACTGAATCGAGATCGTCGATAGAAGATTTTGGTTTTATTGTTTTATTTTGAAACATATATAGTTGTAAATACGCAAATTAATTTAATAGTAATTATTAGAGTTCAACTTCTACTTCTTCGCCTTCTCCTAATTCTGTAATTGAGTCTGCATCTTCTTCGTCTATTGCGTCTTCAGCATGTACTGCTACAGCCGCTCGAGCATTGTGCTCAGTACCGTCATGTCCAACGTCAAGACCTATGTCAAGCTCTACTCCGTCTTTGTTGTCAAATCCAACGTCAATACATAGACCTCGTAAGTTTGATAGAAGCACGTTAAATGAAGCAGGTGTGTTTGGATCAGAAAGTCTTTCTCCTTTTACAATTGCATCATACGCAGCTGATCGTCCAACAATATCATCTGATTTGATAGTGAGCATTTCTCGTAATGTATACGATGCTCCATAACCTGCGAGCGCCCACACTTCCATTTCTCCAAATCTCTGTCCTCCACCTTGAGCTTTACCTCCAAGCGGCTGCTGAGTAATAAGTGAGTATGGACCAGTTGATCGTGCGTGAATCTTATCCTCAACCATATGGTGGAGTTTAAGCATGTACATGTATCCAACTGAAACATCTTGTGCAAATGCCTCACCTGTTCGTCCGTCGAATAGTTTCATTTTTCCTGATCGATTGTATCCAGCTTTTTCTAGCTCATCCTGTACTTCTTCTGTTGTAGGACCCATAAAGGCAGGAACAATAGCCTGATATCCCTGCTTTGCAGCAGCGAGACCTAAGTGTAGTTCAAGAATCTGTCCAAGGTTCATACGAGATGGAACACCAAGCGGTGTCAAAATCATATCAACAGGAGTTCCGTCAGCCATGTATGGCATATCTTCAACTGGAAGCACTCGTGAGATAACACCTTTGTTTCCGTGTCGTCCTGCAAGCTTATCTCCAACTGATACATTTCGTAGAAGTGCAACTTCAATATAGATTCGCTTAATGATTCCAGATTCAAGTTTGTCTCCTCTTTCTCGTGAGAAAGTTTTAACTCCAATAACTCGTCCTCTCTTTCCGTTCTCAAGTCTCTTTGATGTATCTTTTACATCTCGTGCTCGATCACCGAAAATAGATCGTAGAAGTCGCTCTTCAGGAGTAAGCTGAGTTTCTGTTTTTGGAGTAATTTTTCCAACAAGAATATCTCCAGGTCGTACTTCTGCTCCGATTCGTACAACTCCTTCTGCATCAAGATCTTTAAGTTTTCCTTCTGATACGTTTGGAATATCATGAGTAGTAACCTCAGGCCCTAGCTTAGTATCTCGAACATTGATTACAAACTCTTCAATATGAATAGTTGTAAACTTTGACTGCTTTACAAGATCTTCAGAAATAATGATGGCATCTTCGTAGTTTGCTCCACTCCATGCAAGGAATGCAATCAAAATATTTTGTCCAAGTGCGGCTTGTCCTTCAACTGATGTTGAAGTATCTGCAAGAACATCACCTCGTTTTACTTTCTGTCCAAGTGCAACTGTTGGTCGCTGATGGAAAGCTGTAAACTGGTTTGTTTTGTTAAATACTGCAAGCTGGATTTTTGTTTCTCTCTTACCAGTTACTGTAATACCTGATGCATCAACTTGTGTAATTTCTCCATCTTCAGGAGCAAGAATAACTCGTCCAGTATCTCTTGCGGCTGTATCTTCAATACCTGTTGCAACATATGCTGCTTCTGGCACGATACAAGGCGTAGCCTGCTTCTGCATGTTTGATCCCATGAGTGATCGGTTGGCGTTGTCGTGGTTCACGAACGGAATCATAGAAGTTGAAATAGAGAACGGCTGCTCTGGAGCAACGTCAATAAGATCGATTTCTGATTTATGAACAACGATTGGGTCTCCTTTTAGTCGAACCTCAACCATTTCATCTGTAATATTTCCATCCTTATCATAGTTGATAGCGGCATGGGCGATTTTAAATCCTTCTTCCTGTAGCGCATCGTAATACTTAACTTCTTTTGTGATTTTTCCATTCTTTACTGTTACGTAAGGAGTTTCAATCATTCCAAAATGGTTAACTTTCGCGTATGCAGCAAGGTGAAGCACAAGACCAATGTTTTGTCCTTCAGGTGTATGGATAGGACATACTCGTCCGTAATGAGATGAGTGAACGTCTCGAACTTCAACTCCGGCTCGCTCTCGAGTAAGACCTCCCTGTCCTAGAGTTGTAACAATTCGAAGATGCTCAAGCTCAGCAAGAATGTTTTCCTGTGACATGAACTGTGAAAGCTGGTTAGTACTGAAATACTCTTTCACTCGTGCCTGAAGTGGCCGTGGTGCAATCATTTGCATAGGCTGACTTACTTCTGTTTCAATTGTCGACATTCGGTTCTGAATGTTTTTCTTGATCTGTAGAAGACCAAGTCGAACTTTCTGCTGTAGCTGCTCTCCAACGAATTTAACTCGTCGTGATCCCAAGTGATCAACGTCATCAACTTCTGCGTCAACTTTGTGTGAAAGCTCAACGATTTGTACAAATAGAGTTACAAAATCATCAAGGCTAAGTGTTGCTCGCGCAAGAGACTTTTCATCCATTGGTTTTCCGAATCGACTGTTAAATCGGAATCGTCCAACCGGTGAAAGGTCATACCGCTCAGCCTTAAACATACTCTGAACAAATTCTTTTGCGTTCTGAGCTGTTGCAAGTTCTCCATCTCGCATTTTTTTATAAATTTCAACATATGACTCATCTGGAGTTTTAGCATGGTCTTTTGCAAGAGTTGCATCCATAAAAGCTTTAGCTTCAGGATGATCTGCAACAAGAGCTTTAATATCAGAATCAGTTTCTGCTCCGAAAGCTCGTAGCAGTGTTGTGATAGGAAACTTTCGCTTCTTATCCATTTTTACATAAATACCTCCATCCGGATCCGCATCGATTTCAATCCATGACCCTCGGGCTGGAATAATCTTTGCTCCAATATATCTTCGTCCTTTATGTTCGTTTGATGTAAAGAATGCTCCGAATGATCGCGCAAGCTGCGGAACAATACATCGCTCGATACCATTAATAATAAAGGTTCCGTGTTCTGTCATCATAGGGATGTCAGTCATGAAAATCTCCTGCTCTTTTTCACTTCCTGTAATTTTATTTACAAGCTTGATAGTAGCTTTGATAGTAGCCTCGTAGTTAACTTTGTTTTCTTTTGCATAAAACTCGTTGTACTTTGGTCTATCTAGTCTCATACCTTCGAATTTAAATTCGAATTTCTTTTCTGTATAGTCCTTAATAGAAGTGAACTCTGAAAAAACTTCAGCAAGTCCTTTCTCTAGAAACCATCGGTAAGATTGAATCTGACCTTCTACAAGGTTTGGTAATGGGGCAAGCGGTTCACGAAATCGTGAGAAGTGTTTCTTTTTTAACATAATATATGTGTATGCGCACCGCTTTTGAGGCAGTGCGAACGTATTTAAATGTTTAGTCTAGGTTTTATAAAGCGATCTTAAGCGGAAAAGGCAGGGTTACTCAATCGGTTTTACGCTGTGGTATTTATAGCATGGTTTTGGGGTGGGTGCAAGGGGGTTTTAAAGCTAATTTTCTATTAGAAATGAGGCCAAGACAACCGAATCAAAAGACTGGCTGAAAAGAGTGCTTATTTTGTTTTATCTCCATACATGGTGATGAATTCACAGAATTTGACACCAGTTTCTGTTAATCTAAAATTGGCTGGAGTTTGAAATTCAGACTGAAATCTATCTACGTCATGACGAGGTGAAATTAACCCCAAAAGCTCTAGATTCTTTTCGTATTTTAGAACTATTGATGTTAAATCTCCATACCCCATTTGCTTTGTAATAACCTTTCTCCATGCACTTCTTTCAGCATGACTAGACATCATATCTTCCCTTAGGTATTTATCCTGCAAATTTTTATTTTTAAATATTTCGTAATTTGCTTTTAATATTAAGATTTCCGTACCAGACAATTTTTTTGCAGTTTGCAAAAACTCGTAAGATAGGGATTCTTCGTAAGCAGTAGAGCTTGTACTAATTCCTGAAAAAAATATTGACTTTAAAGCACTAAAAAGTTCTTCATCGGGAATTTCTTCATCTAAAAATTTAAGCAACTCATAGAGTGTGGCTCTGCTTTTATTCGTTGCAAAATAATCTTCTTTTATTCTTCCTTCTTTTCTATATTTTACAATTTCTATACCGATCTGAGTAATTAGATTTCCTTTAATTGCAGCCTGAATAATCTTTCCTGCAGATAAAGTTAAATTCTTTTTATCAGAAACAAGAAGTCCTGTTGCAAACTCTGTAAACATTATTGAAGGATCCTTAAGAAAAGACATTAGACTTTTCTCATCATCCATTTTCAGTTCTTGATTATTTTTTTTATTCATATTATTTCAATTTATTTAATAGTCCTTTATTCTTAACAATATTCTTATAATCCCATTGAATCTCCTTTCCCTTTTTCAACCATCGTTTCAAATCCTTCACATTCACCTCCTCAACATTTGCATAAAAAATCTGAGCAGCCTTAAAACTTCCTTCATTCTTCAACTTCCCCTCATCAAAAGACTGGCCGCTCCAAAACATTAATCGGAGTCCATTTTTCAATCTATGATATCCAACAATAGGATTACCTTCCAAAAACCAAACTGGATGTGCATGCCATATTTTATTCTCAGACTTTTTAAGATTTGTATCAATAACCTCAGCTAGCAAATCACAAATTTTCTTGTCTTCTGCACTGAGTGCTTTATTGTATTGTAAAATCTCTTTACTTATCATATATCAATATTTTACCACGTTACGACTCAAACATGGATTTTATACAAGTTTACTTCATCTTCATAAATGGGTAAATTATGAGCAAGCCAGAACAGACGCTGGCCAACCTTAATCAGACCAACCATCATGAAACTACACGATTCCGAATCCGCAGCATCAACAGCACCTGTTGCCAATTCTCCCGCCGAACCTCGCACTGTTTACAGCATTCCCATTGTATTGTTTTGGGACCCATCTTGCTGTGTTGACCGCACTTCATTCGAAAAGCTCACTCGGAAATTCAATGACATTGCGATTTTGACGCTCAGGGCAAACACGAATGATGAAATCACAGACATTATTGTTCCCGACCATGACGCCGTCATTGTCCTCGCCTGCTCACCTATCTCAAACGAACGCATTCGCACCTTTTCACAAGGAAGGAACATTATTGTGCTTTGCACTACTGTGGACACACATGCAAAAGGCCCAGGTCCTCATTGGAAGCATACCAAGAAGCATCTTGTTCAGATTCCAGAGAAGTACAACCTCGAGAAATTGTTGCAGCAAGCGATTGAGGAGACAAGACCAGACTTACTGATTCAAACTTAAGATCCATTGCGATCAAGGAAGTGTTTACACAGGAACGACAACCGGCAGCCATCTCTGGCTGCCGGGTTTTTATTTACAATATCTGATATGAAAAATTTTAAAATAAAAAACCAACATTAGTGTTGGACTGTTGGTTTTTTATTTTAAAATTTTCTTTAATACTTTCTACCTGCAATTCTTTTAACCTTATCCAAAAACTTTAACATCTCCGGTTCAGTTCTAAACAATTTCTTATCAAGAACTTTAAGCGTAGTCGGCTTAACTCCACAAAATCTAAACACGAACGTATTCCAAATAATCCGAAACGGCAAAGCAAACAATGTATAAATCCACATCGGACCGTCACTTGTAATAAACACATGCCCTCTCTTTCCTTTCAACAATCCTTCAGGAATTGGACTTCCCATTTTATATCTAAATGCAAATCGTCCTGCATACACATTATCTAAATAGTTTTTCATAATAGCAGGAGGCGCCATCCACCACATTGGATGCACAAACACCAACTCATCAGCAGCAGTCACTTTTGCCTGATGTTTTTCACGCACTGGGTTTGGAGTACCCATATCTGCTCTTTCTTCAAATGAAAGAAATCCCATTTGTAAATCTGTTTTATAAAGGTCCACAATCTCAACTGTTTTTCCAGCTGCTTCTGCACCTTCTTTAAAGGCTGCAGCGATTCGGTGAGTAAATCCTTTTGAGCTTGGATGAGCTGTAACAATGAGTACGTGAGGCATGTGTACAAGTATACACTTATATTCCAGCCAGCACAAAAGCCTTGTGTACGAGCTCTAATACTCCTTTTTTAGTATCAGCCGTGGCTAAGAAACGTGCATTATGACAAAACTGTGCACCACTAACACCACTCACTTTTTCCAAATCTCCATCTGTAAGCCCTGCCCATTCTTTTGGAAAATAAAATCGAGCATCATATAAGGCACCTTCTTTTTCAACCACTTTTGCTGCCCATCCTCCACGAGCGTCTGGATATACAATAACAAGCGGTTCTGGAAATTTTGCAAAATTAAAATAATAAAATCTATCAGCTATAACCAATCTTTTATCTACTGCTTTTTCATATGCTTTTATTGCCTTTGATTCATCTTGCTCTTTATAAAATGCATACGTTAAAATATTTTTTAAAATCTCTATACTTGTTTCAACTAGCTTAAAGAACTCTGTATCAAATGCTTTATTAGTTTTTACAATATCCCCTGCATACATTGCTGAGGCTGAGATTTTACAAAGCTGAAAATACCTATCAAATGTAAGAGGGACTACATCTGTATACAGTTCTTTGTATGTAAGCTGTCCATTATCCATTCCATCAATATGAGAAACTAAAGTTTTTTCAACAATACTGAACTGCGCTGCAGCTTGTTTTGAAGTTGCTTTTTTGCCTGATATTTTCTCTGTATGAAATTTACACACTTCAAGTCCAAAATGTTTCCATACCAATCCGAACGCAGCATACCGTATTCCATTTTCTCTCGTATCAGCTCCGCCAGTTTGATGATGATCAAATCTCAATTTCTTAGTATCATATATTTTCCCAATATCATATACAATGTCAGCCGCTTGTATAACCTTAGGATCAATACTTCTTTGTATTGAAAGCTTAATCTTTGGATATGCATATGCAAAATATATCTTCAGCACAGACGTAGCAAAAATATCATCAGCATGAAAATTGCTACTATGCGTAACCAAATTGAGAGTTTTTTTATCAGAGAAATTCATACCACCTATACTAGCACAAAAGCTATTGCTGTACTTCCGTCTTTGTTCGCCACACTGTTGCAACCGATACAAATATACTTAATACAAGCGGACCAAACAGAAATCCTTCTGGACCAAACACAGTAATTCCTCCAATAACTGAAAGCAATATAAACAGAGGGTGTATTTGAATTCCTTTATTTATCACAAGTGGTCCAAGGAAATTATCAATTAATCCTACCGCTCCAATTCCCCAAATAATTTGTCCAAGCCACGCAAAGTTATTTTCCCCTCCTGTCACAAACAAATATATTGCACATGGTATCCACACAATAGCAGGACCAATTCCAGGAACAAGCGCCATGAATCCTGCAATACTTCCCAAGAAAAATGGATTAGGAACACCAAACAATGCAAAGCCAATACCAGTCACAACCCCCTGAGCAAGAGCAACTACAATTGATCCAAGCATAATAGACTGCACAGCTTGTTTAACAGAAGCAAAAATTCTATTGTCATCCGACTCATGGAGTGGACTTATTTTTCTATACATTGTTACAAAACTTTGTTTATCTTTTAGAAAATAAAACAATGCGAGCACGAACAAGAATACTTTAAGTACAACATCAAATGTGCCAGTAAAAAAGTTTCCAATATTTTGCACAAAGAATCCAGACACTGCACCGGCCACTGTATCAAGCTTTTGCTGAACATTAGGAATATAGGCGGAAAGCTTTTGCTGAATATCAGCAGAAACTGCTCCGAGATTGAGTCCGCCATTTGTCACATCGGCATAAAAGCCCTGCGCATCAGCAAGTACTTTTGTAAATATAAGCGTAATTGGAGTGATAACAACTACCACTAAAAGCAAAACTGTTAACCCTGCAGCAAATGTTGATGGAAATCTTCGAAACAATACTCTGTTGCTCGCATATGTCACAAGCTTTTCATATATTGGTAAAAGCAAAACTGCGGCAATATATGCAAGACCTAATACTATTAAGAAGTTTGAAAGCACTGTAAATGCTAATATTCCAAAAACTAAAAGCAATGAGCCAAAATATATAGTTTGTAGCTTTTCTTGGGATAGGCTTTTCATAGTACGCATTATACCATATAATTTAAGAGTAGCCATTAGCATTCTTAAATATTAAAACAACATGAAAAAAACAATTATTCTCCTCGCACTTATTATTACAGTTTCTGCCCAAGCAATTCAAATAAGCAGTACATCTACCCCATCTCGTGAACCAAAAATAGAAGCACGAGTTGAGGCAATGAAAGTAAAACTAGATACACTTAAAGAAACTCGCGATGCAAAAGCTTCTTCAACGATTAAGCGAGAAATTAAAACAGTTGACCCTGTGTGTGCCAAAGCAGCAGTAGATGTTCGAGATACAGCTATTGCAACTGCCTTTTCAGCTCATTCAACAAATCTACTCGCTGCGATGACAACACGTACAACTGTATATAAAGCAGCCTTTGATCTTACAGGGTCTGCACGAGTACAAGCAATACGAGTTGGACAAGAGGCATTTAGAAAATCTCGAATGTCATCACGAGAAACTTTTTTGCGAACAGAAAGAGCCTCATGGACTACATTTAAGACAAGCATGAAAGCATGCGGAGCAACTCCATCTGAAATCAACGCAGCAGATGTAAGTACTTCAATTGCTCTCTAATAGATAAAGCATAGCTGAAACCTGCATACCTGGTGTGCGGGTTTTTTGCTTGCGGTAATAGTGTGCAGATATGATATAGTGTCCACATATGCCAGAGCTTCCAGAGGTACAAACAACGGCAAATG
>JAZKFG010000003.1:88063-93400 GCA_040386515.1 Patescibacteria group bacterium
GGATGTATGTTGAAGTTGAGGTGCAGTTCAAGTACAACGGCAAATGGAATACAGACTGTCGCTGCAGGACGGACTATTGTGGATGTATGGACTGACCTATTTAGCACTTCACATATTTTTGCAAATACAATTAAAGATAAAAAGTATTTTGCCAATATTTTTAAAAAACAAATTCTAGGTAAAAAGATTGTTAGTGTTCGAAGGCGAGCTAAAAATATTTTAATTGAGCTGAGTGGTGGCACAACATTTCTCATTCATATGAAAATGACTGGACATGTTATGTATGGAAGATATGAATATAATAAAAAGCAAAATGTATGGACGCCTGTAAAAGGTCAAACCTCACTTGAAGATCCGTTTAATAGATTTATTCATCTTGTGTTTACGCTGGACAATGGCTTTCATCTCGTACTTTGCGATATGCGAAAATTTGCCAAAGTAACTTTGGTTGATGAGACGTTAAAAAAAGAACTTGAAGATATGGGTATTGATCCTTTTGATGCTGCATTTGATACAAAAATATTTACTGAGAAAATATCTCGCTTCCCTAATACGGTTATAAAAACTGCTTTGATGGATCAGAGATTAGTTGTAGGCATAGGAAATATTTACTCTGATGAAATACTGCATGCTGCAGGAGTATTGCCATATAGAAAAGTATCCGAGTTGAGTACTCAAGAATTAAAAGAAATACACAAACATATTCAACCAATACTCCGACAAGGCATTGATTTTGGTGGAGATTCTATGAGTGATTATAGAAATATTTATGGCGAGCAGGGAAAATTTCAAGGCAAACATAAAGCATATAGAAGAACTGGATTGCCGTGTACTAAAAAAGGTTGTCCTGGAAAGATTGAGCGAAAAGTTTTAAATGCTCGCAGCGCGCATTTCTGTCCAGTTTGCCAAAAATAATTTATACAGCTTTTTGAAGTGTTGGCATGTTTTCTTCATTCGCATTTGAGCTGCTTTCGTTTTGTCCATTGTTGGCGTTAATCAGATTGATAGGAGAAATATTCATTGCTCTTGTTCCGCTTTGTGTCAGACCAGCACCAGGTCGCATTATTGCAGAATTTCCACCTTCATCAATATATCTACCTTTAATCTCAGGAACTGAAACAAGCGCCTGACGTTCTTTACCCTCTTCTTTTACTTGTTGTCCAATAGTTTCTGCTTGTTTCCCAATCGCTCGAACTTCTGCACCCGCTTCTGCAGTCGCCTTTCCAGCTGCAGCTGCTGCTTTACCTGCAGCAGAAGTAGCAGCTCCACCAGCTTCGGTTATTTTACCAACTCCCACTGCCGCTCCTCCAAGAATCATAAGAGGAACTCCTGCGATTGCACCAATTCCAGTTTCAGATAATGCAGCACCAGCATCTACCGCTGCAGTCCCACCACTTGAAACGCCTTTTCCTACTGCCTGTACTGCTTTGCCGCCTAACTCAGCAGCCTTACCTGCACCTTGTACTGCTCTACCTGAATACTGAGTAGCTTGTCCGCTGTATTTCATCGCCTTGCCTGCTGCTTCGGTGGCAGCACCTGTTGCTTCTTCGGTTTTACCAATCATTCTATTTGAAATTGATGGTCGCTGCTCTGATTGAGTTTGTACATTGTTATTAGGCTTACTAGATTCAAATGTATTCATTGTCCGAGTTAACTGATTATTAGGAAGTGACGATATGGGCAAACCATTAATTTCTTTTTTTGCCATTCCAACGCCTTGCCCGACAGTTTTAATTATAGGATTTGATTTAAGCATTCCTTGTGTAAAACTACCTCCTGTATGAAGTGCATTTCCAACTCTAGCTTCTGAAGCACTTGAAGTTTGCCCAAGCTGTGGAATAGTTCTTCCAAATCGAATAGACTTACTTACTCTTCCTGGTGTTCCTGATGATGTAAATGTTGAGGCATTTGCTGCTTGTGCATTTGATTTATTCATTCGCAATCTATAATCAGCATCACCAACTTCGGTTGTATCAACGCGTGTTATTCGAGACATAATGCCTTGTGGTTTTTTTTCTCCACTTTGCGCCATTTTCCGCCCATTTTTATTTATACTTCGAATATCCAAACCTATAGCAAGGGTAAATTCTGGTATTGCACTCACAACAGGTATGAGACCAATAATAAATGCAGCAACTGCATTAGCAATTACACTTTTATTTCTTGTAAATGAAACACCCTTGAGTTTAAAGATAAGGAAGACAATAAGCCACCCAATAAAATCAGTTGCAATATTTAAAAGAGGCACAACACTCAATGCATCAAAAATAAGACCAAGACCTAAAAGTATTGCTATTTCTATTCTATTAAATACGACACCGTTGTTCCCCATTAAACTCAATTATAGCACACTGACCTACAGGTTCTTTAGTAGTTCTTTCATCTCAGCAATTTCTTTTGCTTGTACATCTTCAACATGTTTTGTAAATACAAGAGATGTATCAATTCCAATATGAGAGTTTGTTACTGTAATGTCTCCATCAGTCTTTGAATTTTTTGCTTGAATACTTTCAATAAATTCTCGAGTCTGCCGTGAACTATCTATAGCCTCCTCGTGATGCGCAATCATTTCTTCAAGATATGCTTTCGCTTTTTTATCACCAACAAGATTTGTCAAATCAGACATCATAGGCATGTAGTTTGTACTTGTTGCATAATCCATTCCAAACCAGTCTCTATACCATCCTTCCATTTGACTGATTTCAAACTCTTGAGCGTCTGCAACTCGTGCTGCAAATAATCTAATCTGTGGATCTGTAATATCTTTATCCATCATTACTTGTTTTGACGCATTAACAGCCTCAGCATGGTGGGGTATCATCATTTCCAAATATCCTCTAATAGCACCGTCAGGTGTATCTACGTTCTTTAAAATACTGTACATGTGTGACATGCCAGAGTGGCCAAAGTATAATTTTCCACTGATTATTAGGACTAAGGCAATGGCTATTGCGATTACGGCAGTTGTGACTTTCTTCATATATGGTAGTATATCACACATGCAGGAATGGCGGAATGGTAGACGCATACGACTCAAAATCGTACGGGGTAACCCATTGAGAGTTCAAGTCTCTCTTCCTGCACATAATCGAAAACACAGGCTTGCCTGTGTTTTTCTATTTGTGCGGAAAGAAAGTGCCTAATGGCACTTTCGTGAGAGACTTGAAAAGCTTTTCTATGTTTTTGAATCTTCGATTCATAAAACGAGAAAAGGTGTACTGGTCCTGTAAGGACCAAGTCTCCCCTTCATGCTATATTATCAACCATGTCCGAATCCCAATGGAACAAATATTACGAAGTAACAAAAGAAAAACCACCTCAGCCTCTTGTCGTTGAAGCTATTAAACATGTAACTAACATTGGCGCTGCGATTGATCTCGGAGCAGGAATGCTGCGGCACAGCAAATTTTTACAAAGCCAAGGTTTTGAAGTTATTGCCGTAGATAAAGATTCTACATTTGCAGAAGCAATTGTTGCTTTAGAAAATAAACATATTCACGGATATGTAAGTACATTCGAAGATTTTGATTTTCCAACTCAAACATATGATTTTGTTTGTGCCATGTCTGCCCTGCCTTTTGTTTCTCCAGACAACTTTACAGAAGTTTTTACTAAAGTAGTTCACTCACTAAAACCTGGAGGAATATTTTGTGGAAACTTTTTTGGACTGAAGGATAGTTGGAACAATGGCAGTACAATGACATTCCTTACAAGAGATCAAATTAATGCAATGTTTAAAGATTTTGAAATTATATACATGCATGAAAATGATGGAGATATTACAACGGTAACTGGCGAAGAAAAACATTCTAATCGATTTCACATAATTGCACGGAAAAAATAAAACGGACCCTTTGATGAGTCCGTTTTATTTTATATAATCCTTAAATCTTCGGTCCTGCCTGATTTTCCAACTTAACTGCAGCTTCTGGTGTAGACACTGCTCGTCCCATCAAGAAAAGCTTTATAATTCCAAATGCAATAATCCAGTATACAACCATTGCAAGAAGTGTTGTCCATTCAAACACTGATCCTTCAATCACTCGCGTACTTCTAAACACTGTAAGAAACGGTGATGCAAAAACATACGTAATATTGTATATGAAGCTTGTAAATCCCGCTCCTGCATTTGCCCCTAACAATTTTAAAACAAAACGGAAGGCTAGCAAAATTTCAATAATGCCCAAAATATACCAAACGATTTGAGTTCCTCGATATAATGGTTTTGTACTTGGTGCTGTGTATGATGATTCCATAAATGTATTTTATTAATTTATTTGGTAATGCTGTCTATATATAAGTATACACCTCCTTTATTTAATTGCCATTTTAATATATCCTTAACCACACATGAAAACACTCCCAAAACTTATATCAATAGTAGGCCCTACTGCCACAGGCAAGAGTGATTTGGCAGTAGCTGTAGCTTTACATATGCAGAAAAAATACGGAAAAACAGCTGAAATAATCTCAACCGACTCAAGACAAGTATATATCGGACTGGACATAGGAACTGGGAAAATCACAGAAGAAGAGATGAAAGGAGTTGTACATCACATGATTGATATCGTTTCTCCGCTTGAGACATATACGGTTTTTCAATTTGCAAAAACAGCCGAGCAAATAATTCAAGACATACATGCACGAGGAAATATACCAATTCTTTGCGGAGGTACAGGACAATACAATGATGCACTTGTTACAGGTCACAGTGGTGCACCAGTTCCGCCAAATCAATACTTGCGTGATACATTTGAAAAAATGCACGATGAGGAAGTATTTACATATTTACAAAAACTTTCAAAAGAAAAAGAGTGTGATATTTCACAAGTCGATATACGAAATAAAAGAAGAATGATTCGAGCTATTGAAATTATAGAAGCAATTGGGCATATTCCCAAAATAGAAAAAACAAATCACTACGATGTGATAACAATAGGACTTGATATGGATTCAGAAGTACTTAGAGCCAGAATTGAGAAAAGACTCCTTGCACGTCTTGAGGCAGGTATGATTGAAGAGTCAAAACTATTACTTGAGAAAGGATTAGTGACTGACGAAAGAATGCAAAAGCTTGGACTCGAGTATGCATACATTTCTATGCTGCTGAATGAGCAAATAACTGAAGCAGAATTTAAAGAGCAATTATTTTATGCTATTTGGCATTATGCAAAAAGACAGAGAACTTGGTTTAAAAGAGACCAGAGTATTACATGGTTTGATGCATCAATAAGATAAAATTATCATCTCAGAGTTTTAAAGAATTAATTCCATTTATAGCTTCATTAATTAAGAAATGTTCAACTATATTTTTTATGGGGTTTTGGGGTTTTGGGG
>JAZKFG010000003.1:93410-119112 GCA_040386515.1 Patescibacteria group bacterium
ATATGCTTGAAAAAGTTTTAAAGAGAGTTGATCAAGGGTTTGAGTAACAGCCAAGCTCAGCCCAGTTAACGCTCGCATATCGAGTAGCATCAAGGGTATCTGAAACACCACCACTCCCTACGCAGTAATAGGCCTTTTTACCTGGCAGATAGGCCATAACAGAATATCTATTTGTTGTATCAAATTGATTTCCTAGATATAGAATATAGCCTGATCCAACCCAACCATTTACATCTGAATTTTTTATGATCGTACTGCAAATATTTGCCATTTCTTTTGCTCGACTCCCAAAGACCGTAAATGAGGATGTTGGTTGAGTAGACTGGCAGCCTGCATTATCAGAAAACCACACACCAACATTAGGGTGCGCATAGTTACCATAATCTGTTCTATCACTCTCAATAACAATTCGCATTTGATTTACTGACTGTACGATGGCTGAGTCACGAGCTCGCAGTCGTGCACTAGCAAGACTTGCAAGCACAACTGATGAGAGCAAAGAGATAATTGCCACAACTACCAATAATTCAATTAATGTAAATCCTTTTTTCATACTATTGTTTTAATTCAGCATTCTTATTAGGAATACTTGCCGCAGCATTAGGAATAATATCAGGCTTGCTAAAGTATGATTTGTACACAAGTGCTCCTGCTGCAGCAAAACATATTACAGTAAGTCCAACAAGAATAACTAGAGCCTGATTCGAACTTTTAACAATTCCCTTTTGAATGAGAAAATTTATAACTTTGGGAACTTCAGGATTTCCAAGAACTCTGCGCGACATATACGCATTTGTTTGATTTGGTTCTAGTTCGAGTGAACTCATAGGTTAATGATAGCCTTTTATGAAGAGGTAATCAAACAATTATCCAAACCGCGCAACAATCCCACACGGCAACAATCTTCCCTCTGTATCTTTCATCAACAACTCTCCACTTTCAGTTTTACCCTTCTTGTCAAGATACATGTCAATATTTTGCTTATATGCAATATGAGAATATCCAGCAGCGTATCCGTTTACTATAAAAAATAAAGGCAGAGGTGAAAGAAGCTTTGTACACTCTGCAACAAACTCCACAAAACTATCTTCAAGCTTCCACACTTCACCTTTTGCTCCACGACCAAAAGATGGCGGATCCATAATAATTCCGTCATATGTATTTCCTCGTCTAATCTCTCTTTTTACAAATGCAAAAGCATCATCAAGAATCCATCTGATTGGTGCATTTTCCAACCCCGAAAGCTTTGCATTTGCAACACCTGTTCCGATTGATGACTTAGATGCATCAACATGAACGACTTCTGCTCCTGCGTTTGCTGCAACGAGCGATGCACAACCAGTGTATCCAAAAAGGTTTAGTACTTTAACTTCTTTTTTGGCTGACTTAATTTTCTCATCAATGAATGTCCAGTTTGCATATTGCTCTGGGAAAATTCCAGTATGCTTAAATGGATTGAGTTTTACTTGCGCTTTAAGATCTCGAAAAAAGTTTATTGAAAAGTTTTCAGGCAATTCTTTATACACTTTCCACTCACCTCGCTCTTCTCTTTTTCCTGTAGCCTTTTCCATGAAAAATGCATCCGCAGTTGACCAGACTTTTAGGTCCAGTTTTTTAGGCCACAAAGCCTGTGGATCTGGTCGGTCCATAATGTATCCGTTGTATGATTCAAGCTTTCGCCCGTTTCCTGAGTCAATGATTTTATACTCGAGGTCTTTTGTGTTGTTTGTGTCGATGAGGAGGGACATATATGTTAATTTATATATGAGATAGTAGCATGATTGCAGCAGGATATCGACCGTTACACGGTCAGTACACCTTTGCCATTTTCTCAAACTCTTTGAGTTCTCGAAAATAAGGCAAAGCTTTTCGATTCCCGCACGCAAGCCAAGCAGTTGGCTTGCTTTGGGCACAACGGGAAAACACTACGCTTTCGCGTAGTGTTTCTATATAGTGCCACAAGCAGGAATCGAACCTACATCTACCCCTTAGGACGGGACTGTTCTATCCATTGAACTATTATGGCCCGACAGGACTATCGTCCCTGCCCTGTTGATGAAGCTTTGAGTGCTGCAGCCTCCATCTCCTGTCGCTGCTTAATCATTGCATCAACTTTTTCTTTCGCTACAACTTCAACTATTTCAATATCAAAGATAAGCGTAGAGTTTTTTGGAATAAGAACTTTTCCGTCTTGCCCTTTAATCTCCTGCTCTCCATATGCTTTATCTCCCTTGATCACAAGATGCTTTTTATCACCTCGCTCTAGTCCAACCATTTCTTCATCCCATCCTTTAATAACCATGCCTTGTCCCAGTATAAAACCAAATGGCTGATTCCTATCGTATGAGCTATCAAACTTTGTTCCATTCTCAAGAGTTCCAGTGTAGTTCACAACAACAAGATCTCCATTTTCAGCTTTTTTAAGTGGCTCTAATTGTCGCTCAGGCTGTCCATTGTTAGTATTCATAGTATTTTCTGGTAGTGATTTTTTATTAACAACAACTATTGCTGCAACCACGATAATGATCGCAACAGGAATTGCAATGTAAAGTAATGTGTCTTTCTTATTCATAAATAAATTTTATTAATTTGTAATGCCAAGTGCTTTATCGACTTCTTCCTGATCAAATCCAACTATAATTGTTCCATCAATATCAATTACAGGCACTCCTTTCTGTCCACTTTTAAGAACTGCTTCTTGCAGCTTTGAAATATCTGCAGCCACGTTTATATCTTCATACGCAAAACCTTTTTCTGTAAGGTAATCCTTTAGATGATGACAATATGTACAAGTAGGCGTACTGTACACTGTGATGTGTTTTTGAGTTGTTGTTGCTGTTGGTGTATCCATAGTGTATTTATATCACGGCGTATCCATGATGTACAAGACTTTTTCTCCAGGTCTTATTACATCAAGCTTTTTTCTAATCTCATAATCCTTACCTCGTTCTCCATCTATTCTTTTTATACTTTTATCCAGTTCTTCTTGACGCTGCTGTAGACGAGCTTTATCTGCCTCCAGTTCCTGAAATTCCCCATTTACTATTTGATATTTGCCATACATACGATGCAATCCTCGAGCTAAGAAGAAAATGATTACACACAGGAATAACAAAAACCACTTAGAATGTATGGTTTTTTGCCAAGTTGCCTTTTGTTTTTTTCTTGCTTGGAATTCTCTCATCTGCTACTATATATACCATGTTTCTTAACCCAAAGCACCGACAAAAAATCCAAATCGTATGGGCTATTATTGCTCTTCTTATGATTGTAGGTATGGTTGCTGCGTATGTTCCCATACTCATCAGCTCTCTATAAACAAAATCTAATCTTCATGAAGAAAACACTCTTGGTATAAAACCTCGAGTGTTTTCTAATTATACCCCTCCAACATGAACTCCAGATTAACGCTCCGCGTCTTACGGCTAGAAAAAGTTTTCAGAAAAACGCTTGGCGGAAGACCTTTAGGTCTGAAGCTTTTAAAACTTTTTTCTAAGATGAAAGGCTTCGCGCAGGAGCTTGGCTCCGAGCGAGAGGAAATTTTTCAGCAGAAAAATATTCCGGTCTTTCAGATTAGAACAAAAGTTTTACCCATTCTTCATCATCTTCAAAAACACCTCATGACTAATAGTCACCTTACCCCTACCTCTCTCCTCCATTTTCTTCTTTCCTTTTTTCTGCTTATCGAGTAGCTTATTCTTTCGACTCACATCACCTCCATACAAATGACCTGTCACATCCTTTCGCATTGCAGAGAGAGTTCGTGAGGCAATAATTCGCCCGTCAACTTTCGCCTGAATCTTAGTATTGAACATTTGTCGTGGCAAATGCTTCTCCAATTTATCAACTGCTTTATTAGCCTCATCATCAGCGCGTCTCGTTGCAATCACTCGTGTAAATGCTTCAACCGCATCATCGGCGACTAAAATATCCATTCGCGTAACTTCAGCATCTTGCATTGAAAAGAATTCATACGACAATGATCCGTATCCTGACGATACACTTTTAAGCTCATCAAAAAAGTTTCGCATCAACTCGCGCAAAGGCATAAGAATAGTTAATGTTAATCTTCCGTCTCCAAAGTTTTCAGTCTCAATCAAATCTCCTTCATGATCATAGAGCAATTGATAAATAGCACCCGAATATGCCTCAGGCGTAATGATTTGCATTTTAATCCAAGGCTCTCGAACTTTTGTAACTTGCCCATGTTCTGGAAACAAAGACGGTGAATATACAGTTTTTGTTTTTCCGTCTTTAGTTGTCACCTCGTAGGTAATACTAGGCGTAGCAATCACAAGCGAAAGATTATACTCTCTCTTCAATCGCTCTGTAATAATTTCCAAGTGAAGCAGTCCTAAAAATCCTGATCGAAAACCTCGCCCCATACTTCCCGAACTTTCTTCTTCATATGAAAATGCCGAATCAGACAAACTTAATTTTCCAAGAGACTGTTTTAACAAATCAAAGTCATCCGCATCTTCTGGAAAAATAGATGCCCATACAACTGGCGCAGGCTTCATATATCCATCAAGCTCCGGCAATTGTTTTTTGAAAAGCGTAATCGTATCTCCAACCGTCGCTACTCCTGATTGTTTAATACCAGTTACAATATATCCAATTGCCCCTTTCTCAAGAACATCAACTGCTTTTTCTGCAGGAGTAAATACACCAACTTCGAGTGCAAAGAATTTTTGTCCTGCAATTTTAAATAAAAGTTCATCGCCTTTTTTTACTGATCCATCAGTTACTCGAACATACACGATTACACCTCTATGGTTTGAATATTGAAAATCGAAAACCAATGCACGGAATTCATCTTTACCTTCAAACTCATATGTAGGAGCAGGAATTGTATTAATAATTTTTTCTAACAATATATCAACACCTTCTCCCGTTTTTCCAGATGTTAACAAAACATCATCAGGTGAACATGAAAGTAAAGCGCATACTTCTTTTTTAATATCATCAATTCGAGCAATTGGAGAATCAACTTTTGAAAGCACTGGTATAATAGTAAGTCCTACTTCCTGTGCTGCTCGCAAGGTGGTCAATGTCTGCGCTTGCACGCCTTGAGTAGCATCCACGAGCAAAATACAGCCTTCCACAGCCCGTAGAGCTCGTGATACTTCATATGAAAAGTCTATGTGTCCTGGAGTGTCAATCAAGTTTAATGTATAGCCTTTATATTCCATTCGAACAGGCCGCATCTTAATAGTGATGCCTTTTTCCTTTTCGAGTTCCATGTCATCTAACACTTGGGCTGTCATTTTACGCTTCTCCACAGTTTGTGTGAGTTCAAGCATACGGTCAGCGAGAGTCGATTTACCGTGGTCAATGTGAGCTATAATACTGAAGTTTCTTATCTGCATGTGGATACCACTATACAATATTTTCAGGATTTATGATAGTATTAGCAACTAATCTAATTGAGAACCGAACTAATTAGGTTTACACCACCAATCCAAGTACTTAGTCACCATGAGCTCACTTAAACGAAAGTTTATCAGACTGATGTGTTATCTGTTTCGTCGCAAGCCTAAATCAATTTTAGGCGGAAAAATTTTTCACCTTTGGCCCAAACCAACTCAAAGTCAATCGTGCCAGGATTACTGTTGTGAATATCAATTCTTGATCGAGCACAAAGATCCCAACTCCCCTTCTTTCTATATTATTCACTTATGTGAACCACCCAGCACTGATGTGGCAATGACCTCATTCTACGGGGCGGTTCGCAACATGATGCCAGCCGCTTTAGGTGCCCGATTCGTTCTTGACGACATTGATGACAAAATCATCCGCCTCCCAGCTGATGTTGAGACAGACTCAGCCGATCCTTCCATGTGGACTCTTTCGTTTTATCCACCCAGAAAAAAGGATGATGTTGCTTAGCACATCAGACCCTCACATTTCAAAAAAACGAAAAACACCGCCGATGCAACCCCTTTGCTCCGAGCGGTATTTCTTTTTTACATATTTGACAACAGATTTATTTTTGTTAAACTACAAGTACAAATGGGTTGTCCCGATGATCCAAGCTAAGGGCTTGGTGACAAAATAATAAAACTCGAACTTTTCATAGTTCGAGTTTTATTATTTTTTTGAAAGAAGATTTATAATACTTTTTCTAACAAGCTCAAAATCTTCACTGGAAATATATCCAATCTTAATATCAAGTCTTTTTGTATCCAATAATCTAAGTTGAGAAATCATTACAGATCTAGTATTGTTTTTAAGTTTAACTCTTACGTAGTATTTATTTTCCTTTAGCCTACTGCTCATTGGGATACCCCAAAATATATTTTTATTAAACTTTTTAAAAATGAGCACAGGTCTTTTAAGAGTTTCTCCTTTGCCATTTTCTTCATCGCCTATATTTTCACCCAATGAACACCAATACACTTCACCTTCATTAACTTGAACAGATCTTTCATTTTTATCTATTGCGATTTTTTCAAATATCCAATCTATAAACTTTTTTACCATCACTACAGACTACCAAAACACACATAAACTTTTCATAAATAAAAGCTCAATAAAATATAAAATCAAAAAACCGAACATTAGTGATGGACTGTTGAGTTTTTTGTTTGTAATTTTACCCTACCAACCCATCTTTCATCTCAATCACTCTATCCGCTACTTTCGCATACTCAGCCTCATGCGTCACCATCACAATAGTCTGGCCCTTCTCATGTATATCCTGAAAAATTTTAAGCACACGCATTGATGATTCAATATCCAAGTTAGCAGTCGGTTCATCGGCAAAAAGGATTGCAGGATCATGTGCAAGAGCTCGAGCAATACTTACACGCTGCTGCTGGCCACCTGACAATTTTGCTGGAACGTTTGTATATTTACCAGCAAGACCTACCATATCCAAGACTTCATCAGCTTTTTTGTATGCCGCTTCCCTTGATGTTCCTTGCATTAAAAGTGGAAGGGCAACATTTTCTCGAGCAGTAAGATCAGGAAGCAATGCATAGTCTTGAAACACATAGCCAAGCTTGTTCAGTCGAAAATCAATTCGCTGCTCTTCACTCAACAAATGCACATCAGTTCCATCAATCATAATCTCTCCATCTGTCGGTACATCCAAAAGTCCTAGCTGATATAGGAGCGTACTTTTACCAGCTCCAGACCGTCCCATAATAGCCACGAATTCACCTCTTTTAATAGTCACAGCAACACCTTTCAGAACTCGAGTTTCTCGATCTCCGTCAATAAAAGTTTTTGTTAAATTTTTTGTAACTATTATATCTTGATTCATATTCTTATTTTACGTATTCCATATATCGTCCTTCTTTTTTTACAAATGCGTCTTTAGAGCTCATTTTGTATTTGAATCCGAGCTTGTTTGTAAGTTTTGATCCATCTACAACAACTGGAAATGAATATGCCTTCCATCCGCCTCGTGATGTTGGAATTGCTCCTTTAGATAAATTCCATGTAAAGAAGAAAGCGATTCGAACCATCCATGGAGCAACAGGTAGAGCCTTCTTTCCTACTGCATTTGCCATATCTTGTCCAAGAACAATTTCTCCTGGTGGACATGCATTGAATATTTCGTATTTATAATCTGTCGGAGTGAACGCAAGAAGTGCTGTTACATCAGTAATATCATCTTCATGAATAAATTGTCGTGCCCACTTTGGAGTTACAGGAACCCATGATACAAGCTTTGAAACTATTTTATGTGAAAGCTTTTCCTTAAGCTGTCCTGAAAGCGCAGACTGAAGTCCAAATCGGATTCGACTGTATCTTCCTCTAGGTCCAGTAATAGCTGCAGGACGAATAATAGAAACTTGAGGAACATGTGCTCCTGCATTTACTGCTTTGATAAATCTATCTTTCAAATGCTCTTCTGCAACTTTTTTCTCTATTGCATACAAATAATCACTTTCTCGAAATGGCTCTTCTTCTGTAAAGAAATGATCGAGCTCATTATCAGGAAATGCAGAGTAAGAAGAAACAGTTGAATAATGAATAAGCTTTTTTACATTTGTATGATCAAATGCATAATCAAAAACTTTATCAGATCCTTCAACATTCCATTTCCACTGAGTTTTTTGATCGCCATACATTTCTCGAATTTGCCAAGCAGTGTGAATGACAATATTAGGTTTTTTTTCTTCTACAAGCTTCTGCCATGAATTACTACTTATATTGTCATGAATCCATGTGATGTTTTGAATATCTTTCAGCATCTCAGGCTTTTCCTCCTTATCGATACACACGATATGTGCAACGTCTGGTCTTTTTGAAAATTGATGAACAAGCATAGTGCCAACATATCCTGCGGCTCCAGTGATAAAAAGTGTATGTTTTTCCATACCACGAGTATACTATACTCCGACACGCATAGAAAGGGTCTTTATGGTCTTAAGCACTATAGTAATATCTAAAACAATAGATCTATGCTTTATATAATATAAGTCATACGACAATCGAAGCTTTGTCTCGTCAACACTTTGTGGGGGTGCCCCTTCTTGAGTTACCTGTGCCCACCCAGAGAGTCCTGGCTTTACAATATATCGAGCTTGATAATATGGAATTTCTTCAATCAATCGCTCGCTCAACCCCTTAAGGTCAGGTCGAGGTCCTACGAATGATATATCACCTTTCAGCATTGAAATAAGTTGTGGCAATTCATCTATTCTAGTTTTTCGTATAAATGAACCAACTCGAGTCACTGTAAGTGCCCCTTCTTCTCCAATCCATACATTTTCCTTGCTTCCTGTCATTGATCGGAATTTTTTAATAGAAATTATCCTTCCTCGCTCACCCACTCGAGTCTGCGAAATAAACGGCTCGCCACCATCTTCCATTTTTATAGCCCATACAACAAAGGGATACACAAGAACAAGTGGAATAACCAATACAAGCGAAAGAATAATATCCATTACTCTTTTAATACTGTCATACACCTTTTTCTCAACAACAGAAATATTTCCAAGAAACCATTCATAACTGAGTGATGAAAGCGGAATTCTTTTAAATACTTCTTCGTATAATTCAACAAAATCAATATAGTTTTTTCCTTTATGCAAAAAGAGCTCGTTATATACCGATGAAAGCAATGCCTTAACCTTGGGATGATGACTATCAATTACTACAACATCATACTTACTGATTTCATCTTTATTAATCTGCATTACAACGTCAGCATCAATTGTTTTTTCAAAAATAAAAGGATATCGAGAATTGCCATTTATCTCTTTTTTTAAATCCAACAAATCCTGTCCTGATGCAATAAGCAAAGCACCACTTCTTTTACCTTGTGAAAGAAATTGATAAATATATGTTCTCCACAAATATAAAAGTCCGATTGATAGTATGGCAAATAGTACAAGTATAGTCTTAGGAGTTGCCTGAGCTAGACGATATGAAGAAAAAAGATAAAAATAAATAACCGTAACAACAATATTTATAGACTGAATGATTGCAATTGTTTTTGGAACTTTTCTCTTTGTAACCAATGTCTGCCCATCATACAATCCACCGATAATAAACAAAAGCAGCCACACTGGTGCAATATATAAGAATGGGCTTATAAAGTTTACATACTCAGAATAGGTTGGGAATGCAAAGTTTCGTAGCACAGTACTTAACCAAAGTGAAATACTGATAACAAGTACATCTCCTACAATAAGAGCTAATTTCTCTTTATACTGAACTCGTGTTGCTATATCCATGGCTCTTATACTAGCACAGCGAAAATTAAAAATCTTCATCTTTACAACATGAAAAGACCATGTAACTATTAAGACCATATGGCACAGGCTAAACAGAAAATTATAATCTTTATCACTAAATCAAACTGGGGTGGGGCTCAGAAATATGTCTTTGACATTGCTACAAATCTTCCAAAAGATGAATACGAGGTTGTAGTTGCTCTTGGAGGAAAAGATACTTTATATACACGACTGATTGATGCTGGCATACGAGTTATAGAGCTTGAAGGATTACAGAGAGATGTGAGCATAATGAAAGACTGGAATACATTTACAAAAATACTTGGAATATTAAAAACCGAGAAGCCTGATATTATTCATCTCAATAGTTCTAAGATCAGTGGCATTGGTGCATTGGCAGGAAAACTGACAGGCGTTAAAAATATTATTTTTACTGTGCATGGCTGGGCATTTAACGAAAACAGATCTTTCATTTCAAAAGCTGTTATAAAAATAGTGTATCTTGTCATGCTATGGCTTTCACATAATATTATTGTGGTATCAAATACCACTGCCTCGCAGATTAAAAATTGGCCGTTTAATAAAAAGAAACTCACTGTTATATATAACGGTATTAAAACTCCAAATTTTTTGGATAGAAATATTGCTCGAAAATTGCTTGGCGAAAGAGTTAACACGAATGTTACGGAAGATACAATTCTTGTCGGAGGTATTGGAGAGTATCATCACATCAAAGGACAAACATATGGAATTCAGGCAATGGAAAAAATTGCTGCCGACAGACCGACTCTTGCTATAAAATATATTATTATTGGAAATGGAGACATCGAACAGCAACTGCGTGATGAAATTAATTCTCGAGGATTACAAGATAGAGTTTTTCTGACAGGATATTTACAAGATGGTGCAACATATATTAAAGGACTAGATTATTATCTTTTCCCTTCGCTTTCTGAAGGACTTGCTTATGCAGCTATAGAAGCTGGGTTTGCTGAGCTTCCAATTATTGCGTCAAACGTTGGAGGACTTACTGAAGTTATTGCAAACGAAAAAGAAGGGATATTAATTCCTTCTCAAAGTCCTGATGCGATTGTTGAAGCACTCTATAGATATATAGATAATCCAAAGCTAGCAGATACATTTGCGCATGCATTACATGAGAAAATGTTAAAAGATTTTACACTTGATATTATGGTGAGTAAAACAAAAGCTATCTACCTAAAATAGAGTCAAGGGTATTCTTCCCTACAATCATACGTGCTGGAATATATCCCGCTACAATTGTTGTAATGAACAGTGCAAGGACTCGAAGCATTGTTCCTCCAAGTGGAGCATACAAGATACCATCACTGAATGGAAAGTTGATTGGGTGAGCATCAATAAATGGCACCAGAAATCCATAGAGTACAAGCATTCCAACCCCTGCGCCTGCAATCGCGTAAAAAGCAGACTGAATAATATATGAATATTCAATAGACTTTGATGAAATACCAATTCCCTTCAAAATTCCGATAAATTTTCTTCGAGTCAATGTGTTTACGAAAATCACAATAAAGATTGTAATAGAAGCAACCACAAGGCCAATACTTCCCATAAGTGTTCCGAGCAATCCGAACAAATCTTTCATATCCTTCAAGAATTTTGGCTGTGCTTCTGTAGCTGTTTGAATCTTTGCATCATACTCATATCCGTTTGATTCAAGAATATTTTTTACGCGCACAGCATCAGCTTCTGTACTTCCAGGAGTTAACCGCACAGCTATTTCACTTACATTTACATCACTTCGCCCAATAAGCTTTCGAAGCTCTGGCTGTACCATAAATACTCGCGCATCAATTTGATCAATTTTTGATTTAAGAATTCCTCGCACAAAAACTTCTTTACTATTTTTATCAACTGTAAGCTTTACCCTGTCCCCAATCTTTACCCCTCGAAGCTGCGGAAATCCTGCGTTATCAATAGGAGTTAATTCATTTAAGAGAAATGCGCCGACAAGTATTCCTTCTCTGTCCGCGTCATCGAGATATGTTCCATCAATAACGTATTTAGATAGCCCTGTTGCCTTATCTTCAAGAAGTGGATCAATACCAGCCACAGTTACCTGTGCCTCGTTTGGAGTTTCTTCTTGTCGCAATAATTTTCTATACTCTGCCTGAACTTTTCCACCTGCAAGTACACGTGGCACTACATCTGTTACGTTTGGCAAACTTTTCAAAATCTCCTCAATTTCTTCACTATTTTCAATAATAGCTTTTTGTCGAAGCGTTGAAATAATTACATCGCCTGAATATTTATCCTTACTTGCTTGAATTGAACTTTCAATAAGCCCCACGAGAATTCCATTTACCACAACAAGGTTTAGAAAAGTAAGCATCATCACAGCCACGATTAAAGACGTTGTCCAAAGACTTGCGTGCTTTAATTGCCTTACTGCAAGATAAAATGCAATACCCCAATCCCCTGCTTTTTTCTTTTTCTTATCGTGAGTACTCATGAATAATTATTATTTTGCTTTTGTAGAATAGATAACAGTTTGATCTTTATCAATTCCTGAAATCACTTCAATATCTCCTGTACTACTAATCTCTCCTGTTTGAAGTGGAACTAGTGCAAACGCACTATCATCATCAAGTGCTTTTTCACATTTTGGTGAAAGGACTGCATGTGTTGAAGTTGCAGTTTCAGCACAACTTATATCTTTTAACACTCGAGCTTTTTTCACCCCACCTTCTAGCACAAGAGCCACTTGTGGAATCTGTAGAATATCAGCTCGCTTATCTGTTTCAATTTCAATGTTTGCAGTCATACCTGATTTTACCTTTTCATCTTTGCCTACGAATTGGATTTTTGTTCTGTATGTTGATACTCCGTCCTTAACTGTTTCTGCAGGATCAACTGAGATTACGACAGCATCAAAGAATACATCTCTTCCATATGCATCAAGAGTTACTTTAACTTGCTGATTTATTTTCAATTTTGCAATATCATTTTCTGATACAAATGTTTCAATCTGATATTCACCATCATTAAGCATACTGATAACAGGAGTATTTGGTGATGAAATTTCTCCTTCTTTAATATCTACTTTTGTAACAACTCCATCAAATGGCGCTCGAATAATAGTTCGTGAATACTGCGCCTGTGCACTTCCAACACTGGCACTAGCACTGTCTACATTAGCCTTATACATAGCAACTTGTTGTGGAGTAGCTGATGATGTAACAAGTGAAAGCGAGTTTTGTGCAGACGTTAATGCATTAACACTTGTCTTATATGACGCTTCCGCCTGATTAAGAGCTGAAACAGATGCTGAGAATGAATTTCGAGCAGATGCAATGTCATTTTTCTGTGAAAGAATTACAGCTGATTGACTTGATGAATCCGTCTTTTCGGCAACAACAGAAATAGCCAAGTTTACATCGTTGATAAATTTTTGAATTTCATTAATTTGAGATCGAGTTGTAGCAAGCTTATCTATTGAAGCTGAACTATTTAACTCATTTAATATAGCACCTACTCTTAATCGCTGAGCTGTAAGTGAATCTCGAAGAGTTGGATTTTGATCAATCAAATATTTAAATGTTGGATTTGAACTTCTTGGATCATTGAAGGCAGCATCCATATTAAATCGAACTGCTTCATCAGCTTTTGAAAATGTTTCCCGAATCTGATCTAAAAGTGTCTGCTCAGAAATTGCTAGACTTGATTGAGCGCTCGCAACATTATCTTGTGCCAACTTAACATCTTCTTTCTTTGAACCTGTTAATACATCCTGTAGCTTTGCCTGCTCTGACTGTCGAATAGCTACGTTTTTCTGCACTGCGGCTGAATAGTCGCCATTTGAAAGCGAAGCAAGAATTGCTCCCTTTTTAACCACATCTCCAACTTTTACATTTACAGAATTTACGCGCCCTGCCACTTCAAAACCCATATCTACGTTTTTAGCAGCAATAACTTTTCCAGTTAAAGATACTTTTTGTATAAACTCTTTTGGCACTACTTTATATGTAAATACATCTGCACTCGCGCTCCCGCCAAACAATTGCGATAGCAGTATAAGAACGATTATAGTAGTGGGTATCCACACCTTTTTCTCCTTTTTACGAGTCCAAAGATTGTTAGATATAGATTTAATTTTGTCTTTCGCTTGTGTCATTTTATCTTTCATACAGCCCATCATAGCATACTTTTCGTGTGAATGTTGCATGAAAATGAAGTACCTGCTATACTACTTGTATTAATTTCTCGCTAGACGGACAGATGTGACTCTATTGCATCTCTGATTGGTATAATGCTTTATATAGGATTCTAGAATATAAAACCCATACAATACCCCTCCCTTGCTTTCAAAGTTTACACCGTACATAAGCGCCGAATATTATTTTTACAAAATAAAAAATTAAATATATGAATTCAGAAGAAAAGAATGGACCGAAGAAACCTATACGGGTTTATCACGGCGACCAAACACGAGTTCCGCCTACTAAGGCAACTCAAACTCCTGTTCCTGCTACAACACCAAAAGTTAAGCTTCCGGACCCAATGCGTCCAAATGGAACAGCTTCAACAGGAGCTCCACTTAAAAAAACAGCATCAGGACATGCACCACGAGCACATGCTCCGATGCCGCCTTTGGCGCATACATCGATGCGTCGAGCATTAGGGACTGGCGACGAAATCGAAGAAGATGCAATACAGTTGAATGACACAATTCATACTGAGCAGGCAGCTCCGAAAGGAAGAAAGCCAAACAAGCGGTACAGTATGCCTCGATCTCGCCCTAGTATTGGATCAGCCTCAGCAACAAAGCCGGGGACACAAAAAGAAATTCCAGAAGTACCCGAGGGTAACTATAGAATTATTCCTTTAGGTGGTGTGGAAGAAATTGGAATGAACATGACTGTTGTCGAAACAAAAGATGACATTATTGTTATCGATGCCGGATTTGGATTTGGAGGATCAACAACTCCAGGTATTGACTACATTTTACCAAACACAAAATATCTTGAAGAGCGAAAGCATAAAATTCGAGCAATCATAGTAACGCACGGCCACTTGGACCACATTGGTGCAATTCCATACATCATGGAAAAAATCGGTATGCCACCAGTGTATACTCGAAATCTTACAGCATTCATGATTAAAAAGAGACAGTCTGAGTTCCCTCATATTCCTGCTCTTGATTATCATATTGTTGAAGGAAATGAATCTTTAAAGCTTGGAAACATGTCTATAAAGTTTTATGGAGTAACTCACTCTATTCCCGACTCACTTGGTATTATTATAGAAACCCCTAATGGTTGGATTACAACTCCTGGAGACTTTAAGCTTGACCACGTAGATACAATTCCAACTAAAGAAGAAGAAAAGAACTATGACCTATTTGACGGTAAAAATGTTCTTCTTCTCCTTGGTGAATCAACTAACATTGAAAACCCTGGATTTTCTACACCAGAAAGTATTGTGCATGAAAACTTGGCAGAGATTGTAAAAAATATGTCAGGCCGATTAATTATGGGTATGTTCGCCTCTCATGCATTTCGTATTGCAAAAATCATCGAAGCCTGTGAGACATACGGGAAGAAACTTGTAGTTGAAGGGCGAAGTATGAAGAATAACGTAGAAATTCTTATACAGGCTGGCATTCTTAAAGTAAGTAAAGGTACTATTATCAGTGCTCAGGAAATGAATCATTATGCACCAGATAAAATCGTTGTTCTTGCAACAGGTGCTCAGGGAGATGAATTTGGAGCACTTATGCGAATGTCAAACAAGCAACATAAATATGTAATCTTGAGCGACAAAGATACAGTACTTCTCTCTTCTTCTATTATTCCTGGAAATGAAAAAGTTGTGCAGAAAATGAAAGACAATATTGCACGTCTTGGAGCTCGAATTATTCACTACCGAACATCAGATGTGTATATTCATGCAACAGGTCATGCGAACCGAGGAGAAATCGAATGGCTACACAGAAAGCTTCGACCAAAATTCTTCATGCCAATGCACGGTAACCACTATCACCTTAAGCTGCATGCTGAACTTGCTAACAACCTTGGTATTGAAAAAGAAAATATTATTGTTCCAGACGATTGTAGCATTCTTGAAATTCAGGAAAATGGTACAAAGTTTGTGAAGCTTCCAGTTAAAGCTCCGGATAATGTAGTTATGGTTGATGGATTTACTGTTGGAGACATACAAGATGTAGTACTCAGAGATCGTCAGATCTTGGCTGAAGACGGAATCTTCGTAGTTGTTGCCATGATGAATCCAATGACAGGAAGACTTATTAAGTCACCTGATATTATTTCACGAGGATCTGTGTATTTGAGAGAATCACAAGAATTGCTTAGAGAAATTCGAACACTTGTTCGAACAACTATTGAGCGGGCAGCATACAACATGCGTCCACCAAATATTGATTATATAAAAGATCTTACTGCTGATACGCTCGGTAAATTCATTTTCCAAGAGACTGCAAAGAGACCGATTATTATTCCAGTGGTATTGTTGGTGTAATTCTGATCCTGAGTACGATAAATTAAAAAAACCAACATTAGTGATGGACTGTTGGTTTTTTTAATTTATCGTACCACTACCTCGAGCATTGCCATAGGATCTACAAAGCGTAAATGCCTATATTCACCAAGTGCTCTTGCAAGCAAGACTAACACTCTCTCCTTTTCTTGTACAGAACTTTCTCTACTTCGCAATCTTTCTCGTAATTTTTCAACATACATATCGTATAAAAGCTTACCGTCGGTATTAAGCTCGCGAATATCACTAAGCACAGAATCAACTGCACTATCTTGGGCAACAGCCATGTCAACTAACATGTCAATAGATGTCACTTTTGGAGTTCCGATAATATATTCTACTTTTTCTAATTCAATTTTTTTTCCTTCTATTGAACTCATAACTTTTTGAAGCACTCCAAGCGTATCACGGAAAGACCCATCTCCTGTCATGGCGATTAATTTTATACTTTCTGCATCAATGCCATATCCTTCCTGCTCTGCAACATTTTCTATAACTTTGCTTAAAATATCAATATTTGGAGTTCTAAATGTATGAACCTCACATCGAGAAATAATAGTGTCAGGAAGCTTATTCAACTCTGTTGTAGCGAGTATATATATTACATGTCGTGGTGGCTCTTCTAGACCTTTAAGGAATGCATTAAAGGCAGCTTTTGAAAGCATGTGAACTTCATCAAGAATATATACTTTATACGGTGACAAGAATGGAAGCGTCATGGCGCTTTCAGTGAGCTCACGCACATTATCAACTCCAGTGTATGATGCTGCATCAATTTCCGTAATATCCTCTGGTTCAACACCGAGCTCTCGCGCGAAGATTCGGGCAATACTTGTCTTTCCTATCCCTCGTGTACCTGTAAAAAGATATGCGTGGTGAGGAGTCTTTTTTTCAATAGCAGACTGCAGCACTCGAACAATATGATCCTGCCCTGTCACATCTTTAAAAGTTTCTGGTCGGTATTTTCGGTAGAGCGATGTATGAGTGTTTTGAGTCATTGCATTGATTATAGCAGATTTTGCATATAAAAAACGAGGCTTTAAAACCTCGCTTTTATATCACTTTTTACGTGTAGTTTATTTACCAAATATACCAATTACCTGAGCTGCTGCACTTTTCATGTATTGCTGTAGTGAATCAAGTATAACTCTTCTTCGAGGCTGTGACTCAGTAGCGGGCTGTACGAATGAGAATTGATTTGAACCTGAGACAATAGGGTAACTTGTGATTCCTGTTGTTGAATCAGTAATTTTAACTCCACCCATTGAGCCGTTATTGTATACACCAATTTTAATTACTTTATCAGTAAGCGCATTTGTATACAAGTTAACAGTTAATTGTCGAGTTGTGTTAGGAGGAATCTGAATATTTAGACCAGAAAGTCTGTAATAATATCCTGTTGGCGAAGTTGGATCTTTAACAAAAAGCCCTGCACTTGTTTGAAAGTATTTTGTTGAATTTCCACCATCTACAGAAATTGAATTGATAAACCCTGCAGGGTTTTCATCCCCGCTCAAGCCAGTTACAGCGACCGCAACATCAATTGTATCGACTGTGATTGCTCTTGTCTTTGTTCGCACATCAATGCCTAGCGCTGGAAATGGAACAAGCGTCTGAAGAAGTCCTCTGCTTGCTGGAGAAGCAGATTTTGCAATTTCTGGTGCTGCAGCCGCAGTATTAGGATTTACATTAAGTCCTGTATCTCCAGAAGCAGGAATTACTGGTACCGTAAAGAATGATTCTGAACTTTTTTTGATATTCCCTAGTGGAGTTACTGATTGTATGATGAAATAATATTTTGCACCTGCAGTAAGATTTTCCAGTGGCACTTGGTGATCTGTTGAACGATCTGCTTTTACAACAGACAGAGGATATTGTCCTGATGTAAGTCCATACCATACTTTTGAGTCTGTATTCACATTTGTTGTCCAGCTGATGATTTTTGTTCCTCTTGTTGTTGGTGAGTCTGCAACTGAAATATTTGAGATAACTGCTTCAGGGCTTGAATTAAGGCCTGTACCTCCAGTATCTCCAGATGACACCATTGATCCTGGCATTGTGAATGAATATTCTGGAGTTCTTTTAACAATACCCTGAGCATCTACTGATTCTATAGAGTAATAATATTTAACCCCAGGGTAAAGATTACTTAATGTAAGATTGTGAGAAGTTACTTTTGTCAAAGCAGAAATTGTTGAGTTGTATACGCCTGGCGCTTGGCCATAAAATACCTTAGAATCAGAATTTCTATTTGTCTGCCATACAACCTGACGAGTTGTTGCAGTTAATCCTCCTTGTGTAGATACTCCTGAAATCTCAAGCGCTGTGACTGGTGTTACAGGAGTTGAAACTGTTTCTCCATTTACATTAAGAATAAGCTGACTTGTCTGATTTGTAGGAAGAGTATATGTCTGCAATATTCCTGTTTTCGTTGTTAAATAAGTTACAGTCGCTACTGATGCAGTATATGTTCCGCTTGGAAGTCCTGCAACCGCTCGTGAGCCTGTAACTGTTACATTTGTTGAACCACCTCCTATAACAGAAAGCACTGACATATTTCCATATGACTGATGATATAGATTTGTACCTTGTGCACTTCTACTTCCTACCACATTGAAGCTTCCAACTGGATATACTTGATTTGTTGCAACATTTGTCAGCGTCAAATTAGCCATATAAAATATTCCTTCTCTATTTGTTGGAGCCTTAAATGTAAGCGGTACTGAAACTAATATATTAGTACCCTCTAGTTTAAGTGTTCCTTGAGTAGAAGCTGTAATTTTTGGAAATACAGATGCACCCCCTGCAGTTTGGGCTACAACAGTCAAATCACTTCGGGCTTTGTCTATCTGTGCATTAAGTGCATTGATAAGAACATTGTATTTCACAACATCAGTATCGCCTTTAACACCAAGATATGTCATGAGCTCTGTTGAGCTTTTAAGTGTATATGACTGTGTCTGGGCGAATATCTGTGATGACACGACAAGAACTGTGGAAAGTATTGCGAATGCAAATATAAATTTTTTCATTTTATAAAGTTAAGATTTTAAATTGTTACTATTGATATACATTCTATTATATATGAAGAATTGATGAAGTAACAGAAAAACGAGGAAGTTATCCCCGTTTTCATTTTTTGTGCTTTGAATCTTTTCAGAATTGAGACGTATTATTTACCAAACATGTATACAACCTGAGCTGCTACATTATGGAAATAGTTTTGGAAAAATGCAGTCAATCCAGCTTTTGATGTTGAATAATAATAAGTACTTTTATATTATACATAAAATATTGATGAACTTATGCTCAGCGTGTTTATATCTTTGAAGCAAGATAGGCAATCACCTCCTCTGCTGTTTCCATTTCCATAATCTTTCCTCGTATCTCCACTGCATCATCAAATCCAGTCATATATGTTTTGAAAAACTTTTTCATAAGGGCAAATGATTTTACATCCCCTAATTCTTTGGCAAAAATTTCAGTTTGCTTTGCAAGGGCTTCAATACGCTCTGTTCTAGTTACTTCACTCGCCTTAGGACCATTTTTCAAATCTCTAAAAAACCAAGGATTGCCAAACATTGCCCGACCAACCATTACCCCGTCTGCATTTCCAATGCGTGCTTTTTCAAATCCATCTGCAACTGATTCAACATCGCCATTTCCAAATATGAGCGGAGCGACTTTATCAGGATTATTCTTTTGCCACTCGTCGCGCATTGCAACCACTTGTTTTACATACTCCCAGTTTGCAGGAACTTTAGACATTTCTTTTCGAGTTCGGGCATGAATAGTTATAAGATCAACTTCAGCATCTAATAGCACCGGTATCCATGTATCAAGCTCAACGCTATTATATCCAACACGAGTCTTAACTGATATAGCCATTTTTCGCACACCATCAACTGTTGCTGCATCTTTAGCAGCCTTAATAACTCCACGAGCAAGGTCTGGATGCTTTATCATTGCGGCACCACATTTTTGTTTTTCAATGCTTTGATCGGGACACCCCATATTTATATCCACTCCATCAAATCCCATTTCAAGACACATCTTTGTGGCAGCAAACATATGCTCTGGAGTTGAAGAAAAAAGCTGAGCAACAATAGGATGCTGAGCTTTATCAAAAATTAAATCTTTCTTTAATTTATATTTACCAATATCTGTTGCTCGCACCAATCCGTCAGCAGAAACAAATTCAGTCCAAAAAACATCAGGACTTCCTGCATCGGCAATAACAGTTCTAAAGGCAATGTCTGTCACATCTGCCATTGGAGCCAAAACAAAAAGCGGCCGATCTGAATGCTGTTTTTTAAGAGTGTGGAAAATGGACATACAATTTAATTTCCAATAGACATAGAAGTACCAAGTTGACTCATAGTTCCAACAGGATATCCTCCTGGAGTACATGTATAGCCTGAATAGACCAAACAAGTTCCTCCAGTTACATAGTTTCCTAGACCCCAAACTCCTGAAGTAGGCCGATACCATGAATACAGAAGTGTTACTCCTGGCTGATACATAAGTGGCAATGTATACCCCCGAACATCTTGTACATAGAGTAGTATATTCAGACTACAAGGACATATAGTCATACTTGTAATTTGTCCTCCAAATGGAATAAGAGTAGTTGCTGCCTTAACATGAAAAGGCGCTAATATTACACAACATAGAGTGGCTATAAATAAGCCTATATTTAAGGACGAACGCATTTCTGTATGATATCATATAAGTCATTATTATTTAAATAGAAAAACAAATACAAACATACATTTATGTCCGTAAAAACAGTAAAAAAATCAGCAGGATTCACAATCAAAAACATCATCGGCCGAGAAATTCTCGACTCTCGAGGTAACCCAACTGTAGAAGTTGACGTTGTACTTAAGGATGGTTCATTTGGACGAAGTGCGGTTCCATCAGGAGCATCAACCGGATCATATGAAGCTATAGAACTACGAGATGGCGATAAGAAACGATATCTTGGAAAAGGTGTATTGAAAGCAGTTGCAAACGTAAACGTTCAACTTAAAAAAGCTCTTGTGAATAAGTCATTTGACCAGAAGAGTCTTGATGAAGCCATGATTATGCTTGATGGTACTCCAACGAAAAGTAAGCTTGGAGCAAATGCAATTCTAGGAGTATCTATGGCTTTTGCACATGCGGCAGCAGCTTCTTCAAAGAAACCGTTGTATGCATATTTTGCATCTATTGCAAAAACTGGAAAACCAATGTCACTTCCACTTCCTATGATGAACATTTTAAATGGAGGAAAGCATGCAGAAAACTCTACTGACCTACAGGAGTTTATGATTATGCCAATTGGAGCTAAGACATTTACACAAGCACTACAGATGGGAGCTGAAGTATTTCATCATTTAAAGAAAATGCTACACGATCAGCATATGAATACTACAACTGGTGACGAAGGAGGATATGCCCCATCCCTACCATCAAACCAAGCTGCACTTGATATTATCAAGACAGCTGTTGAAGCAGCAGGATATAAGTTTGGAAAAGATATTGTAATCGCTATCGATGCAGCATCAACTGAGCTATATAAAGATGGCATGTATCACCTAGAGCGAGAAGGAAAAGTTCTTTCTTCAAAAGAAATGGCCGACCTATATAAATCATGGTGTGCAGCATACCCTATTGCGTCTATTGAAGATGGATTTGCAGAGGATGACTGGGAGGGATATGTTGAATTTACAAAACTACTTGGAAAGAAAGTTCAGGTTGTTGGAGATGACTTGTTTGTAACAAACATTGAGCGACTGCAAAAAGGTATTGATATGAAAGCTGGTAACTCAATTCTTATTAAGCTTAACCAGATTGGAACTGTTACTGAAACTATTGAAGCAGTTAAAATGGCGCACAAAGCTGGTATGACAGCAGTTATTTCACATCGATCTGGAGAGACTGAGGATACAACTATTTCTCACTTTGTTGTAGGAACAGGATGTGGACAGATCAAGACAGGATCATTGTGTCGAACTGACCGAGTTGCAAAGTACAATGAACTTCTTCGAATTGAAGAGTCTCTTGGTGCTAAGGCAAAGTTCGCTGGAAAGGACGCATTTAAGATCTAGGTAGATTATAAGGTTGGAAATGAGAAAAACCCCACTAAATATGGGGTTTTTACGTTATTTGACTATAATATCTAAAAATGGTATAATATACACAGAACCTTACATGAGTACCTTGATTATATCGGGCTATATGCAGTTATGAAAATGACTCTATATAACCCGATATAACCATCGGTATTCTCACAAACATGAAAGACCCACGCTTCAACAAACCACTTCTCGGTCCTGCATTTCAGAAGGCAGCTGACAAACCTCTTGATATCGATCCAACCAAGATAATTCTGAGCATTCGCCGGCCTGAAACGGCCAAGGCAGAAACTGCCCCTGTGATTCCAAATCGGATTACACCCATTCCTAAAGAGCGGCGGATGACAACAATCCACGACCGTTACAAGCCGACGACGGCAGCCTTCCTAGGCTGGTTTGGATCTCCATTTTTCTTCGGTCTGGCCTATTGGGCCAGCAAGAAGACTCACTGGATTCAGTGGGGAGCGTTAGCCGGAGTCGGAGTTATTATTCTTGGCTTTGCCCTTTACTTTGGCTGGCCACCAAAAAAGGAGAAGGTTTAAACCCTCCTCCTCTCTATCTGCGCCGCCGGATCCTTCACAGGATCCTGCGGCGTTTTTTATTTACACACTACACTATCAACCCTTTCCCTTTCATCTTCTTCGTCTCCTCAATATCAAACAACTGTAAAATTGTCGGAGCAAGATCAGCAAGCGTACCACCATCTCTAAGCGTCAACCCATCCTCTGTCACAATACATGGCACTGGATTTGTTGTGTGCGCCGTATGCTTATCGCCTGTTGTCTTTTCAATCATTACTTCTGCATTACCATGATCCGCTGTAATAACAACAACCCCACCAAGTGCAATAATTCCCTCTACCAATCTTTTACATTCTCTATCAACTGTCTCAACTGCTTTAATAATTGCATCAATATTTCCCGTATGCCCTACAACGTCCGCGTTCGGAAAATTTACAACAAGAAAATCATGCGTCTTAAGAGCCTCAAGTCCAGCATCAACAATCTCTTTTGCTTTCATCTCAGGTGCCTGATCATGCGTTGCAATATCACTTCGACTATCCACCTTTACATGTATTTCACCTTCTTCTAATCCATCTTTTTGTCCATTCATGAAAAAAGTTACATGCGGGAATTTTTCAGATTCAGAAATATGGGCATGAGAAATACCTGATGCAGAAAGCTCTCTACTCAAACTTGTTTCAATATGCGCTGGTGGAAATGCCACAATAGTATCAATCTCATCACCATACTGAGTCATACTTACAAAACACAGATCAAGATCAGCTTTTCGTTCAAGGATTTTTACAGTTAACTGACGAGCCCGATCTGCTCTAAAGTTAAAGAAAAATATTCCATCATGCTCGTCTACAATGTATTTTTTAATTTCAGTCTCTCCTGCTTTGCCATTGTGATGTGTGCATAGAAAATGCTCGAGATACTCGTCAATCTTTCCTGTTGGATCAACTTCAACATATTGCTTATCCATAAAATCAGGCAAACTCATTTCATGCAGATTAACTGCCTTTCCTTTTCCTTCAAACAAAATATCAGTTACCATTGCAACTCTGTCATGATTTCCGGCTCTATCCATTCCAAAATATCTTCCACCAAAACTTCCAATTACCCCTATTTCTGCCGAATCCATTTCAGCCTGCAATTCTCGCAAGTATCGAGCAGCAGTCTTTGGTGCAGTATCTCGTCCATCAGTAAACAGATGCAAGACAACCTGTTCTTTTTTCAAACCCTTTTGTGCAGCTAATTTTAGAAATGCGTATACATGCGTGTTGTGACTGTGTACACCTCCGTCACTCAACAATCCAATCATATGTATTTTACTGTGATATTTTTGTGCGTGCGCAACAAGTTCTGCAAATGCTACATTATCAAAAAATGTCCCAGTTCTGATAGATTTCTCAATTGTCACAAGGTCAGTATCAATAGCACTTCCAGCTCCTATTGTCGTATGACCTATTTCACTATTACCCATTTGACCTTCTGGCAAGCCTACAGCCAATCCACTGGCCTCAAGGAGGGTATGCGGATATGTTTTCCAGGCATAATCAAAGAATGGTGTATGCGCTGCGTGAATACCGTTGTGTTCAGTATCAGACGTATATCCCCATCCGTCCATAATAATAAGTGCTGCTTTTTTTCTCTGTATATTTTTCTCAGACATATCTGTGTTTATGTGTATTAATTTAAGTGTATAAGTGATTTCAAATTTTGAACTTCTTTACCTAACATTTCTGCCCGTCGCTTCACATCTTCGTGATTAGTTTTAACCTGAGCAACCTTTTGCTTCAATCCCGTAGCATATGATTCACGCTTGTTAAGATCGGCAATAATCATTTTATTCTCCTGTTCCATTTTTAGCGCTTCCAAAGATACCTTTTGCAGACGAGTCTTATATCCAGCCAATTCGTTTTCCGTTCTTTGAATCTTTTGCAATAAGTCATGCTGTTGTTTTTTCAAGCTAGGAATAGTTGCCGTTTCTTGTTGAATGCTTTCTGAAATAATATGTTCTTTTCTTCGAAGCTCTGTTACAGCCTGAGTCTCTTTTCGAATCTTTTCTTGAATTGTTGTTTCTTCTTTTCGGAGTCCTGGGTTTGTGATGTCTTGAGTTTGTATTGTCCTTATAATGCCATTCTTTTTTTCTTGCAGAGTTTTTAGGTCATCAGATTCTCTTTGAATTTTTCTAAGAATTTCTTGTTCTTCTTTTCGAAGTGCCTGAATAGAAATTTGTTTTTCATCAATTTGTCTATCTATGTCCTGCTCCTCCTTCTTAAGTCCAGGAATTAACAAAGTACCTCTTTGAAGCTTTAACTCAACACCCGTCTGTTCTTGTCTTAGTGCAGGAATAGTGTTGCTCTCTACTCTGCTTATATCTCGCATAAGCTGAGAATCTTCTTTTCGCAGTTCTGGCAAATGAGTCTCTTTCTTTTGTATCTCGCTTATAACGTCACGTTGTTCTCTCGTAAGATCTGGAATTACAGCTCCTTCTGTATCGATTTTATGTCTCAAGTCTTCTTGTTCCTTTTTAAGTACAGGCAAGCCTGTTGTTGCTTTTTCTACTTGCTTTTTAACTTGCTCAATCTCGGCCGTATATTTTGCATACTCAGCTTCCATTCTTCGACTTTCCATTTCCATTCTTTTCTGCTCCTCAACCAATCTGTCATATTCTCTTTTCTTTTCGTTATAGACTAATGTATTCCTTTCTTTATCACGTCGCTCTCTTTCAGCTTTAAGGTGTTCCATTTTCATTCTATCCGCTGCCGCTGCATCATATGTGCTACTGCTTCCACTATGACGAATTGCTTCTGCGTATGTACGAGTGGATGTGATAATATCTTGG
>JAZKFG010000004.1:0-13463 GCA_040386515.1 Patescibacteria group bacterium
TGAATCTCGGGCATGCATTCCATCCTTAGTAAGAGTAAACGTTTGAATAATTTCCCCATTCTTAATTGCAACTAATGAATCAACATTTTTACGATTAAATGTTACTCCAGATACAGAAACCTGTGCAACAGGCGCCACAACACTATAATCCGGAGACTTAATAGAAGTATCAGGATTTACCTCTGTAGCCAAACTATTTTTCGTAGAAGTAGCCGGATAGTCATAATTCCCTGTCGTACTAAGTTTTTGTTTTTGATACAAATAAACCCCACCACCAGAAACAAGTGCAACTATAAGTACTAATGCTAATAATGCAACGAATCCTCCCTTATGTGTATTGTTAAATTTCATATCAAAATTATATCACCTTTTATTCGAAAATAGTTTTTCCTTTCTTCACAATATTTTCACTATGCGTTTTAAATGCAATTCCTGCATTGTTTCTGTATTTACAATAGTCACAACTTTCTTTTTCCTTAGGAATTCTATCATCATCAAGACATGCTTTAGCGGCCATGAGAGTTTTTTCAATCCAACTTGTGTCACCCTTATGTGCAAATGTTTTAATACTGAATTCTAACTTATTATCAAAACCAGGTTTATCACGAAGACCATTTGCATAGACAAAATATCCAGTATCAGCAACGTCAAAACCAAGTTTTCTAAATATCCATTGATAAATTTCCATTTGCCGTCTATAGCCATCTTGCCACTCTGCATCAAGGGTAATTTCTCCATCTTTACTTGTGGCTTTATAGTCCACTATGATTAATTTATCTTTATCATCGCCATCAGTATAAATCCAAATATCATCCACCGCACCAGTTATTAAAAAGTTTGCTTCAGGAAATTGTACCTGTGCACCTACAAAGTTTTCTCGCCATACATCCATTTGGGCATGAGAAAAAGGAATAGCCTTAATATTATTTTCCACCATATATGGATGAGGTGTTTTATCCTTTCTATGCGCATCGAATTCTTTTTTTAACAGAAGATCCACCGCACTGTTTAAGTTAAATGGAAACCCTTGAGGTCTCCCCACTCCAAGCCTTCGGTCCAAGTAAAAACATCGAGGACATTCAACAAATAAATCAATCTTAGAGCGACTGAGTTTGAAGGCATCTTTCATGCCAGGGGTATAGAGTATTTTCTTGTAGAATGCCATAGGGAGAGTATAACACGACTTGGGTGCTGCCTATAATAGACTGCCCGTCTCTTCCAACACTGAAAATATCTTCTCTTTTGAAAAGCCCATTTCAGCTAATATGTGCGTATTTTCATGCAATGTTTTGCACAGCACTATATTTTTGGCAATCAAATCCTTTTTCTCAGCTGCATTTAAAACAGTCAGCACTGTTATAGGAAATAATCTGTGCTCCATAATCAAATCCTGTAATGATCCAACTTCCGGACAATCATAACTCATCATTTTGAGATTATTACATTTTCCATAAATCATAGCCGTATCACTAAAGTGCGTGTTGGTAATCAACCATCCTTCTGTAAGCTTTTGGGGAATTTGTACATTTTTCGGATCAATACGCTGAGCATCTTTTTCAAACATATGCATATCTTTGAGCGACTGAGCTGCAATGGTATGAATATCAAAAGATTTTGTGGTAAATGTCTGCTGCCGAATATCGTCGTATCGCGCCTTTACGTAAAGAGCTGTTTTTAAATCTGTTCGTGATCCGCTGTCACTGTGATATTTTGCCTCAATCATTACCAGTTCATCACCTTTCCATGCAATCACATCCACTTCATGGGCTACACATACACCAAAAACTATTTGGCCAGTGATTGCAGTGTATCCTTGAGCTCTCCATACTTCAGCTATGAATTCTTCAAATGGAAATCCACTCGGTCCTAATTCGAGCATGGCTTTTTTAAGCGAAAATTTTAGGGCTGAACGACGCGAAATATTTTTAAGCTGCTTAAAGGCAAGCCGATAAATATATTCACTTTTAATTAACTCATCAGGATTTGCCTGAGAGCATTTATCAATAATCAAATCTGAAATCTCTTTTGCAACAAGATACTGAGCACCAGCTTTAGTGAGCGCATGAATAAGTTTTTTTTCGTCGAATATTTCTATAGTGCCGTCAGCTTTTTTTATCTGCATACAGTAGGTATTGTACCTTACTTACTCAACACTCCGCCACCTATGCATGTATGTCCTGCATATAATACGACAGACTGGCCTGGTGAAGTTGCAGGATAGAGTGTCAAGGTTAGTGTCAATCCCCCTGTCAAATCCATGTCAATATCTTCAACCTCAATTTTTTCTTGCCGATATCTTGTTCGACAACTTACTTTTTTATCTGCAATTAAATTTTTCAATTCTTCTTTGCTCACTCTCAGCACTACATTTTTCAAAACTAAATTCTCTTTTTTATTATTTAAATCATCAGCATCTTTCTGTTCACCAACTGTAATTGTATTGTTTACAATATCTTTAGAAATTACGAATAACCTCTTCTGTTCATTACTCTGAGAAAATAATGAAAATGCATGACGTTCCCCATGAGTATACAAAAGCGCACCTTGATGCGTACCAATAACATTTCCAGCCACATCCAGCACATTACCCTCTTTTGTCTCAATATATTCTTTCAAAAATTCCTTCATATCAATATGCCCAATAAAACACACTCCCTGACTATCTTTTTTATCAAAGACAGGAATGTCCGCTTTTTCTCCAAGTAATCGAACTTCAGGCTTTTGCAAATGTCCAATTGGAAACAGCACGTGCTTCAATTCATCTCGTTCTAGCGTCCATAGAAAATATGACTGGTCTTTATTTCCATCAGCTCCTTCAAACAATTCTCCATCATGCGTCTGTGCATAGTGTCCGGTTGCAATATAATCAGCTCCTTGTTTTTTAGCCCAATCAAAAAATGCGCCGAACTTAACTTCTCTGTTACACATAACATCAGGGTTTGGAATATTTCCTGCTGTGTATTCTCGAATCATATAGTCAACAACACCTTTTTTGTATGCGTCACGTAAATCAAGAGTAACAAATGGAATGCCTAAATGCGCCGCTACACGCATAGCATCTCGTCTTTCATCTTTCCACGTACACTCTCCACCCTCCGGCTGCCATACACGAATAAACACACCCGTTACCTGATAACCAGCTTGCTGCAAAAGCAGTGCAGAAACAGAAGAATCTACACCGCCTGACATTCCTACATATACCTTTTTTGATGTATTTGACGACTTCACTATTTTCCTAAATATACCTTTCTATTATTCAAATGCTCCTTATAGGTCTTGGCGTAATGGTTTACACCGTCGGCATCTGATAGAAAGAATATATACTGATGTACACTTGGATGCAAGGCAGCCTCAATGCTCACATCTCCCGGGTTCCCAATAGGTCCTGGTGGCAATCCTTTATATGCATACGTGTTATATGGCGAATCAATTTTCAAATCATCAAGCGTAAGTTCAAGCGATGCCTTATTTGTAATATATCCAACAGTACTATCCATCTGAAGCGGCATGCTATCTTTCAGTCTATTATAAATGATGCCAGCCACCATTTTCATATCATTTTTTTCTGGCACTTCATTTTCCAAAATAGAAGCAATAGTCAAAATCTCAAGTTCGGTATGAGTTGAGCTTGCAATGTCTGATCTAAACCGTGCAATGCGCTTTTCATATTCAGTGTCTATTGTTGTTACAATTTCCTCAAGCGTTGCAAACGGTGCAAACATATATGTTTCTGGAAATAATTTTCCTTCTCTCTTTGCCAATTCAATTGCAGTTGTGGTTGTTGAAAGTTTTGGAAATAAGGTTGCCATGCTTTCCGCTACAGTATGTGCATTTTCACCTTCTCGAATAATTAATCGAACAGGAACATATTCATATTTTCCTTTTACAATTCGTTCAATCATTTCCGCCATAACAATTGGCTTTGAAAATGTATACTCTCCGCTTTTTATTGATGACTCCAATCCTCCCATAATCATACTTGTTCTAAACAAAAATGGTGAAGCAATAAGATTTGAATCATCCAGTATATTAGTAACTTTCTGAAGCGATGCACCTGGCGGAATATCAACAATTGTTGGCGTCACCTCAGGTTGTACCGCAGTATTGAAGGCATAGTACACATACAAAATACCTGCACTAATTATAAGAACACCAGCAAGTATGGTTGAGAGTACTACTCTCCATACAGATATTTTATGTTGTGGCTCTGGTGTTGATTTCATAGGTGCAATTGGTGGTACTTTTTGTTCATCAGGCATATGCACAAAATCTTTATCGTAATTTGAATATGGATCTGTGCGCATATCTTGTTGCATTGAATAAGTATAGCGTACGTTGAATATTTTTAAAAATATCTTAATGCATTATCTAATGGTTTACATCGGCAAGTTTATTGGCGGTTCGCCTTTCTTAGCCTCAACACGAGTAAGTGTTGGTGTAGATGCAATATCTCCAGGAAAATGATAAATAGTCGCAAGCTCTTCAATGGTCATAATGAAAGGCTTAAAGTTTTTTTCTTTTTTTCCAAGATCTGTTCCCTGAAATGGCTGATTAGGCATTTTAATGTTTGCAGTTTTCCATTTTCCAACTCCTTTGATTGGAAGAAATTCATTATAGAAAAATGCGCGATGCTGATACTGTGTAAAGATTTCTTTTTTATCTGCCTCTACTCGAAACCCACCTTTATCTAGCCATGGATATTTTACACTTGGATTTTTCACTTCAAACATGTTCATGTGTGCAGTATTATATTGTTTGAATGTTCCACCAAAAGCCGCAGAGTGTGCAGGCATGAATAGCTCTTTAGGGGCAAGATAGACAGCTCGAATAGATACTTCAAAAGCAAGCTTTGAAAGACTTCTCTCAATTGCTGTAACTTTTTCAAGTTCCATTGGAGTCATTTTCATCTCAGCAGGATTGGCAGGTTTTTCCTTATCTATCTTAACATCACGCTTTGTCAGCTTTTTAATTTCATCAGCAGCTGCATCAGTCCAGTCAACAAGCTCCTTGGCTTGATACCATGGAATTTTCTTTTTCTTTCGAGTCTCTTTATCTGGAATATCTTTTTCAAGATCTTTTTTAGGTGCACGAACTCCTATTTGCAGCCATGCCTGCTCTCCTTTACCGAGACTTCCCATATATTCAAGGAGAGGTGTGATTGGATCAACTTTAAATTCCTCTTTAGGATTTTCATCTAATCCGTAGTCAACATATGTACGAATTGGCAAATGTCCAGCATTTTTCTTTCTAAATTCTCCACACCAATAACTATATTTTGAAGGATCATATGGAATCTTTTTTGCATAATCTCCTTCACCTGTTGAATCTACGTCAACAATTTCAGTGTTTGGAAATTGCCCATATACTTGTGTTTTGATCAAATCCACAAAACTATCTTTAGTCCATATGAAAAATCGAACTGTTCCTTCAATAGAAACAATTTCCAAGCTAAACCAACTTCGCGTACTTCCTTTTACATAAATATCATGCCAATTTCCTTCTCCTTGGGGCTGAAATAATGCATTTAAAAAAAGCTCCATTGCAAGCGGCGAACGAGCAATACCTTTAGCAATACGAAATTCAAGCAATTTATATTTTTGCTTTGCATAAAAAACTCCGCGAATATAGCTTACCCATTCTTCTTTTAGCTTTTTGAAAAAACTAAATGGAAGTATAGCTAAAGCGCAAAACAAAAAAGCATACAGCAGAAAGGCTACAAATTGTTCCATGGGAGTCATATGTACATGATATCATTTTTACCCTATTGAGACAAAGAAAAAACCCTCTTTGCGAGGGCATTTCTATATGCGGTCTTTATTCAATCTCAGTAATTGTAAAATGTAATTGTCCTCCAGGAGTTTTTACTTCGACCTCATCACCTTTAGTTTTACCGATAACTGCTGATCCAATTGGTGATTTTAGAGAGATTTTTCTTTCTTCAGTATCAACTTCTTCTGAACCTACGATAGTGTATACAACACTTTTTGTATCACCTTTTTTCTTAAGATGTACTTTAGTTCCCACTTCTACAGTACTTGAATGGTGAACTTTAACAATTTCTGCATTTGCAAGAACTGTCTCAAGCTGTGAAATACGGTCTTCAATAACTGCCTGATCTTCTCGAGCCTTACTAAACTCGGCGTTTTCTGAAAGGTCACCAAGTGATCGAGCATACTCAAGATCTTGGGCAATCTCCTTTCTTCGCACTGTTTTTAAGTGATCGAGCTCTTTTATAAGCTCAGCATGTCGTTCTTTTGAGAGGTATTCTTTTTGTTGCATATTGTTTGTGATTGTAGCACAGGTTATGAATTAGCGAAAGTGGGCCTATATTGCTGCCTTTTCCATTTTTTCCATCATAGGCTTTGGGTACGCTGGAAATCTTTCAGGATCGATAGTTATTTCAAAACACTTGTTCCCTGCAGGATGCTTACTGAAGTCATTTTCCATTTCATATGGATATGCCATGTCGCTCACTGGACTGGCTGACATGCCTGTACCTGAATTCCCTACCCCCTGCACTCTTTCATCAACTGATCCGTCTTCTGCAAAAACTGCACACAATTCAAAGGCTGCGAATTTTACTTTTCCAACAGTTTTTGGTTCCAATACCCTATATACATAATCAGCTTTCGTTTCTGGATCTGTTGGAATTTCAGATGAATATGGATTACCTACATTTATCTCTGCAATAGTTTGCGGAAGAGTTGCATTTTTACCCTGATAATAATTGAGGATTTGATATCTCAAATTGCTCAAATCATTTTCACGCTGATTATCATCTCGAATATTTCTCATAAGCGTCGGAGATCCAATAAATGAAAATCCAGCTACAACTGATACGATAACAAGCACAATAACTCCCCATCCAAGACCATTGGCCAATTTTGGTCGTAATGCGATTGTATTATGCAATTCTTGTCGCGTATGCCACCATACAGCGCCAGCGATAAGAAGAACTGTTACAGCCTTTAGAATAAATCGTGTACTGATTTCTCCCCCTAAGAATGTATTAATAAGAACTACGAGATCTACAGCAAGTGCAGCAATTGATAGGAATAATGTTAAATACAATCCCCACCGTCGAATCCATAGATTGTTTTTTTCAGGAACAGCTCGAAGCTCAGAATATATTTTCTTTAATAGGAAAATGAAAAGCGGTGTAGCAACGATGAGTAATGAGAGAGAAAATCTCATTGATGTTCCGTATGGATCGTAATAGTTATACTGTCGATCTGGGAAAAGTGTATTTATAATTGAAAATAAAAAAGTTGCATATGTGGCAATGAATACATAAAAGGATGTGATATATCCTAAATATAGAAAGAAATCCATTGCGGTTACTTTTGTTTTTGTTGTTGTGTCCATGTAGTAAGTATATACCCTTGTATTGAAATAAAAAACACCGACACAGTTAGGGTCCTGTGAAGGTGTGGGGTTTTTAAGCAGCTAGGGTGTTAGGCCTGCTGCCCGGGGGGGTGAATGAATCATGAAGTGGTTAGTTGAACCACGGCTGGCTGTGTTTGACTTCTTCGGGCCAGTTGACACTAAAGATGTAAGTGCAGCCAGCCTTCACCTGCATAATGATTGCAGGAGAGCGAGTTTCACCGAAGCCCCGAACTGGGCGAATGGTGCCGTCAGGAGCTTGCTCAGTTGCCGTAACACCAGTTGCGAAGTAATTTTTACCAACTCCACCGGCTGGTGTAGTCAGGCTATAAATAAACAACTGACGAATCGATCCTTCAGGACCTCCAGCTACGAACTCGTAGCTCCGGTCCGTAATGGTTCCCTCGTAAGAAGGAACAGGAAGATACGCCTCAAAGTTGCCATCCGAATACTGAGTAGGCTTCACAGCAAAGTGATTGGCCATGATCGGGTTAGGATCCATGTTCACGAACTGAGTGCCAGCAAGATTGCCGTCAATGTTGGTGTACTGGCGATATTGATAGTTTCCGTTCTCATCCTTTCCCCACAAAGTGGTGATACCGTTTTGATATTCTTTCTTGACAAAATAATCCGACGGGAATACAAAATATTTTTTCCCGCCGATTTCCTTAGCTTCGAGCGACTCGTAGGTGACATTACCGTCATCGTCCAAAAATTGAATGTCCATATAATCAGCCTCGGTCTCCAAGTGGAATTTCGAGGACAGATAATAGGTCACGTCTTTGGACCATTCCGGAATCACGTAGGCGTTGCCAGATTTAATGAAAGATCCGACAAGGAACGCCTCGAGCATAGTCACCTCAGGATTGCCGTCATTCGTACGATACCACAGATTGTAGTTCGACTTGGCTGTCGGCAGGGAGACTTTAAATTTGTCCCCAGCCGTAATGGCTTTGATCTTTTCACCACTCGAAGGGGCTGTGAGGGCAAACTTCTTATAGGTGGAAAGACTGCCGCCGAGATTTCCTTGAGCGGAGATTTCGATGCGACCAACGGGGGTCGCCCAGATGTCACGCTCGATGAAACGAGTTTTTGTCACGGCCCACACGAACGCGGCGCGTTCGGTTGTAGGAATGACGGGTGGCAAAGCTGCATGTACAGCCGTAGCGATCGGAAGAAACGAAAAGAGTGCAGAAATATATTTCATTTGAAGAAAATTGATGTGGATTATGATTTGTAGAATGATTAGATTAGCGTTTCAGGATTTGGCGATGAGGCCCGGGGTTAACCCCTCCTCCCATTTTTGGGTCAGGGTTGAAGTCCGCAGTGATAGGTGCTTCAGCGACCGCAGCCGTCTTAATTTCCTGAACCGCCGATGAGGTAGGCCAGAAACGCCAGACAGCGCCGGTGCCGATGACAAGGAGAGCAAGAGCAAAAATACCCATTTTTGTTTTTCTTTTCATGATTCAGTTTGGTTATTACTTGGTTGGTGGTGAACAAGGGTCATGCACGTTGCAGTTGGACGTCTTGTCCGGTAAACATAGCATTATTCTGCAATATTGTCAAGTGTCTATATACCCCAGAAATACAAGCAACATATACAAAAAAATAACCCCTTTGTGCGAATGCAGCAAAGTGGCCAATTAGTGTTTTAACGTTTTTCATAACGAATTTCCCATAGTTATACTCCATGTCGATTACCCAAGAGTTTTAATGATTTTGATTTGTTTGAAGCTTATGCCCACAAACAAAATTCAATAACCATCTAATAAAGAACTTCATTAGAAGTATACATTCCATGCAAAAAGAGTCAAGCATGTATTACACTCGAAACTCCATCACATCCCCATCCTTCACAATATATTCCTTTCCTTCTGTTTTCACCAATCCCTTTTCTCGTGCCGCACCATATGATCCACTCTCAATCAAATCACTCCAAAACACAACCTCAGCTCGAATAAACTTTTCTTTAAAATCAGTATGAATAGCAGTTCCCGCCATTGGCGCACTCCATCCTTTTTTAATAGTCCATCCTCTCGTCTCTTCAACTCCAGTTGTAAAATACGTAATCACATCGAGTAGCTTATACCCTGCCTTAATTAAATCATTAATACCATCATCATCCGTTCCTAATTCTTTTCTAAACATTTCTTTTTCCTCTCCTTCAAAGTCTTTAAGATCATTTTCAATACGTGCATCTACAATCGTAAATACAGCATTCTCCGCTTTAAAAAATTCCATTAACTTTGCATGTCTCTCATCTTCAATATTTGTTCCGCCAGATTTTCTGTTAAGTACATACATCATTGGCTTCATGGTGATGAGCTGTAGTGAACGAACAGAATCTGCTTCTTCAATTGTGAGATCTGCCTTTGAGGCAAATTTTCCAGACTCAAGATGTACAATCATTTTATCTAAAACTTCTTTAGCAAGAATCGCTTCTTTATCTCCTCGTTTTACATCTCTATCAATAGATGTTAATCGTTTTGCCACAACCTGCATGTCAGCAAGAATAAGCTCAAGGTTAATTACCTCTATATCGTTTAATGGATCAACTTTTCCATGAACGTGAATAAGATTGTTATCTTCATACATTCGTACAACGTGCGCTATGGCACTTACTTCTCTGATGTGCTGCAGGAATTGGTTTCCTAGTCCTTCTCCTTCTGAGGCACCTTTTACAAGCCCAGCAATGTCTACGAATTCAACAATAGCTGGAACTGTTTTCTTAGTTTGTGAAAATGTAGCGAGTTTATATAGCCTATCGTCGGGTACAGCAACAACTCCTACAGATGGGTCGATAGTACAGAATGGGTAGTTTTCTGCTGGTACTGATTTTTTTGTGATGGCGTTGAAGAGGGTTGATTTTCCCACGTTTGGGAGTCCTACGATGCCTACGGATAGATTCATGCATTGATAGTAGCGTGTTTTCGGGGTTTTTGCGAGCCACTTGACGTTAATATTATTATATGTCAATGTAGTGATACAGCACCTTGAAACTTAACCTACCCTAGAAAGGTATTTTCCTATGAAACGAAAAACAAATCACGCTGAAACCATTGATCGTATGATTCAGCATTACGAAACTATGTGCACCTGGCTTGAACTACAAATGAGGCTCGAGGCAGCAATGCGCTTAGCACATCATCCGCGTACAACTCACCCTGACTTTCAATATATATTCGAATGCGCATTCAACGGACCAGGGTCAAATTGGCGCACTTTTAGACAACATCTATTGAATGTACACACTAAAGGTTTTGACTATCGCAAATACACAGGAGCATACATGAATGAAATCAATCCTCGCTTCGGAGTTGAAAACTACTACGAGTATATGATTGCAGCTTGGGTTGCATCTTGGTCAAAATCGTCACGGAGGATTTATTCTGTCCCAGGTGATTTACAATTGCTTCTGGCCGCAACTTCTCTTGAAGGAGCCGACTGGTCAGCTGTTAACTGGCCATTCGACTCTTTTCTGGTCACATTAGAACACCCCCTCATGATTGACGACTCACCCTACGATTCTATTCTGGTCTGCGACAGCATGCAGAACGACCCTGCCATGAGTCAAATGATCACAATTGTCGTTACAGGTAAGAAACTTTATACTCAAGAATCAGTTTTCCAGAAAGGACAAGCGGAACGCATCTTAAGAGCAATTGATTCAAACAATTTTTTGTATGCCGAAGAAAAGCTCGTATCGATTGTAAAAAACAAAATGAGCAATTGGCAACATTTTAGAATCATCCATATCCGCAAAAGTTGTTTTACAGAGGCTGATCTTATAAAGGAAATAGAAAGAAGCTCCCTTGAACATGCCCTATCGAAAACAGCAATCCGCATTTTGTTTGGACTTTTATTCTACTTGCAGTCTGCGCCTGCTGAGGAAACACAACCTAAAGGATGGGAACGAAATCTGTACATCCGTCCGAGTCAGGCAGTTAAGAAAATAACGCTTGCATCCGAGGTCTGCGAGATTGCAAGTAAATTTACCCTGAGTCATGCAGAAAGAGAGGAATTCAAAAATGTTCTTTCAGGAGGAAGAAGCGACATTTCACCTCATCATCGTGAAGGGCATTGGCGTAGACCTCCAGGCAAAGGTAATGATCCGACGGCAAAAAAATCTGTTTGGGTGCGACCTACCATTGTTCGGCTTGATAAGATTGCTGATGGGGGTTTACCTGGTGGGAGTGAAAAGATAATAATTTGAAAATCACACACGAAGCTTAACGTATAAATGGCAGACACCCTACTCGAGAAATCGAGAGGGTGCTTTTTAATTTTATTTATTTACAATTTGTTTAATCCCCCCACTACCGTCCTCAAAGGTTCAATTCCTACGAGGCGGTTTTTCATTTACATACCCCTCATCACATTCAAATCCACAGGACCCTCAATCCCCTCAACCTTCCCATATGGATTATATTGCCACATCACCCAATTTTTAATATTCGCATTTGGCTTAGAAAATACATCTCTAATCCATATCGGCTGCATTTGAAATTCAGGATACAAATAATCATCATAAAATTCATACGTAGTATATAGCACCGGTTCAACTCCATATTGATTTTTAATCATATCAATATACACATGCAATTCTTTTTGAAAATCTTCTTTGCCTGGTCTCAATTTGCTATTCCCAACATATTCCAAATCAATCACTGGAGCAAGATCTATTGAAAAAGTTGAAACGGTTGCGATAAAATTTTTAGCCTGAATTTCCCCACCATATCGAAGTGAATAAAAATGATAGGCTCCAACTTTAATTCCAACCTGCTTTGCGTTTTCTGTATTTGTCTTAAATTGAGCATCAACTAAATCATCTGCTTCTGTAGCTTTTACATATACAAATCCAACATCATCATTTTTTACTTTATTCCAATCAATATTTCCCTGATATCGAGAAACATCAATTCCACGTATTGGGTATGTATTACGGTTTGGATACACAAACCATATTATTCTTGTGTATACCAAGATGCCAAATATGCCTATTATTAATATCAATAGACCTAAGGCTTGTTTCCAGTATTTTCTAAAACTCATATTTAACAGTATATACTATTAAAAATTAACCCCAAACAACCCTTTCAACTCCTCATACTTTTTCTTATCACCCTTCGCTTGTAAAAAATCAATCACAGACTCCTGAGCTCTAAACTTTTCATCTTGAGAAATTTCCAACAACTCATCAAATGTTACAGGCTTCAAGACAACCTTCTCTCCTGCATCAAGTTTTTGATCTGCAACTTTTACACAGCCTTTAGCGATAAATGTATAACAAACCCAATCTATTTTCGTAACAGGATTTTTTGCTCTCCATAGTACATATTCTTTCGCCTCATATCCCGTTTCTTCAAGCAACTCTCTCTTTGCTGTTTCAAGAGGATCTTCACCTTCATATGCTCTTCCACTCGGTGCATCTATAAAAGGAATTCGCCCTGGCTGCTCTTGTTCTGTTAAAAGTATTGTTCCATCTTCAAGAACTGGAAATACAACAACTGTATCTGGTCTTTTTAATTTTTCAAATGTTTGCTTTGTGCCATCATACATTTCTTGTTCCCATTGATACACATCGAATATTTTTCCAGTAAATACTTTTGCAGCATGGTCTGGAATTGGTTGATTGGATTTTGGTCGAGGTGTTTGCATGTACTTATGTTAACATTATTTGAATTTTGACTCTGTTGACAATCCCCTCAAAAACATAATCTTTACTCGTGGAAATGTGAATTTTGAAATTATTACAAGATTGGATGAATTAAAAAATTTATTGGAAATGAAAAAGAAGATAGAGACATTGGAGGAACTGTATTGCATGCAGTGTGCATACAAAAAGGTGTTGAATATATTCGCACTCATAATGTGAAATATTTGGATTATACAAAGAAAATTATGGAGAATTTGTAGTCTTGCTTTTTAGGTATTTAAGAGTAATATTCGAAAAAGGTTAAACCATAACCCATTCCCATTATGAAAAAATACCGGTTCTTTTTTATTATCCCTGGCGGTGAAAAACGATACAAGTCCAAGCAGGGCGGGATTTGTATTCCTGAGAGTTCTGCCAAAGTGGT
>JAZKFG010000004.1:13477-43119 GCA_040386515.1 Patescibacteria group bacterium
ACATTGGGAGGACACCTGGAGCGTCTGGAAAGGCTGGAACGGCGCCACCATCGATCAGATCCAAACTGGCTACGAAGTGGTTCAGTAACTCCTTCAACCTGATGGAAACTAAAACCCACTCATTTCTGATTAGGGATTCAGTTCAACCCATCAGAGTTCCGATCATAGTCATCGGACAAGACCCTCATCATCGACGTAGTGCCGCAATTCAACAAGTCATTCTTCTAACCGTTAAAGAATTCGGTGATAGAACTCTCGTCTTCGAAGAAATTGGCGGCACGTTTATGGCCTCGAGGTTCAAACAGGCTGAGTAAACAGCAAGCAAAAAAATCAATGCGCGAAACCCTTGTGGCTAGCGTTTTTTATTTCCCTAACAGCATCACAATCAATCCAACTACTTGCCCCATATCTTTTGGATCACTTTCAGCAACAAGCAATGTTAAAGCCGTCAAAGCCTCGGGTGTAATACGACTAGTATTTAAAATCTTTGCCTTTCGCAAAAACCATACGAATGAAAATGCTCCACTTCTTTTATTTCCATCAGTAAATGGATGATTTTTTACAATAAAATACAACAGATGCGCTGCCTTTTCTTCAATGCTTTCATATACAGATTTACCTCCAAAAGACTGAAAGACATTTCCAACAATTCCTTCAATACCAGAAGATTGTCTTTCATTCGCAAACAACTCTGTTGCCTCGCCTTTTAAAAGAAGCTCTTGTTTTAATTCTTGTATTGCATTATCAAGTTCTTCACCACTCAACTTTACTTGTTTTTTAGTTAAGCTTTTTTTGGCAAATTCAGACTTATCGTATGCATCAAGTGAAAACCAAGTGTGAGCAAAGAGCTTTACAAGCTCTAAAGTATCTTCATTTGAAATAGATTCATTGGCAGGCAGTAAATCTTTAACTTTTTCAACTGCAGTTAAAAATGCATCATAGTTTTTACTAATACGATTTGGGTTTATTGTATATCCATCCACCACATGGGACTTTAGAGTCTTCGTTGCCCACTGACGAAACTTAGTAGCTTGCTTTGAGTTTACTCGGTAGCCAATAGAGATAATCATGTCTAGGTTATAATACTCAACATCTCGCTCTACTGTACGAGACCCTTCTTTTTGAACTGTTGCATTTTTTGCAACAGTTGCTTTTTGTGATAACTCTCCAGTTTCAAAAATATCCTTAATATGTCTAGATATTACAGATTTATCACGTCCAAAAACTTCAGCAATTTGATTCAAACTTGCCCATAATGTTTCTTTATCAGCATCAATACGAAAATCAATATTTCCTTTTGAATCTTTGTAAATAGCTATTTCTTTATATCATTGGAGTCAAGCTGTTATGTATGAAATTTAATATTTCTTCCTCACTCATTTTTACATATCCAATACTTAATAAATATTCAACATCTTTTTTAGCTTGCAAAATATCTGATTCAACATTCCTTTTATATTCCCTATTAATTTCCATATTCCTCGCATGCATTCTTCTCATGCTTTCATTAACATCTGTATCAAGTAAAAACTTATTATCTGTTGGAATATGCAATACATGATTGTCCTCTGTATGAAAACCTGCAAAGACAACAAAGTCTTCATTGTGTACTTCCAAAAAATCATTTATTAATTGCTGTTGATCTTGTTTATTTTTCAAAAAATCTTCTGCAGTCCATTCTTTTTTAGAAATAGGGTTACGAACTATTTCATCATCAAACTCATCCAAGTCTTTTGTAATTACTGCTGGATACAATTCTTTAATCTTTTTAAGAAGTGTTGTTTTACCGCTTCCAGATGGTCCTGCTATGTGGCAAATCAATGTCATATATTGAGTATAGCATATTTGATGTTATGCTTAGTATATGGTATAATATATTGACACCTTCACATAGAAAGAACCTTCAAGCTTGAAACCACAACAACTCACTGCAGTTATCGTCTTAGCCAATGGTTACCTGATGAATGCAAATGGAGAAATTCTCCCTGCTGCCGAGCAAGACGGAGCGATTATCCGCTTCCTTGCTTCAAAAGAAGGACTTGATCCACAGAGAACAATTCTCATTACCTCTGGCGGCTTTACTCCCGATTCACCTAAAAAACCAACTGAGGCGGTGAAATACTCTTTGGCCCAGCAGTTGCATCAACTCCTTGAAAAGCTCTACCCCGACTGGTTTAAGAAAACCTATCTCGGTGAGCTTGGCTGGGGAACCCGCAGCGAAATCTACCACGGGATTCAAAAGATTAAATTCTTAACCCACAAGGAAACTTCCCTGAAACTGGTGATAGGAGTATCCGATTCTTTCTTCCACTATTGGAGAACTTGGATTTATGCCAGGTTGTTTAAGAGATGGTCCTGGGATTTGAAAATTGTCCGCTCTACCCACAACATGGGCAAGAGAGCTAATCAACTCGAAATGCTCAAGTTCATTGACGCCCTCCTGACAGTCGCCACCTCCCTCTTCGGCCAGAAGCGCGTTGGATAATCAGATTCACAACACGAAGCCTAACGTACAATTGGCACCGTCTTACTCGATCATTCGAGAAAGGCGGTTTTTTATTATGCTAAAATACAATGATGCAACCTAAACCTATTCTCTTTTGTGATTTTGACGGAGTACTTTCACACGATAAATATTGGCGAAGTCTACCTGCTAAACAATTACAAAAAGTACAAGAACTTATTTTTCTTGGTGATGGAAAATTAGTTGGAGAATGGATGCGAGGAAAACATACTGCTGAAGATATTAATACAATAGTTTCTGAACACCTTAATATTTCTTATTCTCATGTATGGGATGTATTCGTGAATGATTGTTCTACCATGCATGTATCAATTAATGCATTGCAAAAACTACACAGTTTACGCGAAAGATTTACGGTTATTTTAATAACAACAAATATGGATAGTTTTTCAAGATTTACTGCTCCGTCACATAATCTTAAAAATTACTTTGATCATATTTTTAATTCATTCAATGAAGGAATGCTTAAAACTGATAATAACGGCGAACCATATGTAAAACTATCAGAGCAGTATAATGTACCCATTGCCGATTGCATTGTCTTCGATGATTCAAAAAGTGTTTGCGATATTTTTAATGCTTTGGGAGGCAAAGCATATCTTGTAACAAAGGAAAATGATTTAGAAAAGCAATTATTGAATCTTTAAATCAAATATGCTGTAATATTCATATGAACACTCCTACTCCGCAAGACAAAAACATTCCAGTAATTACCTTCGACGGCGGTGCAGGTACCGGCAAAGGAACAATTCGAGCTCGACTTGCAAAAACTCTTGGCTTTCATGGACTAGATAGTGGAGTTCTCTATAGAGCACTTGGACTTGTCTGCCATAAAAAAGATTTAACTGACATGAATGATATTGTAAACGCTGCACTAACTATGAATATACATGTTGACGGCGATACAATTTATCTAGACGGCGTTGATGAGACTGCAACTATTCGATCAAACTTTGCATCTCATCTTGCCCACCCTATTGCTCGAATTCCCGAAGTGCGTCTTGCGCTCCGGGAATTTCAAATTCACATGCGTAAACATCCTGGCCTCGTTGCTGACGGAAGAGATCAAGGATTTATTTTCGATGATGCTGTTCGGTTTTTCTTTACCGCAAAACCAGAAGTGGTTGCAGAGCGATCAGTACACAGATCAAAGCAGCATGGAATAATCGAAGATTATGAAACAGTCTTAAAGCATATTCATGAAAGAAATGAATCAGACAGAACTCGAGTGATTGACCCAATGATTCCCCATCCTGAAGCGATACATATCGATACGACGGAATTAACACCTGATGAGGTTCATAACCTTGTGCTTTTGCATTTGAATAAAAAAGGGTTTCAATTATAGGAATGAGAAAAGGCGCGGGAGAATGAATCTCCCGCGCCCGAAATAAAATCTTTTACTGATTATACCGTTCGTTTTCCACTTTTTCTTCCCGGTAAAATACCGAGATGTCTGCCTCGGTCAAGAGCAAAAGCTCTTTTCCGGCAGTAAATCTTTCCTTGGCTTTTTCCTGATGCTCAGCTTTAGCTTTTGCATGTACAGGATCTTTATCGACCGCAAGTGCGCCGGCCACTTTCAGGGCGACAGCATCGCGAAGCCGAGCTGAAATCTCAATATGCGAGAGTTTATTGAACCTCCACAATTTGCGGAGGAAACTGCAAGACTCGAGATCAATAGCCCTAATGACCACAACAATGTGGTCAAAAAACGCAAAGTAATGCTTCTTGCACCAAGGAGCGATTAGCTTGGTAAAACCAAAGCCTGCCGAGAAGAGAACTATTAGACAAGTCCAAATTACTGCAACCCATGCTGCGAACACATCATTCTCAGCATTGAACTGGTTGTTAATGAAAATGGTATAAGCACCAATTCCAGACGAGAGCATGACCCACATGGTAATAAACCAGTAAGTACAGTATGCAACTATCGCTCCAATGTAATTTCCTTGAGAATCGAGCATTCGTGAGGATGAGTGACTTTTATCACATATTTCCCGTACCGCACCGAAAGGTGAAACCATGGAAATCAGAAGAGTCAGTAAGTTTTTAAAGTTCATTGAATTAATTAATAGGTAACCTGACCAATGTTCAAGAGGGTTACTCACCCCATTTTGCATAAGCTACTCACTCGATGCAAAATACACATGAACCATAAGAACCAGGCAATTCTTATGCGTCATATTATACCATATTTCATATATAAAAGCAATAGCTAATGTGTCGCTACATATTCCCTCATGACAGAACCAAAGACACCTAAAGGAGTAATCTTATTGAGTTTTTGAAATCTGACAAGTGCCTTCTGAGTCGCTTGGTTAAAATATGTAGTTTCAAACCCTGGTGACCCTACCCCGCTTGCAGCCACGATAACGCCTTTATAATTTAAATACTGCTGCAATGTCTTAACTTCTGGATCAGTCATCCCTGCCTGTAGATCTTTAGTAAATATAAAAGTAGGCGTAGAAGTTGCAGTGTTAGTCGCCTCTATTTTTTCAACACTAAACACATGCGTAGACCATACACCTTCATATGTAAATGTAAGCACCCCCGTTCCATCCGTTGTCGCAGTTAAAACAGAATTTCCGTCGACCTTAACCGCATACTCAGTTTCTGGCAAAAGATCACCAACTGTAAACACAACACCTGTCGCAACACTTGATGAAGCAGTCCATTGTGTCGAAGTACTAGAAGAAACAATATTTGATATATTTAAATATTCAGCATACGACCCTGATTCATATCCTCCAACTGGTACAGCGGACATATGCACTACTGCAGTTGATGATGCATATGTATATCTATATTTTCCATTTCCATATATTCGAATTCCTGTATTTAAACCAACCAATGCTGGAGATTCAACACTCATTGTATAAGGGGGCTGATATTCATATGGCCCAATATCTGGACTTCCATATATTGGATTACCTAAAAAGTCTGTTGTTCTTTCTATAGTAAACATTCCCGCATCTATTGCTGGAGAAAATTCCTGAAGCATAAAGTCAGTGGTTGTACTAAAGCTTTGTGATGCGTTCATAAAAAGTGGATTTCCAGAAAGTGAATGAGCATCTTGCGCATATACACTCGCCTGCCAGTCTGCAAGAAAGGGATAGGTTGTTGATGCATGGTTAATCAATCCTTTATTTCCAGTATCGTAATAAAATGCATTGTCAGATGTAAATGAATGGCCTGCAGGCAAATTGCTTGTACTTGTTCGTAATGCGTAGTTATCTCCCTCTGAGACTATGACATTATTTTTAAAGACAATTCCTGTTGAGGCATAGTCAGGTGCTCTATCGTCTCCGAAATATATTGTTGAAAAATTACCTGTCACTTTTCGAATAACATTGTGTACATAGAGTGCGTCCGTTGCTCCTTTAGGATATAACGAAGCACTGTTAGTTGACGTATCATTAAAAATATTATTTCGAGCTATTGTGCCAAATGTCCCTTTATCAACAAAAGAGTAGCCAGCATTTGATACGTAGCTATTTTCCAATATGTTGTTCGAATTTCCGCCAAAAATAATGCCGTGAACACTCGTTGCATTTTCACTCAGTACTTGGACATTTCGAACAATGTTGTTGTCTGCATCAAGACCGAGTGATGTATCATCTGCTCCAACCACTATGCCATATCCGCCTGGCGCAGTTGTGGTTACTTTAATGTTTTCAATAATATTATTATTAGCATTCTGTGTAAAAAATTTTCGAACCTCGACTGCAGCTCTGCCGCTTCCTTTGAATTCGGCATTAGAAAGATGATTATTTGACCCATACAAGCCAATCACTGCATTTGCATGCACGTAATTCGGCACATATAGATTTTTAACAATTACATTATTTCCCTGCACTCGCACACCGTATTTAACACCAGTTGTTGTACTAAAAGTAAATTCATCTACAGTTCTACCTATTAACCCAATCGCTGAATCACGTATATCGACGTCAGCAGTTGTATTGTTGTAGCCAGCTGAATGCGTAATGCTTTCGCAGCCTGCACAGTTTAATCCATATTGTGCATTTACAAAAACACTATTATCAAATGTTATACCTCGAAGCGTGTTCGTGGCAGAATCCAAAACAGCGTTCAATCTAAAGAGACCTGTTGTTAAGCCTCCATCAAATATGATTCCTTTAAATGCTCTGTAGCTTGCATCAATATTAACAACTTTAGCAGATGCATTTCGAGTTACGGTAGAAATAATTCGCACTTCTTTCGGATTGATTGCTTGAAATGTAATAGGATTCCCTTCAGTACCAGCGTGCGAAAGCTGCAAAAAAGGATTAACAACATATGTTCCATTATTAATATGAACAGTGTCCCCTGCTATAACTTTACTTTCTGCATATTCGAGTGTTTTCCAAGCCGTATTAAGCGTCGTACCATTGTTTGCATTATTTCCTAATGTACCGTCGACATAATACGTGGCAGCAAATCCATGGAGTGGAAAGAGTAAGAATGTGAGAATAATTAGAGTGTGGGTTTTCATATATGTAAATTTGTTAAATCTAACGTAACATTTCTCTAAGCATTTCCTGTGCAGTGCCTGGGTTCACTGCCCCCTTAGCCTCTTTCATCACTTGTCCAACAAGATACATAAGGAGTGGCTCCTTACCTGCTTTAAATCCTTCAACTTGTGTTGGATTTGCATCGATAACACCTTGAATCATTTTCTTAAGTGCCTCTGGATCATTTTTAATAATAAAACCTTTTTCTTCTGCAATGCTTTTTGCATCTGTATTTCGGAGCTCCGCATCAGCCTTCCAAAGGTGTGCAATCATGTCCTTAGCTCCCCGAGAAGATAATTCTCCATTTTCAATCATATGCAAAATGTCGATAAACTGTTTTATGTCAAGATACATGTCAAGAGTTTGACCTCTTTCACTTTCTTTTTTCACAAGTCCTGCCATATCAGTTGCAATATAGTTTACAGCAAGCTTTTTAAGTTCAGGCTTTGTAATATCTGTCAAAACTGTTTCAAAATAATCACCATAAAACTTATCTGAAATAAACATTTCAGCATCTTCTGCTTTTAATCCGTCTGCAAGGTATTCAGCTCGGCGAACCCATGGAAGTTTCGGGAGTGAGGCAAGCAGTGCCTCGTGAGACCACTCTGGTACCGATGAGATGTACAGCTTTGGAAGATCAGGGTCTGGAAAATATCTATAGTCGTTGGCATTTTCTTTTACGCGCTGAGAAAATGTTTTTCCAGTCGTTTCATCAAATCCTCGAGTTTCCTGTACAACTTTTTCCCCAGCATCGAGTACTGCTGCCTGTCGCTCAATCTCATACGCAATCGATCGTTCTGCAGCCCGAAAAGAGTTCAGGTTTTTAATCTCAACTTTTGTTCCAAGCGGCTGGCCTTCTTTGTATATAGAAATGTTTACTTCAACTCGCATTTGTCCAAGCTCCATGTTTGCTTCTGATACTCCGAGCGTCTGCAAAAGAAGCTGCAATTCTTTTCCAAAATTCCCAGCTGTTTTTGCATCTTTTATAGAAAAATCAAGAGCATTCGTCACAAGCTCCATAAGAGGCACACCGGCACGATTATAATCTACTGCACTAAAGTCACCTTTATCATGATTTGATCGCGCTGTGTCCTCCTCAAGGTGAATACGAGTGATTCCAACTTTAACATCAACGCCCGCTTCATTTTTTACCGTCAAAGAACCGTTCTGCACAAGCGGAAATGCATACTGACTAATCTGATATCCTTTTGGAATATCTGGATAAAAATAGTTCTTTCTGTCCCATTCTGTAAAATCAGCAATATCAGATCCGAGAGCAGTTCCAACTTTTAACACATGTTCAATAGCAGTCTTATTGAGAGTCGGCAAAGTTCCCGGATGGGCCATACAAATAGGACAAATATGAACGTTAGGACTTCTCTCTAGCGGGTCATTTTTACAACTGCAGAACATCTTACTTTTTGTATGAAGTTCGGCATGTATTTCAAGGCCAATAACTGGAATATAGAGAGAGTTACTCATGCATATATATGTACCATATTTCGCTCATAAAGTCATGAGCACTGACGGCAATTATGCAACAAGATTAGTAAACCATTCTCGAAGAACTTTTGTAGCATCAAGGTCGTACACTGAAATAGTCTGAATGTCTGATTCAACAAGCTTTAGCTTTTTGGCAAAAGCTTTTTTCTTTTCTTCAACTTCCTCAGGCGTACATGTATCAGTTTTTGTTAAAATAATCACCTCTTTCTTTTCTGAAAGTTCAAGAGAATATTGTTCAAGTTCTTTTCGAATAACCTTATATACATCAATCATTTGTTCAACTGTTTGTTCAAGAGAAACACAGTGCGCAAGAATCTTAGTTCTTTGAATATGTCGAAGAAATGTATGTCCTAATCCTTTTCCTTCTGAGGCACCTTCGATAAGACCTGGAATGTCGGCGATAATAGTTCCATACATACTTCCTAAGTTTGGCTCAAGCGTTGTAAATTCGTAATTTCCAACTTTTACATCTGCTTTTGTTAATGCATTTAACAGTGATGACTTACCCGCGTTAGGCAAACCTATAAGACCAATATCCGCAATCATTCGAACTTCAATATGAAATTGTCCTTCCTCACCTGGCTTTCCTGCTGTCCATTCTTCAGGCTTTTGGTTTGCTGGTCCTTTGAAGTGCTCATTTCCATATCCTCCACTTCCGCCTTTTAAGATACGCACTGTCTGTCCAACTGTATCAAGCTCAATAACTGGATTAGTGATTGAGAAGTTATCGTGAATATTAATATCTTGAATACGAGTTACAATAGATCCAACAGGAAGATCAATGATAAAATCATCACCCTGCTTTCCTTTACTACTATTTCCACTTCCGTAATCACCTGCTTCAGCAAAAAACTCCTTTGTATGCATATATTTACGCAGCACAAATGTATCCGCAATAGCCCTTACATATACGTCTCCACCTCGACCACCATCACCTCCTGATGGTCCTCCAAATTCTTTTGCATATTCGTGCAGCCACCGAACAACTCCGTTGCCCCCTTTACCTGCCTTTATATGTACTTCCATTTCATCGATAAATGCCATAATACAACGAGTGTAGCATGGTTTTACTCCATCCGCACCTTTATCTTTTCTTCAGTCGCAACAGCTGTTGCCCAAAATGGACTGTATGACACATCCAAAGTCACAAACTCTGCTACTTGTTTTTTGATTTTTTCAACCACATCTTTCTTAAATCCTGCAAATTGTGCTGGCACTAGTGATGAGTCAATTTTTGGTGTAATTTCCAATATCAAACTACTAAAGCCTGTAGGTTTACCTGTGTCAGGAGATGTAATCAATGTGTAATCAATGACAGATATTTCATATGTAAGGCTTGCTCCAAATGGTTTCAAGGCTTTAAAATAATCTTGAGCTTGAATATTGCTTGCATTTAAAAAATCTTCTAGCGTTCTTTCATCAAACACAACCACCGCTGACTGATCAATTACCTTATCGTAAATTGTACTTTTAATAAGAGGAATTGCATCATCTGGCATAAGGGCCAACACATCAGCTGGTGGAACTGTTGATACTGAATCTGTATCTATTATATCTGTACCAGTTGCAGTAGAACTAGCATTTGTTGTTGTCACAGTTTTTGCAGTCTTAACTGATTCATATGGAACTGCATATACTGAGTCGTACAAAGATGAACCTGAAAATCCTATAACTTTATACATTGCTGTTCCGCTTGCAATAGCACTTAATACTGATTGCTCAGTAGGTTTTACATCCATAGCAGCATCAAGCGTGTATGTTGTGCTTGCAACAGAAAATCGCGTAGCAATTCGTAGCGTTACGTTTGATCCTGATTTATTTATAAGCTGTACACGTTTAGTATCATTTGTAGAAGTGGCCGTAATAGTTACTTTAGGCTCAGCAGCAACAGGAGTTGTTGTAGCTGTCATTACGAATGGATTTCTTGGTTCTGTTACCTCTCCATTCATACTTCCTGCAGGAACATATACCAAACTATATGTGAGAGCATCTTTTTCTCGACTTTGGAGAACAAGAGAGATTTTTTCCTGTATCTCAATACGCGTTGTCTTAGGCGTTATGGTAAATGTAGTACCGTTATACATTTTATGATAGACAATAATTCCTACAACAATAAGTGCAAGCAATAGAAGTAAAAATGGTACTTTTCTATTCTTTTTTTCAAAGTTTCCGCCTCTATATGGAGGTCTTTCAATATGTGAAAAATGCACAGGCCCACTTCTCTCTTCAGATTCAGAATGAACGTCCGAATATTTCTTTTTTGGCGCAATAATGTCTCCGTACATGTTGTCTATAAGTATACTAGAATATATGTGTTATCGAAATAGGCTCTTCAGCAATTCGTATTTTCATGCCTATATATGCGTCATTTTTAATATGATCTGACAGCTCATTTCCATATAGGCTTAAAAGCGCTTGATCTAGGCAAAATATGCGAATGGCCACAAAATCTTTTGTATATTCAATACCAATACTATCTACACAATCACGTATAGATTTAATTACTTGATCAATACTTTCGGCCACGAGCACATTTACAATATCCTTTGTTGCCTGATCAAGATCTGGCCAAAGTTTTTTAGCACTCTTTCCTGGTGCCAAAAGTATGCCAGATTGCATTGTTTGATATCTTGATTCAAGTATTGAAGTAACCATTTCAGGATTTGCTGCCAGTTTTTGACAAATAGCTTCTTCTAAATGTTTATAACTATACGGCACGAATGTATTTACAATATGAAGACCATCAGCTGTGTATGCAATATCAACACTTTCCTCTTCAATAATTACTCTGAGCTCATATGCTAATTTCTTTTCTGATGAAGTCATTCGCTCAACTAATCCATATACTGATGTCAATACAACTTTATGCGTATGGAAAACACTTTCTATTGCTTTAAGAAGAGCTGTCGCAAATGATTTATTTGCATAAATATGCACATATTGAAATTGAATATGTTCAGCCATTTGTCCCTCAACTTTTTGAACACTGTATCCATTTAATAAAATATTCGATGTATATGATTCAACAATATACACATCGTCTTCTGCCTTTTTAACTCGCATTGCATTGAGCTGGCTTTCCTCAATTCTAGTTGGCTTTTCCAAATCTTTTTCAACTTGCATAACATCATACACACACCATGGTGCACATAAAATAATATCTATGCCTTCAACTTTTTTTGCTACAGCTTTGAAAAATGGGCTTGCACGCATGTCAGAACATAAATCCTTGCATACGAAAATCATTCTCTTTTCATAGTCAGATAAGCTTTCTTCTTGAATACGAGTTGTCTCTTCAATACCAACAAGCGTGTACACACTATTTTCATAGGAATACACTTCTATTGCATATGGTTTTAAGACGAGTGTGATTCTCATATATTTTTTATTGCTGTACCGGTGTTTCTGCTGGAGGAACATCAGGTTCTGTTACTGGAGGAGTTTCTGGTTCTGGAATAACTTCTGGCGTTGAAGTTGAAACTGTTTCTTCAGGAGCTGTTGGAGGTGGAGTTTGTAAATACGTATTTTGCGCAGCTCGTTCTGCCATCATTTGTTCAAGGGCGTCTGCATCAACACAGACTTTTGTTCCATTCTTTTTGTTTATACATAATTCATCAGTTTCGATATGCTTGCTTGTAAAGCTTGTTGCGAATCCTTCGATTTTTGTAGCAATTTCTTTTACTGCATTCACAAGCGCCGCCAATATCGGACGGTCAGCTAATGTAAGAAAACCTCGTCCATCTGTTCCTACTGCTTCAGGAATATTTTCTTGAACATTTTGTGCACTAAATCCAGCATATGCATTTGTTGTGTCGTACCCAGTCTCTGGTTTCCATTTATACATGATTGGGTTAAGACCTAGGATTTTCTCTAATCCTGTTTTAAATTCTCCTTGTATATCCTTTAGTCTTTCGTCAGATGATACGGTTACGTTACCAAGTGAGTCTACGACTAGGTTTGCTCCACCACCAACTAAAGAGGCGAAACGTACTGTTCCCGTGTTTGAGAGTTGAGCAGTTGGAGTAGTAGTTCCTATCCCCAAAAATCCATTATTTGCAATGCGCATTTTCTCGTTTCGCGTAGTTCCACCATTGGCAGTTGTCTCGAAGCGAATATCTGCCCCTGTTGAGGTCGCTGACCAGTTTTCAGATGCCCATATGCCAACCTGTCCCTTTGAAGTATATGCAACTCCTGTATGTCCTCCTCCCATCATTCTCATAAGGACAATATCAGCCTGAGTTGCAGTAGGAGCATTTGCAGGTCCAGGACTTGAATATCCGACAATAGTGTTGTTAGTTGGTCCTCCTGCTGCATACATTGAAATCGTATTTTGTTGGGGCGTTACTCCAAATATATTTAGCCCCGATTGAAGTTCTGAACTTGGTGCCAATACAGGATTGTTAAAACCGCTTCTATTGATTGTTACCACTCCAGTATTTGAAACAGAGAAAAGATTATTTGTTACTGATGCAGTTGACGATGACACCAAAAAGAGTGTTGCAATTGTGTCGGCAGGGTTTGCATTGATTGAAAGCTTTGCAAGCGGAGTTGATGTTCCAATACCAATATTTCCATTTGCATCAATTCGCATTCGCTCGACAGTCGCATTTATAGTTGCACTTGACGTACTGGCTGGTGTTGTTAAAAATCTAATAGCTCCACCATCAGCACTTCCTGTTGATTGTCCTCCAACAAGGTTAAGGAGCGACCCTGCTACGTTACTCCCTGAACCATTACCTCCTCTTAGAGATAAAGCTCCATATGTACCTGCTGTTCCAGGAGCACTTGATCCGTTAAATGATCCTCCAATAATATTATTTGTAATAAGTGGAGCATTAGAATCCATTACTACGTTTGTTGGAATACTGTAATATGGATTACACAAAAGTGAACATCCAGTGATTGGAATGTTAAACGCTTGAACACCGAATGAGTTGTGACCAATATATGTTGGAACATTTTCTGTAAATATTCCAAGTGCAGTTGGTCCATTTGCATACAATAATCCCATACTGCTGCTTATTACTCCAAAATCATATCCCCTAGCAAGCGACACACGACTAGTAGTTGATATGTTGACAGTAAATCCACCAACGTTTGTAGTTCCATTTCCTGTAACAAAACCCGTGCTCGCATATCCAGCTCCTGTAATAGTTAAAGGAAATCCAGGAGTGCTACTCCCAATCCCCACATTCCCTCCCATATATGAAATATTCGATCCATTAGTTACCCATGGAGTTGATGCAGTCCAAGAAGTTCCATTTGAAGTGTACAGTGTATTATCAGTTGTGTTGAAATACAATGATCCTGCAGGACCTACTGTTGGAGCTGAAGCATATGAAAATGTTCCGAATGATTTAAGAGCAGTTGGCGCGGCGTTAAGTGAAGTTCGAGGTGATAGATCAGTACCGTTGATATTTACCTGAACATACAATGCTTGATCAAAGTTTACCCCTGCTGTATCTGATTCAGTAAAACTTGTTCCAAAATATCCGTTGTTTACGGTAATAGTTTTTGCGATTGGAGAACCAGTCACCGCTCCACCAGAAAGTGCATCGTAAAAAGTAAATGTAGCATTAACACTACTAGTGAGTGGAGTTCCATTGTTAAATAATTGCCCTTGAAATCCTAAACTCTTTGAAGGTGATGCAGCGAAAATACTTGCACTAGAAATAAGCGCAGTGAGGAGAAAAGTTGAGATAAGTAATAAAGTTCTTTTCTGCATGTTTAATTCAAAATATATAGATATAGTATATCGTTTTTGTACTCAATCTACAAGAAAATTTGAATATGTTTACTCAGTTGGGATAACTGGCTCTTCTACCACTTCGGGTGCAGAAGCTACAACTGGCTCAGGAGTTGGTGCTGGAGTATTTTCTACTGTTGATGATGCTGTAGACTGTTCTACAACTGGTGTATTTACATTAGCTGCAGGTTGTTGCTGTGGTGCAGACAATTGAATGTTACCCGCTTGTTGCAAAAGCAGTTTAAATTGTTCTTTTGATGCACATACATTTTCTACACAAATCTGTCCGTTGATCTCTGTCTTTCCTTCGACTTTTAGCGTTGCATCTTGCTGTACTGTAAATGTCTTATCATCAGTAAACCATGCTGCCATTTTCTCTACTTTATCTGCTAATTCTTTCACTGCATTAACTAATGTTGCGAGAATTGGTCTGTCGGCTAATGTTAAGAAACCCCTACTGTCAGTCGATACCGCTTCTGGTATGGCACTCTGAACGTTTTGTGCACTAAATCCAGCATATGTATTTACAGTGTCATATCCAGTCTCTGGCTTCCATGTATATAAGATTGGACTTAAGAGTTTAATCTTATCAAGACCAGTCATAAACATTCCTTTGATATCCTTTAGTCTTTCATCAGAAGAAACAGTTACGTTTCCAAGCGAGTCTGTAATCAAGTTAGCTCCTACTGATCCTAGATTAGTGAATCGTATTGTTCCAGAAGCAGTTAGAGTTGCTGTTGGAGTTGTTGTTCCAATACCCACATTTCCACTAGCATCAATTCGCATTCGCTCAGCATTATTTGTAGCAAATCGCATGTATCCATTTTCAAAATTCCACAACGTTGTATCAGAACCGTTTGTGTTTAGCCCAAAGAAAAATCCATCACTTGCAGTTGAACCTGTTAAGTTACTTGTAATCAACATTGTTGATTCAGTTGCTCCGTTCAAATGAAGATTCTTTTGCGCAGTTGTTGTTCCGATTGCAAGAAATCCGTTTGCATTAAGTCGCATGTCTTCACCGTTTCCACCGGCTGAGAATTTAAGAATTCCAGCTCCACCGTCTGCCATGATGTTTAATGCACCGGTATTCGTATACACTAATCCTTCATTTGCTCCCCATGCACCATAGGGTGCTGCACCTGTTCCTGAAGTTGTAAGTGTTGTCTGTCCGGAAATTCCGTTTGCGTTCATAGCACTAAATCCAGCAGTCGCACTTGAACTGGCTGAGTTATTTCTCATTTGTAAATAGAACTGTGAGTTTGTGCTGTTTGTTGAGGTAATAAGTCCTGTTCCTGTTGGATTAAGTACAATGCTTGAGTTTGTTCCTACCGGCGCTACAGTAAAGGTTCCCGCACTACTTACTGTAAATGGAACATAGTTTGCAGTATCGTATGAAAGTCGCAATTGTTCTGTTGTTCCGAGCACGTGCAATTTTGCATTAGGGGTCGATGTTCCAATACCAACATTACCATTTGTAAGAATTCTAAATCTTTCAGTCCCATCATTAATATAAAATCCATCATTAGTTGCAGTTGCTGCAACAAACCCAACATTCCATGTAGTTCCTGAACCTGAATTTTTAAGTTTCAAGAAAGCGTTATTAGCTGAACTCTCAATAAGTGCCACGTTTGTTGCTGCTGAGACTACATGCAGAGCAGTTGAAGGAGTACTAGTTCCAATGCCAACACCTCCTCCGTTATAATATGCATTTGTACCATTTAATAGCCAAGGAGATGAATTAATTCCGAGCGTTGAAGTTGCCATCCACTGAGTTCCTGATCCTGTACTTGATAGAATCATTCCCGCTGTTCCACTTGCATTAAGCGCATCAAAGAATGCACCACTTAAAGACATATTCCCTGCAACAGATAATCTTTGTGATGGAGTAGTTGTTCCAATCCCAACCAATCCTGCAAATGAAGAAATTGCCGTTGAACTAGTTGCAACAAAGTTTGAGGCAGTAGATGTTCCGTATACATCAAATGCAGTAATAACAGTTGTAGTACCCATGTAAGTTCGCGCAGTACCGTTACCCCCTGTGTTTAAATATAGTATTCCACTATTTCCTGCAGCATTTTTACCTGAACGAATTTCTATATCTTGAGAAACACTTCCCGCACTTCGTACAAATGGACTGAAGCCGTCACCTTGATACTGAGTACCAACAATTAGACCTCGAGTCGATGTCCCTGAATGCTCAAAGAATGCATAGTTTCCAAATGATCCTGCATTTGTATTTGAAATTCGGAGTGCTTCGTAATATGTTCCTGTTGGAGTCGATGATGAAATGTTAACAGCCCCGTTCACAACTGAAAGGAGTGCAAGAGGGGTTGTTGTTCCAATTCCTACAAATCCATTAGAATCGATTCTCATCTTTTCTGTTCGAGTTGTTCCACCATTAGCAGTAGTTAAGAAACGAATGTTTGCACCAGTTGAAGTTGCAGACCAGTTTTCAGTTGATGCAATAGCAATTTCAGCTCTAGACGCATACGCACTACCCGTATATCCACCACCCTGAAGTCGTAATATGAACGTTTCAGCAAGAGTTGCCGTTGGTGCATCAGGAGTTCCAGGAGTTGTGTAGCCAGTAACAACGTTATTAGCACTTCCATAGGCTTGCATTAAAATACTATTTTGTGTACTTTGAGCCCCTATTATCTTGAGACCATTTTGTGTATCAGGTTGTGCGAAGACAGCATTATTAACTGTATTTTTATTTACAAATACTGTTCCGTTGCTTGCTACAGAAAATACATTTGTTGATACTGCTCCTGTTGATGAGGCAATTAAGAAAAGAAATGGATTTATATCTGTAGTTAGCGCGTTGACTGTAAGTTTAGATATTGGCGTTGATGTTCCGATTCCTACATTTCCAGTAGGAGTAATTAAAAATTTAGTGCCAAAAACACCAGTATCAATAGAAAATCCTGAAGTTGCAAAACTTTGCAAATACCAAGAATTCACATTATTATTCATTTGAATAAATGTTGAAGTTGCAATTCCCGAAGGTAAAATAGCAATTCCACCTGATTTATTCCCAAATGATGGTTCAACTATAAGCTGTGCATATGCAGCAGATCCAAATCGTGAAGACAATCGTACATCAGCTTCAGGACTTGATGCATTTGATAGACGCAGTGTTGGACCACCTGCTGCAACAAGATGTAAATTACCACCAGGAGTTGTAGTTCCAATCCCCACATTCCCTGTATTAAAATACGTATCACTCCCATTCATCAACCATGGTGATGTAGAACTTGCTGCTGTAGTCCATGTAGTTCCGTTTGATACAAACAATGTGTTTGATGTTGAGTTGAAATACAGTGATCCTGCCGGACCTACTGTTGGTGCACTTGCATATGAAAACGTTCCAAAAGATTTAAGAGCAGTTGGTGCAGCGTTTAGTGCAGTTCTCGGAGATAGGTCAGTACCGTTAATATTTACCTGAACATAAAGAGCTTGATCAAAGTTAACACCTGTTGTGTCTGCTTCAGTAAATTGTGTTCCGAAGTAACCGTTAGATACAGTTACTGTTTTTGATATTGGTGATCCTGTTACTGCTCCTCCTGAGAGTGAATCGTAGAATGTGAATGTTGCGTTTACTGATGATGATACTGGAGCGTTATTACTGAAAAGCTGCCCTTGGAATCCCAGTGCTTTAGATGGACTTGCAGCAAAAATACTTGCACTTGAAATAAGCGCAGTGAGAAGAAAAGTTGAGATAAGTAATAAAGTTCTTTTCTGCATGATTACATTAATAATATATTCTTATATTATATGCTTTATACAAGCTCAACACAAGAAAATACTCCACTTTTTTGTGGAGTATTTTTCATTTAACTAAGTATTGCTTTTATTCGTCTCACACCTTGTGAAACTGCCTCTTCTTTTTGAATAGAAAATGTTCCAAGTTCACCCGTGTGTCCAACATGAGGACCACCACAGAACTCTTTCGAGATTGCATGATCAAGCGTGTCGCCGATAAAGTACACTTGGACATTATCTCCGTATTTCTCTCCAAAGAAATGCAGTGCACCAGTTTTTTCTGCCTCGTCTTTTGGCATTATGACAACTGCAACTGGTAAATCATCAGCAATCCAGCCATTAACTTTTTCTTCAACAAGTTTTTTTTCTTCATCTGTCATTTTTGCAGTATGTGAAAAGTCAAAACGAAGTCGCTCAGCAGTAATATTACTTCCTTTTTGTGATACATGGGTTCCTAGCACTTCTCTAAGTGCTTGATGAAGCAAGTGAGTTGCAGTATGATATCGAGTTTCTGTAACACTGTCACCTGCCATTCCCCCTTTAAACTTTTTTTCAGATCCTGCGCGTGATTTCTCCTGATGTTCAGCAAACATAGCTTTAAACCCTTCTGTATCAATGGTTAATTTCTTTTCATGAGCTAATTCTGTTACAAGCTCAATCGGAAATCCATATGATTCAAACAATGTAAAGACATGTTCTGTTTCGATCTCACTCTTCCCTGCTGTTACAGTTTTTTCAACAATTTTATTAAATTCTTTCAGCCCTAGCGTAAGTGCTTTTCTAAACTTTTTTTCCTCTGCACTGATTGCAACTTTAATAGTTTCTTTTTGTTTTCCAACTTGTGTATATACTTCTTTGAAATAATCAGTTACCACATCAGCTACCATAAACAATGAATTATCAGGCATTCCTAAAATATCAGCATGTCTAAGTGCTCGACGAAGTAGTCGTCTTAAAATATAGCCCTGATCAGTATTTGACGGAACAACTCCATCAGCAAAAAGCATTACAGAAGTTCGAATATGATCTGCAATAATTCTTTTTGATTGCTCAGCTGTCTCTGTACTTATTGCTTCAACTCCATCTTTGGCAGTTCTAAGTGTTTCTATTTTTTCTAAAATTGGAACAAAAACATCTGTTTCGTATACAGAAGAAACTCCCTGTACCATCATAACAATTCGTTCGAAGCCAGAACCTGTGTCAACGTTCTGCGTATCCAATTTTCCAATCACTACTCCGTCTTTTTTCTTATACTCCATGAATACATCATTCCAGATCTCAACAAGCTTTCCTTCATCATCAGCTTTCACATATTCCTCATGTGTCAACCCTTGTGTCAAGAGTCCAGTTGTATCGTAAAACATTTCAGTGTCTGGTCCGCATGGTCCATTGTCTCCAGGACTCCACCAGTTATTTTTTGCAGGCAAGAAAAATATTCTTTCAGTTCCTGATTTATCATTTTTGTGAACTCCAGCATTTTTAAAAACATCTTTCCAAATTGCAGCACTCTCAGTATCTTTGGGTGCATTTTCATCTCCTTCAAAACATGTTACATACAATCGCTCTGGATCAAGTCCAAAACCATATTCTGCATTTGTCAGCAAATCATAACTCCACTCAATTGCTTCTTTTTTAAAATAATCACCAAGCGACCAATTTCCCATCATTTCAAAAAAAGTTAAATGTCGACTATCACCAACTTCTTCAATATCAACTGTTCGTACGCACTTTTGAATATCTGCAAGACGAGTTCCTTCTGGATGTTTTTCACCCAAAAGATACGGAACAATAGGCTGCATGCCGGCAGTGTTGAAAAGCACTGATGGATCATTTTCTGGTACGAGTGAACTTGATGGGATTATTGCGTGACCTCGTTCCTTAAAGAAGGCTAGAAACCGAGTACGTACTTCTACTGATGTCAGTTTTGGCGTCGAAATCATATCTAGGCATTATAGCATATAAATGTAAAACAGTCTCGTCCTCGAGCCTTAGGGAAGGCTGAGAAAGAGACCGGGTTTTAGGTAGCATTTCGTTCCATAAGAAAGTCGAAGTTGCCAGTAACCATTTTGATAAGCGCTTTAGGGTTTTCAATCAATGAAGGGTTAATATCAAACATGGCTGAAATCATGAAACCAAATGACCAGTAATCATGTTTAAACATTTCTTCATCATCTGGATTCGAAGGAAGTTCAATATCAGTTGTGAGAATGTCTGCGAAGATTTGTCGAAAGTCAGCAAAATCGTAAAAAACAATAGATCCGTTGCTTATATTCCAATTCCTGTAATATTCTCGCATGTGAATTTCTCTCAATACACTGAGAAGCGCAACATATATCAATTCCTCAATATATTGATTGCAATCTTCTGTGGTATACATTTTCCTTGCTTGGCGCATTGAAAACTTATAGAACTTGGAAATATTGAGATAGAGTTCATACGAACCTACCCTATCTTTATCAACACAAACCAACATTCCTGATATGCGACGAGAATCTTTTTTGCCTTTAGCGGGAGCATCTTCACTTACAAGAATAACAACGCTGCCGAGCGAAGACTTCAGAGAAGTTTTCAGCTTATGAAACAATTCGATGCACTTCTGAGCAAAAACCGGCTTTGATAGGATTTTTCTCTTCATAGCAAAGTTCAGGGTTAAAGGTTATTTTTCCTGAACTCACCTTACTACATATCCCACAACGTATGCAAATCCTTCTCGGTATTCACAGAAAACCAATTCTTCTCCTCAACCGCATAACTTGGATAGGTATGAGTATATGCAATCAATGTATGCGGCAAGCCTATTTCCCCATCAGATAAAACCACTGGTTCAAAATCAAAAAAATCAGTATCAAGCAAATATGTTCCTGTTGCAATTCTGCAGCCATTCAATAATTCCTCTTCAGTCTGCACGTCCAGCGCAGTAACAATTCCTTTTTCATTTACGACAACTGACTTATATCCAGGCATAACTTTTGTATGCACTCCAAAAGCTCGAGGATGATTCTTAAAAGACTCTAACTCTTCTTGCACATGCAAATCATCTCCATTTAATACTAAAAACTTTTCACCAGGCTGCAACAAATCTTTAACAGTTAACAAGGCTCCCATAGTTCCTTTTTCACCTGTTTGGGTAATGCATATAATATCTTTGATGCGAGGATTTATTTCTCGAATAAGATCAACATGCGTTTTAATAAAATCTCGAATTGAATCTTCTAAATATTTTACGATAATAATCACTTCATCGATGTATGAGGGCAATTGTGTCAATATGTGTGTCAAGAGCACATTAGGATGCTCAGCATCTCTCTTGAGAGGAAGTAGAGGCTTTGGGGTCATGTCTGTGTGCGGACGAAGTCTATTTCCTTTTCCTGCCGCGAGAAGAATGGCTTTCATGAGAAATAGTATACAAGAAAAAACCGCCTATGCCCACAGGGTGTGGGATGGCGGCCGTAAAGGAAGAAATATACTTCAGATCGTGATAAACGTTCCATTGAGTTCAAAGACAAGTGGCGAGCCTAGATTGCGTGCCAACTGAGGTTTTTTAGGACCTTTTAAGATATGCCTTCTTACTTGATAGTTTGAATAAAAGACTCCAATCATTCGTCGCGCAGCAAGTGAAATATTATTTGCAAAAAAATCAATTTCACCAAGATTAACGACTTCGAGCGCCGAAGTCTCATTGCCTGTAAAACTTAAATCGATTTCCTTCGCATGCAGGCAATAGTACAGGAGCACCGAACCGGCAATAAGCACATCTTTGTATAGAACCCGTTGCTGGAAAACACTATCAAACACGACTTCGCTTTGTTGGAGATGAATTCCGCATTCTTCCCCAACTTCACGTATAACTGTTTCCAAGAAAGGATCGCCAGAATCAGATGTATTAAGCTCAACTTGTCCTCCTGGAAGTTCCCACAGACCGTCTGTCTTTCTTTGTATAAGCAAAATATCAGGAAGATATCCTCTACGAACTTGATGAATCACACATGAGGCACCATTGCTAAGAATCAGTTTTTTCATATTTTTGGAAAGTTGCTTTGTCGACACATAATCGGCAATCCAACGATAATAACACTACATTTTATAAATGTAAATAGTAACTACAGCCCCACAATATCCCGAATCTTAGTCCCTTTTGACCCCTTAAGCAAAATATCAAATCCATACAAATTCATAAGCGTTAAAAACTTTTTCGCTTCACTGCTATTTTCAAAAAAATGAAATCGAGCATCACCCTCATATTCCAACTCAAACTTTCCAAAATTTTCCCCAACAAATACATTCAAATCAAATCCATATTCTTTAACTTCTTTCAATGTCTCCGCATGCTCTGCTTCTGCATATTTCCCCATTTCAAGCATATCGCCAAGGACCACCGCAGCTGGGCGCCCTGCGTATTTTTTAAAATTTTTCAAAGCTTCACTCATAGAAGTCGGATTGGCATTGTAACAATCAATCATGTATCGAGTACCATTGATTTCTTTAATCTGCGAACGAAGAAGTTCAGGCTCGTAATTTTTAACAGCTTCAACCATATCAGGAGTTTCGCAATCAAAAATTAATCCAATAGTGAAAGCCGACATTATATTTTTCTCATTAAAATCCCCAAAAAGCTGAGATTTTATTTCAGTATTCCCATATGTTATTCCTGCATACAAGTTACTATTCGATTTGAACATGCATTCTGATTCAATATCATTTCCAAATGTAATAACAGTTAATTCTTTTGCTCTTTCAAATAAATCAAGTTCAAAATCTGGAAGAAAAACTGTAGCATTATGTTTTTCAGCGTACGCATATATTTCATAATTTGCTTCTCGAACACCCTCCAAACTTCCAAAGCCTTCGAGATGATCTTTACCATTGTTAGTAACTAACACATGCGTAGGTTTTGCAATATTAAGCAATGTCTTATGCTCTCCCTTATGATTTGCACCTATTTCAATCACTGCAATTTCAGTTTCTTTAGGCATTGATAACACAGTCAACGGCACGCCAATATGATTATTGTGATTTGTTTTTGTGGCGTGCACAGTGTACTTTGTTTCAAGCACAACTTTCGTTAATTCCTTTGTCGTAGTTTTTCCATTTGATCCACCGATTACAACAACAGGAATTGTGAATTCTTTTCTGTATTCTATTGCTAACTGCTGCAAAGATTCTAGAACATCATCAACTTTAAAACATTTTTCTGTAGTCGAAAATCGTTCATCATCAACAACAATATGCCCTGCTCCTTTTTCAATGATCTCATCGATAAAATCATGTGCGTTGAAATTGTCTCCCTTAAGGCAAAAGAATAGGCAGCCAGGCTCTATGTCCCTAGAGTCAGTGCATACTATCCCGTCGCACGCTTTATATAATTCTAATAGTTTTGACATGAATATAAATGGATATTACAGAATATTTAATAACTTAGCATGTATACCATGAAAGTCCCCATTACTCATAACTACCAAAATATCGCCTGATTGTATTTCGTTTTTTATATAGGCCACGATTTCATCTGCATCAGAAAAGGCTTTACATGGAATCCCTTGTTCAGAGATGGTTTTCGCCACATATTCTACATCCATAAATTCATCAGAATTGTATCCGTCTTTTTTCTTAGGAGTTGAAATGTACACTTGATTGGTAAATGAAAAAGCGTGTGCATATTCTTCTTCAAATATTTTGGCCCGACTTGTATTTGTGCGAGGTTCAAATATGGCTCTAATATTTGATGTTGGAAATCTTTCTCTAAGTCCTTTCAAAGTTTTAAACACAGCTGTTGGATGGTGTGCAAAGTCATCAATAATTGTGACATTATTTTTTACACCGTATATTTCTTGTCTTCTTTTCACTCCTTCAAATGTAGTGAATGATTCTTTTATCTTTTCAATATCAAGATTGAGAAATGTTGCGGCAGTATATATTGCAACAGTATTGAGCGCATTATATTCACCGAACATATGCGTAGTAAAAGTGTCCTGTTTGCCCTTATATTCCACAGTAACTTTCTGCCCCTCTGTCACAGTTTCAATAGCAACAATTTTCATGTCTGCGTCAAAATCTTTCCCGTAGGTAATAATATGCGCACCTGTATCTTTCATTTTCTCGACAAGTATTTTTACATTATTATCATCAACACATGCAATTACCACTCCATCTTTATGTGTAGCTTCTATTAAATATTTAAACGCCTGTTCATAGTCTGCGAAATCTTTGTAAATATCAATATGGTCAAGTTCAAGCGAAGTGATAATAGTTACATATGGCTTGTAATGTAAAAACTTTGGCCGCTTATCAAAATATGCCGTATCATATTCGTCTCCCTCAATAATAAAATATTTTGAATCAGGATTATAATGCGCGCTTTTTCCATCTTCTTTCATTACTCCTCCAACAAGATATGCTGGATTGAGGCTGGCGTATTTGAATGCAGAAATAGCCACACTGGTTGTTGTGGTTTTACCATGAGTTCCTGCAACTACTATTGATTTTTTATCCCCAATGCAAAGCTTGCCAATTATTTCGCCAAGAGAAAAATATGGGATATTATTGTCGCGACAATATGCTGCTTCAACATTGACAGGACTGCACATATTTCCAACAATTATCAAATCCTTGCCTTCAATATTTTTCACATCAAATGGAAGAACTTGCACGTGCAAATCTTCAAGCACTGTACTCATAGGCGGATAGCATGCCTGATCTGATCCAGAAACTGTCATACCTCTTTCTATAAGCAAACTTGCAAGCGATGCCATTGCTGTACCGCACACTCCGATAATGTGTGCAGTTTTCATATGTTCAATATCTATATCTTCAATACTTGTTCTGTTATGCCCTCGTTCTGCAGCATATGGCAATGCATTTCGTTTGGCTTCGTAATAGAGTTCTGATGTCATGAATATATTTATTCTTTAAACTTTTTTGGTAATTTTTTCCGCTCATCCTTAACCTTCGTAATACCTCCCTTTTTTCCAAACTTTACATTGGTAATATGCTTATCTTCAATTTTTGGTAAAAAGTTTTGTGCTCTCTTGTCGCCAATCTTTTCCATATCACCGTATGCAGTTTTCTTTTGAACAAGTGGCTTATCTTTTTTGTCCTTCTTATCTTTTCCTGCCTCTTCCTGAATCTTTACAAGAGCTAACATTTCATCTCGAAGCAATGCTGCGGTTTCGAAATCAAGATCTTTAACTGCATTATTCATTTCCTTTTCTTTTATTTTAATCAAAGCTGCAATTTTCTTTATTGTTTTTTTAGAATCTTTTGGATTGTATTTTTCAATATCTGCCAAACTGTCAACACCCAAGTCAAGTGATAACATTTCACGAACGCTTTTCTCATGCTCATTTTCAATAGCTTCAGTAATATCGTGAATTGTTTTCTTAATAGTTTGAGGTGTAATACCATGCTCTTTGTTATATGCCAGCTGAATATTTCTTCGTCGCAAAGTTTCCTCAATAGCACCTGTTAAAGAATTAGTTACTTTATCAGCGTACAAAATAACGCGTCCGTTAATGTTTCGGGCTGCTCGCCCAATTGTTTGAATGAGTGCGGTCTTTGATCGAAGAAATCCCTCCTTGTCAGCATCCAGAATTCCAATCAAAGACACTTCAGGAAGATCCAATCCTTCTCGAAGAAGGTTAACTCCGACAAGCACGTCGAAGGCACCCTTACGAAGTTCGGTAAGAATCTGTATTCGCTCCATTGTCTCAACATCACTATGGAGATATCGAGTTTTAATTCCTTTAGCGATTAAGAATTCTGATAAATCCTCCGCCATCTTTTTTGTTAGAGTTGTAGCCAATGTTCGCTCGCCTGCTGCTGTGTTTTTCTCAACCTCAGCGATAAAGTCATAGATCTGTCCAACATATGTATCAGTACCAACTACAGGACGAATAATAAGCTCAGGGTCAACAAGACCAGTCGGTCTAATGATTTGCTGCACAACCTGCGTATCCTTTGACTGTTCGAGCTCGTAGGGCCCTGGAGTAGCAGATACGTAGACAGTCTGCCCTGTTCTTTCTTCAAATTCGGCAAAACGAAGCGGCCTGTTGTCTGCCGCTGATGGTAATCGAAATCCGAAATCAATAAGATTCTTTTTTCGAGATGCATCTCCGGCATACATACCATTTAACTGAGGAACTGTTACGTGAGACTCATCAATCATAGTCAAAAAACCTTTTGGAAAATATGACAGCAATGTGTCAGCTGGCTCTCCAGGCTTTTTTCCTGAAAAATGCCGTGAGTAGTTTTCAATTCCGTTACAATATCCAACCTCTCGCAAAAGTGCCAAGTCATAGTTGGTTCTTCTCTTCAATCTTTCATGCTCAATAACTTTTCCTCCAGCTTCCAATTCCTTCAATCTCTCTGTCAGCTCATGCTTAATATCTTCTATGGCTCGAACTCGCTCATCTTCGGGAGTAACAAAGTGTTTGGCAGGGAAAATAAGAATTGAATCAACATCAGGATTTATAATGGCACGTGTAATGTGATCAATCTCTTCAATACGGGTCAAGACATCACCTGTGAAAATCAGTCGCCAAATCATTCGCTCATGTGTTGGCATGACTTCAAGCGTATTTCCTAATGCTCGGAAAGTAGCAGGAGTAACGTCTGCAGTTGTACGCGTGAAATACATATGAACGAGCTTTCGCACAACTTCACCTCTGTCTATTTTTTCATCTTTTCTGAGGAGAAAGTTTACTTTTTCATATTCAACAGGAGAACCCAAACCGTAAATGCATGACACTGATGCAACGATAATTACATCATTTCTCGTAAGCAAAGCTTGCGTTGTGGCATGTCGAAGTCGATCAATCTCTTCATTGATCTGTGCTTCTTTTTCAATATACGTATCACTTGTTGAAATGTATGCTTCAGGCTGATAGTAGTCGTAATACGATACAAAGTAATGAACTGCATTGTCTGGGAAAAATTCCTTAAACTCCTGAGCCAACTGAGCAGCGAGAGTTTTGTTGTGCGCAACAACAAGCGTTGGTCGCTGAATATCTGCAATCACATTGGCCATTGTAAATGTCTTACCAGTTCCAGTTGCACCAAGCAATGTCTGCTTCTGCATGCCAGCACGAATTCCCTCAACAATCTTCTTGATTGCAGCAGGCTGATCACCAGCAGGCTTGTGCGTATGTTTAATTATGAATTTCTTTTCTTTTCGCATGTTTATTTTTTCTATATTTGTAATAATAAAATCCACCTGCTAAAATCGCAACAATTAATAATACCCAACTTGCATCTGATACCACCCTTTCAATTTCTCGTGCATATGCTCCGAAGAAAAATCCAAGTGTAATATATAATGCTGCCCATAAAAATGCACCGAGGACATTCCAAAATATAAATTTTCTAAAACTCATTCCAATACTTCCGGCAATTAAGGGAACAATAGGTCGAATAGGTCCGACAAATCTTCCAATCAAAATACTCTTCCCTCCGTGTTTGCTAAAAAAACCTCGTCCTTGTTCAATATGTACTTGCTTTAAAATCTTTTTATTTCGAACAAGCCAATCCCCTGCATATTTTCCAAGTAAATATCCGAGTATGTCTCCCATAATTGCACCGAGCGTTGCAACTAAAACGAGCAGAGGAAGATTTACAGAATGGAGAGAGGCAGCGTAGCCAAAGAATAATAAGAATAATGTTCCAGGTGTAAATGTTCCAAGAATTGGAGTAGATTCAGATAGGGCCGCAATAAAAACAATTGGGAATAAAAAAGTACTGATTAAAGAAGAACCTGAATCAGCGAAGTTAAGCATCGTATCGACAAGATGGTGGAACATCCTTACATTATAGCATAAAAAAACACCGGCCAACCCGCTTTTTCCTGTGACGTAGGAGTCTGGGAAAAAGGGGTGGCTGGGTGGGGTTTTTGCCGTGTTAACTGACTGCTGCAACTGGTGCATAGGCAGCAAGTGCTGCCGTTCGAGGATTAAGTCCTCCTTGCAGGCGGATAAGTAGGCCACGAAGTTCACTCACCAAGTTTTCATAGGATTTCTCTTTTGAACCCTGTGTCGAGACAGTGAGATAATGAGTAAGTGTAAGGAGAATTGCCTTTAACCTTTGTAAGGTCTCAAAATACTCATTGTGACACCTGTTAATGGTATCAGGACCATCAGTCTCAAGAGCACGTTCTAAAACTGCCCTCTTAAACGATTCTTCCCGCGAGCACTGTGCTTCGATCAGAACAATTGGTTTATTGAGGAAAAATTCCCCTACCATCTGAGCCAATGTTCGTGCTTGATCCAAAATGCGGGGATACCCATCTATAAGACAATGCTCATATTTCCCGTCGAGGCACTCTTGGAGTATCATACGGAGGGTGCCAAGTAAAATCCGAGGGTCAATAGTCTTTTTTTGACGAGCAAGCATCTGTCCTTCAGCATGTGCGATAGCCTCTTTGAGTGAAGCATCATTTTTATGCAGCTTCATAAACTTTTTTAACGCATCGCTAAACGATACGATATAAATCGTACCTTCGCATTCAGCAAGCAGACGCTTCCAAAGCGTCGACTTGCCGGAGCCTTCTGGTCCGATGAGAAAAATCATTAATCCACCAAACTGGCGGAAAAACTGAGTCATTATTTCTTTTAACATGGTGATGGAGGTTGGTGGTGGTGAAAAGAACTTTCATAGCTATCGCACCCTGCGACAACTGAAAGAATTGGAAAGTCATCCATGACATATCCACCACGAATATATACCACACCCCACTTCACACGGTCAATCTCGTGATATAATTAATTCATGATAATCATCTACACAAAAACAAATTGTCCTTGGGCAGTTGAAGCAATAGATTTTTTAATTGAGAACAACATCCCTTTTGAGGAACGTGATATTTATAAAAATCCTGCATTCAAAGAAGAAGTAGAAAAAGCCACAGGACAAAATAAAAGCCCAACACTCAATATTGACGGCGTGTGGGTTTGCGATGCTGGCGTTGAGGATATTGCAAAAGCTCTTGGTATATAAATAAAAAAGCCTGGCGTCTCCAAGGGGTAAGACGTCAGGCAATGAATGAAACGGGGGGTGCTGCAAGAATGCAGTCAGGCAGCGAGCGCGATGCTCCTGCTTTCAAATTCGCGGAAGCTGAAGCAACCAGCAAACTTTGGTTTTTGTGCGATACGGGTTAATGGAACATAGTCCAGGAAAACTCCAGGAGCTGTGTAGTTTTTGAAGATTCGGGAGTAAATTCCTCCGCGATATTCTTCGTGCGTGCGACGACGCAAGACAGGGACACGAACGTCCTTAAGTCCTCTTCCTTCGCCGACAATAAATGCACCGGCGTAGGCGCAGATAGGAGTGTGAAGCAGAATGCGGCGAAGCTTTCGTTTGAGATACGGAAACATGATACAGATGGCTAAGATTTCAGGATACGTCAAGTGTGTACTAAACCCACACGAAGTGAACTGACTCAACAGCGCCGGTTGGCGAGTGGAAAGAATTTTGTCGAGACTTGGCAGCCTGACAAACTCCTCGTATTTACCGATACCCAGTGGTACGGTGTTGCGAATGAGACTATACACATCGATAGGACCAGGCAGAACTGAAGGCAGCCTGTAGCAAGGAGTGGTTCCTG
>JAZKFG010000005.1:0-77754 GCA_040386515.1 Patescibacteria group bacterium
CATGTGAATTCACCTTTACTACAACTCCATCAATAAGATAATCTTCTTTCTTAAAGACATCTTTCCAGTGTGTCCAATAGGCTAAAACACCCTGAATGTCCTTGACCTTTTGAGCATGCGGGTTAACTTTGAATCCAAGCTTTTTTAAAAACTGCAATTCATCGTACTGACTTTGGGGTGCATTTTTCTGATCATCAATGTATGCCAAATCATATACAAACACATCAAGGTTTCGAGATGCAGCAATAGACGGATCAAGCTGACGAACTGTTCCAGCAGCAATATTTCTCGGATTGGCATATAAAGGCAAGCCTGCTGCCTTTTGCCTTTCATTTAATAAAGCAAAATTTTTCTTACTTACCCACACCTCACCTTCTACAATAATCGATAGCGGCATTGTGAGCACAAGCGGCAGGGATTGTACTGTACGAATATTATGCGTCACATCTTCACCTATTAATCCGTCTCCTCGGGTTGCGGCACGAATTAATTTTCCTTTTTCATATTCAAGAACCACTTTAAGACCATCTATTTTAAGCTCACACGTATACTCAATCGGAGTCTGAATATCTCTTTTCAAATACCGATTAATTCTTTCATTAAACGCTATCATATCTTTTTCTGAGAATGCGTCATTGTACGACCATTGTTGAATCTTGTGCGTTACCTTACTGAACTTATCTATAGCAACTCCCGCCACTCTTTGCGTTGGCGAATGGGCATCATAAAATTCCGGATGCTTTTGTTCGAGCTCTGTTAATTCTTTTTTAAGCGAGTCAAGTGCCTCTGGTGAAATAGTTTCCTTATCTAGAACATGAAAATCATATCGATACTGATGTATGAGTTTTCTAAGTTTTTCAATACGTATCTCAGGATTTTCGGCCATACATACAGTATAGCTAAACTTAGTGCGTAAACAAGAGTCCTCGCTCAACGATACGTCTTCCTATTGCATCAGTCAAATTACACCCTGTAGCATCTGCATTCATACCGGTATTGTAACCATTCACTGATATTCTGGTTCTGTATGGTGACTTCAAAACCTCCACACTGGCACATGTGGTTGAACCGTATGCAACCTCAAATGTTGTCGAGGCTGTCTGAGTATTCACATCAAAACTTTTTTTGAGGCCAAGTGGATTTTCTGGATAGGCTCCGCACACTATTCTATTTGCCGCTGATGCAGCTGAAGTCGAACTGCCAAAAACTGCGACCGTTCCATCTATCGATCCTTCCACAGTTCCATCAGTTTTAGTATCCCAATACAATGCGCATTCAAGCGCGCTATCCGCTGCATAAAAAGAAAGCTGAGAGTTTGTACTCACATTGGCAAGTCGAATTTGTCTCAAAATAATATTACTAATTGAAAATGAAATCGACAACAATAATGTCATCATTATAAGCGCAATCACTAAACTTATTCCTTTTTTCTTAGATACTTTTCGTGTCATGTTATTTTATATAGTATTTAGAATACTGTTGATTGTGCAGCGTTTCGTTTATTGTAAAACTTTTTTGTCTTCCCTTATCATCCCATCTAATAGTAACTCCTACAATCAATTCAGAATTAGGTGTAGTTGTAACGGATGTATCCTGCGGTGCAACACGCAATGATATTTCTCGTATAAATTTAGAAGTTTGAGCAGTTGTACCATCTGCACCATAAATAATTGGACCGTTTGGGTCAAAATTTAAAGGAGGACAGCCAGTAGCTGGACATGTAGTAAAAGTATACTGTGCGGTCAAAGGATTTCGCGTCATTGCACATAACGTAGGAGCACCATTTTTTTCTGCAAAACAATCTGTGTTACCTAGCACACCTTTTAGCCATACAATAGGCCCAGTGTTTATTTCCAAAGCCTTTTTATCTCTTCCATTACGAATCACTTCAATCGCCTCTTCTGCAAGATAATATGCTGAAACACTATCTCGAGATTCAACAGAACTTCGTATGGCGAGCGAAGCAATATAAATCGGACCAGTGAGAGCCAGAGTAAGAATAAATATAGCCACAAGTGTCTCAAGAAGCGTAAAACCTTTTTGTCTATGTATATTGTGTTTCTTGGTGCGCTGCATACTATGTTAAATAAAGTTAGGTAGTCTTTGAGAAATAAATGTTTGAATAAAGAAATCTGAGATATTTATCTGATTTACTTTGGCAGTTCCCTTTACAATAAGAAATACTGATGGTTGGCCTGCAGTACCCCCTCCGGCTTTAGTCAATGATGGCGGCGTTTGAATAGTAAAAGCTAATTTGTCTATGGAAACATTTTTCTTATCCGTAAGCGGATATGATTCAAGAGCCATATTTCCCGCATCGTCTGAGTAAACTGTTTTTTGTATAAATGCATCAGCTCCAGTTCCCACAAGTTCGTATCGGACCAATTGCTCTGTTTTTGTAATAGTTGAAACAAGCGTTATGTTATTTTGAGGAGTTGTGCCGACGCATGTCGGAGGAAGATTTTTATAATTTGAAATAACAGCATATTCTGAATCAATATCAATATCGCATTGATATGAATATCCAGTACTAATATCACGAATCATACTTTCAATGGCGTAATTCAAGTTATTTACCACAGAACTAATTGCCTGATTTTTCTTATTTGAACTAATAATACTTAAAATAACACCGCAGGCAGCCACTACCACAATTGTAAAAATGCCGAGCGATACGAGGACTTCTATAAGTGTAAAACCTTTTTGTGTATTTTTATTCATATAGTTTAATTAGATGATGATGGACAATACGAATTATCTACCTGCACTGCTCCTGTTTTTTCTATGGAAATTGAGCGGCAAATACTATCGGCAAAGCCAATATTGATTACCACTCCCCCTGTATACGATGCATACGTACTACCAACAGTTTTTTTAATTTTGAAAAATGACTCAGGATTTGGACGAGTAAATACAATATCCACTGCAGATACTGCTGCAGGTCCATCAGGAAGACAAGTTGTTGCTGCACCTAAATCCTTCTTAGTACATATTGCAAGAATTGTTCCTGACTTTTTAGCCAACGTAAATTCCTGAGTCATTTCTCCTGATGCCTGACTAAATACGCCGTCTTTATTAATTCCTCCATCAGCAAAAAGAATAAGTTTGCTTGGAGTAGTCATATCAACATGTACACCGTGACTTGAACTAAAGACGAGATTACCGCTTTGATCTTTTGAAGCTTTTACCCCAAGTCCAGCAATCTGAGCTTCACGGAAAATTAATCCTATTTCATAGGCAGTATTTGAAACCAACACAGCACTGTTTAATTTAGTATTATTCGATAATACAATAGCGGTGATAACTCCAATAATGGCAACGACCACAATCATTTCTATGAGTGTGAATCCTTTTTGAATATTCTTTTTTGCGTTGCCAATATTCATATATTAAATGTTTGATGAAATGTTGTAGATCGGAATAAGCACAGACGCAAGCAAGAATCCTACGCCGAGACCGAGCATCACAATCATGAGCGGCTCGATAAGGTCAACTAAGGTGTCAACAGCTGACATAACCTCTCTTTGGTAGAATCGAGCAAGTGTCTTCAAAATACTTCCAACCTCTCCTGTCTCTTCTCCCACACGGGTCATGGCAACAAGAATTCCTGGCATTTCAGGATGTTTTCCAAGCGCGTCAGACAATGCAAATCCAGACTTTACGTCTTCAATAACTTCAAGCATCATTCCTTCGTAAATTACGTTATCGATAACATTTGACGTAAGCTCCAAAGCTTTAAGCATAGGAATACCTGAGGTAAGCATTGTGTTCAAGTTGTCGGCAATACGTGAAAGATATAGTTTCTTATACAAATTTGATACATATGGCAGTTCCAGCTTGAGTCGTGACAAAAAGTTTTTCCCTCGAGGAGAAAATAAATATTTCACTGCAATAAATCCAAAGATTACAATAACCACTATAAATACCGGTCCGAAATTTACCAAAAAGTTACTTACTCCGATTACGGCTTTTGTATAAATAGGCACATCCTGCCCTGAATCAGTAATAATAGTACTGATTTTTGGAATAACTACCGTAAGCATGAGCACCATTACAGCAACGAATGTAGTAATAACGAATGCAGGATAAATCAAAGCATTTTTCACTTTGGCACTTACCTCATAGTTACGCTCCATATAATCTGCCAAGAACAGGAATGTCTCATCGAGCTTTCCAGACTCTTCACCAGCCTTAACCATGTTTGTATAAAATACATCAAACACTTTTGGATGTTTTGAAAGAGCAGTTGAAATAGGTGATCCTGATTGAATATCATCCGCAACTTCAAGCAATACTTTTTGCAAAGCAGGCTTTTCCATTTCCTGTGCGAGCAACTGAAAGATTCGAAGGGCTGATACTTGGGCAGTAAAGAGCGTTGACATCTGCTTTGACAGAATCACAACATCTTTGGTCTTAATACCTCCAAACAAACTTAAGTTATTACGAGTAAGAATGTTTCCAGATTTTGCAGCATCTTCAACAGCAAGAATAGTATATCCTCTTCTCTGCAGCGAGTTAATAGCAAGCTCTTTATTTTGAGTATCAATAGTACCATTTGTTGGCGTACCTCTTTCGTCTAGTGCTTTGTAGGAAAATATCATGTGAATATATTATATATTTGATTAAACTTATATAAGGCGTTGTAGCATTTTTGGATTGAGTGACTGTTTATATGCATCTTCAAGAGAAATTTCTCCTTTTTGCACAAGTTCAGCAAGACAACGATTCATGTCAATCATCCCCTCTTGTGACCCTGTCTCAATCACGGTATTAATCTCATGCGTACGTTTTTCACGAATAAGGTTTTGAATAGCATTGTTGCTAATCATAAGTTCGTACACTGGAATCATACCTCCTGAAATTCTACGCACCAGTCTTTGCGAAAATACTCCTGCTAGAGCTGTTGAAAGCTGCAGACGAATCTGATCCTGTTGTTCAGCAGGAAAACTATCAATAATACGATCAACTGTCTGCGCCGCATTGTTTGTATGCAGAGTTGAAAATACCATATGACCTGTTTCAGCTGCAGTTACTGCAGCTGCGATAGTTTCTCGATTTCTCATCTCACCAACGAGTATAATATTTACATCTTGTCGAAGGGCTGATACAAGTCCTGCTTCAAATGATTCAGTATCGATACCAACTTCACGCTGATCAATAATAGATTTTTTCTGCTCATACACATATTCTGTCGGATCTTCAATGGTCATAATATGCTCAGCACGCTCTTGATTAATCATTTCAATAATAGAAGCAAGCGTTGTTGATTTACCTTGTCCAACAGGACCTACTACTAGGAAAAAGCCTTGCTTTTTATGGGCAAATTGTTCAAGCACGGTTGGAAGCAAAAGTTCTTGCAGAGTTTTAATTTGTTTTGGAATAAGTCGCAGCGCAATACTTAAACTTCCTTGCTGATGAAAGGCATTTCCCCGAAATCGAGAATCGTCTTTATATTTATAAGAAAAGTCCAACTCTCTCTGATCAGTATCAAATGTTTTTTTCCGAAGGGATGAAGACATGAGGTTCACAAATTCTTTTATATCTTCATGCGTAAGAACAGCACTTCGCACAAGCGGAATAAGCTGACCTGAAATTCGCATAGTCGGATATCTGCCTTCAGAAAGATGCAAATCTGATGCGCCTTCTCGTACTACTGTTCCTAATAGTTGATCAAGTTCTTGTTCATAGTTCATAATACATTAAGTATACACTTTTTATGAAAGGTTGAACATCTTATTCACTTCTTCAACAATATCAGACGGAACTGTTGTAGCTTTTACAATGTATGAATGAATTCCTAGTTTTCGCGCAACATCAATATCATGCGCCTGACTCTGATTTGTAAGCACAACAACTGGAACATGTTCGAATAATTTTTCTTTTCTAATAGTTTCTAGAAATTCTATACCTCCCATAACTGGCATAATCACATCAATAAAAAGCACGTCAGGAACATATCCTCCTCGCGCAATATCTAGCGCCTCTTGACCATTTGAAGCAAGCTTAAGATCAAATCCACAATGCTCAAACTTAATTCTATACATATTTAAAATAAAATGGTCGTCATCAACAATCATTACTTTCACATCCTGTGGCTTTTCTTTTTTTGAGAATGTAAGAGTTGGATTCATAAAGATTATAGGTTATTGATTTCCTCAAATGGTGTCTTTTTTTGTAATGCTTTTATTATAGCATCCTCTTTCATGGTAATCATACCTTTATTAACCCGAAGATGGTTTCGCATATTTACTTCTGTAGGATCTTTCAAAATAATTCCTTCAAGCTGTTTATCCATTTCATACATTTCAAATACTCCTGCTCGTCCTTTAATTCCTCGTGGACAATCTGGAGTAGGATTAATGGTATACAGCGTTTCAAGCGGTGGTATTATCTTTTTGTATTGTTCAGGTAAATCTTTAAATTCAGCAGCAATAAGCTCTTTAATACTATCACTCACAGGAACCTCAAGGTTTGCAGGTGGATATGCTTTTCCAACGAGTCGTTGTGCCATTCCTAAAATAAGCACCGGTGCAATAAGATATGGATCAATACCCATATCAATAAGTCGCGGAACAATACCTACAGCAGTGTTGGTGTGAATTGTTGAAAGCACTAAGTGACCCGTAAGCGCAGCTTGTATGGCCAGCTGAGCAGTTTCCTTATCTCGAATCTCTCCCACCATGATAATGTCAGGGTCCTGTCGGAGAGTTGTTCTTAGTCCGGCAGCAAATGTATATCCAATCTCTGCATGCACCTGTGACTGGCTAATTCCTTCCATGTTATATTCTACCGGGTCTTCAAGAGAAAGAACGTTCTCAGTCTCTCTATCGAGTTCCATAAGCATAGAATATAGCGTTGTTGTTTTTCCAGAACCAGTCGGACCTGAAATAAGAATTAAACCGTATGGTTTATTTAAGGCACGCTTTAACATGTCCAAGTGCTCAGGCAAAAAACCAAGCTGATCAAGCTTTTGTACACCCTTATCCTGATCCAGGATTCGCATTACGACTTTTTCACCGTAATATGTTGGGAATGTAGACACACGAAAGTCTATCTTTCTTCCATCTGTTCGAGCAGAAAAACGTCCGTCCTGTGGCTTTCTTTTTTCATCAAGCTTCATATCACAGAGAATTTTGATACGTGCAACAAGAGCCTCAATAATATTCTTAGGAAGCTCAATACTTGTATTTAACTGTCCATCAACTCGATAACGCACACGAACTTTTTCACGCATTGGTTCGATGTGAATATCGGATGCACCACCTTCAATAGCATATCGAAGAACTGTAGCCACGATTTTCTTAACTGGTGCATCTTCAACAATATGTTGAGGAGCATTTGGGTCAGCAGCAGTATCACCCGTTGTTCCTGCTACCGTTTCAATACTACCCAAATCACCAAATTCCTTTTCAAAATCTGTCAAAGCTTGTGTAACCTCTCCAGTCAAACCCTTATACATTTCAACCGCTCTATTATAGTCCTCTTCAGACATCAGGAAGAGCTTATATACGATATTATTTTTCGCAGTAATAAAGTTCAATGCATCTCGAGCAGCAATATTATCTGGATCTGTAATACCAACATATAGCACTCCTTCTTTTATTTCGAGCGGAATAAACTTATAGTGACGAGCGGAATCTTCAGGGATATAGTTTAGAATTTCATATGGAATTGTTTTATCCAGTAAAAAGTACGGGTCAACACCAAGAAATTCTGCCTTAGCCTGAAGAATTTGTTCTTGTTTAATACCATTATCATGAAGAAGCAGCTCAAGACTTTGTCCTGTATCTACAGATTTCTTTTCCAATACTGCTGCAGTATCAGAATCAATGATATTCTTTTTTATAAGTAAACTAATAAATGACATGTAGAAAAATTATCTTTTCTTTGGTTGAACCGGGGTTGTAGTTGTAGCTGCAGGTGGAGTTGTTGTATCAATAACAGTATTAGGAACTGAATCGATAACTGGAGTATCTTGAACCTGAGAATTTGCAGATGCAGATTCTCTCGCATCAACTCCAATTGGCAAGAAAGGATTTCTTCGTCCAACAGGGATATTGTAATCTACCTCGAATGGCTTTTCAGGAAACGTCATAGCCTTATATGCCGCACTAGTCAAAATTGTAGGATTCAAATCAATATATCTAACAGTTTGAAGATTTGCCACAAATTCTTTGTCGTATGCATTTGTTGTAGGAGAAGACGCGTCAGATGAATTTGCCGTAACACTGAGCCCAGTATTATCCCCTGCAACCGGATCACTTTTTTTAGACAAGAAGAAATACCAATACCCAAAAAAGATTATTATCAGAGCTATTATTGTAAATAATATATTTTTGTGTTTTGTAAACATATTGTGTATTTTAATTAAATTGCGACAGCTGGAGCTGCATTTTCACTTATATATTTTAGCCAATATGTACGAAGCGAAACATTGAATGTATAAATAGGTTCGGCTGTTGTTGATGAATCCAGCGTTGCAGGAGATGTAAATACAATTGATTCAACATCAAGCACTCGGGTTGAATGTTCCAATCTTCTGAGGAATTCCAAGAAATCAGAATATGTAAGCGTTACTGAGAAAGAGAAAGTTACTACACCGAGACGAGTACTATCAAAATTTGCATCCACCAATCCTCCTGGAGATATTCGAGGATTTTCAAGAGATATTTTTTTAGAACCTGTGTTTGTAAGCTCAGTAGTCTTATATAGATTAACAGTACCTCTCTCTTCAACTAAAGCCTGCAAAATCTTTTCGAAATCAATAATCAGCTTTACGTTCTCAACGTTGTTTGGAAGCATTTTATCAATTTTTTCCAAATCCTGAGGAGTAATTGAATTTTTAGTTGCCAGAAGCTGCTTAATTTTTGCTTCGAGATTTTTCGCATTCTCTCGGGCAACATTTAACTTTTCAACTTCAAGCTGAGTATTTTTAAGTTCAGCTAGTTTTGGTCTTGTAAAGAAAATGAACAAAAGTACTCCTGCTGCTATAAGTATGATTGAGGTTATTGATTTCATAAATATTATTGATTAGGAGTATTAGTTGCTGATCCACCTGGAACAGCTGAGTTAACTACCGCACCAGTTCCCCCGATAAGCGTTGCAAAGTTTACTGCAGGACTTGCCACAGTCGTTGTCAACGAGAATGAAGCAAGATCTTGTCCTTTTGGTTTACTAAAATCACTGATAATAGTATTTTTAAATGTTTTCTGAGCAATAACTGATGAGAATTGCGTATCCTGAGCAACAATAGATTCATATCCAACTCCTTGAGCCTTAAGGGCAAGAGAGAAACTTCCATCATTTTTCTTTTTAAGATCAAAAGCGCTAAATGACACTCGAGAAAGCGTTACCGCTGCCAACTGATCAAAAAGTGGAGATACGGCAGTGTGATTTCTCACTAAACCATCAACTAAATTAAGTCTATCTTGTAGATTTTTAATCTCAGTAATAGTTTCTGTAGTATTACGCTTTTGATATGCAGCAAGATCTTTCTCTGCTTGTGCTTTGGTCGTGTTTGCCAATTTATCAAGGAAAAATACAACACCTCCCGAAACGAGACTACATACGAACAAGAAAAAACAGATAAGCGTTACGAGACTACCCGTAGTACTGTGACCTCCACTACTCTTTTGTATCTGACCATCCTCAGATACCACGTTATCAAGTGATGATTTTGGTATAAATGAAGTTGTTTGAAATCTTGTTTCCATATATATAATATTTTTTTAAATATTCTATTCATTAGTATACCAAAATCAATCCTGCAATGCACGAAGTGCAAGCCCGATCGCAGGTGCAAATGTTAATCCGGTTGTTTTTAATGCTTCTTGCAAAAAGGCAGGAGTCTCAACTTTAGCAAAAGGCAATGAATATGCAACTTCGCATGCCAAACTTTTTTGCATAAGTTCCAAGAATCCCTTGAGTCCTGAACTACCCCCCGTAAGCAGAACTTTACCGATTGTTTTACTAAACTTTTTTTGAAATGCACTGATTACTGATTGCACTTCACTCATTACGTATTCTTGATGAATACTGATAAGTTCTAAAATCTTAGCTTCGTCTGCCACGCCACTCTTACCAAGAGATCTCTTTAAATGCTCTGCTTGATCAAATGTAATTCCCAAGCCTTTAGAAATTGAAAACGTAATATCCTGCCCTCCTCGGTTTATTGTGTGAGATGATACAAGCAAACCATTATCAATAATATAAAGCTTCAGACTTGCTGCCCCAAAATCAACAATCATGACAGGACCAGATTCTCCTGAAAGACTCGCTCTGGCTGTTGCAAATGCTTCCACCTCAAAAAAACTAGTCTCGAGCTTAGTCTCATTTACAATTGTCGTATAGCTATTAAGAACCTGATTATGAATAGCCACCATAAGTACATGCAGCTTTTTTTGATTTTCCTCTATTTGTCGAGTAGCATCGTCGTTTGACTCTATAAACTCCAAACTTGTATCTCGTGGCGACGGAATTACAAACCAATCCATTGTGACTTCATTGATTGGCACAGGGATATATTTTCGCGCTTCAAGAGGAATCATAGTAGCAAGTTCCGCTTCAGCAACTGGAGGCACATCAATTACACTAACAAGACTAAGTTTAAGTGGAATAGACATTCCACCTTTAAGGGTTGTAATCTCAGCTTCTTTAATTAAATCCAATATTACAAGGGAAATATCCTTAGGCGACATATTAACAACTTGCCCAACAGAGAGTTTATTGTACGGTCCAAGACCTAACTCACCGTACGTTTCAAGTACAGCTCGGCCTTTCTTCTTCTTTATTTGCACTATTTTTAGTGACGAAGAACCTATGTCGATACCTATCACGCTGGTTTCAGGTATGGAAAAAATATTTTTAGTAAAAAAAGACATACGTTTAGATTATTATACCACTTATATTTTCTTTATCAAAAATTTACCAAAAGATTATGTGGTGTAGCACATACTTTTGACATGCCACTCATATATCATACAACATCTGTCAATGAAACCTTAGAGTCTCATGTGTATATACGCTCATATAAAGATCCTGAGATAAAAGGAGCTATGCATGCCTATAAGTTCAATGGCGATACAAATGCCAAACAAAGATTTATTCTGTACATCTTAGACCTATGTATTATTTTAGGTAATTGCATATATACTTCCCCTCCTTCAACCATGCATGCTCGAGGAGAAAAGAAAGTTGATAGTATGTTTGAGCTTTTAAAGAGTGCAGTTAGGATTTTGCGGCAATATACGCAAGGCAGTGCTCATGCTGCACAAAGTATATTTTCCATTTCATCAAAATATCTTAAGCATAAAAAAGCTCAGCATATTGGTGGCACACGAAAAATCCGAACTGCAGATATAGATAAGAGATACACGGTACGTACTGCGTATAAAATAAAACTTTGGATGAGCATACACATACGTAAACAAAGGCATTTTTCATACGTAATACTCGACGACGTCTCCTCTACTGGCGCCACACTTATCGCTTGCCGAAATACCTTGTCAACATACATGTCAATGATACAAAGAAAAAACCCAGATATTAGTTATAATATCCAGATTTTCTCTATTTTGCATTGAAAATTTTTAACGAAAAAAATCTGCATTCGTGATGGATGGCAATGACAAAATTCGAAAAATAAAAAACCCACTTCGCGTAGCGGTGGGCTTTTTTATTTAGAGAATTTTATTAAACGAATGTAAACGCCTTCCCTGTCCGCCCTGCTCGTCCTGCTCGGCCGATTCGGTGAACGTAGTCATCATGAGTCTGAGGAACAGTATAGTTGATCACGTGTGATACATCTTTTACGTCAATTCCTCGAGCAGCAACGTCTGTTGCAACAAGAACATCTGATATACCAGTTTTAAACTGATCAAGTGTTCGAGCTCGCTCTCGCTGTCGCTTATCACCATGCAAGAATCCTGTTTTAAATCCTGCTTTTTCAAGACCATGTGCAACTTCTTCTACTTCTCTTTTTGTTTCCACAAAGATAATAGTTCTTGTAGCGCCTTCAGATTTTAACAAGTCGCATAGAGTTTTAAATTTATCTTCTCTTCGTACTTTGATAATATCTTGTTCTACAGTCTTAGTACTTCCTGGAACTGCAATGTCTACAACATGAGGTTCTTTTTGGAAAGTTTGTACAAGTGCTCGAATCTTTGGCGGCATAGTTGCTGAAAAGAATAGAGATTGTCGTACAGGATTTAGTCCTTTAAGGATCTCAGTAATATCATCAACAAATCCCATATCAAGCATATGGTCTACCTCGTCAAGAACAACGTTGTTGAACTGACTGTATACAATACATCGTCGGTGTGCCAAGTCTTTAATTCGTCCTGGTGTTCCGATAATAAAATGGTTTACCATTCGTAGATTTTGAATCTGTCGGAAAATTGGCATACCACCAACGCACACTGTAGAGAAAATTTTCATTCCTTTTGAGAACTCTTCAAATTCTTTATTGATCTGCATTGCAAGCTCACGTGTTGGAGCAAGAATAATAACTTTTTGAGTTGGATCTTTTAAAACCTTATCAATAAGCGGTAGTAAAAAGGCAGCTGTCTTTCCTGACCCTGTGTTTGCAAGTCCAAGAACATCTTGTCCTTTTAATGCATACATAATAGTCTGGTCCTGAATAGGAGTAGGATTTTCATATCCTTTTTCCTTTAGGTTAGCCTGAACTTGATCTGCAAACTTAAAGTCAGCAAATGTATGTTCTACAGATACTTTTTTAGTTTTAGCTTTTGCTTCTTTTTCAAGAGTAGCAACATCTGGTTTATATATAAATTTTGAGTGATCGATTCTTTCGCCTCGAGCAGGACCTCGTCCTCGTCCGCCGCCAAATCCTCCTCCACTTCTACCACCACCAAATCCACCTCGAGCTGGACCACCAAAACTTGGTCGTCCTGGTCGAAATGCCGGTCGGTCAAATCCTCCGCCTCGCTGACCTCCAAAATCATTACCGCCTCGTGGCGCGTAATCTCTTGACGGTCTTGGTGCAGCAGAAAATCCTCCTCGTGAAAAGGCTGGTTTTGTAGGTGAGACATATGGTCTCGTTTGACGAACAATTCGTGTAGTGCTTGATGCAGTAGAAGGAGTACTTGAGAATCCTCTCGTTCGTGGTGATATTGATGGTTTTGATTTAAAAGATCGATCGGACGCATCACCTTGAGGCCGAGAGCTTATTCTATTTTTTGAGTACATTTGCTTGTATCATAGCACAGTGTAAGACTGTTGACAAGTCCCCCTATATTATGTTGGGGATATTATTCTGGCGTTGTAGCAGAAGGAGTTTCTACGGTTTGAGTTGGTGTAGGCTCCTGCACTATTGGTTCTGGGACAATAACAGGTTCTACAGATGTTGAAGTACTCACAATCGGTTCAGACTGACTAGGCTGAACAGGTGAAGGTGTTTGAATATTTACATTAAACCCTCCCCCATTTTGAGCTGCCATTCGTAGAAGGTTTTTGAATTGATCTTTACTAATACACACTTCATCAGAACATACTTGTCCTTCTACATTTAGCTTTGAATCTTGTTTAACTGTAAATGTAGTATCGTCCGTAAACCATACAGCAATTTTCTCAACTTTTGCTGCCAATTCCTTCACCGCATTCACAAGCGCCGCCAATATCGGACGATCAGCAAGAGTAAGAAACCCTCTCGCATCTTCTCCTACAGCTTCAGGAATATTCTCTTGTATGTTTTGAGCTGAGAACCCAGCATAGTTATTTACCGTGTCATATCCTGTTTCTGGTTTCCATTTATATACAATAGGGTTAATGCCTAGTATTTTATCTAATCCTGTTTTAAATTCTCCTTGTATATCTTTTAGTCTTTCATCAGATGATACGGTTACGTTACCAAGTGAGTCTACTACTAAGTTTGCTCCTCCACCTACGAGTGAGGTGAAGCGTATGGTTCCTGAGGCGGTGAGGTTGGCAGAGGGGGTTGAGGTGCCGATGCCGAGTCTACCATCATGAGTAAGTCTCATTTTTTCTGTTCGAGATATTGTTCCTGATGCGATTGTTTCAAAAGACAATTCACCTGGAGCTGAAGTTGATGTCCAAGTTTGAGGAGCATATCCAGTAATTGCAGCTGCATTACGCATTGATGTGCCATCATTTCCCCCAAATATTAAACCTGCTAATCTATCACCTGTTGCCATCGCTGCACCATCATTTGCATATAACTGTATAAATGAACCACTTGAAGGTCCAGTTGCAGCGCTTGATTCACCAACGAATACTGCTCCAGATGATGTATTCCCTACACCAATTCCATTTGATCCCGCACCAGTAAACACACTAGTCGATGTTGAAATTTGCCCAATTTGTAATTTATATACAGGAGTTGTTGTTCCAATACCTAGATTACCAAGATGATCAAGCCGCATCCTCTCTGCTGGTGTTGCATTGTTTGCAGTTGAGAAAACTAAAGCACCTTTGTAAGTATTTATATCAGTAATAATTCCAGACATACGAGCAATATCTGTTCGAGTTGTACCTGTTCTTCGTGCAGTAAACAATATACCCGAACCTGTATTTACAGCCGCAGTTCCTCTGTTATCGAGTCGGAGAAAATCAGGAGCCGATCCACTAACTGAATCAGTGATATCGAGCTTGTATTCAGGACCTGTGTTGCCGATACCCACCAGTCCGCCGAACGGCGCCATCTGAATAGATCCCTTATTGGATGACAGATCATTTCCAGGAGCGATTTCGATAACATTATCATCAGCGCCTGCTGAGCGAATTATTGAGGCATTACCTCCATACATTTGCCCTGCACTTTGTTGACCTATAACCAACCCTCTCCCTCCTGAATTTGCCCTTTCCAGAAAAATAAATTTATCTTTCGTACCCGTAATATGAATCCCTTGTGTCTTATTTACACCTAAATCAATAGTAAGTGCAGTGGTTGAACTCGCGGCAGTTGTTGTTCCAATAGCAACATTTCCAGCAGAATAATATGTAGTTGTTCCATTTGCTTGCCATAGAGATACTGAAGTCCACGTAGTTCCATTTGATGTATATAGAGTGTTGTCAGTAGTATTAAAATATAGTGATCCAGCAGGACCTACTGTTGGCGCAGAACTGTAAGAAAACGTTCCAAAAGATTTAAGAGCAGTTGGTGCAGCGTTGAGTGAAGTACGTGGAGATAGATCAGTGCCGTTGATATTTACTTGAACATACAGAGCTTGATCGAAGTTAACTCCTGTAGTATCTGATTCTGTGAATGAAGTACCAAAGTAACCATTAGCAACAGTTACTGTTTTTACAATTGGAGATCCTGTCGTACTTCCTCCTGAAAGCGAATCATAAAATGTAAATGTTGCGTTAACACTACTACTTAGTGGAGCACCATTACTAAAAAGTTGCCCCTGAAAACCTAAACTCTTTGAGGGTGATGCAGCGAAAATACTTGCACTAGAAATAAGCGCAGTGATGAGAAAAGTGGAGATGAGTAATAAAGTTCTTTTCTGCATGATAAATAAACGTAATATGACTATTATTATATCTTTTTTGCGCTCAACTCACAAGAATTTCTACAGACTGAACAACGTCTTAGCCGTAAAATACACAACATAAAATCCAACAATCATATACGGACCAAAAGGCAGCTCACTCTTAAGTTTCAATGCAGGCAAATATTTTATCAAACGTGCAGTAGTTTTTGATTTAAACAATCGAACATGGAGTGCATTATCTTTATTTGAAAAAGCTTCAACAAGCTCTCGAAGAAGCATTATTGCAAGAGCCGCAATACATCCAATCCAGAATGAATAAATAATTGCAGTGAATCCACTTCCTATTCCAAGTGCCCAGCCAATCACAAGAGCAAGCTTTGCATCACCAAGCCCCATCCATCTTCCTCCCGACACTAGCCATAGTAGTGCAAATGGTAATGCGGTTAACAATCCAGAAGAAATACTAAACAAGAAATCTACCGTTCCACTTGTACCAAAGAAAATAAGTGCCAGGAGCATTTTTGCCAAAGCAATGCCTGATGCCAAATACACCAATCCATCTGGAATAATCTTATGCTTCATATCGTACACTGCAATAACAATAAAGAGTGCTGCGATTTTAAGATCAAATATTAAAAACAAAATCTGAAGCCATGGATGTATTGCCAGCACATCAGTTACCGTTGATGTATCAAACATATGCATTCCGATAAATGAACCTCCGTGTGTTCCAAAGAAATACGCATAAAATATACCTGTTAATAAAAATCCAGTGAGTAGTTCTACAGTTGGATATTGTGGAGATACCGCAGAATGGCAGTGTCGGCACTTTCCTTTATTTACCACATAACTCAATACAGGAACAAGATCAAGAGGACCAAGTGTTGTGTTGCAAGAAAAACACTTTGATCTACCCTTTGCAATACTGAGGCCGGTATTATATCGATAAATTACTACATTTAAAAAACTACCTATTACTATTGAGAAAATAAAGAATGTAAGTATGGCGAAATAAATCATGGTTATGAGTATAGCATATATTAAATAAGCATCTGAAGATACCGTTCATCATTAATAAGTTCTACCTCTTTATGAATCATATAGTTATAGGCAATATGACTGACTGCATTTTCTAAAAAATGAGTTTTGAAATCATTATTTATAGAACCAATATTCACTTCAGAAAATCCAAGAGCAGTGAGCTGCCTTGCTCTTTCAACATATAAAAACACGCCTAGCTCTGTATACCCTCGTAAAACTTTATTGAACATAGCTAATAATTTTCCATTCAGAGCTGGAACGCAGAGCGTATATCCAACTACTTTTCCTTTATCTAAAACTACTCCACCAATTAATTTTGGGTCATTTTGATATTGCTCTAAAAAATATAAATCATTTTGAGTTCTGGCGTATTTATTAAATTCCTCAGATCTTGTTGTATTCCATTTTTCTATAAATGCTTTAATTCCCTCTATATGTTCTGGTTTGTATATTTCATACGTTAAGCCAATGTTTTTTCTTATTGCCTGATTGTATTTTTTACGAATGCTTTTGTTGGTTAGATCTGCAATAGATTGTAATTGAATTTCGTATTCAATATCTGAAATATATGGTTTGTCGGCTGGAATGGTTGAAGTCTGATTTGCAGCCATATATACTGGCTTAAAATATTGTTTAACAGCAGCAATCATTTCTGTGCTCGGATGATCAAATAAAAAGCGAATGTCGTTTAATTTTTCTTTATTAACAAGCAAAATATTTTCTGCACCGAACTCTGCAATGTATAAGCTTTTTAAGCTGCGAGTTAGGAATGTGTTTAGTACATATGGCGAGAAAAAGAAATACGGAAGGTATGAGCGTGATGAAAGAAACTCTTCAAGAATTTGATGAGCGTTTTCGGGTGGGATTTTGGTAATGGTTAGTTCGGACATTTTTGCTATTTCATCTTAGTAAACACTCTATCATCCTTACTCTCATCAAGATTCGGCTGCATCTTTTTCCACACCACTTGCATACCTGCATTAGCTGGATAAAAGGTAAATAACACATCACCCTTCTCATAAGTTGGAAGTGTATTCTTTTCTCCATACGAATCAAAAACCACATCGAATCCACTTCCATTTTGAACTACTGCTGCATTAATATCTTTCATTGTCTGAAATCCATCAACTGAAACATGTGCCTTTTCATTCTTTACCGTAACGACATATGACCATGTTTGATTTGGTGGTACGTATTCTCCAAACTCATATGTTCCATTTGGATTTGAGGTTGCATATCTACTGCACATGTATGCAATAAGTATGGCAATAAGCGCGATAGCTACAGCGACTAGGTTTATGATAGTTCGTTTCTTTTTCATTTTCATATATTCGATTATACCATATCAAGAAACCTATAAATCTGCTATGCTCTCTACATGAACATAACTTCAGCTACATTTGTCCGAGGATGCACTCATGACACAAACCTCATACAAGACAACATTCCTCAAATAGCCTTTATTGGCCGATCAAATGTCGGCAAGTCTTCAGTGATCAATTCTCTCGTAGGAAGAAAAGCTCTAGCTCGATCTAGTTCAACTCCAGGCTTTACAAAAGAAGCTAATTTCTTTTTGATAAATGAAAACACATACATTGTCGATCTTCCAGGATACGGATTTGCCAAAGGATCAAAGTCTGACCAAGAAAAAATTATGCGACTTATTCAGTGGTATGTGTTTCATCCTGATCTTGAACAAAAAAAGATTGTATTAATTCTTGATGCAAAAGTAGGACCATCACCTCAAGATGTTGAGACACTTCGACAGCTTGAAGAAGCAGGTAAAGATATTGTGATCGTTGTAAATAAAGTAGATAAGGTAAAGCAAGGAGAACTAAATAAAACACTTAAAGTAATTGATAGTGTTGTTGGAGGCCATACAGTTATTCAATACTCTGCTGAGAAAAAGATCGGCGTTGATAAGTTACGAGAGGTCGTATTTACAACAGTTAATGATATACTGTAAAAATGTTTAAACTCGTTAAAATCTTTTTAATTTGTGGAGTAATATGTATAGGTCTCATTACCTTAATTGGAATGAGCGGTGATACAGAATCTGATGAACCAGTATATAAAGTACATAATTCAGAAGAGATGCATAAAGTTATTAACACTCTGATCGAAACAGGCACTCCTGCAGATTGTAAAAGAATGAAAGCGCCGTGGTTTACATTTTCAGATGAAGCATTAAATCCAGAATTAAATTGCATTTGGAAATTTGCAAAGGCAAAAAAAGATGTGTCTATATGTAAGCTAATACCCAGCGAACAATTAAACTCATACGAACGTTTTTGCATTGGCGATGTTGTCCGTATCACTAAGAATGTAAAAGATTGTGATCAATTTTCTGACACAATCAAAGATGGGTGTATTTCCGAAGTTTCTCAAGCAATACCGGATAGATTAATATGTAAAAATATTACGACACCTGATACACAAAAAGGATGTGAAATGGTTTGGGATAATATTTTTAACCAATAAAGCACTACTTGCCTAAGCATTATACAATCTCACGCGTATAGTATTTCCTGAGAAATGATTGGTGAATTTCTCAACGTCTATTTCAACAGCTTCCCATTCCCTCTCTCCATATGAAGATGTATGATGAACAATTAATGAGATTATTTTTCCATCTTCTTCTACATATCCAATCACAGGAACTAAGTGTCCTGTTTTTTGATTATCAATAAATGCAGGACCAATTGAAACTATAAATATATTATCTTGGTCAATGTATCTTTTAAATTCTTGAATATCTTCAATTTTCATTCTCCCTGCATCAATTCCTCTATCATTGAATTCTTTTGCTATTTTATGATGTATACAACCTACACCTAATTTGTATACTCCTTTTTCTTCCATTTCCTCTATAAGCGATGCGAATAATTGATCTTTATATTTATCATGCAAATTAAAAACCATTTTCATACAGGCAATTCCGCATACTCTGTTTTCCCACTGTAATGCATGTTCTTTGTCTTTAAATCCTCTTTCCTGCCACTCGTGACTTGAGCGCTGTGAGAAAAATGGAATTATATGTATGACTTTCTTTTTCATATTCGACTACAACTCAATCTTGCCTTGTACAGTATGCAATTCAACATTTTTAATAGTTGGATATTGTGTAAGCGTATCCTTAAGTACAGCAAACAAATGCTGAGTCTGACAGCTACTTAATGAGCTAAGAGGTTTTCCTGCTCGAGTCATATTGCTTGTAAGCATTACCTTTGCAACACCTTTTTCAATAGTTACTGATTTATAAACTCCATATTCTGCCAATTCATTACCAAAAAGTATTTTCAATGACGCATCGGCAACCGATGTTGTTTTAGGCACCTGATATGTAACTGGATATGTTGCTGCACATGTCTCAGTTTCTGCAACTTTTTTATCTTGTAGATATACAGTCAATGACATTTCATTTGCAGGAGGAAGAGTAACAGTGAAATCTACTTTATTACTTTCCTTTCCCCAAGGTGATGTATATATTTTATATTTTCCAGGAGTGATACTCACATAGTTTTTGCATGGCTGGCCAGAATATGAATTATTCTCCTTACAAATATTTGCATCAATTTTTACACGTATAGTATTATCTTTTCTTGGCACATATCCAATACCTGCAAGAAATGCAACTTCCCCTTTACTGTTTTCAATGAGTGCATCCATATCACCTTCTAGGCCCGCGAAATTAACACCCTTCAATTCAATAATTGTTCCAACTGGACCTGATGATTGCGAAATAGATGAAATAAATGGCGCATTATGATCAGTTGGAGTTTTTACTGTATTTTGTGTAGGAATAACAGGAGTTGGATTATTTGTATTCGTATCTGTTGTTGCAACAGCCGGCGCATCTTCCTTTTTATCAGTATATAAATATATACAGCCAGCAATTGCCAGTGCAGCTACAATAGCAAGAAGAGGGATAATATAGCCTTTTTGTGTATTTCTCATAATATATTATTATATCTTATATTCTCACCTCATGTGTGCCTAGTTATTCCCACTCAACTCATACCCAAGAGCATTCAATGCCTGATGCGATCTATCAAACACATCCCCACTCTCAACAATCCGTGTAAAGTCATGACTATGCTTCAACTGCTTTGCAATAAGCGGGCTGATACCAGTAATAATTGCTCGTCCACCTTTCTTTGAAATAGCTGCCAAAATATCATCGAGTGCTTCAATACCATCTACATCAACATATACAAGCTCTCGAAGTCGCAGCACTATGATATTGCATCCGAATAACGTTTTCTCAATTCGATGTACATGCACATGCGCATTGGCATATGTAAGGTGACCTTTAATTGAGTACACGCACACATGAGCGTCTGGTGCGATTTCAAGCTTATGATCTGCTTCCCCTCCAATGATACGGTTAATTATTTTTTTATCTTTATTTACTACAAGTTCGAACTGTCCTTTTGACATTCGCTCAATAAGAATAATAAGCGAAATAGTTGTACCAACAAGAATACCAATCATGGCATCTTCGTATACTGATATGGCCGCCACAATAATTGCCACCGCAAAGGCAGTTTTGTCACATGCGTAGAGTCTTTTAAAATGCTTAACCTCAACCATTCGAATAGCTGCGAAAATAAGAATAGCTGCAATACCGGCCATTGGCATATAGTTAAATGCAGACAAAAGAACAATTGAAATAATGGCAACCATTAACGCGTTCATTCCTTGTGACATTTTACTTGTTGCGCCTGATCGAACGTTAAGGGATGTTCGTACGAATACTCCAGTTGCAGGAAGTCCTCCAAAAAATCCAGAACCAATGTTAGCGAGACCGAGGCCAAGAATTTCTTTTCTCTGATCATGTTTTGTCTTTGTCATTCTATCGGCAATTTTTGCAGAAAGAATAGTTTCAAGAATTGCAACGAGCGCTACAGTTGCAGCTGGAAGCACATATGAGTTTGCAAATACAAGATCAGGAATTGAGAAAATAGAGAGCTTTAGATTTGGAAACACTTCGCCAAGCGTAATCAGGTCAAATGGCAATGATCCCTTTTGTGCAAAATATCCTACTGCAATTGCAATAGGTGCAAGCAATACTGCTCCTGGAAGTTTTGGAAAAAACTTGAGCATTGCAAACAAGAACGCAAGTGAGAAAATAAAAAACCCAGTGATAGCTGGACTTGCGAGTTGAATATGTGAAAATGTTTCTAGAACATTTGAAAGGAATCCTGCATGTTTAGTAAGATTTGTTAATCCGAATGCAAAGTTCAATTGGTTAAATCCAATTACAATTGCAACAGATAATGTAAATCCATGAATTACACTTGATGGAATATAGGTAATATATTTATCCAATCGAAGTGCCCATGCAATGATAATAATAATTCCGGCAATGATGGCAATACTTGAAAGTGCTGCAGGACCAAACTGAAGCGCTGCCGCTGCAAGAATTGCAGTAAGAGCTCCGGCAGGACCAACGATGTTAAATTTACTTGCTGAAAATAGTGCTGCAATAAGTCCTCCCCACACTGCTGTAATAATTCCGTTCAATGGAGATGCACCCGAGGCGATGGCAATAGAGATAGAAAGCGGGATTGAAACTAGGGCTACGGTTAGGGCTGATTTCCAGTTTTGCTTAAGTTGAGTAAAGAAATTCGTTTTGAATGTCTGCATATATGTTTGTTAATGAAATTATAATTAAGAAGATTTTATTGTATTCCTATTGACGCTAAAAATCAACTGTGGTTAAATGGATGGTGGGAGTTTGGAGAGGTTCCAGACTAGCACCTTGACGGTCCCCAAGAAGAAAACACCACCACCTACCACGTTGAACAATATGCCAAACACTTGGAAAGCACTCATTGTTTCACTTCCGCAACTGCTCGTTTCAACCATAATCAACCAGGCCGAAAAATATCCTGAGCACTGGGATAAGATAGAGTATTTGGATCCCACTCGGAAAAATGATATTAAGCCCAACCTCCACGAGAAGTTTTACCCTGGAGTCAAATGGGTACGCGACACCCTACTCACGCTAACCACCCGCCGAAGATTAATCGGAATGGAGGCAGGAGCCACGCCTGAAGAAGCCTTTGCTCAAATCTTGGAACACGAACACGGCAAGATTAAGGAGAAATTCAGAATTTTACGCTGCGATTATCCAGGACACTGTTTCCTTGTCCTCACAAATGAAGACGGCTCACTCAAAAAAGTGCCGCTCGAAGTTGGCATGGAACACATTGCCTATCCTGGCGATGTCCACGGAATAATTTGCGAGAAAGGCATTTTGGTTTTTGAAATCATCGTGGAGAATTTCGATACCAATGACATCAAGGGTTATACCCCTCCAATGGCCCGCGCTGCCTGATTTTTACAATCTGATTTAAAATCCGATTCACTCACATCGCCCACCCAGCTGTTACAAACAAGCTGCGTGGGCGATTTTTTATTTACTATTTTAACTTCCCTCGTAAAAGATTTCTATATCTAAACTCTTTTGCAACAAGACCAGTGTACGCAAATCTTCCTTCAAAATCTGTTCCGGTGTAATCCATCAAACTTGGATTGACTTCATCTAATGATGAACTTATAGTCTTTTCTAGTTCTTCTCGCAAGTCTGCCAATACTTCAACAACTCGTGCCGGTAAATTCTTAGAACGCATTTTTAAAAATAGTTTGATATCTAATATTGTTTCTCGGATTTCATCAATAATTGTTTCTTCATGTAATTTGATTTGTTGTGTATCAGATTTTTCATATGAATTCATGTCAACATTTTCATCAATTTGAATTCCATCTTCGCCTGTAGAGATACGTTTCCAAACACCACCTTGTTTAGTAATATTCTTCCCTGTACTTCCAGGTGCATGTCCAATAAAATAATTCTTAAATTTTATATCAACCACTTCATTGTGAGTTATTTTATTCACCTTATCCATAATTGAAGAAATCTCTTTTTTATATTCATCTTCAATCTGCCATTCATTACTCTCTCCTTCAATTAATCCAAGGGCGCCTTCAAATAAATTTTCTAGAGATGTATCTGCCAATCTATATGTATTAGACAAATTCAATATTGCATACGGATCATTAAGTATTTGTTTTATTCTAGCCTTTAACTCAGAAGAAACATCACTATCATTAATCATCTCTAACAATCCAGAATCAATAAAAGTTTCATCCAATATTTCCTGAGCTTTTTTAGTACTCATATCTCCAGTCATCATTTTGTCATATATGACCATACAGGTTTGACGAGCATTCTCCATATTTCCTAAAAACTGTCTCTTTGATTCCTGATTTTCTATTTGGTATGCGGTTGGGTTTTCCATAGGGCTTATTATAGCATTTTACATTATGCACATGTCTCTTTGACATAAATCATATATTATGATATTTTATTGAAATGCATAGTAATTATTGCAAAAGAAATATAAACGTCCAGGCCACAGTAATGGGGTCGATTTTTGATGTGTATTCATCAAATTCGTTTGTATTTAGCTGCGATAATTTTATCTATTAATTCTCTTTAATTTTTACTAGAAAAATCTCAGCTAAACGGAAGCTGAGATTTTTTCGTTTAGCATTACCAACAATAAAATAAAAAACATACATATATGGACGAAACACCAACACATGTAGTATTCCTCAAGGGCAAGAAAACAACTCTTCGCCCCTTGGAGAAAAAAGATATTCCCTTGCTCACCAAGTGGATCAATGATCCTGAAGTGACGAAATATCTTTGCGCATATTTGCCCATGTCTATCAAAGACGAGGAGGATTGGTTTGAAAACCTTAGCAAAAGGAAACAAATTGATATAGTACTCGGCATTGAAGTAGACGGTAAACTAATAGGAACAATGGGAGTTCATGGAATATCGTGGAAGGATAGAGCAGCAACGACTGGTGCAATGATTGGAGAGAAAGAATATTGGGGACAAGGATATGGAACTGACGCTAAAATGCAGCTCCTCAACTATGCTTTCAACACTCTTAATCTGCATAGAATCGCTTCCTCAGTAATTGAGTTTAACAAACGCAGCCTTAACTACAGTCTGCATTGTGGATACAAGAAGGAAGGTGTAAGAAAAAAGCGTTTCTTTATTAACGGCAAATACCATGATGAAATAATCTTGGCCGTCTTTAAAAAAGACTGGCTGCCGTACTGGAGAAAGTATCAAAAGAAATAATAATTAAATAGGTCGTTAAATTTCAAAGAGTCTGACCAGCTCTTTTTTTAATGGTACAATTTAATCATGTTAAAAAACACTCATAAAGGATTTATGGCCATTGTAGTAGTTGTAGTAATTGCACTCATTGCAATTACTGGTGCATATTATGCAGGCACATTGCATGCCAATAACGATGTTGAAGTAATTCAAGCAACAACAACAGATTCTCTACCTGTTGCATCAAATAAAAAATCATACACATCAAATATTTTCGGCATTCAATTTGAATATCCGAAAGAATGGTATGCACATGAAAAATTAAGATTCGGAAGTGATATTTCTTTTTTGAGCACTTCAACAAGACCAGACGAGCTCAATGCAAGCTGTGAGTGTGATGGTGATTTATATTATTCTCTCGCACGAATCAATGTAATGGATTCTTATGCAACAAAAGAAGAAGCTCTAAAAGAGACTACGAGCTTGCTTATGTATAGAGGCGTTACTGAACAAATGATTAACGACGAAAATATACAAAAACCAGAAACCTATCCTCGAGCACTCGAACTTGCAAAACAAGCTGGTGTAAAAATAGGTAAAACATTTTTTATAAATAAAAACGGTCTACGCGTTGTAAGACAATATGGATTTGGAGAACTGAATGGAGAAAGAATAGTGGAAGTGTACTTTGTGTATGTAGGAGATAAAATCTATCGTATTTCTGGAAAAAATAATGATGTATTTAATCCAGCTGAGGATGCTGTGCTTAGGGATATTGCAGAGTCTTTTAATGTTGTGAAATAGATTTACTTAATATCAGACAAATAACACAAAGGCGATGCTCCGCCTGGTTTTGACCATGCACTTGTCTTTCCACAAGTACGACCATTTTTCATAGTGTTGTATGGACACGGACAATTTCCTTTATAGTTTTGAATTGATTTACGAATCATTTCATTCTTCTTTGCAACGGATGTTGCAGCGAAAGATGTTTGAGGAAGAATGAGTAGTGTTAGTATGGTTATTGTTGAGAGTGTTTTCATATGTTTATATTTTATTACACACTAAAACAGCGGCGGCATTTTTACCATCGTAAATAACAATTGTTGCTCTATCCCCTATGTTTAAATCTTCTATTGTCGCAGGACCGTCTGAGTTTTTAATTTCAGTCTCATCAGTAATATTCATTTTTTGACCAACTCCGTTCGCCCCTTTAATAGTGATTGCACCACTTCCTATTTCAACTATTTCTCCTGTACCGTTAGTTTCACCGCAAGGATTACTTCCTTGAAGAGTTTGAACACTACTCACCGGCGGTATATCCAAGAAAAATGTATAGAACGCATACGATGCAGCAGTGATAGCCAGGAGTATTGCAATAAGTATAGTTTTATATTTCTTTTCACGAATCCGTTTTGCAAGAATTAAAAATATTCCGTATCCAATGAGTACACCAATTGCATTCAGTATCACATCATCAATATCAAAAATTCCTACCTTTAATACCACTTGTAGAGTTTCAATAATAAGCCCTGAGAGTATTGAAAGAATAACAGACTTTTTCCATGTCATATTTCTATGTACCAGAGGCACGAGAAATCCTATTGGTAGTAGTAACCCAATATTTCCTATGAGATTAATTCCTGCGATAAGCCATCCTTTATAGCCGAATAAATACGGGAGAATAGTTTTGAATGGAATGAAGTTTGCTTCGTGACCTGCATTTGCTCCGCCGAAGTTGAGCATGAGTTGCCCTACTCTGATCATAGGTATGTCTTTAAATACCATTACTTTAATTAGTATGGCAATGTAGGCAATGAGGAGTATTAGTGGGATGAGACGTTTTTTCATAGCTTAATGGTATCAGTAAGCAATGGTTAAGTTAAGTATTATGTAACTTTTTGCTTTTTAACATACTCCCTACAAAAACCATAAAAAATTAAAAATGTTAGCACCACGAATATCAAACCAAATATTGGAAATATAAATATATACTCACTTACAAAAATAACTTTATTAACATTATCAGGATCATACACAATTGGAAATATTTCCCCCACTTTGTATACATCATGGTTTCTACTTGTATATATAATTCTGTTAGTATATTCCTGCCCCTTATTATCTTTAAATGAATAGTCAAGATTCATTCCTCTTGTACCTGAAAAATATTCTACACCGATAACAACCGCATCTGTCTTACTACCTGTAAAATACAATATCAATCCTTTTACTGAGAAAGTAGCTCCGGTTAACGTAAATATTAAAAGAAGAAATGAAAGTATTATATTTTAAAGCTTTTTTTTCATGTATGTTTTTTAATTATTTATTTACTTCTAAATCCATCTGAGCTTTAATGTCCAAAGCCCTTTCCATAATATGATCACCCACAGGACCCCAATCAAAATATTGTTTATAATCTTTAGGATCAATGAGTTTAATTTCTGTAATTTCTCCATCATCAGGATCTTCCATAAAATCACCATATGGTTCAACAAGACATACTGATCTTGTTTGAGTTGTAGGAACTTCAAATTCATAAATATCTTGAAATCCTATAAATCTTTGTTTGATTACTCTCATATTAGATTCTTCTTGCACTTCTCGTACAACCGTTTCTCTAGCAGTCTCACCCTCTTCAGTTCCGCCACCTGGCGGTGTCCAACTATCTTTTTTCTTTGCGTATACGATGACAAGTTGATCTTTGTAAAAACAGAATGCGTGAACACCTTTAACTTTTCTGTCTCCGAGTTCTGATTCACTTTCAATATCGTTGTAGATAACTTCAAATGATTTATCAGGAGTATTGATTATAGATTTAATTTGCATTGTGCGGGCCCACTCAGAGTCGAACTGAGAATTGCGCGTTTGGAGTGCGATGTTTTACCATTGAAACTATGGACCCATATATACAACAAAAGCTGTACTCACCCAGTGTAGCACAGCTCTCGTTATTTATAAATGGATTAAAACTTAACTGCCGTTCCTGAAACATTGATCATGAGCATACTCCCTCGTGCTCCAATAACCTCAAAATCGAAGTCAATCCCCACAACAGCGTCAGCCCCTCGTGCAGCTGCATTCTGTTCTAGTTCCTGAAGAGCAAGTTCTCGAGCTTTTTTAATCTCTACTTCATATGTATTTGATCGTCCTCCAAAGAAATCTGTAAATCCTCCGAAAATATCTTTCACAAAGTTAATACCCAATACATTCTCAGCAGTGATTACACCTATATATTCTCTAATTTCCTTCCCTTGAATTGTTGGTGTAGTTGTGAGTATCATATAGATTATTTCTTTGATTCTTCAAACATTTCTCGCTTTCGAGTAACTTTACTATACTTTTTCATCTTAAGCTTTGGCATAGTTGAACTACCAGCCTTACCTGACTTGTGCATGTAAATTGTTTCTCCAGTTTTTTTGTTTTTTAGTTTTACGATTTTTTTCTGTGGCATATGTTTAATATTTTTATTTTTGGTGCGCAGAGTAGGATTTGAACCTACGTAGCCCGAAGGCGTCTGATTTACAGTCAGATGCGATTGACCACTCCGCCATCTGCGCATGTTTACTGTACCTATCAAATATACACTATTTTAAGGAAAAAACAATGCCCTATATACATATATGAAAAACCCTGCCGTAAAGCAGGTTTTTTCTATTTACTCGCCAACCTCAACTTTTTCCTTCTTTGCTTTAGCAGTCGCAAATGAACTTTTCTTCGTATCAAACTTTAGATTGCCTTCTTTATCCATATCAATTGTTACTTTAGCATTCTCTCGTAGACCTTCTGTAATCATCATCGAGGCAAGAGGTGTTAGAACTTTTGACTGAATCAATCGTCGTAGCGGTCGAGCACCGTATTGTGGACTATACCCTTCTTTAGCAAGATAATCGTACACTGATGATTTGAACTCAAGGGTAATCTCTTTCTCAGCAAGCCGGGCGTGAACTTTCTGCACTTCAATGTCTACAATTTTTCGAATTGCTTCAGGACCAAGAACATCAAAGAGCACAATCTCATCAAGTCGGTTTAAGAATTCTGGCTTAAAGCTTTCTTTAAGTGCATCCATCACCTTATCTTTCATGCCATTATAGTTTTGCTTATCATCTTGTGAAGAGGCAAAACCAATATTTTGCATACGATCAATATATTGAGCACCAATGTTTGATGTCATGATAATAATTGTATTTTTAAAGTTCACTGTTCTTCCCTTTGAATCTGTCAGACGTCCGTTATCAAGAACCTGAAGTAAAATGTTAAATATATCCGGATGAGCCTTTTCAATCTCATCGAACAGGATTACTGAATACGGTTTATGTTTAACTTTATCTACCAGTGTTCCACTATCTTCGTGACCAACATATCCTGGTGGCGCTCCGATAATCTTAGACACCGTGTGACGCTCACTAAACTCTGACATATCTACTCTGATCAATGATTTCTCATCATCAAACATAAAGTTTGCCAATGCTTTTGTAAGTTCAGTCTTTCCTACTCCAGTTGGACCTAAGAATATAAATGAACCGATAGGTCGAAGCGGATCATGAATACCAACTCGTGATCGCTTAATAGTATCAACTACTCGCTTTACGGCATCATCCTGCCCTATTACCTGGCCTTTAAGAACTTCTTCCATTCGCGCAAGCTTCAACACTTCTTCTTCAAGCATGCTTGTAACAGGGATACCTGTCCATCGAGCAACAACCTGTGCGATATCAGCTTCATTGATTTCTTCTTTAAGAATTCTTTTTTCAGAATCCATTTTTCGAAGTTTTTTAAGCTTATTCTCAAGATCTTTTTCTAGGAATGGAAGTTTGCCGTATCGAATCTCTGCAGCCTTTGCAAGATCAGCCCGAGCTTCTGCTCGCTCTGCTTCTTGTCTCAATGTTTCCAATGTCTTTTTAATTTCTTTAATGGCATTGATAGCTTCTTTCTCACCAATCCATTTTGCTTCAACATCTTTAACGTCATCTTTAACATTGGCAATACTATTTTCAATATCGCGAATACGATCTTTAGTTACTTTGTTTTCAGGATCTTTTCGTAATGCCTCTCGCTCAATCTCAAGACGCATAATCTTTCTATGAGCATCTTCTACTACCTGAGGTTTATTTTCAAGAGAAATTTTCAGTGTTGAGGCAGCTTCATCAATAAGATCAACTGCCTTATCAGGAAGCTGTCTATCTGTAATATATCGACTTGATAGTTTTACTGCAGCAACAATTGCCTCATCGAGAATTCGCACTCCATGGAATAATTCATACTTATCTTTAAGACCTCGTAGAATTGCAGTGGCATCTTCTATACTCGGCTCATCAACATATACAGGCTGGAATCGTCGCTGCATTGCAGGATCTTTTTCAATATGTTTTTGATACTCTCGAAGTGTTGTAGCACCGATTGCTTTAAGTTCACCTCGTGAAAGTGCTGGCTTTAGCATGTTTGAAGCATCAAGAGATCCTTCTGCTCCACCTGCACCCATAATAGTATGAGTTTCATCGATGAAAATAAGAATTCGTCCGTCAGCTTTTTCAACTTCTTTTAAAATACTTTTTAGTCTGTCTTCAAATTCTCCTCTGTACTTTGTACCAGCAACCAAAGTTCCCATATCAAGAGAAAGTAATTCTTTGTCTTTCAAAGATTCTGGCACATCTCCCATAGCAATACGATTTGCTAATCCTTCTACGATTGCAGTCTTTCCAACTCCCGCTTCTCCGAGAAGTATTGGATTGTTTTTTGTTCTTCGTGAAAGAATTTGTATTACTCTACTGATCTCTGCATCTCGTCCAATTACAGGATCAAGCTTATGCTCTCGAGCAAGTGCTGTTAAGTTACGAGTGTATTTCGCAAGAGCTTTTGTTTTCTTTTCACCTCCTTGTGCAGATGCTGTTCCTGAACCTTTTTGTGACTTCAAAGATTCAAGTGCTTTCATGCATGCTTCTTTATCTATTTTAAATTTTTCAATCAACTCTCGTGCTGGGTTTAATGAATCAAAAAAAGCAATGAACAAATGTTCAACTGATACAAAGTTATCTTTAGTCTGAGTAGCGACCAATCCTGATGATTCTATAACCTGAGCAAGCTCTGGAGTAAGGAAAAGCTGGTACGCTGGACTTAATGTATTTGAAGATTCTCCGCCATCAATTGCCTCTAGGGCATTATCAAACATGAGGGGGTAATCAACCTCCAGTTTTTCAAGTAAAGTCACCACTAAAGAGTCTTCTTGATTTAACAAAGAAGCCAATAAGTGCATAGGCTGGACGTTGGTTTGTCCCCTTTCAATAGCAAGCTCGTGCGCTCGGCGAATCGCCTCTTTCGCACGTGTTGTAAAATGGTTTAGAGGTGGCATATTTTGAGTATAACATGGGTGTCAAATTTTTGACCTTTTTAACACAAATGTCACTCTTATATTATACAAGAGTGACATGAAGTATTTGTGAAGTTTTGAAATCAAATTATTTCTTTATACTCTATCTTTAATTTCCTTTAGCAATTCTTCAATCATTTGATCAAGATGCACAGGATCTTTTTTACCATCTCTACCTTCAAGAGCCATAAGCTCAGCTTCCATTTCCTTATCTCCAATCACTAGATTGTATGGAATTCGCTCTGTCTTTGATGCTCGAACTTTTTTACCAAGACTGTCTCCTGAATCATCTAGCTCAACTCGTATGCCGGCTGCTTTCATTTTTGCATATACCGCATCTGCAAAATGAGCCTGTCTCTCACCTATTGGAATAATCTTAACTTGAACCGGTGAAAGCCATACTGGAAAATGTCCGGCATAGTGTTCAATCATCACACTTAAGAATCTTTCAATAGAACCCATAATTGCAACGTGTAGCATTACAATATCTTCTTTTTCTCCTTTTTCATTAATACAGAAAAGCTCAAATCTTTTTGGCATTACAAAGTCTAGCTGTATTGTTGCAACTTGATGATTTCGTCCGATTGCATCCTTTGCCATGAAGTCAATTTTAGGACCGTAAAATGCTGCTTCACCTGGACCATCAATACTTTTTGAAACATTCGATTCGATTACTTTTTTCAATGTATCCTCAGCAATATCCCAGTTTTTCACATCTCCAAGATATTTTTCTGGAGTTTCAGGATCTCGTCGAGACAATCGAGGAACAATTTGATTAAATCCAAAAGTAGAATAAAAATCAAAGATAATTTTCCACACACTTTTAATCTCTTCATCAATCTGATTCACTCGGCAGAATACGTGGGCATCGTCTTGTGTAATACAAAGCACTCGTGAAAGTCCTGACAATTCTCCTGACTGCTCATCTCTATATACTGCTGTTGTCTCACAATATCTCTGCGGCATATCTCTATAACTTCGCATCTGTGAATCGAAAATCTGTGTATGGTGCGGACAGTTCATCGGCTTCATAACATACTCGTGATTTTCTCTTGTTGTAATTTTAAACAAGTCATCTTTATATTTATCCCAATGACCTGACTTCTGATACAACTCTTTTTTAGTAATGTGAGGAATTGAAACTTTCTGATATCCATATTTTGATCGAAGCTCCATAACATAATCATTTAAAAGCTCTCGAAGAATTGTTCCCTTTGGAGTCCACAGTGGTAGTCCAGGTCCAACAAGCTCAGAAAATGTAAACAACCCCATTTCTTTTCCAAGCTTCTTATGATCTCTCTTCTTCGCCTCTTCAAGATTGAATATATATGTATCCAATTCATCTTTTGTAGAAAATGCCAAACCGTAAATTCGTGTAAGCATTTTATTTTTCTCATCCCCTCTCCAATATGCTCCAGCAATTCGAGTAATTTTAAAACTCTCTGGATCAATAATTTTCATGCTTGATACATGACCACCTCGGCAAAGATCAGTAAAATCACCTGATGTATATAGAGTGATTTCTTCACCTCGAGAAACAATACCTTCAATAAGCTCAAGTTTGTATGGATTACCTGCAAATATTTCCCGTGCTTCATCAGCTGAAACTGTTCGCGCAATAAAACCATCCCATATTGGCAAAAGATTTTTCATAACGGCCTCAATCTTAGGAAGATCCTCCTCCGTAACCTTAGCCATATCAATATCATAGTAAAAACCATCATCCACAGCAGGACCTAGGGTAATCTGTGCGGTTGGATATAGCTTTAAAACGGCCGCACCAAGAAGGTGTGCCAATGAATGTCTAATATGTTCTATTGGTTCTGTATTCATATTTTCCATGGTAGCACGGAGTTAGCACATGGTTCAATGAGTATGCAAACCCCCTAAAGCTTCTTTGCTCTGGGATTGTAGTAATATTTTACATATAGAAACCCAACAAGAAAAAATAAGATGATTTCAAATGGAGTGTTTGAATTCAAGAAACTACTTCTTCCAGTACCAGAGGATGGTTTATGATACATAAATATAAATTCAAAATATTTATTGTGTATTTGAAATGTTGATTGAATATATATCAAAAGAATCCCAACAGCATACACGAGAATCAACCAAGTTGCTGCAATAAAAATCATATTCTTAAACATTAAAACTCCTTTTTGCTGATTTTTCATATTTATAGTATATCAAAATTAATATGCTAAACTAAATATATGGATCAAAACAACCCAATCAAAAAAACAGATGATCAATCAGATATTAACAAAACAGATATTATATTAACTGATGATGCCATTGAAGAACTCTTGCCTACTGAGGAAGAATTAGCTCTTGAAAAAGACCCTATGACAGAGGCTCAAGCTGAAGAAGAAGTAGGTGCGGACGAACCTGTTGAAGAAGGAGGTCAGGTTAATTTCAATGAGGAAGATGAAGAGGATGACAAGCAAAAATCTATCAGTTAGTATACACTGTCCCGTATGAGTGTTCTCAGAAAAACACATGAAATAATCGACGATTTGCTTTCGGCAATCGATAGTGCACAGAATGAAATTCTGCTGCAGATTTTTTATATTGATAATGATGAAGTCTTTTCTCGCTTTGTTGAGAAAATGATTGAAAAGTCTATTGCAGGCATTAGAGTATATTGTTTGGTTGATGCATTAGGTGCAGGACAACTCGCAGTTCGAGGTGTTGAAAAGCGACTGAAGGATGCGGGTGTGCGTGTTGAATATTTTAACTGGCTTACTCCTTGGAAGCGAGGTAATAAAAAGTTTTGGTATTTTAGAAATCATAAAAGATCTCTGATTATAGATAACAAAGTAATGCATCTTGGAGGATGGTGTATTGGTGAGAAAACCCAAGACTGGATTGAGGCACATATTGTCACTCGCGACATTGATGCTGTTCAAGCTGGAGCCACTGACTTTTGGAATATGTATAAGTATTCTCACAAAACCCAGCTCAAGTTTTCGCATCAGAAAAAGTTTTTATATACTTCTAGTTCTAATATTGCGTATACCTATCAGGCTCCTCTTTTGAAATCTCGCTTCATTTACTACACGCATAAAAAGCTTGTTCAAAATACTCAAAATCGCATTGTACTTATAACTCCATATTTCTCCCCTATTCACGGATTAATTCACGCAGGATATGAGGCTCGAAAAAGAGGCGTGTCTATTGATATTTACATACCAGAAAAAACAGATCACCATTTTGTAGATCTTGTTGCCAAAACATATATTCATAAATTATTGAAAGCCGGAGCAAATGTATATCTTTCGAAAACAATGATTCATGCAAAAGTGTGTTTGTTTGATAACACTGCATATATTGGAACCATGAACCTTGATACTATTTCTCTTCGATACAATTTTGAAAATGGATTATTCACTCGTCAAAAAGAAACTATTACCGAACTCGAGCAGGACTTGATTATCCTTCAAAGTCAGTGTGAGAAAATAGATTTAGTTGAATGGGAAAAAAGAATGACGTGGTTTCAAAAGCTTTTAGGAAGAGTTATGAAAGTGTTGAGACCTTTTGTATAACCTGAACAATCTTTCTTACATGTTTCCATGTTGTTCCTTGTCCCAAACTGATTCTAAGACTTGACCCTCCGCAATCTTTCCCGAGTGCGTCTACCACAAAAGACCTAGATTCTTCTTGTGAATTTTGACATGCGGTTACTGCTGACACTTCTACTCCTGCAACGTCAGCTTGAAATACTGCAAATTCAGAATCAATTCCAGGAATGCAAATATTAATATTATTTACAATTCGTGAATCTCGCTCAAGCGAACCATTTACAAAAACATGTTCTGGCAAATTGCTGAATATAAATTCTTGCATTGGAGCAATTCTTTTTACTTCGCTTTCTCTTTTTTTGAAAACATTTTTCAAAGCTAAAGCAAATCCAGCAATGCTTGGAAGATTTTCTGTGCCTGCGCGCAATTCCATCTCCTGTCCACCACCTTTATATATTGATGAAATCTTTGTTCCTCGTTTTACATACAAACATCCAATTCCTCGTGGACCGTATATTTTTCCTCCGTCTAGCGTAAGTAAATCAACTCCGAGTTTGTCAATTGGCATGTCAAGATAACATGGTGCCTGACATGCATCAGTATGAAAATATGGATAGGCGCTTTCAGAATTCTTTCTATACCCTCTTACCATTCGAGCAATATCTTTAAGAGGTTGAATTGTTCCGATTTCATTATTTACAAGCATTATAGAAACGAGAATAATATTTTTCTCTGTTTCAAAAACTTTTTTCAATTCAGACAAGTCAACAACTCCTTCTGCATCTACAGATACAAAACTTGCAGAAACTTTCCCTTTCTTAACTAAGCTCTCAACAACTTTTTTAACCGCAGGATGTTCTATGACAGAAGTGACAATATGCGGAATAACAGAATTGGTCTCATACCAAGCCTCTACCACCCCAAGAATTGCCATATTGTTTGACTCTGTTCCGCTTCCTGTAAAGAAAATCTCATCAGAATGGACACTGTTGGCCGATGTACCTGACAGGAGCATTGAAACCTCTTTTCGGCTACTTTCGAGCATTTTCTTAGCTTGTACTGCCGATCCGTACAATGCTCCTGGGTTTTTGTCGTAATTCTTATAGATATTAGACATTAACGATAAAACATTGTCACTTATGGGTGTGAGAGTCGCGTAGTCAGCGTAAATCTTTTTTGAAGGCCGTTTTGACGGCCGAAATGGGTAAAAAATCCTTGAAAACATTGTGTTTTTTCTATAAATGTGTATTATAATGTATACCATGACAGTCAATAATAATCCACAGTCAGAAGATGATTCATTCGGAGGAGCCTTCGGTGGTGCTTTTGGTGGAGCGTTCGAAGTTAAGTTCAATAGTGATGGATCCACGTCTAAAGTAGCAGCAACAGAGAAAGAAGAAGCTCCTGTTAAGAAAACTGCTCGAAAAACAAAAAAAGATGAGGTTGTTATCGTTAAAAAAGAAGTTCGGACATCTTCGCGAACATTTGCTGCAGCTGATAGAGTTGCTCCTGCCCCAAAACCTAGTCAATCAACATCCGGAGATTCGTGGATGAAGGATTTTCCATTTACATATGAAAAAAATAAGCCGGCAGCAGCACCTGAAACAACAGCCCCTGTTGCACAAACTCCAGCACCTCAAGTTGCCCCAGAGCCAGTTCGAGTTACTCCAACATACGTTTCTTCTCCTGCCCCAACTCCATTTAAATCTAAAATAATCACACCAGAAGAAAAAAAGAAAAATCTAGAAGCCGCAGCTGCTGCAGCACCTATAGCAAAAGCAGCAAGTGATGACCGAGGTACTGCATTTGCAAAAACATTCCTTAAAGGATCAGGTATAAAACATAAACCGCGTCCGACAACATCTGGACCAAGTACATACAAACCATCCGGACCGTCAAGACCTTACTACGAACCACGAGTACGAAGAACTAAAGTTAAAAACGCTCCGACACTTAAAACTCGAATTAGTGGAAAATCAAATCAAAATGTTCTTGAAGTTAAAAAGCATATTGGTGCTGATGTAAAAGCCAAAGCTCCGGTTGTAGTAATCATGGGTCACGTTGATCACGGAAAATCAACATTGCTTGATTATATTCGAAGTGCAAATACTGCAGATCGAGAGGTTGGAGGTATTACACAAAAGATGTCTGCATACGAAATAGTTCACAATGGCAATCCAATTACTTTTTTGGATACACCAGGACACGAAGCATTTAACTCTATGAGAACACGAGGTGCACGAGCAGCAGATATTGCAGTGCTTGTTGTATCAGCAGAAGATGGCGTAAAACCTCAGACACTTGATGCGCTTGCCTCTATTCAAGAAGCTGGTGTTCCCTTTTGTATTGGGGCAAGTAAAATAGACAGAGAAGGAGCTGATATTGAAAAGACAAAACAATCTCTTGCAGAAAATAGTATTTTCGTTGAAGGATACGGTGGAGATATTTCTATTATTCCTTTTTCAGGAAAGACAGGAAAAGGAGTTGATGATCTTTTGGATATGATTTTACTTATGGCTGAAGTTGCAGATCTTACAGCTGAGTATGATGTTCCGGCAGAATGTCTTGTTATCGAATCAGGACGAGATAAAGTTAGAGGAATTCACGCAACACTTATTGTAAAAAACGGAGAGCTTGTTACTGGATCATTTTTAGTATCAGGAGGCGAGATTTCACCAGTGCGAATTATGGAAAATTATGAAGGAAAAGCAATTAAGAAAGCTATTCCAGGACAGCCTGTACGAATTGTAGGATGGACTGATGCACCTCAGGTTGGTGACATGTGTATTATGTGTCGAGACAAAGAGTCAGCAGAAGTTCTTGCAGCAGAACAAAAAGAGTTGCTAGCCCTTGGTGCAGAAATGGATGGAACAAATAAGACAAAGCCAAATCCTCAAGTAAACATTCGAGCAATGTATGGTCTTGAAAAAGATGATACATGGACACTTCCCCTTGTACTTAAGGCAGACAGTGTTGGAACCCTTGATGCAGTAAAGCAAGAGATCGCAAAGATTCAGCTTGATCGAATTATTGTTCGAGTTATTCGAGCAGAGACTGGAGATATTAATGAAAATGATATTAAGCTCGCACAAGGCAGTAAGGATTCTATAGTTCTTGGCTACAATACAAAAATTGATGCACAAGCTCGACGTGTTGCCGAAACTCAGAAAACCACAGTTGAAACATTTGATATTATTTACAAGCTTACAGAATGGGTTACCGAAGAAGCAAAGAAGCGAGCACCTAAAGTTACAAGTGAAGAATCTCATGGTCAGCTTAAAGTTCTTAAGACATTTAGTATTAATAAGAACAAGCAAGTTATGGGAGGAAAAGTTGAAACTGGAAAACTATCTCTCGGTGATACTGTTAAAATTCTTCGACGAGACAATGAAATTGGTCAAGGAACAATTGTTGAATTGCAGCAAATGCGAGCTGCAGTTAAAAGCGTTGAGGCTGAAAATGAATGTGGACTTATGGTTGAATCAAAAATAGAAATTGTAAGTGGAGACGTTCTCTCAGCTGTATCGATTGTAGAAAGATAAATAATATACCTATGAAAAAAACAAACAACATACGAAGTAAAGAAGTAACACGAGGACGAGGAACATCAATTGTACGAAAGTTAGTTGATGAGTATATTACTCGTAACTCAGGAGGTCAGTCATTGATTACAGTAACATCTATTGAACAAGCAGATAGAAGTAATAATGTACTTATTCGAGTAAGCGTTCTTCCTGAAACTCAAGAAAATGCAGTGGTTGATTTTCTTGAAAGAAATGCATCTGATATGCGAAATTATATCAAAGAAAATTCACGATTAGGCATGCTCCCTTTCCTTTCTTTTGAAATTGATAAGGGTGAAAAACACCGACAAAGTATTTTTGAGATTATATAGTTTCGTGCTATATTGGGTGAAGCTGTAGTGTTTATAGGGCGCAGTGGCGAAGTGGTTTAACGCGGCAGTTTGCAAAACTGATATTTCGCCGGTTCAAATCCGGCCTGCGCCTCCTGTTGGATAAAATAGTCGCCTTGGTGGTGGAATGGTAGACACGAGAGACTTAAAATCTCTTAGCAGCAATGCTGTGCGGGTTCGAGTCCCGCCCGAGGCACATAACAAGAAAGAGTATCCGAAAGGATACTCTTTCCATATTAGCCGAGGGAAAAGTCTGTAAGACTTTTAGGGATTCGAAAAGCTTTACGATGTTTGTGAGGACCTCTGGTCCGAATCAAACCGTAAAGGTGTACTGAAGCTGTAAGCTTCGAGTCCATGTTATACTCTTCATATGAAAAAAGTATTTAAGATACTAATATACATATTCCTTATTACCTTATTGTGGGTTATATTTCTAAATACTTTTGGCATTAGATTATTCGCAATACATGATTCTTTATTAGAAAGCAAGATCATGACTCTTTTAGATACAGAACATATCAATCTTCCTGAGGGAGAATATAATACTAGGAAAACCTACATTCATAAATTTAATGATGATGATTATATTATCTATCAATATTATACTGGTATTCCAGATGACTCTTCATCATCTCTCAAAAAAACAATTATTCTCGGAGTTAATAATGATGGGAGCTTTTATATAAAATCTGAAAAGAGTAAATCTAACTGCTCTCGAGGTAAAGTTTGGTTTGGTCCTCATGCAGGTTGGTGTAAATAATATATGAACAAATTTAAATACTCTATATACAAACTCACCCACCCTTTCTTCCGTCTCTATTGGAGAATCTTTAAACCTAAAACTTTTGGAACCAAAGCTTTACTTATATATAAAGACAGTATTCTTCTTACTAAGAATATTAATAGTTCACACTGGGGACTTCCTGGAGGAAAAATAGATAAAGGAGAAACTCCAGAACAATGTATTTGCAGAGAATTGCAAGAAGAGTTAACTTTATCTTGTTTAGTTCCAGAATTTAAACTTGGAACATTTACATCCAATAATGAAGGTAAAAGAGATACTGTATATGTATTTGCATTTCTCCTCCCTTCTCAAGATTTTACAAAGCAATGGGAATTACATGATGCAGAATGGTTTAGTATTACAGATTTACCAAAAGACACAAGTCCAGCAACACTGAGGAGAATTAATGAGTTTAAAAACAATGAAAGAAATATAGTGAGTATTTGGTAGAGTTACTCCCCATCAACAACAGGAGCTGGAGTTTCAACCGGTGCAACAGGTTCAGGTGCAGGAGGAGTTACTTCTTCAGTGACTTCAGGTTCAGGAGTTGCACTTGATGAATCTGAAGGTGGAGGTACAACAGGTACTGTTGGTGCTGATGATGAATGTCCTCCTCCACCATTATTACCCTTTGCATTTAACATCATTTGCTTAAACTCTTGCTTTGTCATACACACTTCCTCAACACAGAATTGTCCGTCGAGCTTGATTGAACTATTTTCAGGCACTGCCAGAGTTTTACCATCATCTTTAAACCATGCTGCAATCTGTTCAACTTTTGTCGCTAATTCTTTTACTGCATTTACAAGTGAAGCAAGAATAGGTCTGTCTGCAAGAGTTAAGAATCCTCGTGAATCAGTCGATACCGCTTCAGGAATTGCAGACTGAACATTCTGAGCACTAAATCCGGCATAACTATGTTCAGTGTCATATCCAGTTTCTATTTTCCATTTATACAAAATCGGATTAATTTGCTTAATCTTATCAAGTCCAGAAATAAACATTCCTTGAATATCTTTTAGTCGTTCGTCAGATGATACGGTTACATTTCCAAGAGAATCAGTGATTAAGTTGGCACCCCCTGAACCAAGATTAATAAATCGAATTGTTCCAGATGCGGTCAATGTTGCTGATGGAGTACTTGTTCCAATACCCACATTTCCATTTGAAGTTATTCGCATTCGCTCAACATTATTCGAACCAAAGATAACATCAGTTGCATCAAGTGTTGCCATCATAATATTTCGTGAAGTTCCTGCCGTGTTAAATATTGCATCAACAGTATTTCTTGGAATTGATCCAAGGAAGTTTCCGGTGTAATTCACTCCTGCCTGGCTAAATGCAAAATAGTGATCAGATGTATCTTTGATGAGGAATCTAAAGTCAGCTCCATTTCCTGTGCTTGTATTACCCATCTGAACCCCTGATGCACCGTTAAAGTTATCTGAAATATTTGCTGCAAACGTACTATTACCTCCTATTGAAAGCGGAACAAAGGCAGCACTATTTGCGTTTACAGATAATTTGGCAAGCGGTGTTGTAGTTCCAATTCCAACATTTCCATTTGCCTGAACATTAAACAATGACGCATTAGATGCGCTCCAAATATCTATAATTGGGGCAGTTTGTGAAGTTGTTGCTTGTGCTGCAAATGTAGTACTGCCGATATTAGTAGAAAATACATGCAACTTTGCTAAAGGTGATGTTGTTCCTATTCCGAAGTTTCCATTTGCATCCAGTGTCATTTTTGGAACAGTTCCTCCACCAGTTGTATCATTACTATAAAAAGTCAGAGCGTACGCAGATGACATTCTTAAGCCACGTGTGTTTCTCAAATCATAATCCATGTTAATACTTCCGTATTTTGTTCCTGTGTTTGTATTGCTAAATATCCAATCAAGACCGTAGCCCTGACCGGTCCCTCCTCCTCCAAGTGTAATACGTGTACTTCCTGTTTGATTACCTCCAAGATGTAATGCACTCATTGCAGAAGTGGTTCCAGTACTTATCCAACCATTTGAGGAATTAACAAACAATGCCGGCGCTGACGATGTTCCAACATTGAAACTACCAGCAACATCAAGCTTTGCAGACGGTGACGAAGTTCCTATCCCAACATTTCCAGATGTTCCATCAATAACAAGCAACGGTGCTACTGTGTTTGTTATAAGAAACTTTCCAGCCCCTCCACTATTTGCAGAGCCGGTTGAAAGTATGTCAAAAGTTTTACCTCCAGTGTCTGTATTGACAAATTTCCAAACTGTACCACCTGCTGCAGCAGAAGCCATTGTAAATAATGATCCAGGTGTTGTAGTTCCTATTCCGACATTTCCAGCAGATGTAATTCGAAGCCGTTCAGTTATGTTACCTGCATTTGGTCGAGTACTAAGAGCGATATATCCTCCATAATTTCCAGAAATTGAATCATCTCGTCCAGATCGAATCGCTGCATTAATTGCAACTGCCCCAGAGGTATTGTATTTTGCCCCGAATGAAAGCGTACCTCCATAATCTACAGTCGGTGACCCATCATTTGCAATAATGGCAACTTGACCCGAGCTAGTTCCATTAACTAAAGTTTTATTCGGCGAAGCAAATACCGCTGTAAATGCTCGGTCAGAAGCACTACTTCCATCAAGTGTACCTGATTGAACACTCAATAAGCTGTTTGGAGAAGTTGTTCCAATTCCGACATTTCCAGCGTTAGTTATTTGAAATACAGACGTTCCATTTTTTGCAATTGAAACAAAATCAGCATTACCAGTGTTATCAATTTTCAATGTTGGTGCAGCTGAGAAACCACTTTGTAGATGCATCAATGCAATACCAGGTTCATTTAATCGAACAAAAGATGTACCTGAAACATATACATCTAATGCTGCTGCAGGCGTTGTTGTTCCAATTCCAACACTTCCAGCTAAGTAACCAACATTAGAACCATTAGTAATCCACTGACTACTCACCTTACTTGCCCACTCAGTTGTTGACGCACTAAGAGGAATTACATATCCTGAAGTGAGTGATAATATTCCAGTAGTAGATGAGTATGATAGTCCTGTTGCATCTGTTGAAAATGAATTCCGCACACTTGATGTACTAAATATTCCAGTGAGCTGCGAACCATCTCCAATAAATGCTGTGGCGTTCACATTTCCACTAAAGTAACCATTACCAATTACTGAAAGTTTTTGCACTGGAGTTGTTGTGCCCATACCAACATTTCCATTATCCAAAATACTAAACAACGCAGTATTTGCAGAGTTGGTTGTCTGGAAGTTTATTCCCGTTGTTGTTCCAATCCCCTTTATTGCAAGACGTGAACTAGGAGTTGTCGTGCCTCCGATTCCGACATTGCCATTTAACAAAATAATCATTTTTGCACTATCAGACGGACCGATAACGGTCGAGTTTGCAATTGCATTAGTTAATGATGTTCCAAAGGCAGAAGCATTGTTAGCAGTGACTGAATTGGAAAATCCAAATGCCATACTATTTGATGAAGATGCGGCTATTACGTTATTGTATCCAAATGCATTACTCAAAGAACCTAAAGCGCTGTTATTATTTCCAAACGCCGACGTACGAAATCCATTTGCCGTATTGAGTGCACCCACTGCAGATGCATAATCCCCACCTGTTGCGAGGTTATTATTTCCGAAAGCACTTGCATATTGTCCGACAAGACCAGCTGAGGTAGAACTACCTGCGACGTTTCCGGCACCGAATGCAGATGTCAAATGGCCGGCTGCCTTATTCTGCAATCCCATAGCACTATTTCCATACATCCAAGACAGAGAACCTGTTGCCACATTTGCCATACCTACTGAGATAGAATAATTACCTGCAATATTCCCATTTCCAATAGCGCCACCTCCACCAGGAAATAGAGGGTCTACCATGTTATCAAGTCCGAATGTATATGAGTTTGAGGCTGCGGCAACCTGAGTTGGCAATGAGTGCGAAGACTGGACATCTATTGACCCTGCACCTCGAGCATTACCACTTATGTCTCCCATTACGACAGCATTGTTTGAATTTATAACCTTAATATCACCCTGAACAGTTAGCGCTGAACCTGGCGTCGTTGTTCCAATTCCAACATTCCCTGTATTAAAATACGTATCACTGTCATTCATCAACCATGGTGATGTAGAAGCTGAACTAGCCGTAACATTCCAAGATGTTCCATCAGATACAAACAATGTATTTGAGACATTGTTAAAATACAAAGATCCAGCTGGACCTACTGTTGGCGCTGATGCATATGAAAATGCTCCAAAAGATTTTAATGCGGTTGGCGCAGCATTAAGTGCAGTTCGTGGAGATAAGTCAGTACCATTAATATTTACCTGAACATATAATGCTTGATCAAAGTTAACACCAGTTGTGTCCGCTTCAGTAAAAGATGTTCCAAAATATCCGTTAGCAACAGTTATTGTTTTTGCAATTGGAGAACCTGTTACTACTCCTCCTGAGAGTGAATCGTAAAATGTAAATGTTGCGTTTACTGATGATGATACTGGCGCATTGTTACTGAAAAGTTGCCCTTGGAAACCGAGTGCTTTTGATGGACTTGCAGCATATATATTTACAGCGAAAAAAAGCGTAGAAATTGCAGAAATGAGAATGGTAAATAAAGTTCTTCTCTTCATGATGCATACACGCAAGTGATGCTTATATTATATGCGTTTTTCGTAACTTTAACAAGAAAAAACTCCACAGAATTGTGAAGTTTTTTCGAGCAAATTTTTTACAATTTTTTAACTAATAATTTGACTGAAAAGTGGCCGGATATGTCACACTAACTTCCCCATTTGCAGATGTTGCAACTGCTCTAAAATAATATGTTCGATTTGACTCAAGCGGAAGCGAAACAACATTGTTTGCTGTAAGCAAACTTGTGCCCGTCATCACCCCTGTACCGCTCAAAGTAACGGTCATTGGAGTCACAAATACATTTTCTGTTCCCGTGATTGGAGAAGTACTGTAGAATACGCTTACTCGACTAGGAATATTTGTATTTACATTAAATGTAGCTGTATTTCCATTCAATGTTACTCCAACAGGAGTTGTAAACATTGGCGCTGAACCTAATGTAGTCCCGCCCATTTGTGAATTTATAACCGACATGGTCTGAGGACCAACTCTTCCTACTTGGCTAATGCCATTTTTAGCCTGAAATCTAGTTACCGCCGCTTTTGTAAGTGATCCAAAGTACCCTGTTACAAGTCCTGATGGATACACGCTGCTATCCGTTGCGAGAAATCTCTGCAAATCAGAGACATCTGTTCCTTGCGAACCTAACTCTAATTGTCTTGTCAGAGCTGCAAAAGTTAATGCAGGTGCCAAGGCAAACGCTAAACAAATTAATACTATGTTGAATTTTTTCATAAGTTTATTTTAATTGGAATTAACTGTCACTATGAATAATTATAAGTATTGAGCTTGTAGCATAACTCAAATATTGTTAAAGAATATTCTTGGGATGCACGACAAGAATGTTAATGCGCGGAAACTGCTACATAATTAATTATGTGCACGTTTGCTAACTCATGACAAGGACTTATGCACCGAAAAAGACTATGAAATCGTAATGTGTTTAATCTTCCGTATTACCTTATGATATATATCTTTTACAGCCATCAATTCGTGTTCATGTGTAAGCTTTTTGGGGAGCGCTGGTATTTTGCTTCGAAGCTTGGCACTTGTCGGACTTTCATGCTGAATAACATACATGAGTGCTTCAGTTAAAAACTTGGCCGACTGCATAGGAACAAGCGGTGCCGCAACAAAGGGCTCAAATTCATATGCATCTCCTACTCGCGTCGCAATACACGGAACATGCATATACATTGCGGTCAATAACGTATATAAATCACCTGAACTCGTTCGAGGGGAAATAAATATATCGAAGGCAGGAATATATTGTTCAGGATTTTCCACCTGATCAACAATAAAACAAATCCCCTGAACATGTGAATTTTCAATTTGCTTTTGCAAAGCAGAATCAACATGACCATCATGCAAAATAACAAAAATAGTATTAGTTAAGTTTTTATATTTATCGGCGAGATAGGCAGCATCAATCAAATGCTCGACCCCATTCCCTTCATCCTGTCGTATAACAGTTCCAACTATTCGAATATTTTTTGTAAATGCAATGCCAAGCTTTTTATATATAAAACTTCGGGCTGTGTCTTTTTTTAATATCTCAGTTGTAGGAATCAAATCAATGCCGCGATAAATAAGCGAACGCTTTGATTTTCCAGCAAGGTGATATTGATCAATATGATCCATATCGTATTTTGAAGTACAAATTGTATGACCATACAAATGTCGTGCACACAGTTGTTTTAAAATATACCAATAGGTAAACATTATCGGCGCATATAATGTGCGGACAACTTTGATTCTATGCAAAAAAGCAATTAGTGCATATATGCCAAAAGTTTCCTTACCTGTTGCGCGCATATGAATAACATCAGGAGTTGTTTCTTTGAGCACATTCCAAAAACGCTTATAGTCAGAAAACCCTTTCTCTACAAGGTAAATATCCTGCTCTGGTATGTGAGGAGGAGTATATGAATGTATAAAGTGTAATACTCTCACGCATGTATATTATACCGCGATATACAAAAGCATACTAATTACTTAATCATGCTTAATGGAGACTTCACTTCTTCTTTTTTCTCTTCCTTTTTATATTTTTCCATAATACCTTCTTCAACCATATCTCGATCTTGACCGTATGTTAGATATGAAAGCTCTTTAAGATTTTCTACAATATTTGGATTGCCTTTTTCTTGCGGCATCATTTGTATGTTAAATGGCTTTGTCGGCTTTCCATATGAGAGCATTTTCACATAGGCATTAAAGTTATCAATATTCATAATATCGTTCGCCATAAAAGTGGGCTCAAATTGCTTTTCAAGATATTCTGCATCCTCAGCACCAACTCGATAGACCACCATATTTCCAACGTTACCAAACACAGATGCCTTGATTTTATCATCAAGCTGAGCAATGAACTGATGAGCCATTGTAAGCGACAATTTATACTTTCGTGCCTCTGACAAAATAGTTGAAATAGACGGTGTGGTTACGTTTTGGAACTCGTCGATATACAAATAAAACGGCGGCATATCTTTTCCGAATGAATCCACACGCGAAAGTGCGGCCATCAAAATCTTTCCTACAATAATCAAACCGATAAGGTTAGAGTTAATTTCACCCAACTTTCCTTTTGCCAAGTTCACCAGCAAAATCTTTTTCTTATCCATGATTTCTCGAAAATTAAAACTAGAATGTTCCTGAGCGATAATCGGTCGCATAATATCATTGGCCAAAAATACATCAAACTTTGATGTGATATATGGCACCATGTTTGCAAGGCCAGATTCCCCGCTTGTCTTTTCTGCAATTTCAACCCAAAATTGCCGCACGATCGGATTTTTACATCGTGAGATTTTCATGTCTCGGAAGCTTTTAACGGCCATTACTCGAGAAACATCAAGGAGTGTACACCCGCTCGATGGATCTTCGATTACAAGCATTGTGGCATTTCTAAAATACTGCTCAAACATCGGCCCCATACTTTCAGGCACGCCACCGTATAACTTTTGGAAAATACTAAAAAGCTCGTTTACCACGAATGTTTTTTGCTCAGGATGCGATGGATCATATTCGAGCATGTTCAATGCCATTGGACGTTCTGTATAACTTGGATCAAAATAAATAACATCATCAAATCTATCCTTTGGGATTTTTGAAAGAATATCCTGAATGTCAGATCCGTGCGGGTCGATAAAACACACTCCTTCTCCATTTTTAATATCTTGAAGAATGAGATTTTTAAGAATACTTGATTTACCCACACCAGTTTGTCCGATCACATACATGTGTCGAAGTCTGTCTTCTGGCGCCATGTAAACTGGCTGTTCAACATTTCTATGAAGATTCTTACCGAGAAGCACACCTGTGCGAGGAAGGTCGAGTGGGGCCGGAGCAGTTCCAGCTTTTGACTGCTTGAGCTGCGGCGCATTTGTAGCTCCAGAAAGCATTGGAAAATGCATCACACTCGAAAGCTCTTTTATAGAAAGCGGAATAATTTCTTTTTGATTAAAAATACGAAATGAAAAATCATGCAAAAAACTTTGTAGTCTAGCTTTCTCTGGTCGCTCCCACGAAAATCCATTTCCAAGCGCATTATTAAACTGATTAAAACTTGATTCAAGATCAGAAAGTATTTGCTCGGCACGAATCGTATTCGCAGCTGATGCAACAAGACGAATATTTGTTTCAACAATTGGCGTAGTTATTTTCTTGGTGATTTGCTCAAGGGCTATCTGGTCAACAACTTTTTCTTTATCTTTTTTATTTTTATCATCTCCATTGACTGCGTGCTCAACCAATTCTTTCCCAAGCTCTCCTGCAGCTTTAGTAAAATGTCCCCACATGGTGTGGCGAATATCGATAGACTTTTTCAACGAATCACCCTTACGCACTTTATCAAGAGACTCTTTAAAAAGCTTTGTATAATAATCTCCGACCTGACTAAATACAACCTGCACAGATGCCCCTTCTCCCTCTCTTTGAATCTTAGAGAGCGTATTGAGTGTTACCTGCAAAGGATCATGATCAAATTCATCATACATTTTTATAGGAAAAATTTCATTCTTAGTTGAAGTTGCATATGAGCCAACGCTTGATCCATCAGAGTTAAAGATATTATAATCGTCATGTTTTATTTCTATTTTTGCACCTGGAAATACAGACAAAATATGCTTTTCAAAAAGATCCGCTTTTGCATCTGGAATAGAAACATAGAAAATAAATTCTTCACTTGCATCAGCCACTGCAAGCTCAATAGTCATATGATTTTTACTATCTCCCTGCTTTTTACCAGCATCAGAAATAGACATCATACCTGCATAAAATTGTTCCATTGCAGAAAGAAGTTCTTTCAATGGCCGTTGTCCTGCATCTTTTTTATCAGCTTTAAAATCAGGCAAAGACACTTCATACAATGTATGCGTGATTGATTTTTGTATTGGCTCGCCTTCTTTTAAATCCTTAATTGTTAAACCCGCTTTCAAATATTCAACAAGAAATCTATGGAAATCATCTTCGAGATGAGGGTTTTTGGTTTGATGAATGGCAGACAAAGCATTATGAATACCGTATTTTTCCATTAAGGTAAAATACTCTTCCATGTTTTTATCATGTGCTTCAGGCGAAAGCTTAAGAACTATTTCTGTACCTCGAGTCTCATGCTCTTGAGGTGTAGCCTTATACGATTCATGCAAAAGATCACGGCCAGTATTGGCATGATATTCTTTTATTTCCTCGCGGATAATCTGATCCTGTTCTTTTTGTCCGCCAATAGTTGCTTCATGTGCTTTTACTTGCGCACGTAAATAATCCAACTCTTCTTCTAAGGTTGTAAAAGGTTTTTTTTCAGGCTCTGCAGAGAGATTAGGTTGGCCTGCAATATTTTCTATGTGTTCTCTATCGATCATATATTGTTACGATTTCATATATAAGTATACCTATGTCGTCTCGATAAAGAAAGAACAAAAAAAATAATCGCTCCGATATGTTGCGATTATTTTTCTTCTGTTAATATTTCACATCCGTTTTTGGTAACCACAATAGTATGTTCTACATGTACACTCAATCCTTTATCCTGAGTCGCATATGTATATCCATCTTTAAGCAGTTTCATTCGAGGGCTTTTTTCAGTTAGAATAGGCTCAATAGCTAAAACCATTCCTTCTCGAAGTATTGGGCCGCTTCCTTTTTTACCGAAGTTAGGCATAAACGGATCTTCATGCACACCATGTCCAATACCATGTCCACCAAGCTCATATGGAAGTGAAAACTTATGTGTTTTATCATGCGATGCCAATACAGTCTTTTCTATAGCATGACCCACTGTACCAGTTCGCACTCCTGGCTTTACTGTGGCCAGAGCGGCCGCTAGAGCCTCTGTAGCCACTTGTATCATGCGAGAACCAACTGTATTGTAACTATCCCCACCCACAACAATTGTGACAGCACTGTCGGTAAATAGCCCCTTATAGATCAATCCCATATCCAGGACGACAACGTCTCCGCTCTTTAATGTTTTAGGATTTTCATTTGGTATTCCGTGGACGATTTCTTCATTTACAGAAATACAAATAGCTCCTGGAAATGGCCGAGTAGCACCTCCTGGCGTATAGTTTAAAAATGCAGGAACAGCTCCAACTTCTTCACAAAGTTTTCGAGCTTCTTTATCAAGTTCCAATGTTGTTACGCCAGCTACAGTTTTTGCTTTCAGCGTATTTAAAATTTGCGCCAAAAAACGCCCACCTTCTCGAAGTAGGTTGATTTCATTTTCCGTATAAATTGTAATTGGTGAATATGAAGACATGATATATTAAGCAGGCAAATGAGATCGAATGAGTGCTTGCACTTCTTCAATACTGCCTTCGCCTGGAATTTGAACGAAATCAAATCGCGGATTTGCTTTAAAGTATTCAACAGCCTGCATCACTTCAGTTTCAAACCAGTGTGATCGAAGCTCAAGTTGTTCTTTTGTCTGATCATCAACTCGCCCACGCTCATGCATACGAGCAACAGACCAGTCATGACTCACATCTAAGAATACGATTTTTGGTTTTACAAAAAGTGTTTCGTCGAATCTATTGTAAAATGACAAAGCATCTTCAATAATTTTTGCTTCTGTAAGAGATCGAGGAGCACCGTCGAACATAATATGCTCTTCGGCTGTATAGTCTTTACACAAGATATATCCCCACATGCTTATGGCAAGAAATTCAGGTTCTCGTCTTCCCTCAAGATATGCTTGCTTTGCAAGATTTCCAGAAACTGTTTTTTCTTCGATAAATGAACGAAAATACACACCTGTTTCTATGTGAATCATTTGCGCATTTGCATCTTGCTGCTTAAAGTATTCTTCTAAAAGCTTTATCTGAGTACCCTTTCCTGAACCAGAGCGACCAATGCATATTATAGTTTGAGGTAACATATGCATTAAGTATACAATATTATTTCTTAATACTCTCGCATTCCGATCTGAGCATCTGTCTTTTTGATGATATCAATGATAGTTGAAACCACGATAAGCACTCCAGTTCCTCCGATTGTAATAGACGCAATTCCAGTGAATGACTGTACAATACTTGGCAGAATTGCAATCAATCCTAGGAATAGGGCTCCAACAAGAGTTGTTCGAGTTACGATCTTTGACAAATAATCAATTGTTGCATCTCCTGGTCGAATACCTGGAACAAATGCTCCGCCTCGCTGTAGGTTTTCTGATATTTTCTTTGGATCAAATGTGATCGCTGTGTAGAAGTACGTAAAGAAGAATACAAGAAGGAAATACAATATTCCGTGTACAAGTGCATTTTGCAACCAGTATGACAAGAATGTTCCAGCATTTGCCAAGAAAGGCACACTTGAAGTCTTGATAAAGTTTGCGATAAATGATGGGAACATCAAAAGTGTAAGCGCAAAGATAATTGGCATTACTCCAGCTTGGTTTAGACGAATTGGAATATATGTCTGAGTACTTCCTGCTCCCTGACTTGCAGATGAACGAGCCTGACGAGCATATGTAACTGCAACAAGTCTTTCTGCCTCAGTGATGTAAATAATTGCTGCGATAGCAAGAATTACAAGTACAACCATTGCAATAAGCGTTGGAGCTTGTGATGGGTCATATGTTGCAATTACTCGAGACAATGCTTGTGGAAATCCTGAGATAATACCTGTTGCAATAATAAGAGATATACCATTTCCAATACCAAATTCTGTAAGTCGTTCACCAATCCACATAAGGAGTACTGATGAGGCAACTACAATGATACCGATTTGAATAAATCCAAATGCTGACAATGCACCAAATACATCTGGAGATTGCTTGCTGATAATTGCTACAAGACTAAATGTCTGAATAAGCGCAAGCGGCACAGTAAGCATTCGACTATATTGTGAAAGCTTCTGTCGTCCAGCAGCTCCTTCTTCTTGCTGTAATTCCTTCATTCGAGGGAATATCATAGTCATCAACTGAACAATGATAGACGCAGTGATGTATGGTCCAGCTCCAAGCATAAGAATTGATAGACTTGAAAGTCCACCTCCTGAGAATAGGTTAAGAACCTGGAAGAAACTATTGTCTCCAAGAAATCGTTCAAGTGCCAGAGTGTTAACTCCAGGAACTGGAATAGCTGATAACGCACGAAAAACTATAAGCATGCCGAGTATGAAGAATACTCGATTACGTATAGTTTTTTCGGCGAAAATTGTTTTTAGTTTAGTTAGCATATACTTTTCCTCCTGCTTTTTCTATCTTTTCGATAGCAGATGCAGAAACTGCAACTTTTTTAAATGTTAAGGCCTGAGTAATTTCTCCTGTACCTAGTACTTTAATACTTGGAACTTTTCCTTTTACAAGCTCAACTAGTTTAAGGTCAACAAACTTTTTAGGTGTAAGAACTGTGTTAGCCTCTACCTGCGATAAATCTTTAAGATTTACAATGATAGGCTTAATCTCGAAAGATTTGTTCATGTTCTTTCCTCGTCCTCGTAGTTTAGGAATTTTCTTAATAACTTCTCGGATCTCTGGACGCATTTTTCGTCCGGCACGTGATGCCTGACCTTTTTGTCCACGACCTGAAGTCTTTCCTCTTTTACTTCCTCGTCCTACCTGCTGTTTTGTTTTTCTTTGTGTATTTCTTTTAAGTGTATGTAATTGCATATGTTTACTTTAAATGTTTAACTTTTTTACTTGTAGACAGCATTGACAGAGCAAGGATAGCAGCCTGAGCATTGTTCATTCGGTTTTTTGTACCTGAACGTAGCTTTCCGATAACATCCTTAATTCCTGCAATCTCGATTACATCACGAACTGATGAACCTGCTACGATTCCCTTTCCTGGTGCTGGTCGGATTTCAACTCGTGCAGATGAGAATTTTGCAGCAACTTCGTGTGGAATCATTCCATCTTTGTTTAGAGGAATTCGGATAAGATTTTTCTTTGCTTTTCGGTATGCCTTATCAACTGCAGCTGCAGTATCAAGTCCTTTACCTGTTCCAAATCCTACTCGTCCTTTTTTGTCTCCAGCAATAACTGCTACAGCAAAACTAAACTTTCGTCCTCCTGAAGTAACTCGAGTTACTCGTCGAATATCAACGATTTTCTGATCAAATTCTGGCTTTGGTTTAGGCTCTCGCTTTGGACCTCCTCTTCTGTCTCCTCGATCTGGTCGTGGATTCTTTCGGAAAGTTCTCTGGTCAGAAGGTGCTGATGCTTCAGTAGACGCAGGTGCAGCAGAAGCAGTCTCAGTAGGAGTAGTAACCTCTGTTGTTTCTTCGTTTGTTTGTGTTGGCTCTATTATATCTGTCATATGTGTTTATTATCTATGTATACTATGTATGTGATTAAAATTCTAGTCCCGCTTCTCGAGCAGCGTCGGCTAATGCAAGCACTCTTCCTGTAAAGATGTACCCGTTTCGATCAAATACAACCTTAGTTATATTCTTAGCTTTTGCAGCTTTTGCTAATTCCTGTCCAACTTTTGTAGCTGAATTCATCTTTGTATCTTTCATTGCAGATGAATTAGCCTGTGCAAGAGTTGTTCCTGTCATATCGTCAATAAGCTGTGCATAGATAGCCTTGTTAGACTTGAATACAGTTAGTCGTGGTCGTTCTGCAGTTCCACTAACTTTTGAACGTATTCTATTTTTGATTCTGTCTCTACTTGAGAGGTATATTTTTTTCATATATGTGATTTATTTAAATTAAACTATGCAGCTTTTTTACCTTGTTTTCGTAATATAACTTCACCTTCATATCTAAATCCTTTTCCTTTATACGGTTCAGGTTTCTTTAGAGAACGAATTTTAGCAGCAAAGCCTCCAACTGATTCTTTGTCGATACTTGTAAATGTAAAGACACCCTTTTCAGAAGTTACTGTTACATCACTTGGAATTTCAACTTTTGTTGGATGTGAAAATCCAAGAGCAAGGTTTAGGATATTTCCCTGAACATCACCTTTGTATCCAACTCCTTCTAGAATTAGTTTTTTCACAAATGGAGTATTAACACCTTCAATCATGTTTTTAACATGTGATGCGTATGTTCCCCAAAGTGATCTACCAAAAGAAGTATTTTGCTTGTGAACAAAAGAAACTTTATCCCCTTCAATCACAATATCAACTATTGGTAATATCTTTTTTGAAATTTCACCTTTTGGACCTTTTACAGTCACCATTCCATCTGCAACAGTAACTGTTGTTCCATTAGGTATTTGTAGTATTTGTTTTCCGATTCTTGACATATGTTTTTAGTATTATTTCGTACTTTTGCAGTATATAACTTATAAAGTAGAAGATCTTTAGCTTATGCAAGGCGCTCCTGTGCCTCAATCCCTTGCGGGATTGTTTTGTTACCAGATCTTGAAGAGAAACTCTCCTCCAACTTTCTGACTTCGAACTTCTGAATCAGATAGTACTCCTTTTGGTGTACTTACCAGTAATGCTCCGTATCCATTTTTTACCTGGTGAGCATCAAGGTATGATCCATACATTCGTCGTGAGAATTTTGAAAGCTGGTGTACACCTGTGATCCGAGGCTTTCCATCTGCTTCGTATAGCATTCCAACTTCGATGTATTGAATTGGTGCAGTTCCTGTAACTTTCACTTTTCCAACGAACCCAAGTGCTGAAAGCTTCTCAAGTACAGCCTGTCTAAATTTTGAAAAACCAAATGTAACCACCTCTTTTCCTGCAAGGTTACCTGTTTTCAAGTTATTTATTATTTGTGATATTCCGTGATTCATATATTTATATTTACTTTATCTTAATAGTGAAGTTATTGACTGTTACCATGATGATTTTTTAATACCTGGGATCATTCCTTCGTTTGCAAGCTCTCTAAAGCAAATTCGGCAAAGATCGAAGTCTCTCATGTATCCTCGCTTTCGTCCACATTTAAAACATCGACGAACTACTCGACTTTTAAACTTTGGTGTTTTTTTTGCTCTTTCAATTACTGATTTTTTTGCCATGATATTTTCTTATATTATTATTTCTTTTTTTCGTCTGCTTTTTTAAATAGGAATCCAAGAGTATCCAAAAATGCTTTTGTCTCCGGAGCTGCCTTACTTGTCGTAACAACAGTTACCCCTAGACTAAACACGTCTGCAATATTCTCATCTGATGTTTCAGGGAATACAGTATGTTCTTTAATACCGAATGAAAAGTTACCCATTGGGTCAACTCCAGTTGCAGCAATACCTCGGAAGTCTTTTGTTCGTGGAAGACCAATATTTACAACTTTCTCAAGGAAAGACCACATCTTTTCTCCTCGCAATGTTACTTTGTATCCTGATGGATCTCCAGCTCGTAGTTTAAATGTTGCAATTGACTGCTTAGCTGTTGTCGTAACAGGCTTCTGTCCTGTGATTTTTGTTACTCGATCAAGCATAAGCTCTTTCTTCTTTGCATCTTTGATAGATCCAATAGTTGTACTTACAATAACCTTCTCAATTCGAGGAGCTTGTAATTTGTTAGTATATTTGAAATCCTTTTTAAGGTGATCAAATGCTTTTTTTGCTTTTTCTTTTACAGTTGTGTGTGACATATATGTATTATTATTTTACAGGATTATTTCACGAGTGAAACGTTTGATATATGAATAGGATGCGAAACTTCTACAAGCTGTCCTTTCTGTCCTTCTTTTGTTCCTTTCTTATGCACTTTTTTCATATTAATACCCTCAACAAGAACTTTTCCTTCTTTTGCAAGAACAGTCAAAACAGTAGCTGTCTTGCCTTTGTCGTCTCCTGCGAGTATTTTTACTGTGTTTCCTTTTTTTATCATACGTTTATTATTATGTTATTTAAATTATTTACACGTGCGCTATACAATTTCGGGTGCTTTTGAAGCAATAGTCTGATATCCTCGTTCTGCAATCTCTCGTGGGATTGGACCGAAAATTCGTCCTGCAATTGGCTCACCTTTTGTCTTGTCGATAAGAACTACTGCATTTTCGTCAAAACGAACATATGATCCGTCTTTTCGTCGAATTGCTTTTCGTGTTCGAACAACAACTGCTTTGTGCACGTCTTTTCTTTTTGTTCCCTTTCGAGGTTCTGCTTTCTGAACAGCAAGGATAACAGTGTCGCCGATATGTGCATATCGTCTCTTTGATGATCCAAGTACTTTAAATACTCGACCGATCTTTGCGCCTGAGTTATCTGCTATTGCTACTATTGTTTGTGGTTGTATCATATATTTATTTTACTAGAGTAAATCTTTTATCTTTTGATATTGGAGCTGTCTCTATGATTTTAACCATATCTCCAATTTTTTTAGTATTTCCAGCATCGTGTGCCTTATACTTTTTTGAGATAGTTACGAATTTCTGATATTTTGACATCTTTACATATCGGTCAACTTTAACCACGATAGTATCTGTCATCTTGTCAGATGTTACTACTCCTTCCAGTATTTTTTTATTTGTTGTTACTTCTTTTTTCATATGTTTATATAAATATATTATCGTGATACCATTTTTGTCTTAACAGGAAGCTTTGAGTTAGCTTTTCTGAATGCTTCTTTTGCAATCTCTGGAGTTACTCCATCAACTTCAAATAACATACGTCCTGCATATGTCTCAAAACAGAATCCATCTGGCTCTCCTTTTCCTGATCCCATCGGTACTTCAGCAGCTTTTTTTGTAAATGGTCTGTCAGGGAAAATTCGTGTCCAAATTCGTCCAGTTTTACCTAGAGTTTTTGCAATAACTTTTCGAGCAGATTCGATCTGGTTTGAAGTTATACGTGACTGAGTAACAGCCATAAGACCGTGAGCTCCGTTTGCTAGTGTAAGGCCACGTGTTTCCACTTTAGAACTCAACACTTTAGGATTGCGTCGAGTAACTTGCCATTTTCGATGTTTTACTTTTTTTGGGAATAACATAGTAGTATATTATTTATTTAATTATCGAGTTAATCCTTTCTCAAAGATATCTCCTTTATAAATCCACACCTTGATACCAATATCTCCGTACAACATGTGTGCTTTGTTTCGAGCAAAGTCGATATCAGCTCGAAGAGTCTGTAGAGGCACTCGTCCTCGTTTGATTTCTTCACTTCGTGCCATATCTGCTCCACCTAGACGTCCACCAAGGTAGATTCGAACTCCCTTGATATCTTTAACGGCCATAACTTTTTCAACCATTTGTTTTAGGACTCGTCGGTATGGAAGTCGCTTCTCAATACCTTCAGCAATCATTTGACTTACAATTGCAGAGTTTGCTTCTGCATTTTTAATTTCAACAACTTCAACCTGTAGATTTGGTTTTACCTCACCTGACTTGATAAGAATTTTCTCAAGTGCTGCTTTGATTTTAATAACACCCTCACCACTTTTACCAATCACAATACCTGGTCGTGATGTGTTAATAATAACTTTAATCACTTTTGTATTTCGCTCGATTTCTACAAGTCCAATAAATTGACCCTTAAGATTTTTCTCAAGCCATTCTCGCATTACGATATCTCCTCGAAAATGCTTTCGGAAATCAGCGTTAAGAGAAAACCATCGAGATTTCCAGTCTTTTGTGATACCAAGTCTATGTGCGTACGGATGAACAATTTTTGTCATATGATTGAATAGTGTGTTTAAATTATTTTGTTTTCTTGTTAGCTTTAACTTTTGCCTTTGGATGATCACCTACTGCAAGAGTAACAACAATATGAGAAGTTCTCTTATTGATTCGAGCACCTACACCTCGAGCTCGTGGCATCATTCTTTTAAGAACAAACCCTTCGTCAACAGTGATGTTTTTGATTCGTAGTGTTCCTACTTCATTTCCAGCATGCACTGCGTTTGCAATAGCACTCTCAAGAAGCTTTTTGATAACTGGAACAACTCGCTTTGGTGTAAAGTTTAGTGTGTTAAGAGCAGCGTCAACTTTCTTACCTTTAACAAGGTCAGTTACAAGTCTAACTTTTCTAGGTGATTGTCGATAATTTTTAAGTATTGCTTTCATAAATTTGAGATGTATTGATTAACGGACGACTATTTTTTCTTTGCGGCTGCAGGAGCTGCCTTTGCTGACTTAGCAGCTGTAATTTCAGCTTGCTTCTTAGCAGCATCTTGCTCTTTCTGCATCTTTCCTCCATGACGAGTAAATTTACGAGTTAGAGAGAATTCACCAAGTCTATGACCTACCATATCTTCAGTTACAAGAACTTCAACATGAACACGTCCATTGTGTACTCCGAAAGTAAATCCAATCATTTCAGGTGAAATAGTACTGCTTCGGTACCATGTTTTGATAACGCCAGCTTGTGCAGGAGTCTTACCCTCTATTTTCTTTAGAAGTCTTTCTGCGATATATGGGCCTTTTGATAGTGATCTTGTCATATTATTTGTCTTTTGTGTCTATTGATATTAGCAATTTATTGTGATTTAGTCAATGTTATTTCTTTTTTCGTCTTGAAACGATAAGGCGATTTGAGTATTTCTTAGGAGTTCGAGATTTCTGTCCTTTTCCAGTTGGTTTACCGTAAATTGAGATAGCTCGTCTTCGTCCTCGTCCTTGTCGTCCTTCACCTCCTCCGTGTGGGTGATCTACTGGGTTCATGGCTGTACCTCGAACTGTCGGTCGAATACCTTTCCATCGACTCTTTCCGGCTTTACCGAAGTTCTGAAGATGACTTTCTTCATTTGAAACTTCTCCGATAGATGCGCAGGCAGTATCGATAATCTTTCGAACCTCAGATGAAGGCATTTTTACTAGTGCGTATCCAGCATCATGGGCTACGATTTGAGCATAGTTACCAGCTGATCGAACAAGCTTTCCACCTCCTTGTGGCTTTAGTTCAATATTATAAATGTTTGTTCCTACAGGAATGTTTTTCAAAACCATTCGACATGCAAGCTTAACCTCTGTTTTCTCTCCTACAACAAATGTATCACCAACTTTGATACTTTTTGGAGCAATAATGTATCGCTTCTCACCATCTTCATACTGTACCAGAGAAATAAAGGCAGTTCGGTTTGGATCGTATTCAATTGAAACAATTTTTGCAGGAATATTCTTTTTATCGTATTTAAAGTCAATTTCTCGATAACTTCTTTTGTTACCTCCTCCTTTGTGACGAGTTGTGATTCTACCTGTGTTGTTTCTTCCAACAGATCGCATTCGACCGTATGTAAGAGCCTTGTGAGGTGTACTTGTAGTCAAGATGTCACCATACTCGATGGTAACCATATTTCTTCTTGACGCTGATCGTGGACTATATCTTTTCATATGTTTTATATATTGTGTGTAAAATTATAAGCTGTATTATGCAATGTCTATCTTGTCACCTTTTTTAAGTGTAAGAATTGCTTTTTTAAATCCTGAAACTCGACCTGGTCTACCTCGTCGAAGTACATTTCGAGGCTGAGTGTTCACAATGTTAATCTTAATAGGACTAACTTTGTAAGTCAGTTTTACCTCCTGTCGTAGGTTATCCTTATTAGCATTTTGTGACACAAGAAAGATGTACTTATTTTTATCAGTACTTATCATTGCCTTCTCAGTTACTCTTGGTTTTATTATGTAGGTTTCTTTTTTCATATATGTACTATTACGCTGCTTATGCTTTATTAAATCTTTCTACAAGACTATCGATTGATTCTTTTGGCGATACAAAAACGATATATTTGTATTTTGAAACAATCAGAGGGTTAATACTTGAAACTGTCTGAACTTCGATGTTTTTAAAGTTTCGAGCACTCAAGATAGTATTCATATCATGTGATGGAGTAACGATAAGTGCAGCGTTATGCTTTTTTGAAGCAAGAGTTGTAAATGAATCGTTTGCACCAGCAAGATTAGCGATCAAAGATTTGATTTCTGTAGTCTTTGGAGTTGTGATTGCTAGAGTATCTAGGAAAATGATTTCTGAGTCAGAAAACTTCTTAGAAAGAATAGTTGCAATAGCTTTATCTTTAGCTTTCTTGTTTACTTTTCTGTCGAAGTTTTTATCATTTCGAGGACCGTGAGCTACACCTCCACCTACCCAGATAGGAGATCGTGAAGATCCGTGTCGTGCTCGACCTGTACCTTTTTGTCTCCATGGCTTCTTTCCTCCTCCAGATACTTCACCTCGTGTTCGAACGTGCGCGAAAGGATGTCGAGCAGATGTCTGAAGAGATGTGATAACCTGGTGAACAAGGTCACCGTTCCATGATAGTCCAAAACATGATTCTGGAAGTGCAATAGTTCCTGCAGCCTTTCCTTCTTTAGATAGGATTGGAGCATTGAAATCTACTACTTTTTTTGTCTTTTTTTCTTGTGTTGTCTTTGTCATATATTTTTTGTGATACTACAGTATAAATTGCGCTAATTACTTTTGTACGATTTCTACAACAGTACCTCGTCGACCTGGAACAGCTCCTTTGATGTACAAAAGATTATTTTCTGTGTCCACTGCTACTACAGTCATATTTTTAAATGTCATCTTGTCTCCACCCATTCTTCCTGCCATACGTGTTCCTTTGAACACTCTCTGGTATCCACCGGCACCTGATGATCCTCGCTCTCTTTCTGAGTGCTTCTGACCATGTGATCCAGGACCTCCTTTGAAGTTATATCGCTTTACAACACCCTGGAAACCTTTAGCTTTAGTTGTTCCTGATACAGTAACGATATCACCTGATACGAATTCGAATGGAAGAGTATCTCCCTTCTCACCAAAAAGGCCTTGTACCTCTTTTAAGAGCGCAAAGCCTTTTTTAGCATCAGATGCAATACCACTATGAATTTTTACAGCTTTAGACAGCTGGTTAACAGATTTAGATCCAAATCCAATTTGTACGGCGTCATACCCATCAGTAGTTTTATCTTTCTTCTGAGTAATAGTCATAGGACTAAATGACAAAACAGTTGCAGGGTAAACCTTGCCTGTTTCATCAAATAACTGAGTCATATTCTGTTTTGTTGCGATTGTATACTTCATATTTTTATTGTTAATCTTTTGTATAAGGTATATACCAGAGCAGGTTTGTGTGTCGAGTAACTCATTGAGTCTTGGACACTATCCTGATGATCCTTTACATAAGAGGTTTGTAAACTACATCATCTTAACATCAACGTTTACCCCTGAAGGTAGAGTCATGTTAGTGAGTGACTCGATCACTTTAGCAGAAGGGTTAAGAATGTCAATCAATCTTCTGTGTGTTCGTGACTCAAACTGTTCTCGTGAGTTCTTATAGATGAACGCTGAACGGTTTACAGTGTACTTCTTGATCTCAGTTGGTAGAGGTACTGGACCATGTACTATTGCATCATGTTTTAATGCTGTTTCTACAATCTGTTTTACAGATGTATCTAGCAAACGAGCATCATATGCTCGAACACGAATTCGTAGTTTTGAAGTAACTTCAACGTCTGATTTAGACTTCTTTTTTGTGCTTTTTATGGCTGTTGACATAGATTTGGATATTACACTATTTTATCAAAAAATGCAATGACTATAGATTATAGCACTGCATTTTTTGTTGATAATGCGTACGTTAGTTTATTTTTTGACTAATTACGCAACGATTTTTGTTACAACTCCGGCTCCTACAGTCTTACCTCCTTCTCGGATAGCAAATCGTGTATTGTCCTCTAGAGCGATTGGAGCTACAAGCTTTACTTTAAAAGTAACTGTATCTCCAGGCATAACCATTTTTCCTTCTTCAGCTAGTGTTACTTCACCTGTTACGTCAGTTGTTCGAACGTAGAACTGTGGCTTATAACCTGAGAAGAATGGTGTATGTCGTCCTCCTTCTTCTTTCTTCAAGATGTATACTTCTGCTTCAAAGTCTGTATGAGGCTTAACTGAACCTGGTTTAGCAAGTACCTGTCCTCGTGAAATATCTTCTTTCTTTACAGATCGTAGTAGTAGTCCAGCGTTATCTCCAGCCATACCTTCTGATAGAGATTTGTTGAACATTTCAACCCCTGTAACGATAGTCTTAACAGTGTCTTTTAGACCTACGATTTCGATTTCTTCACCAATTTTGATGATTCCTTTCTCGATTCGTCCTGTAACTACAGTTCCTCGTCCTTCAATAGAGAATACGTCTTCTACTGGCATTAGGAAAGGTTTGTCAGTCTCACGTACTGGTGTTGGGATAAATGAGTCGATAGCGTCAGCTAGATCAACGATTTTCTGTGCCCACTCATCACTAACATCTGCTGCGTTCAAAGCTTTTAGAGCTGAACCTCGGATAACTGGTGCGTTAGCTCCATCAAATCCGTTCTTTGTTAGAAGTTCACGTATTTCCTCTTCTACAAGGTCAAGCATGTCTTTATCATCAACCATGTCACACTTGTTCATAAATACAAGAATCTGAGGTACTCCAATCTGCTTTGCAAGAAGAACGTGCTCACGTGTTTGTGGCATAGGTCCGTCTGTTGCTGCAACCACAAGGATAGCACCGTCCATCTGAGCTGCTCCTGTAATCATGTTTTTGATGTAGTCGGCGTGACCTGGAGCATCAACGTGTGCGTAGTGACGTGTTGGTGTCTCGTATTCACAGTGAGCAAGAGAAATAGTAATTCCTCGAGCTTTTTCCTCTGGAGCTTTGTCAATTTCGTTCATTCCTAGAAGTTTGGCTCCATAACCATTTCCCTTCTTTGAAAGAACACTAAGAATAGCCGCTGTAAGAGTTGTCTTACCGTGGTCAACGTGGCCGATTGTACCAACGTTTACGTGTGTTTTTGATCGATCGAATGCTTCTGCTACTGCCATATATTTTTATATTCAATTAATTAATATTTTATGTAATTTTGCGAATTTTTGGTTTGGGGTAAATGTACGTGAATAACTTACCTCAAAGCAAAAAGAAAATCGCAATGGATACAAGTGTAGCAACTGCGATTCTTATTGTCAATCAATATTATAATCTTATTCTGTTGTTGTGTCTGTTACTGGTGCCGGAATTGGATCTGGCACAGGTTGTACAGCTGGTTCAACCTCAGGTGCTGGCGCTGGTGTAACTGGTACTTCAACTATTTGTTCAGGAGTACTGCTTGAAGTCGGTGCTGGTGGAGGTACAGAAGGAAGCGGCTGCTGAATAATATTAATGTTTTGACTTGTCATCAGTGTTTCAATTTGATCCCCTGTTATACAAACTTCTTGACCATTAGTTTTTTGAACACATAGATTTTTAGTTTTAACAATATCGGTCTCTACAAGTTTTGTTTTAACCGCTTCAGCAAATCCCTCCACCTTAGCAGCAAGCTCCTTCACCGCATTCACAAGCGCCGCAAGGATAGGACGGTCAGCTAATGTAAGAAAACCTCGTCCATCTGTTCCTACAGCTTCTGGAATATTTTCTTGAACATTTTGTGCACTAAATCCTGCATATGCATTTGTTGTATCGTACCCAGTCTCTGGTTTCCATTTATACATGATTGGGTTAAGACCTAGGATTTTCTCTAATCCTGTTTTAAATTCTCCTTGTATATCCTTTAGTCTTTCGTCAGATGATACGGTTACGTTACCAAGTGCATCAGTTGAGAGTGATCCTGCACCAAGTGATGCAAAACGTACTGTTCCTGTTGTTGTAAATTGAGCTGTTGGGGTTGAGGTTCCGATGCCGACAAATCCGTTTGCCATAATTCTCATTCTTTCAGAAGTGGTTGTTCCGACAGTCGTACCAAATATTAAATCGGTATCAAGCACAGTCGGAGTGTGGACCTGTGCGGACATAGCACGAATGAATGCAGTTGTTGTTCCTGGATCTGTGAGCTGCGAGTCGTTACTTGAAAAATTAATCATTCCAATTGGTTCATTTGCAGATATAGCGTAACGAAATGATCTAAGGTTGAGACTTCCACTAGATGAGGCGGCACCAGTTAGGACATATGTGCCCGATCCAGCTACAACCAAACGAGCATCCACAACTGAAGAACCTATGCCAACATCTCCAGGAGTAGTAATAATCATTTTATCACTACTTGCAGTTGTGTTTGTTGCAGCACGGTTTGCATTTCCAAAACGCAACACACCAGCTGACATACGCATATAGCCAAATGGACGACCTACTGGATCGGCAGAATCAGCAACATTAGTATCCTCTATTCGAAGGAATCCACCATTAGCACCAGAAATTCTAAGTGATGCGGTTCCAGCAGGATTCACCACATGAAAAAGTTCACTTGGAGTACTCGTTCCAACCCCAACCTTTCCAGCAATATAAGTAATATCAGTACCACTTGTTACCCATGGAGTTGATACAGTCCACGTTGTTCCGTTTGATATATACAGAGTGTTATCAGTTGTATTGAAATACAGAGATCCAGCTGGACCAACTGTTGGTGCACTTGCATATGAGAATGCTCCAAAAGACTTAAGAGCAGTAGGGACTGCATTCAAAGCAGTTCGAGGACTTAGATCTGTACCGTTGATATTTACCTGAACATACAATGCTTGATTGAAGTTTACTCCTGTTGTATCTGCTTCTGTAAATGATGTTCCAAAGTAACCATTTGCAACAGTTACTGTTTTTACAATCGGAGAACCTGTTACAGCTCCACCTGAGAGTGCATCATAAAATGTAAATGTTGCATTTACTGATGATGAAAGTGGAGCTCCACTACTATATAGCTGTCCTTGAAAGCCAAGAGACTTTGAAGGAGAGGCAGCGAAGATAGTTGTTGCTGAAAATATACCAACAACAAGCATGGCAGACAAAAGATATTTTTTTGTAGTTAAAGTTCGTTTCATGTATATAGTTATTGTATATGTTTTTTCACTAATTAACAAATAATTATTATATATACGAAGTATAAATCAAAACAGATTCCAAAACTTTACTCAAATCAGTATCTGCTTTAACAAAATAATGATGAGCTCCTAGACCCATTGTGTCAGCAATTGAATCCATGTCTCCTCTATTCGAAAGAATAATAATAAATACTTGCTTTCCCCAACTATCCTGCGTACGAAGTTTCGTAATAAATTCAACACCATCCATAATCGGCATAGATAAATCTGTAACAATAACTTGAGGTCGTTCACGTTCTGCAATTTCCAACCCTTCCTTTCCATTGGTCGCAGTTAAAAGATCAAAACCGTAATCAGAGAATTTCTCAACAAGAAGCTTTAAAAAAGACTCTTCATCGTCAACAAACAGGATTTTCTTTTTTTCATCATCCCCTTTATTCATAAGTTAAATTATACAATACAATTAAGAATTTCTATAGGGTTGATTGCCATTTTGTTGTCAAATACGTATAATGCAATATATGAAGCCTATACATAACACGTATAAACTAGCGTTGATTATTGTCCTACTTATCGGAGCTGCTATAGGAGCTTATTTTCTATACAAGAATAAGACGCCTGTATTAAATGATATTGATGCAGCTAAACAAGAAGCTCTTGAGGTTAAGCAAGGCCTAAGCAAGCATCTTGTGCTGCCTGATGGAGAAGAGCCAGACATTCGAAAGATTAATCAGAAGCTAGAGGATCCATTTTTTGTAAATGCAGAAATCGGCGATTATTTAATTATTTTCTATAAGAGTCGTATTGCTTACATCTACTCTCCAAGTAAAGATATTATTACGAATGCAGGGGTTGTCTTTGTAAATCCGCAGCAAGCTAGTACAACTAAAAAATAAAGACCGGGACTTTGAGTTGTCCACGGCCTATTGGAAATAGATTCATATTAAGTGACAAGGAAATTAAACAAGCTCTAGGAGTCGAATGTTAATTCCCTTGCGAAACCAATGCTTGGTGCAGCGAATTTTAGCCCTACAATCATTCGTAAGCGAGGAAACGAGTTTTGAAGTCAAAGGAATACGAACTTCTTTATCACATATTCCATTTGGCAATACGATGGAAACATATCCCTTCTTTATATCAGAAATTTCAACGACTAGGTCGCAGGTAAAGTATTCAATTCGCTCACAGAGCATTATCAAAGAAATACCAACCAGCGCCACAAAAGGGGCATATATCGGATTTAAAAAAATCATACATAGGATGGGTAAAGGTGCAATTTGCACTATATACTCATATTTTCCAAAAAACAATGTTCCCACTCTATGCTATGATAGAGCCATGATTTCATATCTTGAAGGAACAGTTCGCGATATAGACAGTAAATGCATATGCCTTATGACAACAGCTGGCGTTGGGTATCAGGTACAACTTGGCAAAATGGATTTAGAGAGTGTGAATTTAGGCGATGCAGCTTCATTCTATATTTATACAAATGTGAGAGAAGATGCACTTGACTTGTTTGGATTTGTTGAGCGGTCAGATAAAATAATGTTTGAGCAGCTTACATCGATTTCTGGTATTGGACCACGGTCAGCACTGAGCATACTTTCCCTTTCAGGAAGTGAAGTGTTGTACGAACATGTGGTGAAAAATAATACTGCATATCTGACACAAATTTCTGGTATTGGAAAAAAGATTGCTGAAAAGATTGTATTAGAACTACGAGACAAGCTTCCGAAAATTGCTTTTGATTTTTCAAAATCTGGAAATACTGGAACAAGTACGCATATTGAAGACATTGAAGTATTTGAGGCACTTAAGGCTATGGGTTACTCTGCCAAGGAGGCTAAGAATGCGCTCGATAATATTCCAACAGGACTTTCTACAACGAGTGAGAAGATTAAGGCTGCGCTGCGAGTTGTTGAGAGAGATTAATATATATGCTACGCTAACATCAAACCTATGTTGATGAGAAAATCCCTACAGACTTGGTCAGGCTTCACGAGCTAAAAAATCTTTTTATTAAAAGATACTTTTTAACTCAACATCACTCATATGCAAAACTCTTTATTGAACACTCGATGTGTTCAGATGGCCTGTATGAATTTAGGTATTCCCTACAAGTCATACGATGATAATCAAAACTTTATAGAAATACGTATTCACAATAAGCCGTATTTCTTTGTAAACTTTTCAACGCCTTTTAATGGTGAAGGAATTAGTTTTGTCTGCAAAGATAAATATTTTACGTACAAACTTCTCCAACATGTTATTCGCATGCCGAGGACACTCTCCTTCTTTGATCCTGAATATCCGAATGATGCATATAAACAATATGTTAAGGAAAAAGATAACCCTGAAATTGTTGATTCAATAGTGGAGAACTTTTCATTTCCAATAATTGTAAAAATGAATCAAGGCTCAATGGGTAGAAATGTATTTGTATGCAATACCAAATCAGAAATACTCCAAGCAGTTGAAACAATTTATAAAAAAGATTCTACTCTGTATGATTATATAGCTCTTGCTCAAGAACATATTTCAATTCAAAAAGAGTACCGAGTGATTATCTTTAAGCGGGAAATTATGCTTATATATGAGAAGGACTTCTCGAGGGCAATCATATCGGACAATATTAGTCCGCTGCATCAGGAAAATTCAAAGGCGGTTCTTATTGAAGATATAGCGATTCGTACAACATTACAAAACTTTATCGAACCTATATTTGACTCCTTTGATATACAATTCGCTGGACTTGATATTATAGTTGATAATAGAGGACAGTTATATCTTCTTGAGATAAATAGCAAGCCAGGGTTCTCATATTTCGTACGAGACAATGGAGAGCAGAGGTTGATGCACATGTACGAGGATATATTCACTAAACTAATTAACACAAAATAAACATATGGCACATATTTTAAATGGAAAAAAACTAAGCATTGAGAGAGCAGAAAAATTGAAAGAGACTGTTTCCCTTCTCCCCACTCAACCAACTTTAGTCATTATACAAATTGGAGATGTTGCTGAATCTAATATTTATATTCAAGGAAAAACAAAGATGGCCGAAAAGATTGGTGCCAGGGTGCAACGTGAAAAATATTCTGCAAATATTTCTGAGAAAGAAATTATTAAGGATATTGAAAAGTTTAATCAAGACAAATCAGTTCACGGCATTATTATACAGCTCCCTATTCCTGAGAGTTTAGATAAAAATAGTATTATTGATGTCATAGATCCAAATAAAGATGTTGATGGTTTGACTGCGCAAAATATAAAACAGCTTTGCATTAACAATACTGGAATAATTCCAGCAACTACAAAAGGCATACTAACATTGTGTAAAGAAAACAATATTGTTTTACAAGGAAAACATATTGCTATCATGGGAAGATCTACTCTTGTTGGAAAACCCACAATGCTTGCGTGCGTAAATGAAAATGCAACAGTGACTTTGTGTCACAGCTATACGAAGGATTTAGAAAAGATTACTCAGAGTGCTGATATTATTATTACTGCAACAGGTACGCGAAATCTTATTACGAAAAATCATGTTCGAACAGGACAAATTATTATTGATGTAGGCATACATGCAATTGAAGAAGAAAATAGAAAAGTAAGTGGAGATGTTTCTTATGATGAGGTTGCGGAAATTGTTGAAAGCATTACTCCAGTTCCTGGAGGTGTTGGACCGATGACAGTTATTTCTCTTTTTGAAAATCTTGTTGATGCATACAAAAAACACGCCTTGTAAAAAACAGAAGCGTGAGTGTAAAAATAAAACGGTGGGATGGATTCCTCATGGAATCCGAAAAGGGACAAGTAATCCCTCTTCGAAGCAAAATGAGCTGGGAATCAATAAGCATTGGGGGCAGTAAACTTCTTCGAAGAGGGAGTGTGTCAATTGAAAGTCGCGAACATTCAAGACACGTCAACAGATTGAAAGTGCATATGACAACTGGGATTGCCACAGAGAAAATATACACTACTTCAGGAAGTCATACAATACTACTCCCGCACATACAGAAACGTTTAATGATTCTTTATCTCCTTTCATTTCTATTTCGATAATAGAATCACAGAGTTTTAATATTTCTTTCGGCACGCCGTCTACCTCATTTCCAAAAATACACAAGATCTTTTCAGGTTTTGTAAATGATGTGAGGGGGACAGAATTAGAAGCTTGCTCAATTGCAACAATAACAAAGCCTTCTTTTTTGGCTTTTTTAATTATATCCTTAGCTTTTTCTATATATTCCCATGCCACAGTTTTCTCTCCACCAAGGGCTGTTTTTGCAATCTCTTTTTGAGGGCCAGATGAAGATCTGCCAAATCGATCTGTCGGTCTTGGCGTTGTACCAGATAGAAATATCTTTGAAGCACCGAAACAATCAGCTGATCTAAATATAGAACCAACATTATAAGCGCTTCGAATGTCAGGAAGGAGTATATGGACAATAGGATTCATGTAGTGTATTATACACAAGTATTGGTTTTATGCGTTCGTAGCTCAGTCGGTAGAGCACCTGCCTTTTAAGCAGAGGGTCGTAGGTTCGATTCCTACCGGACGCACAGATAGAAATAGCCGCACATTTGTGCGGCTATTTCCTTATTTGTCCGAGCAAGCCAACTGCTTGGCTTGCGTGTAGGAATCGAAAAGCTTTGCCTTATTTTCGAGCAACATTGTTGTGAGAAAATGGCAAAGGTGTACTGACCCTGTAAGGGTCGATCCGACGGATGCATAAGATTTAATTCCCTTCTCGTACTCCTATTATACCAAACAATCACAACTATGCAAGGGACTTGTCAAGTGGCTGTCAAGTATATATAGTATGGTGATATGAAATACATCTATGTCATAAAAGAATATATTACTGTTGCTTGGCAATGCCTTGCATATATTTACAAATTCGACAAAAAAGGTACTGTCGGTCGTTTATCTATTCTCCTCTTATTCCCCGTCATTGCCAATATATTGAATATTGCCAATGCCCATCTTGCTGACAGCATGCAGAAAAACTTTGGTACTGGATTAATCAGTGCAATAATACCCATTTTTTTAGTAGTAGTATTTTTAGAAATTGTTGATGAAATATTTACATACTTGAACCGTCGCGTACAATGGGTAACGAATTCAAAGCTAAACTTAATTTTGGATATTGAAAGACAAAAGAAAAGAGCACAATTTTCTTTACCATTTATTGATTCTGAAGATAATGATCAATTAAATCAAAGAATTCTGACCAGTGGAGATGGATACAATTCCCAACTTAGTCTCTTAAGTTCTATCCCTCAATTTCTAACAACTTTTATTAATGTTTCATTTGCGCTTTGGATTGTGGTTATGTTTAATCCTCTGTGGGCATTAATTTTATTTGCAACATCAGTGCCTAAGTTTTTTATTTTATTTACTAATTCTTTTGCAATACGAAAAAACTCTGAAAATCATCTTACGTATAACCGCATAACAAATACATATAGAGACCAGATTACAAACTATACAAACTTGAAAGATAGTAAAGTATCAAATGCGACAAAACCTCTTCTTGATATATATGTGGACAGGAGAGAATTTTATAGAGAAACACAGTATGCATTATTTAAGAAGTATTTAAATTTAAACTCCCTGGCTGGCTTATTTGCACTATGCTTTGGATTCTTTGTGCAATATTTAGTTATTAAAGAAGTAATACTAGGAACAGTCCTTATTGGCCAGGCAACATTGATTGTGCTTCAAATTTTCAGGCTTCAATCAGGAATCGATGCCTTGGCGTATTTTTTACCGGCACAATACGAAAATGTTGTAAGTGCTAAGTACTTATTCCTATATCTTTCTACACAGGAAAATGTCGAGAAACAAGATGCAGAGATAATAATGACAACTCAAGATACAGAAAACACAATTGAAATGAAAGATGTAATATTCTCTTATCCTGAAATCCATTTCGAGGAAATGCGAAATCTTGTGAAAGAAATCGATACTGTCTCAGAAAAGTTTTTTGGTTTAAATAAAAAGGAAGAACATAACAAAAAGAAAAGCAATGATTTTACATTAACCATTCCCTCACTCACTATCAAAAAAGGAGAGCGAGTTGCGGTGGTAGGAAAAAACGGAAAAGGTAAAACAACATTTTTGCAGCTTGTTCTTAATCTATATCAACCGGACCAGGGTGAGATAAAAGTGTTTGGAAATGTACTTAAAGACATGAATCAGACAGATGTACAAAAATATTTCTCTATGCTCTTCCAGGATTATGGGCAATCGAATTTTAAAGTGAATGAATATATTGGACTTTCTGAAGTAACTGATCCAGATCTTGAACGCGTTAAAATTGCTGCGCAACTTTCGACTGCTTCTGAATTTATAGAAAAATGGAGAGACCAGTATACGCAGCAATTAGGTGTTTCATTTAAAGGAGTAAAACCATCCAAAGGCCAGTGGCAAAAACTTGCCCTCGCCCGAGCAATATATAAAGACGCACCAATACTCGTACTCGATGAACCAACCTCAGCCATCGATCCAGTTTCTGCAAAACAAATATTCGAAAACCTTGCGCAGCTCGATCCTGAAAAAATATTAATTTACGTGTGTCACACAATGGTTGATATTCCCATTGTTGCCACACGAGTAATTGTATTCGAAGATGGAAATATTGTTGGTGACGGAACTCATGAACTACTTCTAAAAACTTGCCCTCAGTATAAGGAGTTGTATGAGAGTGAAAGAAGAGCGTAATTACTTCAACACCAACCCTTCTAACTCTTCCCACATATCACATTCACCCATATGGCTTTCGTGATATATATCTAAAAGCACTCCCATATCATCCTTTACTCTTTTTCCGTATCCATCGCTTAACTTTTTTGCCTGAGTATATACATATGGTGTTAATCCACTCTCCTTTTGCGTAGCACCAAGTGCTTGAGCAATAGTCTTATATTACCACCAAAGCACTCCAAAGAACTCCTCTGGTGCCACGTGTAATGCTCTAATACTATCAATACTTTGCCAAGCTCTGGCCTTCTGTGAGGGTGTTCTCTTTTCTCTTGGAATACTTAAAAGTTCAGCATATGCGTGTGCCGCTGGAAAAGTCTTTTTAGAAATATCTTCCTTAATCTCAGTTCCACCAGCATACTCCTGTACTTTTACTTCTTTAAAATCAGATACAATGGCTACTGTCTTTTCATCCAAATCCTCTTCCACAAAAAGATATATGTGCGGTGATGCAATGTAGTTTTCTATATTTTTTACAATATATTCTTTAATATCTTTTTTTGCCTGCAACAAACCCTTAGCAACAAAAATATGCTTATCAAAGAAAAGACCCTGAGAAGTTGTTGCACCCTCAAAGTCCTCTATGTTGAATGTATCTGCATGAATATAAAACACTTGTGCAAATTCACGTTTACTCCGAAGACTCTCAACTATGCGCTGAGTATGGTCTTGTATTTTCTTAACATGAGTACCGTGAATTAGGTAAAGCATACTATTCCTGAGCCAATGTTTCTTTCAACTCTGCAATTTCAAGTTCTTCATCAACAACACTTAATTCAGCAGCAAGCTGCTCAATTTCCTCGAACTCTGCCTGTACTTCTGCAAGGCCTGCTTTAACTTCTTCTTCAATTTTTGTTAATTCTACATCCATTTCTGCATCTATTTTTGCAAGCTCGGCTTTTCCTTCTTCAGTCGCCTCCTCTTCAAACATTTCATCAATGTCTTGCTGAATTAGGGCAGCAATTTTATCTTTTGTCTCGTCATCCAACTCTGTCACCGACTCCAATAGAGAAACAATTTCTTGCTTAATACTGTCTTTGATTGAACTATCTTTTATGCTTTGTGCGTATTCTTGTATTGTCATATATGTAAATAAATATTATTGAACTTCTTGTAATCGACCTAGTAGGAACATTTCTTGCGCATATCTTTCTTGAAGTTTTTTAGTTTTGGCCTCAGATGCTTCTTTCATCATTCGAGTATTATTTACCATTGATTCAAGTTTTCTTTTTGCAGAAAATTCTTGCGCACTTCGTATTTTATTTCTTCCCCACTCCATAACATTTTTACCTTTTTGTTTTGTTCCTTCGTATGCCGCCGCAATCGCATCTCGTCCCGCTGTAACTCCTTCTCTTGTTTTATTTGCTAGCGCCTCTTTAACTTTTCCTGCTGCGTCTTTAACTTTCATAAAACCTTTAACTGCAATATCATCAATTGATAACATTGTTGCGGCCCCTTCTTTTACTCCTGATTTTAATAGATTTGCTCCACCTCTTACTGCCTTCGCACCAACTTTTAATGCTCCTTTGAATAATTTAAATACACCTTTTCCAGTTTTTAATGCTGCCTTCGCCAACACTTCAGCACCACCCTTAAGCACTGCTCCAAGTTTTCCCATTCGCTCATGGCCTACTGAATTAAATTTTCCTCCTTCTTGCGAAGCAGCTGGTGCTTCTACTAATTGTCCTTCTTGTATGTTTGGGTTTTCTTTTGTCATAGGTAAATTGTATCACACCCTTCATGAAGGATGTAATAGTATTTACAGCTATATATAGTAAGCTTTTTAACTACTGTGCGCCACCCCAACTTAACCCCTTCTTCACACTGGTCTCAATAGGCACAACCTTATCCTCTCCAATACTGTCCAATATTCTCTCCATAACGCCTCGAATATGCTTGATGCTTTCATCGACAAATTTAAGATTACTATTATCCATTTCAAAAATAAGTTCATCATGCACCTGTGCCACAATGCCAATTTTATCACTTAAATTATTTTTCTTAATCCACGCATCAATATTTACCATAGCCATTTTTACCATGTCGGCGTTCGTTCCCTGAATAGGCGCATTGATAGCCATACGCTCTGCAGCCGCTTTTATAAATGAAATAGGTGACTTTATCTCAGGGAAATATCGTCGTCGCTTAAAGAGCGTTTCTGTATACCCTTTTCTCTCTGCCTGGATTTTGCAGTCCTGTAAATATTTTGCTAAGCCTGAAAATGTACTGTAATAGTTCAAATAAAAATCCTGCGCTTCTGTTTGTTTTACTCCAAGACCTTTGGCCAAAGCCTGAACCCCCATACCATATAGAATTCCGAAGTTAATTGTTTTAGCATGACGTCGCATTTCTGGAGTTACATCAGCAACATCAACTTTATACATTCTGGCTGCAACTCCTGTATGAATATCTTCGCCGTTTGTGAAGATTTCAATAAGCTCTTTATCTTTTGATAAAATGGCAGCAATTCTAAGCTCTACTTGAGAATAATCGATAGTCACCAATATACTTCCTTCTTTAGCTACAAAGCCATTTCGAATAGCTCTTCCGAGTGCAGTCTTGATTGGAATGTTTTGAATGCTTGGGTTTTCGCACGCAATACGCCCAGTCACTGCGCCAGTTTGTAAATAGTTTGGATGCAATCTGTCGTTATCATCTGCAAGAAGTGGAAACGGTTCAATATATGTTCCAAGCAATTTGCTATATTCACGGAACTCTAAAATCTTTGGTACGGCTGGATGTGCATCAACAAGCTTTTCAAGCTCTGATTCTTTAGTAGATCTCGCTCCACCTGCAGTTTTTTTAATACGAGCTCCGCTTCCTTTAACAATATCAAGCTTGTCATAGAGAACCGTAGCCATTTGCTTAGGAGATGAAATATTAAATTCTTCCCCGGTTAATTCCCAAATTTCCTTTTGTAAATTCTCAAGATATTCTCTATACTCTTTTCCTAATTTTTTAAAATATGCGAGATCTATTTTTATACCCCGCTCATGCATTTCTTTAAGTATGTAAATGATAGGCTTTTCTACTTTCTCGTACAACTCCAATACTCCCTCTTTTTTCAAAAGGTCATCAAGCGTATCTTTTCCATTTCCAAGCAAATCCTCTACATCTTTTTGCTCAGGCTCAGATATGTATGATCGAAGAAGCCATGTCTTTATTTTATCTTCTTCAGTTATTTCTTTTAAAACTGGTTTTTCTTTAGGAGTTTTTGAACTACCATCTGCCGCATCTGATATTGCAACAAGTTCATGCCACATATCATCTTTGACTTTTACAGGCTTATTTCCAGTCTGGATTTGAATAACTCTGTCTAATTTTCCACGAATACTCTTAAGCTCATATTCATCTATGAGTGCATCAAATGCTTTCGGATCTACGCATTCATACCATGGCTTGATCTGCTCGAAGTTAAGATCAAACGGAGCATCTCGACGAATTGTGGCAAGTGCTTTACTGAAAATTGCATCATCTTTATGTTCTGTTAATATTTTGAAAAATCGCTCTGATATACCAGCTTTTTTAAGTCTCTCGTCACCTTTTGTAAATTCTTTTATCTCTTCCAAGTATTCATACAAATTTTCAATATTTCCAAACTCTTGAATAATAGTTGTGGCAGTCTTTTCCCCCACCCCAGGAACTCCGATAATATTATCAGAGGCATCACCGCGAAGTCCTTTAAAGTCTATAAGCTGTAGCGGACCAAAACCATACTTCAAATTCACTGCTTCTTCATTGTATGTAACCGTATCTGTAATTCCTTTTCTAAGCGTATATACAATCACATCATTGCCACTTACAAGCTGCATAGTATCCATATCTCCTGATGCAATGATAATTCTATAGTCTGGAAATTCTTTTACCGATCGTTCAACAATAGTTCCTAAAATATCATCAGCCTCAAATCCAGGCTTATCAAACATTGGAATACAAAGCGCTTCGAAAATCTTTCGTGAACTTATAATCTGAGCCACGAGAGCATCGTCGCTTTTGGCTCTATTGCCTTTATATGCCTCATAGACCTCGTGTCTATAGGTTGGGTGCGGCAAGTCATAACATGCAATAATTGCGTCTGGTTTAAAGCGCTCAAGTATACCGAAAAGCATGTTTATAATGCCAAATAATGCCCCTGTAGGCACACCCTTAGAGTTTTGCAGGTTAGGAACGGCGTGATAGGCACGATGGATTATAGCGTGTGAATCGAGGAGAAGTAGGGTTTTAGTTTTTGTCGTCGGAGCGTCTTTCATAGAGTGATTATAGCATTTTTAAGGTGGCGTGTTGACACCAATATCACCTTAAGTATAATTGTTTTCGTAGAGGGATTGAGATTTTAAAACTTCTCTAAGTGCAGAAAATCGGCTACTGCCACTAATCGAAAGATTATTGAGATGGAGACGGCGCCGCTCTCCAGAGAAGTTTTAAGTTCTTAACATAGGAATTTCTTGCAACAAAAACAGTTATGATTATATGATCGCTTTCGGTTGTAATTTCTAAATTTACAATATGATGTTTTTTACCTTTACCAAGATAAATCATCTTAGAGATAAGGAATCTATTAAGAAATTTTCCTGAATATACAAAATCAGGATTTCTTAAAATATCCCCTATCTTTTCTAAGATATATAAACCTTCATCTCTTTTTTCTGATAAATGTTTTAAAGTAAGTCTTGTGAGATAAATCTTATTTTTTACCATATTTAAAGATGTATACAAGGTATCAGATAATATAAAATCAGTCATGATTTTATCATAAGGATTTTGAATAAAATCTCCTTTGGGTATTTTTTGCATTTCTAAAAATATTTTAAGGATATCCACCTACTCACTCTACAAAAACACAGTTAAAATTCTCCGGAAGAAATATTAAATTAAAAGATAAATTTGCTTAACTATTTCCAGTGCGGCAGGATTATTATTTGGAATTACTCTTTTCACCATAGTTTCGTTTTGCAAATTCTGAACTGTTTCTAACAAGAAGTCTTCGTTCAACATATCCTGCTTAATAATTACCCCTTTGTGACTCTTTACAAAGTTCTCTGCGTTTTTTCTTTGCTCATCATTATTACAAGGTTCAAGCGGAACGAAAATAGATGGAATATCAAAAGCCGCTAATTCGTTAACTGTATTAGCACCAGCTCGAGTAACAACAATATTTGCATGCTGATATATGGCAGCAATTTCTTCTCCAATGAATTCTTTAGCAATATAGAAATCTGAAAACTTTGCTGTAAATTCTTTACCCTTCTCATAATCGCTTTTTCCGCATTGATGAATAATATTGAAGTGTTCACCTAACTTCGGTAATAATTCAAAAATTACATCGTTAATAATCTTACACCCTTGCGAACCACCTGTAATATACAGAAGCTTCTTTTCACTATCTTTAAAGTTAAAGTACTTTACCAGCTCTGCGGGCTTAAACAATTCTTCCCGAATAGGATTTCCAATCACTACCACTTTTGAATAGAGTTTTGATTTTATAAATGGGAGAGACATATCACTTGAAAGTAATATCTTGTCCGCCACCATTGTTCCAACTTTGTTTGCCAAACCGAGTGAAACTGTTTGTTCATGCATAACAATCTTTATATGTAACAACTTACCCATTAAAACCACAGGCACAGAAACATATCCCCCACTTGAGAAAATCACCTCTGGCTTAATTTTTCGTAAAATTTTAAATGTAGAAAACAGAGATGCACACAATACAAATATATCTGTTACATTTTTCCATGACATATACCGTCGAACTTTTGCAGTTCGCATATACATATATGTAATACCCAAATCCTCAGCTGCCTTTTTCTCAAAGTCTGCACTACCTATCCAGTAAAACTCAGTGAACTTGTCATCCTTTTTTAAATACGGATATACAGAAACTATGGGTGAAATATGTCCCCACGACCCTCCTCCGGTAAATAGAATTTTCATATGTTCATGGTAGCAAAAATTCTTCAAACAAAAAACCCACCGCTACGCGAAGTGGGTTTTCGTTTTCACTTTTTTTCATTCAGTGATTTATCCTTTCTTCCCAATCTTCCCTGCCATAGTCACCAGAAGCGGTGATCCAATAAAGATTGAAGAATATGTTCCAGTCACAATTCCTACAATCAAAGCAAGAGCAAAGTTTCGAGTTGTCTCAGGTCCCCATACATAAACCGCAACAAGTGCAAATATTGTAGTAAGTGATGTGTTAATTGATCGAACAAAAGTCTGAGATACAGAATCCCCTACCACTTCTTCAAAGTTTTTTCCTTTTGAATTATGACTTAGATTTTCTCGAACTCGGTCAAACACCACAATTGTATCGTGAATTGAGAAACCAAGAACTACAAGAAGAGCTGTGATAAACAATGCATCAACTTCATATCCTCCAAAGAAATGAGCCATAACTGAGAAGAATCCCATAGGAACAATCACATCGTGGAATAGTGCAACAATAGCTGCAATTCCATATTTCCAAGAAGCAACAGGTCGTGATACTTGTCGGAATGCAAATGTAATAAAGAGAACAATAGCAAGAAGTACAAGAACAATAGCTGTTACAGACTTTTTCTTAAGCTCAGCTCCAAGCACAGGACCGATTGTATCAAATCGAGATACTTCATAAGCAGGTAGAACTGTTCCTATTTTAGCTTTGATAGCAGTCTGTTCAGCATTTGTAAGCTCATTTGTTTTTATAAGAAAACCTTTTTCTCCGTATGCTCGTACTGTACTTTCTGGAAATGCATCTTCAAGAATCTGTTTTGCTTCATTTGTTGCAGGAATAGCAACTGTTGTTGAGGCAGTTTGCTGAAGCTCTATTGAAGAACCTCCTTTAAAGTCAATTCCCTGATTTAGTCCCCACATAGTAAGACTCACAATTGATGCGCCGATCAAAAGTATTGAGAGTATGTAGAATGCGATTCTATTTTTTACGATAAACATATAAGTAGTATAAGT
>JAZKFG010000005.1:77764-94413 GCA_040386515.1 Patescibacteria group bacterium
GTAGATTATTTATTTTTAGTGAATGCACCGAGTAATGTTCGAGAAACTGTAACAGCTGTAAACATTGAAACTGCTACACCGATCAAGAACACAACAGCAAATCCTTTAATAAGTGGTGATGCAGCAAATGTATATAGAATAACTGCTGTAATCATACTTGAAATGTTACTGTCTCGAATTGATGGCCATGCTCGAGAAAATCCAACTGCCAATGCTTCAGCTCGTGACTTACCTCGCTTAAGTTCTTCTCGCATTCGCTCGAAGATAAGAATATTTCCATCCACCGCCATACCGAGCGATATAATAAACGCAGCAAGCCCAGCTGATGTAAGTACAATTCCTCCAACCTTAAAGATAATAAGGTTAATAATTACATAGATGATAAGTGCAAGTGCTGCAACAATTCCTCGTCCTCTGTACCAGAGAATCAAGAACAATGCTACGATTGCAAATCCGTATAGACCTGCTTTCATACTTGCATCAAGTGCTTCACTACCAAGTGATGCACCAATTGTTTGAGTTCCAATAAGATCAATAGATACAGGAAGTGCTCCGTATTTTAAACTTCGCGCAAGATCATTAGCTTCTTGAACTGAATATTGTCCTGTAATCTGAGCTTTACCTCCGATAATTTCTCCTTGAATTGTAGGAGCCGTAATTACCTGTCCATCAAGTAGAATAGCGAGCTGCTCTCCAACATGCTCTTTTGTAATTTTTGCAAATAAATCTCCTCCCTCTTTATCAAATACCATGCCAACTTGTGGTCGACTTGTTTGTCCGTCATATTCAACCTGTGCAGTTGTAATGTATCGTCCTGAAAGTCCTGTTGGAATTAATACTGAAGATGTTGTTGTAGCGCCAGGAGTTGTAGTTGCCTGCAAAAGCATAAATTCAAGAACTGGAGTTTCTCCAATAAGTGAAACTGCTTTTTCTGTATCATTTACACCTGGAAGTTCTACAATAAGCTTGTGAACCTTTTCATCACCAAGTGTTGATTCTTCAGTTTGTACAACTGGTTCAGAAACACCGAAAGCATTTACTCGAGATTCAATCACATTTTTAAGTGTGGCCATAGCTCCAGCAACTTCAGATGCAGGAAGCTTAGAAGTGTCTGCTTTATATGTTAGGTGAATTCCTCCGTTAAGATCGAGGCCTAGTTTAAATGGACTTGTTTTATAAGTTGAGTGTAGATAGAAAGCTCCAAGTCCCCCAAGTACAAGGAGAATGAGAGCCCATAGTCGTGTTCGTGTCATAGGGGGTATTATACTTATTTTTCATGTAAATGGTAGTGGTTTTGGAGTTACTTGACATACCTATTGACATGAGGTGACGGCGGGCATATACTTCTATCTGGCACTTTTGATACGTTACTTAATCGCGAGTGCGATATGTAACACAGAAGTTGAGCCATCAAGTGAAATAGCTGAAATACCACCAACCATGCAAAACAGCAACGGCAAAGGAAATCGGAAACAGCAGCACCAACAAGGCAACGGCACCAGGCCACGGCAGAGTCGGAATGACATTGCCACTTACCAAGGTCAACCCCGCTTACCAAAGGGTAAATAACCCTACTTGATTCAATCCCCATTTTCGTCCCGGAACCTCCCTAAGGTTCCGGGACTTTTTTATTGAAACTTTATACACAATTCATCTTGACACTTCATAAGAGCAGGCATATACTTCTATGCATCACAAATTCGAGGGAGCGACCCACGAAAGGTGATCAATGAAATCCACAACCTGAATCGAACATCATGCCTACCCCACCCGACCAAGGTCCACCCACAGGAGGAAACGGCAAACCCCTGCCTCTTCCTTACGAGGAAGGAAACCCCAGCCATCTGCCTGGTGACAATGAACTCTTAAGTGGTATGGGGAAACCCCATACCGACGAACAGCTGAAGATCACTCACCACGACCGCCCAGAGAAATAACCCGATTCACGATTCAATTGAAAGCCCCCTTCACCGACCCCTTCGTACAATGCAAGTATGCAACGTGCCAAGGAGGTCGGCTTTTTTATTTATATAAATCAAAAAACTATCACCCTCCTACGCGAAGTGATAGTTTTTATTTTGATGAATTATCCTTCCTTAGGAATAAACTTCAACGCCGCAGAATTTATACAAAATCTCTGTCCACCCTTTTCAACAGGACCATCATTAAACACATGACCAAGATGTGAATCTCCACCCTTACTTCTAACCTCAGTTCTTCTCATTCCCATTTCATTATCATCTTTCATAACTACAGCTTCCTCTTTAATTGGCTTTGTAAATGAAGGCCATCCACTTCCAGAATCATATTTATCTTCTGAAGAAAAAAGAGGTTCTCCTGTCACAACATCTACATATATCCCTTCTCTTTTCTCATTATAATATTCATTATCAAATGGAGCCTCTGTATGATTCTCCTGTGTTACAGCTTTTTGTAAATCTGTTAAATGTGATATATCTTTTGTCATATTATTGTTTTGGATTTAATTGATTATTAGTTTTAATTTGTTCATCTCGTCCACTACCCATTCGGTACATGCCATATCTGACTGGATTCTTTTCATGATATTTCTGATGATAGTCTTCAGCTTTAAAGAAGTTTTTGTATGGAAGAACTTTAACAGCCAGCGGCTTTTTATAAATCTTTTTCTCATCCCATTCTTTAATAATTCTCTCAGCTATTTCCTTTTCTGATTCATTCAGATAAAAAACTGCAGGAGTATAACTTTCTCCTTGATCATGAAATGAACCTGTAGCATCGGTTGGATTGATAATACGAATAAGATGATCTACTAGTGTCTCATATGTTATTACAGTAGAATCATATGCAACCTCAACACTTTCTCTGTGTCCTGTTGTTTCTGAACACACTTGCTCATATGTTGGATTATCTACATGTCCACCAGCATACCCTGAGGTAACTTGTGTTACCCCAACGAGTTTTTCGAAGTCGTATTCTGTACACCAAAAGCATCCTCCAGCAAAATAGGCTTTATTCATACTTATATTATACCATCCGTGTCAAACTAAAACTTGAGCTTGTAGAATCTCTTCTTACCTACCTGGAAAATATGCTCAGATTTTGTTTTTGTAAATGTAGTACTTTCGAGAACATTGCCATCAATTGATAGTCCTTTTGACTGAAGTAGTTCACGGAATTTTCCTTTTGATTCAACAATCTTTTTGTCAGTTACAAACTCTATAAGCTTTACTTCATTTTGAGATATATATTCAGCACCTACAGTGAAAATCTGATTATCAGGAATATGTGAAAAATCACCTGAAAACATTTTCTCTGCCTGAGCCTTAGCCTCATCCGCCGCTTTCTTTCCATGCACAAGCGAAGTAACTCCGTACGCAAGATTTTTCTGAACAAGTCGTTTTGACTTATCCATGTCTGCCATAGCTATCAATGCATCGTATTCAGCTTTATCTATTTCCGTAAAAATCTTTACATAATCTTTAGAAGAATCATCATCAGTATTGAGCCAGAATTGATAGAAATCAAATACACTTGTTGTCTTCTCATCAAGCCATACTGCACCAGCCTCACTTTTACCAAACTTTTTTCCTGTTGCTTTATTGATAATAAGCGGAAGCGTAATCACATGTGATTCAACATTTCTTTTCTTTCGAATAAGATCTACTCCTGAAAGGCAATTTGCCCATTGATCTGATCCACCGATTTGAAGTGTACAGTTATATTTGTCATATAGATGTAAATAGTCATATCCTTGCAAAAGAGTGTAGCTAAATTCAGTAAAACTAATTCCATTTCCATTCTCCCCTATTCTGTTTGCAATATAGTCACGTTTAATAAGTTCGCCTACATTAAAATATTTTCCAGTATCTCGTAGGAAATCTATAAGATTAATCTTTTTTGTCCAATCAAGATTATTTACAAGTTTAAAAGGCCGCTTACCGTAAATCATTGTAATCTGCTTTTTGGCGTTTTTAACATTTACGTCAATATCTTTAACAGTTTGCATCGGACGCTCAACATCTTTCCCGCCTGGATCACCAATAAGACTTGTTGCGCCACCAGCTAAAATAATAGCCTTATGCCCATGTTTTATAAATATCAAATCAATCATCATAGCAGCAAGATTTCCAACCGTTTGAGATGGTGCAGAGGCATCAAATCCATGATAAAAAGTTACTTTATGCGTATCAAGATACGTTAAATCCTTAAGTGTTGTTTGCTGTACAAATCCTCGCCATGCGAGTTCTTCACTGATTTTCATAGTATGAATATAGCATATTTTAGTATGATTTGGAGGCACCTTAAAACCCAACAAACTCATTATGTGCTCGTCGTCTCTCAATTCCCCTTCGTGAACCTGCCATACTCGATACAATTCCAAGTGCCAAAAATTCCATCATAATATGTGAACCACCATAACTCATGAACGGAAGTGGAATTCCCGTCACAGGCATCACCCCAATATTCATTCCAATATTAATACACATATGCACGCCGAAAAATACAACGACTCCTGTGATAAAAAGCACGTCGAAGTTAGTTGAAGCATGTCGTGCAATATAGAGCATGCGAAGGAGTATTGTGGCACAGAGCAGCAATAACACTGTTACACCGACAAATCCCCACTCTTCAGCAAAGGCAGCAAAGATAAAGTCTGTTTGGTATTCAGGCAAAAACTTTAGTTTTGACTGTGTTCCATACCCAACCCCCTTACCCCACAATTGTCCGGATCCTACTGCAATCACAGCCTGATATTGGTTATATCCAGAACCACGAATGTCTGCGAGTGGATGAATAAAGTTTATAATTCGCTGCTTTTGATATTCTTTAAAGGCAAAATTCCAAGCACCTACTACAGAAAGAATAACAGCAACAGCCAAAATAATAATATGTTTTTTTGAAATACCTGACACAAATACCATACCCGCCCAAATAGCAAATACAGTTACCGCTGAACCAAAGTCCGGCTGCAAAAGTACAAGTATGCAAAGCGCTCCAGCATACATCCCAGAGGCAAATATATGCCTAAAGGCAGAAATCTCAATATGGCGTTTGGAAAAATATTTTGCCAAAAGTAATATGAGTGCAATCTTGGCTGGATCAGTAGGTTGAATTGAAAGAAAACCTAAACGAATCCAACTCTGCGCACCTTTAGCAACATGTCCCGAAACGAACAGCAGCAGAAGTGCCAGAATGGCAGCACCATATATTGCGAGTGTTACCTTTCTCTCTTGCAAATACGACAGGTCTAATTTATGAACGAAGAAAAAAACACCAATTCCAATAAGCACCCATACGAATTGCTTAATAAAACGAGTCTGCACTTCGCCAAATGATGCCAAAGTAAACAAGGCAAATGCGGCAAGCAACATTGCAGGAATACATATATACCAATCAATCTTTAACTTCTGCATGCTTATTTTTTATATTCATCTATTGCAAGCTTCGGAATAATCTCAATCTTTGCAGAAGAAGTTGCAAAAGCTTCTGGCCATGTAAATCTTATTTTCACATCTTGCCTGTCCCCTATTTTATCTATAAATGTTCGAGATGCTGCAAAACCATTCCCAGCAGAATCATACACGATAGCCACAACTTCTACATTTTTAAATGTGTGTAATGTTTTATTTCTCACAGTTGCTTCTATAAGAGGAGCCTCGTCTTCGTTAGTTAGTGATCTATCAACGACTTCAAGCTCAGGCTTTTCTCCATTATATTCAATCCATGTAACAGGCTCTTTGAAATCAAAAGAAACTCGCATTGGAATTCTTTCACCCACATTTATTGTTGGAGCAAATATTGGAAATAATTTCGTTGTCGGAAATGCAACACTACCTTCTGTACTTTGCAAAAGCACATTGTCTTTATCAAAAACGTTGAATGTATATTTAACAGGAAGACTAATGTATCCCGTGTTTGGATTTTGCAAATACGCAACAAGATTATATACACCTTTGCTCACATAATACCCACGTGACCATTGCACAGTTGGATATGCTTGCACCTCAAACATACATGCGACTTGGCAAATACCTCCACAATCTGGTCCGTGCTCATTTTGATTTCGGAGCCCATCGGTACAACTTGGGGCTTTTTGCATTTTTACATACGTATAAAAAACAATAGGTGGAACCACTATTAAAACTATTATTGAGAGATATAAGAATCTTCGACGAAATGCCCATGAAAACATAGGTGTATTGTATCACTTGTGGGGTAAAAAAAATATGCCACCGAGATCGCTCTCGAGGCATGAAAGTATGGAATGGTCTGCAAGGGGTATGCTCCCTTAGATAGGCCGCCGAGTCGTTAGGCTATCTCAAGTACCTTCATGTTTGCCAAACTTAAACTAATGCCACCTAACTGGGCACAATGATTTAAGACCAAACATAAAGTTAGCGGTGCTCCGGATCTATAGAGCCTCAAGAGAGCATCATTGTCCTCTCTAAGATCATAACAATTCCTGTCAGACCATTCCTCAAACACAATATCATTTTTAAAATATATTGCAAATAAAAAACCGCTTTTTATGAGCGGAAAATAGTGGCAGCACCTCCTCAAGGATTGGGAATTAATACTCCCTATTTCACCAAATCCGTACTGTTTACAGTCAGTCTGGCTACTCAGGATATACAAGTCCAAGCAGTTAACTCGAGCCTGCCTAGATCGATATCCTATAAACCCCAGTCACGGGAACTGGTTTGTCCTTGCTAAGAAGGTGCCGCCTGAAATACATAATACGCACTTTTAGTCAGAATGCAATAAAAAAACACCCGACCGGGTGTAAATGATGAGAAGGATTTGAACCTCCATCTCCTAGGCCTAACCCTAGGGCTCTGCGCGATTGAGCTATCACCATATATTGAGTACAACTTGGAAGTCGTGCATATTTCCTTACTGCAACAAAATGTTGCAGTAAAGCCTCTGGGTCCGATGGAATGCTTCAGAACGGACCCTTGACTCTTTTCGCTCGCCACTACTAAGGATCATCACAGTTTTAACCTTCCAAGTTGCACAAAAACAATACTACTCTTTTCTATAAAATATGCAATAGAAAAAACCATCACTTTCGTGATAGTTATTTCTTTTTAACTTCTTTGTCCTGGCGACAAGCTACTCTCCTCGCTTTCGCTTGTACCATCGCTTCAATAGGGCTTAACTTCTGAGTTCGAAATGAGATCAGGTGTGACCCCTACGACAAGTCACCAAGACAAAAAAGTCAATTTTTGGTTTTTACAGAATAAAATCTTTTACAATTTTACTGTTTGATTTTTTTACAAATTGCAACAACACACACTTTCACGATTGGATATACATATTTCCTAATAGTATGGGATAATTAGTACACCTCGACTAAACATGTTGCCATGCGTACATCTGGTGCCTATCAACGTGATCATCTCTCACGGTCCTCATAACGATATCTAATCTTGGGGCTGGCTTCGCTCTTAGATGCTTTCAGAGCTTATCCATTCCCGACGTAGCTACCCAGCAATGCCACTGACGTGACAACTGGTAGACCAGAGGTCGGTTCATCTCGGTCCTCTCGTACTAGAGACAAATCCCCTCAAATATCAACGCCTGCAGTAGATAGGAGACCAACCTGTCTTGCGCATGTTTTCATACATTTCTATATGCATTGGACTATATCATCATCTTTATAAATAAAGATGGTTAACGTGTAGTCTCTACGGGTACTTTAATTGCTTAAAGCTTCCCTCGGTATTGCCTTCGCCATATACGCGTTAAGGTTTTACCGAAATTAGTTAACTAAATCAATATGTATCACTACATATGACCGCCGCAGTAATTATTCGCATGCTCCTAAGCATGGATAATATGTTTGATCTAACAGTTTTTGTTAGTATTTTTATGTACACTCGAGGATTCAGACTGTGTAGGTAACAATAAAATAATAGAATAAATTCTAAAATAAGATTGAGACCTACACGGTCTGAACCCAGCTCGCGTGACTTTTTAATTGGCGAACAGCCAAACCCTTGGGACCTTCTCCAGCCCCAGGATAAGTCGAGCCGACATCGAGGTGCCGAACTCCGCCGTCGATAAGGACTCTTAGGCGGAACTAGCCTGTTATCCCTAGAGTAGCTTTTGTCAGATGAGCTTCCACCGCATCTAATGCGTATGGTCGGATCACTATGTTCTGCTTTCGCATCTGCTTGACATTAACGTCTTACAGTTAAGCCCCCTTATGCCATTGCGCTATCGGCACGGTTTCCATTCGCGCCTAGGGGACCTTAGTAAACTCCTCCGTTACAATTTGGGAGGATAGCGCCCCACTAAAACTACCCACCAGATACTGTTCCTCACCGTTTTTTCCGTTGAGGTTAGAATATACACTTGTACAGAGAGGTATTTCACTGTCGAGTCCACGGAAACCAAAATCTCCGCTTCAACCTCTACCTCCTATGCTACGCAGTACAAACGTATAGTCAATACCAAGTTGTAGTAAAGCTTCTAGGGTCTTTTCGTCTAACTGCAGGTAAGCGGCATCTTCACCGCTATTGCATTTTCACCGAGCGAGTCTTTGAGACAGTTCTCCAGTCGTTACACCATTCGTGCGCGTCGGAATTTACCCGACAAGGAATTTCGCTCTTCTATTCCTCCAAGAAGGACTCTATCTTCATCCATCTTTTTACAGACTAGGATGTATGGAGTTGGTACTCTTGTTAACCATAATGGACTAATACTATATTACTAAAGTATTAGGTAGCTATGATGTGTGTAACTTAACTTATTTGTCATTTTTTGCGTCAACTGTTTACTTTTTTTTCTACAACAGTCCTAGTCCTTCAGTAATCCCAGCTTTTACAGCGGAATTACTGAACCTTAGGACCGTTATAGTTACGGCCGACATTCACCAGGGCTTATATCAGCAGCTGCCATATTGCTATGTAACCGCCAATATTTGACCTTCTGGCATTGGTCAGGTGTCACCCCCTATACATCGTCTTGCGACTTCGCAGGGAGCTGTGTTTTTGGTAAACAGTCGCCAGAGAAACTTTTGCTGAGGCCTACATTGCTGTAGGCGAACCTTATCCCGAAGTTACGGTTGCTTTTTTGCCGAGTTCCTTAAAGACCTCTCACTCGTTCGCCTTGGTCTACTCGACCTGATCACCTGTGTCGGTTTGCGGTACGGATTCCGTATAGATAAGTTTAGAAGGTTTTCTTGGAAGTGGGCTTTGTAGACTTACGTCTCATTTTTGGGAGTTAACATTAAAGTTAAGACGACCGGATTTGCCTAGTCATCATCCTCAAAACAAAAACAGAAATTCAATAATCTGTTCTACATACTACACTCCGTCACTCCATCACTCTATACGAAAGCTAACGAATATTAACGTTATGTCCATCGGGTTCGGATCTCTCCATCCCCTTAGGCCCGGCTAACCCTCAGTCGACAATCGTAGCTGAGGAAACCTTGATCTTTCGGCGTCGATGTTTTTCACATCGATTGTGGTTACTTGTGCCAACATTCTTACTTTGCAATGCTCCAGGATGGGTCACCCCTTTCCCTTCATCGCGATGCAAACACTCTCCTACCGCTAAAACAATTCCGAAGAATTGATTAACCCCAAGTTTCGGTACTATGCTTGAGCCCCGATTATTTGTGGCGCAAAGTCTCTCGATGAGTGAGCTGTTACGCTATCTTTCAAGGATTGCTGCTTCTAAGCAAACCTCCTCATTGTCGTCGAAACTTTACAGCCTTACTTGCACTGAGCATAGATTTAGGGACCTTAAATATGGATCTGGGCTGTTTCCCTTTTGACCAGTGGAGCTTCGCCCCCACGGTCTAACTGCCAGGTTTTTAACTCTTGGTATTCGGAGTTTGATAGAGTTCGCGAGATTGCTCCCTGTCGAACTCTTCCAGTGCTCTACCCCCAAGAGGAACACCTGACGCTAACCCAAAAGCTATTTCGGAGAGAACCAGCTATTACCAAGCTCGATTAGCTTTTCACTTCTTACCACAACTCATCCCAAGGAGTTGAACGACCTACGGGTTCGGCCCTCCATCTGCCTTTCGACAGACTTCAGCCTGGTCATGGTAAGCTCGCATTGGCTTCGGGTCTAATATATAAGACAAACGCACTATTCATACTCGGTTTCCCTAGGGCTCCGACCTTTTCGGTCTTAGCCAGGCCATATATATTAACTCGTTGGCTCATTCTTCAATAGGCACGCCATGACGGAATACATAAATGCATCCGCTCTGACTCCTTGTAGGTGTGACGGTTTCAGTATTATTTCATCGTCCTCTCGGACTAATTTTCACCTTTCCCTCACGGTACTAGTTCACTATCGATCACAATAGATATTTAGCCTTAGCAGTTAGTACTGCTGGATTCCCCCAAGCTATTCATGTCCTGGGGTACTCAGGAACAGTGATAAGAGATATAACGTTTTCGCTCACAGGACTATCACCTTCTAGGGTCAAGCTTTCCAGCTTATTCTGCTAACGTTATACTTTGTAACTCTTTGAATATAAATATTCGTTCACTGCCCTACAACACCAAGCTACCTAATGCATCAAACTAGTACTAATTAATAAATTAAAAAGTAAAAGCGTGATGCATAAGGAAGCTACGGTTTGGGCTGTTTCCTTTTCGCTCGCCGCTACTTAGGAAATGGTTCACTTAACGTGATTGTTTTCTATTCCTTCAGGTACTGAAATGTTTTACTTCCCTGAGTGTGCGAATGAGCTTATGCTCAAACATGAGAATCAAGTTCTCATAGGTTTCCCTATTCGGAAATCCCCGGATTAGCGACTGCTATGCGTCTCCCCGAGGCTTATCGTTGCATTGCTACGTCCTTCATCGCTCTATTGTGTCAAGGCATCCACCGTCCACCCTTGTATTTCTATTAGGAAATACATATACCACAATCGTGAAAATGTGTGTTGTTGCTCCATCTACATTTACCTAATTTTTCGACCGGGGACGTTCCTGAGAATTCCCGATCGCCAACATGTTTACTCAACAGTTGCTTGATGTGATGGTTTGTAAATTGTCAAACTACGGGAAGGATTCTTTACTGACGAAAGCGGATAAATTAATATCCGCTTTTATTAGTATTTCCTATGTGCTGTGTGAGGTCTATTATACTCATACGACATAATAAGTCAAGCACTAAACCTAGCCTTCATTATGTGGATATTTTGTGGACAAAAAATGACCCATTTTCGGGTCCTTTTTGAGGGTGTTTTTACCCCATTTTCTACCTTAATCTCTCTGCCGCCACTCCTCTATCTTCTTATGATCTCCAGAAACAAGAACTTCAGGAACGGCATATTTCTTGCCTTTATATTCCAGTATTTCAGGGCGAGTATATGCATCATGCGATGAAATACGAGCTTCCTCTCTACTGTCAAAATTACCCAGTACCCCAGGTATTTGTCGTGATATAGAATCAATCATAATAAGTGCCGGTAATTCTCCACCTGTCGTAACCCAAGGACCAACTGAAATATCAGTAGCAGGATAGACCTGTTTTACTCGTGCATCTATTCCCTCATATCGTCCACATATAAAAATAATATCTGAATAGTTTGTTGCAAATGAATGTGCACTTTCAGTCGTAAACTGTTCCCCTCCAGGAGATAAAAATACAGTTAAAATCTTTGCTTCAACTTTATCTTTTCTTGAACTAATCTTTTTAAAAACTTTATCGAGTGACTTGATTACAGGCTCAGCCTTCATCACCATTCCAGGACCTCCACCATATGGCCTATCGTCAACCATTCTAAGAGGGCTTTCCTTAAGCTTTTGAGCCCCCTTTGGCTTAACCTCATTTCTAGGATTATAGAAATACAATTTAATAGACTTTTCCTTAACTGCTCGAGCAATAATAGAACTCTCTATATATGATGAAAAGGCTTCTGGAAATAGAGAAACCACGTGAAAATTAAGTGGCTTTTGATCTTTAGGTTTCTGAGTCGGACGAACTTTTTTAATGCTTTTATTTACACCCATGGTCGACCAGCCTAATGCGAGCTCCAAACGAAATGTCAAATGTGAGTGCAGTGGCTGGTCGACTATGAGAATAAAGAGCTTATACCAGCTAATCGGTCTATGTCTGAAAGTATACAACCCAAACCATAAAAACGCAAAACCCCATCTTTCGATAGGGTTTCGCGACATTTCGTTTTGGAGTTGCCATGAATTACTTCTGGCGCTCACAGAGACAATATAGCATACTTGAGCCTTGTTGTCAAGCACATCTTATGGTGTAATATTTTACCCTCACTAAACCCCTCACCGTCCATCACTAATACTAGTGTTTAAGAGGTATAAAATAGTGGATAGAGATTGATAATTTTTAAATTAAAAAGTGCCACTTCGCGTAAGCGGTGGCAGCTTTTTAGTTTTAAAATTCCCTTATTTTTTATGAGTCAACTCAACCTCTGACTTAGCCAGAATTCGTGCAGCCAAATCTCGTCCACCAAGACCGAATGCAAGTCCTGCTGCAAGTGACATAGCAACCACTACCCCAATGAATAGTGTATTGATAAGTGTTACTGCAATACCAAGCTGAACAAGCGCTGAAAGCACTGCAAAGATGATAATAGCTACTTTAGTCAATGATCCAAGCAATCGTGCTGATGAAAGGTGTGCATTTGAAGCTGTTGCGATAACAATTTTTTTAAGCACATCTGCCAAAATCACAGATACAAGCATGATAAGTATAGCGATAACAATCTTTGGTAGATATATTACAACCATTGTTCCGATAATAGCTGAAACTTCTCCAAGTCCAAGAATTTCAAGAACAGCAAGGAACATCACAGTGATAATTGTCCATTTGATAAGACCTCCAAAGAATACACCTGTGTTAAGCTCAAGTCCTCCTTTTCGAAGTACTGAGTCTGCCCCAGCCTGCTTAAGTACACTATCAAGTTTTACTCTATCAAATATATTTTTTACGATTTTTCCAATATATTCTGCAGCAACCCAACTTACACAAAATATAATAAAGGCTGCTAATATAAGTAATCCGTACTGCAGTAAAGCATCTTTCACACTAAGGTAAGAGTCGTTCACCGCTCCTCCTATAGTAGTTGTATATATTTCTCTAGGCATAATGTTGTAATTTTTTAAGTTAAATGAATAATATATGGTTCTTCATATATTATATCATATACTTATTTGAAAAATGACATTTTGTCCATTGCCACAACATGGTCAAAATCCAAAACATCCCGAATCAATTTGTCTCCAATAGAGTGTCTATACTTGAAATCATCCTGATCTAAAGCAGCGTACCGAAGATCCCGGCCTAGCTTATGTTCAAGTTCAGCAACTGATTCTGCAACATTTGCAGGAATCTTTTCAAAAATTAAAAGCATATCAATCGGAGATTGTGTCGCAGAAAAGCCCTGTGTTGATAAACCGAGTTTGCTTGTAAAAAATCCAGAGAGCAGAACTGTTTTCAATCGCGGCAATGCTCCAAGTTCATTTAGCACCTTCTCAGATGCTCGCGGGATACCAGTTAGAATAAGCTGTGTGATTTCAGGCAAAAGAGGAAAGTCCTTTACAACACTATATACAAAAGTTTGTTCTTTTTCTTGTCTGTCATTAATAATACTTTTTCGTGCTGCCTCCACTATTCCCTGCTTCATCATTTCTTTCAGATTAACAATCAGAGTGTCAGGCCTTGTCTTTGTAAGACGAGACAAATCCTTCAATGTAAATTCTCTTGTAGTATTTAAAGAAAATACTTTCCAAAGCTTAAATTTTACTATTCCACCAAAAAATTGCTCGAGTAATTGGGTATCACTCGGACGCTTGCCTAGAACAACACCTTCCCTTGGAATAGCAGGAGTGCTTGGCTTAGCAACTCTCTTTATCTTCTTAATAACTTTTACAGGTTTTTTAACTGTTTTCTTTACAACTTTTCTTTTTACCTGTGTTTTGGATGCAGCTTTGGATTTAGTGCGGATTTTCTTCTTTGTCATATATATAAATGTAGCATATATCATGGGTGCAAACAAAAAACCCCTATTTTATAAGAGGTTTTATGTTTACCGTTAGGTATTCTGTTGGTTTTGATTGAATTATTTAAGCTCAACTTTTCCTCCAGCTTCTTCAACTTGCTTCTTAAGAGCTTCTGCATCTTCTTTCTTCATACCAGCTTTAAGAACAGCTGGTGCTGCGTCAACAAGATCTTTAGCTTCTTTAAGTCCTAGTCCAAGAACTTCTTTAACTACTTTAATAACTGCGATTTTGTTTCCTCCGGCGTCTGCTAGATTAACATCAAATGATGTCTTCTCTTCAGCAGCAGCTGCTCCTCCTGCTGGAGCTGCAGCAGCAACAGCTGATGCAGATACTCCAAACTTCTTTTCAAGGAATTTAACTAGTTCGTGTAGTTCTAGTACAGTCATCTTTTCGATAGACTCTACTACTGTTTTAAATTGTGCAGGAGTTTCAATAACTACGTCTGCGTTTGTCTCTGGTTCCATATATTTTGATTAATTATGCTATTTGAATAAATTTAGTTTTTCTTATCCGCAATTGCGTTAAGAGCAAGTACAAATCGTTGTATCGGTGAATTGATAAGTTGAACGAATTGAGCTTGAAGTGTATGCATTGAAGGGATAGATGCAATTGAAATCATTTCTGACTTTGTCTTGAATTCTCCTTCAAATACTCCTCCTACAATCGATAGTTTATCTTTGAACTTTTTTGTAAATTCAAGAACTTCTCGAGCAGGTGCCAAAAGGTCAGCTCCGTATACAAGTGAGATCTCGCCGTCTAGGGCTGGAATTTCTCCTGTAACTTTTGCTTCCTCTAAAGCTCTTTTGATCAATGTTTTCTTAGCAACTCTGTATCCAACTCCTGCAGCTCGAAGGGCTTTTCGCACTTCTCCTGTCTCTATAACTGTTAATTTGTGAAAATTAAGGAAAACTATAGATTTAGAATCTGCAAGAATCTTAGATACATCTGATACGATTTCACTTTTTTTTGCTTTTGAAATCGCCATTATGTTTGTTAAGGTTATTGTTTTGTTAAAACGTGGGCAAGATATGTATAGAATCACTATAGAATAGATAATCTACACAGGACCTCTGTAGGTTTACCCTACTGCCTGTGATCTTTGAGTCCACCCCGAGACTATAGCACGGATGCCCTGTTTGGGCAACTGGCTATGGTTTAGCCTGAAGGAGATACACTATATATGCATAATCTTCTCTGAGCTTTGAGTATCGGTTACGCAATATTGGGTTATAGGCATATTTTTCAATGCCAGCAATACTTAGTTCTAGACTTTGTTTCATACTATCAATACCTATAGGATTTTTACTTTTTGCCACAACATCAAGCCTGCGAATATATCGAGTTTTTACGTACCCTGTTATGTTTGATTTTATTATGCCTGCTTTTATACGTTCTACTCGCACAGCGATATCTTCTACTGCAGTAGTGCTAGCAGACTCGACAGACTGCGCAATTCGAAAAGATGAGTCATATGTAATCTCTTTTGTTGGAGAGATATACACCTTTTCATTGAGCAATGGAAAATGTATTTCTAAGAGCTTTTCAGAACCTAAAATAGAAAGCTCTGTACCTGTTGGAGAATGTACATTTTCAAATATTGCTTCAGATGCAGAATTTGAATTTACTGAAAGAATACTAATGTCAAAAGAATCTCCTGTATTCCCTTCAACACGCAGCTCATTCAAATCTTTTTGACTAACATATTGAATATCTGAATCAATGAGTTCAAATCTTTCAAATGAGTTACTTGAAGAAAGAGTATCAAACTGTCCGGTTGCACTGTGTTTTAACATCATATCTTTACTTGAAATAGTTTTTTGAGCAATCGGTGTAGTTGACGCAAGCAGTCTGATTACAGAATATTCTTCTCCTAAAACCTCTATTCTATTCGTCTCAGGCAATACTTCTGTAGAAGTAATAAGTGTATCGATATGATTTAACGTGTCAGGCGCATTCATAATATTCATATGCTTATATTGTGTATTTCCTAAATTAATCGTAAATACAGAACCTGTTCTTCCATATGTATGCCGCGCAGTATTATACATATCCTGCACTACTCCATCTCCTGTTTTAGAATATATCGGCAAAGGTTTTTGCTTTGTGTCTTTTGTAAATCCAGTCACAGTCAAAAGCCCTGTGCCAACTATTTGATACACAGATGTTCCTTTTTGCGGAATCCAAGTATCTAATGCCCGATGTAATTCATCTGCCTTATGTAAGAGCGTATTATTAATTGTCGCATTTTGATTGAGTGCAATATTGAGTTCAGATTTAGTATGTATATCTAACGTATTCATACGCACAGGCTGTGCAGCATAAGAAAAATACATTTTAGATGGCAGCAACGCATATGAGCTTGGCATATTTACACCTAATGCCTTAGCAGTGTCAGTATGTAAAATAATTCCCCCTGCAATAGACTGATCATGGCCATACAGTAATCCAGTAATTGCCTGTGGCGTTCCATACTCTGGCATGGCCACGAGAATAAGCTTGTCAACAAGCATGTCAAGATGTTGCCGTTTCAATTCAATCATAAGCTGCTTAGCGATAAACCCGCCATTACTATGACTAACAATAGTCACTCTTTTTGTTTTAGAAGTCTTAGCCAAAACAATTAATTCCTGAACAAGATGTGAAGTTATGCTACCAGTG
>JAZKFG010000005.1:94453-151410 GCA_040386515.1 Patescibacteria group bacterium
CAACAGAAATCCCATCTTCCAAAATCGTATCAGCAGAATATCTCCAATCATAGGGTGCAGATTTCCAGGCTTGTATGGTTTTGTTTTTAACAAGGCTATTCATATGTACCATAAAATCCTTGTATAAATTTTGATCTAGATTAGTAACGCCGCCAACTATATTTGTCTTATCAATAATATCTCGAGTATATATTCCGCTTTGCATACTTTTTCCAAGCGGAGTCAAGAACAGATTGCGAACATCTTTATTCCTGTTCGGTTCCCACAGCTGATTCTCAAAGGTGTCTTTCTTATACAGCCGACTTCCCATCAGTCCAGGTAAAAATAATATATTAGATGAACCCTCTTCTTTCTTTAGCTTATGAGGCATTAAACTCCAAGGAGTATATTCTATTTCTCCAACCAGGACATTCATGTCTTCTTGCAAAACATTTGACGCATACTCTTTTTGAATCGGAGCATCTTTGTTGCCCCACCAATTATCTCGAGCGTCAACACGATGGTCAAACCCGTCATTTGAAAAATATTCAATAGCAATACGATTATTCTCAAAATCATTTTGAGAGATATGCATGTCAGAATTAAATGCATATATTCCATGCATGTTATATGCAAAATATGAATTAGTTATAGTGCTGGTTGAATTATTAAAAAGCTCTATAGCTTTATGTAATCTGCTAAATATAGAATCACTGACAATTAATGTAGAGTTATTAAAAACTTGTATTCCGGTTGTGTTTTGACTGTTTCCAGCAAAGTTTATTTCAACCTCGGCAAGAACAACTGCCGAATGATTCCATGCAGAAATAAAAGACTGCGGACTGCCCTCAACCTGAACACCCTGCAAATCTATAGAACACCCGTCACACGTAATAAGTGCGTTATTTCCAAAAGACTTTGATTCTATAGTAAAACTCTTACCAGTCAGATTTGATTTATTTAAAAACAATCCGCCCCCATTAAATACAATCTTCACTCCACTTTCTATAGAAAACTTTATTCCCTGCTTAACCGTCGTCATACCAGAAAGAACATACGGACTTTTGCTCTTTAATAAAATTGTATCTTTGGAAATCAAACCGCTCGGAATAGACGTATCTGCTGAAACCGGTTTTACCGTCGCGCACATACAAAGAATAAAAGCTAGTATATATAGGAAATATTTCATCTCACCACTTTCCCACACACCTCTTCAAATATTTTAAAAGAAAAGATAAATTTTTTTACATATAAAGCAAAAACTCTCCGTGAGGAGAGTTTTGCGAATTCTGAAGATGTTGAGTTATGAAATATTATCCACAAGTTGGTCCTACGATTTGTGAAGAAGTAGCTTTTGATGCTCCTGAACTGTCTACACAGTATACAGTTGCTCCAGCAGCTCCAGATTTCAACAATGCAGATACGGCCCAAGTTGTTGATGCTGCTGCACAAGTAACAGTTGTACTTCGTACTTTAGCTGCATCAACAAGAGTCTTAAGACCTCCAGTTCCAGTTGATGCAAACATTCCTCCTGAACATGCTGTTGCTGCAGTATATGTTGAGTAGTCGCTATTATTTGCATAATACAATTCAGCCTGCGCTCTCATGTTTGAAAGTGTTGACTGAATCGCAGCATCCTCACCCTTTGTTCGTGCAGATGACAATGAAGCTAGTACGATACTTGAAAGGATTCCGATGATTGCGATAACAACCAAGAGCTCGATAAGCGTAAAGCCTTTATTAAATTTTTTCATATAAGGTTCTATTTTATTTTTAAGTTAGTAAATAAATTAATTTATTCTTTCAGAATATTTCTAAATTGAAAGACTCTTTTATTATACATCATTTATGAACACAAGATATATTTTTACTTAAAGTGTGAATAACTTTTAGAAAAATATTTTTTACAAACATGCTCCAAGTGATGCACTGTATGCTGACGATGCAGTTGTAAGTGATGAGCTCGCTTTTGTTACGCCCTTTCCATCTACACAAAATGTTCCTGATCCTTTAAGTTTTGCTCCCACCGCCCATCCTGTTGAAGATGCAACGCAACTTACATTTGATGCTCCAGCTTTTGTTTTTACACTTTCAACAAGCTTATCAAGTCCCCCAGTTGTAGTTGCATTAAACATTCCGTCATCACATGTAGCTGCCACTGTACCGTATGTACTTGAGTTATTTGCATAATATAATTCTGCTTGTGATCGCATGTTTGCCATTGATGATGAGATTGCTGCATCATCCCCTTTCGTTCGAGCCGAAGAAAGAGAAGCAAGTACGATACTTGAAAGGATTCCGATGATTGCGATAACAACCAAGAGCTCGATAAGCGTAAAGCCTTTATTAAATTTTTTCATATTTTATTTGTTTAATGTTCTGTTTTTATTTTTTTTAATTGTCTAATTGTTTCAAATTAGCGCTGATTAAATTATAGCGTATAAAGCTTATTCTACACAATATGTTATCCCAATTCTTTTTATACTGCTTGCAATTGAAGATGAAGATGTTTTTTTACCGAGTTCTTCAGCTAAAGTTCTCATATAGGTTCCAGAACTACAGTGAATCTGAAGTTTAATTTTTAAAAATGTTTCTCTTGTATCATGTTCGAAAAAATATTTCCATGCCTCTTGTATTGTTTCGAGACGGAAATCACCATCCATTCTACATGCTGATAATTTATCTCTTATTTCTTTTTCTAAATCTTTTTTAAGGACATGTACATACGATATAAAATCAATTTGACTTATATGTCCTTTTTGAAATTTTATTGTGTCGTTTTGATTTTCCTGCAATGTCTTTTTAATATTTGGAGAAGAATATTTTGGATATGGATATGTAAATGAACCGACAAATGTCTGAACCACTTCTTTCATTTGCTCTTCTGTTATATTTTCTGGAGAAATTGTATCTTTTATTAAACCCAATACATCACCAGTATCAGTAGACAAGCCGAACAGAACTTCTATTTCATATATTTTATTTGATGCTGCAATCTTTCCTTTTTCTTCCATGTTTCCACTCCAAAGAACATGCATCCAACCTTCGGCCATAGGATCAAGTCGGCCAACATATGTACACCGAGCCAATTCTTCTGGCAATAAAAAAGCTGAGAAAGATTTAACCACCTGCAGCGGTGTATACCCCACCTTCTTATACACACATGCACATTGAGTATGCACAAAGTTTAATGAATCGTATGAGTCTGAATGTTTAAGTATTGGTGTTATTTCCATTTTTTTATTGTAACTTATAATTTATGTTTCTTACGAAATTTTTACAAACAAAAAACATCACTTCGTGATGGACGGTGATGTTTTTTGTTTGTAAAAATTATTATTTTGATGTATCAGCGTCTTCAATTGCCTTTACTTCATCCATATCAACCTCTATCTCTGAATCATCTAGAAGGTCATTGTCTGGTGCTGCAACTAGTGGAGCTTTTTCTCCTCGAATCATTTGCATTTTTAGACGCTTGTTAATCTCTTTAACAGCTTTGTCTTTAATATAGTAAAGCTTTGCTCGTCGAACTTTAGATCGCTTAACAACTTCCACTTTATCAATCATTGGAGAATATAGAGGGAAAATTCTTTCTACTCCATATCCGTTTGAAGACTTTCGTACAGTAAATGTACCTCCAGCTTCAGTTCCATGTTTTCGGGCAAGAATCATACCTTCAAAGATCTGGATTCGAGTTTTACCCTTTTCCTGAATCTTCTGGTGTACACGTACAGTATCACCTGTTCGCATATCTATTGCCTTTCTTGTTGATTTATCTAATTGTGACAGTGTTATAGCCATAGCGTATGTTGTAACATATTTCAGGTTTACAATCAAGTAGTTTACCTATAGTGAGTATTTCTGACAAACCTGAACAAAGTCTTCAGGCAGCGGAGCCGAAAAAGTTCTTTCATTTCCCTTAGCATCAAAGAAACGTATATTCTCGGCATGAAGAGCCTGACGAGTAAAACCAAGGACTTTTGGATGATTAGCCATATATAACGGATCCCCTACAATACCATGATGAATATGCTTCATATGCACACGAATCTGGTGAGTTCTCCCTGTTTTAGGCTTAAGTGACATATATGAAAATCTTGGCAAATGAGGCGTAACTTCATCATCTGTCTCAAATTGAGTTAATGTCTCATAAAATGTAACAGCGTCTCTCATTTCCCCTCGGGCAAATCGGCCAGTAACATATTTACGGAAATCAGAGCCACTTCGTCCAATAGCACTATTGATTACCCCTTTCTTATCATTATCTTTAAGCCAACCCCACACAAATGCTTTATATTCCTTCTCTATAATATGGTCTTGAAACTGCTTTTTAATATTTTCAAAAAACTCTTGCGTACGGGCAATAACCATTACTCCTGATGTATCAGCATCAAGTCGATGCACAATACCAGATCGCTCCATATTACCCTCTGTCTCACCTACTCCTTTAATTTCAGGGTACAACTTGAGCACCTCTTCACACACACTACTTACATGCTTAGTTTTTGATTTTCCATCGCCGTGTGTAATAAGTCCAGCAGGTTTTGAAATAATTATAAAATCCTTTTCTTCATGGAGTACAGTTATCATATAGATAGTTATACTTGTATCCCTTCACTTTGCAATAGGTCTCGCTTCATTTGGCTGCCCCATCTATACTCTCCAATCTTTCCATCGCTTCGAATAACGCGGTGGCATGGTATGAGAATAGCTATGTTATTTCGAGCAATTGCACTAGCCACAGCTCGTACCGCAGTAGGCATTCCTATCATTTCAGCTACCTGACTATATGTTTTAGTTTGCCCCTTCTTTATCTTAAGAAGAGCTTTCCATACCTTTTGTTGAAATGGAGTACCTTGCATATCAAATGCATAGAGTTCAGGAGTTTCGAAATTTATCACTTCTGCTCCTTTAACTTTGTTCGGTACTATATCAAGAACTGAAATTCCCTTGTCTGTTTTTGTGAGTGTGTAGTTATATGCCTTCATATGTATAGAGTGTATATCATTTATATAAATAAAAAAACCGGTATCGAAGAGTTTAAGGGTCTTCGATACCGGCGAGGATTGGTGATCCTCTATTTTGGGGTTGAGGTTCGGGTTTTTTTGGTTTTTGGTTTTGGTGTGTGCTTGCTAGACACCATCAACCAAAGGTTAGTCCAGATACCGACTTTCCTCTGATCAACCTATGTATTATACCATTTCTATATTTTAAGTCAAGTACCCTACTTCCAAACTTTATCCCCTTTTCACCTTCACTCCAAAACTTTTTTCTTCATCACTCAAATGTTCTACTGCATATCTCCACATTGTCCTTGGCATTTCTTTATAATGAATTCTTAAAAACTTTATTAATTCTTCTTTTGAACATCTTTTTCCAACTTCTCTAAGCATCCATCCAACTGCTTTATGCATAAGATCTTGTGTATCACCCATTAACAATTCAGCCAGTTTAAAAGTCATACTGCTATCACCTTTCATTATATATGCATGCGTTGCCACAATAGCAATTCTTCTTTCCCACATATTTTCCGACTTTGCTAACTTAGTATAAAATCTCAAATCCGTATTCTTTATATATTCCCCTACTATTTCTCGAGCGCTTTGATCAACTAAGTCCCAATTATTTACATACTGAGTATTTCTCATAAACACATCAAATGCCTCTTTCTTATTTTTCCATTCAATCAAAAGAAATAGCGCTGCCAATCTAAACTCATGTTCTTTAGAGTGTAATAATTTTTCAATATCTTCTAACGATAAATCTGTATACCTCTTTACAGTCTTTCTTGTCTCCGGAACAGTAATACCGATAAATGTATCGTGTGCACTATATTGTCCAATGCCTGTTTTAAAAAATCTCTGTGAAGCAATAGCTTTTACAGGGGATGCATATGTTTGTAATTCTTTTTTGATAGCTGTAAGTGACATTGCTCTAAGTATAGCAAATCGTATATACTTCAAAACATGTTAGCTATCATCTCAACCATATTAAGTATTGCCATTCTTGAGCTTATGCTCAGTGTGGACAATGCACTTGTTAATGCTTCTCTCGCCGAAGAGCTTCCTCCAAAGCTTCAAAAGAAAGCTATTTATGCAGGTATTGGTATAGGGGCATTATTCCGAATCGTTTGTTTATTCTTGGCTTCTATTATTATTGAAAATCCAATTATTAAGATTATTGGAGGGCTTTATCTTATATGGCTTGCCTACGATCACTTCTTTCGAACAAAGAAAGATGATAAAGAATTAAAGAAGCATCCTCACTTCGGAAAAGTAATTGCCCAAATTGCAGCAGCAGATCTTGTATTTAGTATTGATAATGTTGTTGGTGCAATTGGCATATCAAGCCATTTTTCATATGTAGTCTTTGGAGTGCTAGTTGGAATTATTACTATGCTTTTTGTGACACCTATTATGCTTACGCTTATGAGCAAGTTTCCAACGCTTATAAAAACAGCATACGGAATTATTGCCTACGTAGGGATATCTATACTTATAGAAGCATCTACACATCACCATATTCCTGAGTTTGCTACATTTATTTTTATTCTCGTTGCTGTACTTGCAACTGTTCGATACGACAGAAAGAGATTATCTTTTAAATAGTCGAGGGTTGTGCATCTTTTTGTACTGACCACTAAGAAGAATTATGAAAAGGATTGGGAGAATATAAGCTGGTACATTTTTATACCCAGTTGCAAGCCCCAGTATATCTACAAGAATTGTAATTAAAATATACAATTCGAGTCCGCGCTTTTCCATACTCCACAACCATAGTGCTGAAATAAGATATGAAAAAGAAATTAATATTGTTGCCCATGAACTCCATGGAGCCGGATACAACTGCGGTGAAGCTTGTACAATTCCAATAATAAAACCAACTGAACCTATAAAAATAAATAAACCAAGTATTGTAACAAGAGGAGAGCTTTTAACTTTCATACTGTAAGTATATTGCCAATGTCTTTATTTTTCAATAACAGCTCTTGTTTTTGGACCAAAAGTTCCAGAAGCAGGTACTATGTTGTTTTTCTTTTGAAATTTCATGAGGGCGATTTGTGTGGCCTTTCCAAACAATGTTGTCTCCTTTCCTTTTGATCCTGGACCAGTACTAGCAACAGCATATCCATGCATGTTTAAATATTTTTGTAATAATTTTACATCTTCGCCGATTTTTCCAATCAATAAATCTCGGGTGAAATCGGTTTTTGTATTCTTTACTGGCGCTGGATTGGCCTGCACAGGATGCAGTGTCGGTACAGGTACAACATAACTCGGATCAATCCCTGAACCTCCAGAAGATATACGCACTGTTGGATATACAATAGGAGGAAGAGTGTTTTGTATTGTAATTGTTATAGGAGCTGATGTTGCATAATTAACCGCATCATCTCGAGCTACTGCCTGAATTGTATGAGCACCGTCTGAAACCAAAGCTGTATTCCAAATGATTGAATACGGTGCCGTTATATCTTCAGAACCAATCAATACATTTCCATCAAGCATGAATTGTATTCCGCTTACTCCTACATTGTCAGAAGATGAAGCAGTAATCGTGATGCTTGATGATACAGTTCCATTATTCGTAGGCGAGGTAATTTCCACAACTGGCGCCAATATATCTGTTGATGAGCTGACTACTTGATTTATAAATATTTCTGCTGGCAAACGATATGTACTGCTGTCAGTTGGCATATTTACACCAACCCCTGCTGAACCTGAAGCCAGTGAAACGGTTGTTGCACCAACAGGCGTATTAGCAAGGGTTAGTTTAATTTGATTGCCAGTAATACGTGTCGATGAGGCAATTGTTGTAGTCCCATTGCTATCAGATACAGAAAATCCGCCTGTTGTATTTATTGGAAGCAAAGGCAACGACTCGTCTGTAAATGTGAGTATGATTTGCTTGGCTGTTGTTCCCCATTTTGCCGAAACTAGCCGAGGACCTCTGCCGTCTGTTCCTCCATACATGCCCGCATCCATACTTGCCCAAAATCTATCTGCAAATATTTGAAGATCATCATTTGTTTTAAAATGTAAATTGTCACCCCCATCATTGGCCAAGTTTACATCTGGATATGCAGCACCTCCAATTACATGTGAGTTATTATTCCAAGCATCGATTTGTGCCAAACGAATTGCATCAGTAGATGTTGCAACATTGGCAGAATTTGCAATTTGCCCTACAACTGTTTTTACGCCAAAGTCAGTAAATATTGTATCTACCATGGTATTAAGATATCCAAGATATGTTGCTCGAAGCATGTGATTTGCCACATCAGTTTCTCCTTGGAAAAATAATATTGCCTTAACTCCTCCGACAGCATTAATTCTTCTATACATTGATCCATATAAAGTTGAAGTAGCGTAGGCTGGTTGCCATTCTGTAATAGAGGTTCCTCCTTTTGAACCCGTGACGAATGCAACAGGCACATTTGTCTTAGCCATAATTCGAGTTGCAACGAGTGGCCACAGAGACCCTGAAGCTGACACACCGTCACTTGATATACTATCTACTCTATTTACATTAGAATCTGTTGGATCAATCAACTCTTTCCATTGATCATCATTTCCAAAAAGTGCAGCTTTCAAGGTTGGGTGCGTATATACTTGATTATTAAATCCACGACCACTAAAGTTGCTCTGTCCTGCAATAAAATACACATCTCCCACGCCAACATATGCAGTCGATGTTGAAATTGTTGTGTCATTTACAAAACGAACACTTAATAATCCTTGTCCTGTTGATTGGTTAGTCAATGAGCCAGAAAAAGTACCTCCTGTTGGGGAAGCTACAATAGTTGCATATGCCCCGTCGTTCCAACTTGCTTCGATGGCTGTCGGAGTCCCTGTATACGTACCTGAAATAGTAATTGTCGCTTTATTGAGATTATCCCGCTGAACAACCTGATATGACTTTGGGGTTGAAATAGTAATTATTTCCCCTGCTGCGACAACATTTTTAGACAAGAAAATCTGAGAGATGAGTGCTACATATAAAAATACGAATTGGAATTTATTGAACATGGATAGCATAACTATAATATGTAGGAAAATAGTTAGCAAATTGATTATTTTCCAAGAAATGTTACAGTTCAAACGTGGAAATCAAAACTCTATAGAAAACCCTGACGCATATTTCGTGCACAATTAGGACGTAGAAATCTCCCACAAACACATACAAGAAAGCTAGAATTTTTACTAACATAAATATTACATCTTATATGTCAGACATTGACTACAACAAATATCACGAGGATTCACTTAAGCACTGGAGAAGTTGGGGTTCTTGGTTTAGCTGGGGATCTGCTACAGGCTTGAGTATTTTCTTTATCAGTTTAGGAATCTTTATTGTACTGTTACGGTACGCTTGGATTCTTGGAAGATAGATTGAGAGACCACCTTAACGGGTGGTTTTTTAATTTGCTATACTTAATACATATTAATTAATCAATACAACATATGTTACCAATCACTTTACTTTCAGTACTTTTAGCAGCTATTGCATCATTTATTTTAGGTTTTTTATTTCATGGACCAATATCAGGAAAGCTGTGGATGAAGCTTGCCAATATTGTACCAACTGGCAATGAGAAACTTGCAGACATGATTCCGCAAATGATTTGGAATTTTATTATAAATTTATTTACTGCATACGGACTAGCTGTAGTGTATGTATTTGCCTCAACTTCAACTCTTACAAATGGAGGAGGAGTTGGAACTGGTATTATGTGTGGAATATTAGTATGGGCAGGATTTCTTGCACCAGCTACATCAGTTGAAGTTATTTGGCTTAAGAGACCATTTAAACTTTGGCTATTTGAAGCCGTGTGTTCATTTATTGTGATGATTGCAATGGGGGCTATTATTGGGTGGATGCTTTAGGAAATAAAAAAACACTGAGCTAACAGTCCATCACTGAAAATTACAAATGAAAAAATCTGCCGTCTATCACGAATGCAGATTTTTTCATTTGTAATTTTTCAATTAGATTATTCTGCTCTGTGGCCGAATTCTTCGTCTTCAGTATCTGCGTCGGCGTCTGCTTTTGTTTCGTGTATTCTTCCATCAATATGGTTTGCTGGAGCATATACTGTCCAGATTTTCAAAGCAGATTCTCCAGTGTTAAGAATGTTGTGCTTTACTCCAGGTGCTACCACTACCACTGATCCTGCAGTGATCTCTGTCTCTTCTCCATCAAGAACAGCTTTTCCATTTCCACTTTCAATATATAATGTTTGCTCAACGTGAGGATGAGTCTCCTCTCCTATCTCCCCATCAACCGTTATATTCATAGTTACAAGCTGGCTTTTTGGTCCTGTATACAGAACAGTTCGGAAATTTGTATTATCTTCAGTAATTTTTTTGATGTTGTGTATGTATGACATATTTTTAGTATATCAGATATATATTAAATCAATGTGAAGCTATTGCTTTAACTGTAACATACAGAAATTCTTTCCTAAATATGTACTTGTTGCCCCGCCTAAACAGTCAGCGGGCGTGATTGTATTTTTCTCAATAAACCAATGGAGAATTGGTCCTTGAATACCTCCCCAAGCATGAACAGGGTCAGCATACATATATGAATCCATTCGTCCCGCTATATCGTTTAATGGATCATCGGGTAATGTTTTCATATATGGTGTGAGTGCCGCATCAACAGTAGGACAGCCAACGTATCCATTCAAGAAACACATTCCTCCGTCTTTTGTAGGAGCAGATGGAGATCCGTGCCCTATACAATAGAAGTCTGTTGCCTTACCTGCAACTACACATGAAGCAGTCATAGGAAAGTTTCCACCATTATCCAACGAGTAAGCCAAGAAAGCATTTCTAAGAGTACGAGCATCACTTGTTCTCTCTGCATCTCGTGCTTTTGATCGAGCAGCAGAAAGCGAGGTTAAGACTATTGAACTCAAAAGACTGATAATAGCAATTACTACTAGTAGTTCGATTAATGTGAATCCTTTACGTAGGTTAGAAACTTTCATGCGATATAAACATTATACATTTTCTGATAGACTTTAAAAATGACTTACGATTATAGAAAGCAAAAAATAGTAGCTGTTATTAATGAAAACCTACCGACATGGCAAATGCTTAATGTAATAGGCCACCTATCAATAAGCCTTGGTGCACATAAAGATGAGGATCTAATGGGGGAAAGTATTTTGATTGACGCATCTAATATAGAGCATAAAGGTATCGCTCGATACGGATTTATAATTAAAAAAGGTAGTACTGAGAATATTCGAGATATTTTGAAAAATGCTAAAGATACCAAGGAAATTACAGTTATAGATTTTCCAAGAGAAATGCTTGAGATTTCAGATGATGATTCTTTGGTTGAGTCTATGAGTAAAAAAGAAGAAAAGGACTTTGAGTATTTTGGCATTCTTATATATGGCCCGTCGGAGACTGTGAATAGGCTTACTAAAGGTGTGGTGATGTTTTCTTAAGCAGAGTTATTAGTTGTGGAATATCACTTTCATTAAAATGAACAAAACTATTTTTAATATCTTTACCTTCAGTAAGTTCACTTATTTTGTACATTGCCCAGTTACAAAAACTAGTTATATATCCTTTTGATATAGTAAAGACACTTTCAGACGGAATATATAATATGTAAGAATCTTTACCATTTTTACTCACCTTTCCTACTTTGCCAAAATTATTTACAGCTTTTAACTCTATACGAGTTTTAGTTTTTACCTCAGCTATACCTATAATATATGTCGGCTTTTCTTTTTCTATTAATGCTTCAAACTTTTTAAAATCCTCTTTTAATTTTCCAAATGTAAATAAACATATTCCTTCATTTGTAAATATAGGAATATGTTTATTAGTCCGGAAAGTATAGAAAAGTGTTTTCATCTGTTTAGTCTAGCTTTTGCTTTTCCCACAATTCAAAGAATCTGCCTTTTTTCTTATACAACTCATCAAAGTTTCCCTGCTCGATAATCTTTCCTCCTTCCATTACCAGAATTTTATCCATTTCCTTTATGGTAGTCAGACGGTGAGCAATAACAATAGCGGTAACTGATTGAAAGAATTTATGCAATGAATCCTGAATCTTTTCTTCAGACTCAACATCGAGGTGAGATGTTGCTTCATCAAGCAGAAGCAATTGAGGCTCTTTGAAAATTGCTCGAGCAACTCCGATTCTTTGCTTCTCTCCACCAGAGAGCTTTATTCCCTTTTCACCGATTTGCGTATCAACTCCTTGAGGAAGTTTTTGCGCAAAATCAGTTACGTGTGCAACAGTGAGCGCTTGTGCAAATAATTTCTCATCATCCTCTCTTTCAAAATTTGATAATGTAATATTGTTACGCAGTGAAAAGTTGAATACTTCAGTTTCTTGCAGCACAACTGCAGCATGCTTAAAGTAATCGATTTTACTGATTGTACGAAGCGGCACATAATCTATTAATATTTCTCCATCATAATTTTCCCGCTCTTTAAGAAGAAGTTTAAATAGCGTAGATTTACCAGCTCCAGAAAGCCCCATAATTCCAATCTTTTCTCCACGTGAAATTGTAAAAGATACATCATCGAGAACTTTTTTCTCACCATATGAAAATGATACATTCTTTACTTCTATTTCTTTCCACTCTTTAGGCATTGAAACTTTTCCTTCTTCGATATCACTAATAGGAGCAATATGTAAAATATCAACCATTCTACCAATATCCTGTTTCTTTACCGCAAACTCCTGAGAAACATCAGCCATTCTTGTAACTACTTCTAGTACATTAGAAAAATATCCATAAAAGAGTACCAGGAATCCAACATTATATTGTCCGTTCATAATGCCCCAGCCAATATATGACATAATTGCAATACGAAATAGTTGTCCTAATCCATGCTTTACTGCTCCGCCTGATTGATACCAAAATACTCTTCTGCTTATTAATGGAAATAGTTCTGCACCAATGTCTGACAGCTTTTGTGAAATAGGTTTAGCCATAGACATAACTTTCACACTTCGAATATTATTTGCAGATTCAAAGATAAGTCCTGAAAATTCTTCATCTTTTATATTTTCAGTTTTTTTAGCCTTAGACGCAGTGCGTGTGTAATACACTGACATCAAAAAATAAAGCACTAAAAACACAAGCGTCAGTATTCCTATTATTCTGTCAAAACGAGAAATAATAAATATCGCTCCAACAAAACCAACAATCATTTCGATAAATGGACCTATGGCCATTCTAATCATCTGGTTAAGACTCTCACTCCCTCTGTCAATTCTTTTTACCTTATTTCCAGTATTCTCTTTTTCATGCCAAGCAATATCCAGCAAGAACATGTGTCGTATGGTCCGTAATTGGACATCAATCTTTATTTTCTCTGCAATAGGAAAAGCGATAGAGTTTGCGTAATACACAAATACAATGAACACAAAGATTACCAGTGAGAGCGTTGTAATAATATGCCAGAAAGGCAGTATTGATTCTCCAACAGTATACGTTGTAAAAAATGTAGTAATGGCAGCAAGTGCATATGTTGGGTACAGCCATATTGCATGAGCAAAAATACGCATACATGCAGCTAAAAAGAAACGTCCTTTATATGGTTGCATGAAATCATACAAATCTCGAAGTAGCGCTGAGGTTGAGTACATTTCTTTTTTCATAAAGAAATTATGACATATTTAAAGCTTTACTGCTTTTACCAAAAAACACCCTTATTAAGGGTGTTTTTCTCTTATTTACTTTCCTTCATACGCCCGCTCCAACTCTGCTATATCAAATTTTTTCATTTTAAGAAATGCTTGCGTTACTCGAGCAACTTGCTCCTCAGTCCCTTCCTTCATCATTTTGTCCATTATTGATGGAACGATTTGCCATGACACACCAAACTGATCCTTCAACCAGCCACATTGCTCTGACTCAGAAACTGCTGAAAGCTTCCAGTAATGATCAATTTCCTCCTGTGTATCACAATTTACAATAAGAGAAACTGCTTCGTTAAATACAAACTCGTGAGGACCTGAACTATCCATTGCAATAAAATGCTGGTCTCCTAGCATAAACCGACCATGCTTAATAAATCCCTCTGTGTCACCTTCTCCTTTTTCATATGTTGAAATCATTTCTATTTTTGAATTTGGAAATAAACCAATATATGTTTCAATTGCTGACTTTGCCTTTCCTGAAAATTCTTTTGTAAACATTAATGCAGGAGTAATTTTTTGTGCCATTTGGTGATTCTCGCTCAATGATAGCTGCCAAGTTAATCCATACTTATCTTTTACCCATCCGTACTTTGTTGCCCATGGATATGTATCGTATGGCATGAGGGCTTCACCTCCATCTATAAGTGCGTCCCAAACTTTTTTGATTTCTTCCTCTGTATCGAAAACTACAAAGAGAGATATGGCTGGGTTAAATTTGAAATACGGTCCTGCACTGATGGCCTGATACTCTTGCCCTGCTAATGTGAAGTGAACGATGTCACAATCACCTGAAGGTGTATCTTTGATTGTACGTATATTAGTTACCTCTGAGTTTGGAAATAGTGATGTATAAAACTTTGTTGCTTCTACGGCCTGGGTGTCAAACCATAGGTGTGGGTTTATTTTTTGCATGGTTATATTATACCACCCTCACTTATTCCAATGTAATAGCTTCCTTTCGATGAGAATGAAAAATAAGTTTAGTCCATATCCGAGTATTCCTGATAAAATAATGACCGCATACATTAAAGGGATATCGTAAGTTATTTGTGCATCTATTATTTTCCTACCTAATCCAAATGTAGTTCCAATAAACATTTCAGTTACAATAATAACCATAAGTGACATACTAGCTGCACTTCGTAATCCTATAAATGTTTGAGGTAGACTTTCCCAGAATAAAATCCATCTAAAGATCTGGGTTTTTGTGGCACCCATTATCTGTGCAGCTAATATTCTAGACTTTTTCGCATGAATAACACCATAGGCGGTATTAAATATAATTATGAGCATTGCAGAAAATGCCGCAACAGCAATCTTTGAAATATCCGTTATTCCAAATATAAGTAGAAATAGCGGAAATAACGCAGTGGCTGGAGTAGATCGAAAGAAATCAATTACGAATTCAAACATGCTATATATCTTTTTTGAATAACCAAGAAACAATCCAAGCGGCAAACCTATAATGCTAGCAATTAAGAATGATATAAAAACTCTGCCTACTGTTGGAAATAAATCAGAAAAAATAGAACCTTCACTTACAATCTCAATTATTTTTTGAGCTATACGTATAGGATTAGGAAGAAAGAATGTATCTATAATTTTTAAGCTAGATAATAACAGCCATACTACGCCTATCAGTATCGGACCGATGAGAATTTCTTTTTTCATATATTAATAGTTTTTTGAAATGATTCAAGGATTTTGTTTTTTAACGCATGTGCTTCAGCGGATGTAACAGATTGTACAGTTCTCGGATACGCTATTGGGTTATGTATTTTCTCAGTAACAATAGTTGGCTTTTTTGAAAATATCAAAACTGTATCTGCCAAATGAACAGCCTCTTCAATATTGTGAGTGATAAGTAAAATCGTTGGTTTAAAACGCAAAAAGTATCTTTGCAAATGATTTCTGAGCAACAGATTATTCTCATAATCCAATGCAGAAAAAGGTTCATCAATAAGTAGAACTTTTGGCTCAGTGATTAACGCTCTCATAAATGCCAAAATCTGTTGTTGTCCCCCACTTAATTCATATGAATACCCTGTACGATTAAATTTAAATTCGAATATGCTTTCTAGTACTTTAATCCTTTCCTCAATCTCTTCTTTAGTTTTATGTTGAATCTGTAAGGGTAAGGCAATGTTTTCATAATTAGTTCTCCATGGTAAAAGTGACTCTCTGTAGTTTTGAAATATATAACTAAGATCAAAACGATTAGAGTTTGATATATACATATTTCCCCCATCCTTTATCAGTACTCCAGAAAGAAGATTTAGCAGTGTAGACTTCCCTGAACCATTGGGACCAAATATTGCGGTTATTTTACCCTCTTCAATATCTACATTAAAGTCTGAAAATATCTCTGTATTTTTAAATGACTTCTTAAGGTGTTTTACAGATATTGCCTTACGCATTATTTTACAATCGGTGAATACAATAAATTCTTAAAATCTATTTTTCCATCAATCACTTTATATGTTGTAAATAAATCCATAAACTTTTGAGCACCGTTTATATCTTGATCGGTAAGCTTGTCATACATTCTAAATCTCGATATTGGCACTTGGGCGATAATACCGTCATCAATAGATAAATACTTTTTAAGATAAGGACGGGCAACATTTGTATCTGCATTAATCTCTTCAATAGCACGATCAAATACATGCAATACTTTTTCTGTTGTTTTAGGATTTTTCTCTGCAAATTCAATTCTTAATATTCCCGCTCCTCCGTAAAAAGGATTCGAAACATATTTAGTTGTGAAATGATCAACCAACTCTACTCCTATATTATTTTTCTTTATAACTGTAGGAATGGGTTCAATGGCTATTAAGGCATCAACCTGTCCTGACGCTAAAGCTTGTGTCTGGAGATTTATAGGTAAATCAACAAGTACAACGTCCTTTCCTGCGATTAAGTTATTTTGTGCCAGAAAATATTTTGCAACAGTTTGCCATTGAATACTCCCTGTTAGAATTCCAAGCTTTTTCCCTTTTAGGTCTGCTATGGTTTTTATAGTACTTGCACTTTTTACCAAAATTGAATCATTTTGAATAACATCATCACCTCCTGACAAGCTATATATTTTTAACTTGTTTGGATTTTTAAAATCAGCAATAGCAACTATCCCTGTTGCCCCTCCCGGAGATGTGAAATCAACCTGACCCTGTAAAAGCGCATCTATAATCTGGCTTGGTGATTGAAACGGTATAAGTTCAACCTCTAATCCTGCTTCCTTAAAATACCCTTTCTCTTCAGCTAAATATAATGGCGATCCATGCACCAGAGGCAAATAAGCAATTCGAACTTTCGTCGTTTCAATTGCCACAACTTCTTTCTTTGAAATTGCGTAACATATTCCCACTATAACGAGTATGCAAACTAAAATTAAAGCTGTTGTTTTTTTATTCATATATAGACTATATGGACTAAAGAATAATGTGTAAATAGTGTCGTACAGTATTGACAACATGTGTGAAAGCAGTAAGATGAAATAATGATTAATACTCAACTTGCAGCCATAGGCTTAAAAGATGATGAAACAAGAACATTTCTCTTTCTCTTAGAATTCCCTAATCAGACTGCAGGAACAATAGCTAAGAAGACTGGAATATCTCGTACTTCCCTTTACGGATACTTGAAGAATCTCCAAGAAAAAGGATTTATTACACAGTCTCAGAAAAATGGCGTGAAAACCTTTTCAACAACATCAAAAGAAAAAATCGATATTGCATTTGATGAACAGATAAAAGAAATCAATCAAGCCAAGAATGCGTTACAGGATGCATTTACAGAAATACAGAAAGGAAATAAGCTCAGTTCAAATCCAAAACTTCAAATATTTGAAGGCAAGAAAGAAATGCAGCATCTCACTCGTGATCTGTTGTTACATAGAAATATTGAGTCTCAGTCGTATTGGCCTATTAAATCAATGCTTGAAACTTTAGGCGATTCTTTCTTTAAAGAATTCAATAAGGAGAGAGTTAAGAGAAATATTTATATTGACGCTATTTGGCCAGAGAAACAAAGCGTTGATATGAAAAAATACCCTTTCATGGGTACTGGCGGAGATTTTCTTCGAGAGGTTCGAATCGCTCCAAAAGAAATTGATTTTTCTATGGGGTATTGGATATATGGGAATAAGGTTTCTTTTGTTTCTTCAAAGAAGAGTAACTTTGGTTTTATTATTGAGAGTCAGGAATTTGCTAATATGATGGCTTCGCAGTTTAAGGTTATGTGGAAGTTGTCTAAGAAAGTTGATGTTTCTGAGAAAGATTCGAAGAAGTTGTTTGATGATATGATGCAGGGGTAATAGTTTATATATTCCACCATTCCTCCTGTACAAAATCCTTACCCATCCCATACACCTCCCCAATCTTCGGAGCCACAGTTTTAAAAGGCATATCTTTTGCTGCAACAAAAACTCGTTTAATAGAATCATTCCAAGAATTCAGCGACAATGTAAACTTTGCCCAGTGTACTGGAAATAAAACTTTAGCTTTCAGATCAAGTGCAGCTTGAGCTGTCTGCTCTGGAAACATATGTATAAGAGACCAATCTTTTCCATACTGACCACACTCAAGAAATGCAATATCGAATGGACCGCACATATCCCCTGTCTTTTTAAATTGTCCGTCGTATCCAGAATCTCCACCAATAAATATTTTATATCCATCAAAAGATAAAACATATGCACTCCACAGAGTTTTGTTTCTGTTAAATGTTCTGCCTGAAAAATGTCTGGCTGGAATTGAAATTATTTCAAATGAATCAATTGTGCATTTCTCATCCCAATCTAATTCTGTAATTATACTTTCATCAAATCCCCAATATATGAAATGAGAACGAACTCCTAGTGCACACACAATTTTCTTTATTTTACTTTTAATTTTGCAGAGAGTTTTAAAATCTAAGTGATCATAGTGGTCATGTGAAATTATAAGTAAATCAATTTCTGGCATATCATCGGCTCCATATACATTTGTTCCTTTAAAAGGTTTTCCAAAGAATGAAACTGGTGATGCATTTCCAAAGACAGGGTCAACGAGAATGCGTTTTGATTTTGTTGTTATGAGAAATGAAGAATGCCCAAACCATACCACTTCTGGAGTATCACCTTTCAAACTTTTCAAATCTGTTTTGATTGTTGGTAGTGCGGTTAAAGGAGCAGTGTCTTTTGGTTTATTGATAAACTCTTTGATCATGCGAAAAAATGAACCGTTTTCAAGAGTAACTTCTGTTGGTTCAATGTTCGTAAATACTCCATTTTGAAAATGGAGTGATTGAGAGATTTTATCTCCGAGTTTTTGGAATGGGTTTTGTCCGAGGACTTTGAGGGGCATAGATGTATGGTAGCAGATTTTTAGTAATGTTATATAAATTACAACTACATAGTATATATGGAAGTGGTATGATGTATATATGAAAAAACATTTTAATACAGGCTTCTCAGCAATTATGCTCATAATCTTAATTGCACTTATTGGAGCAGGAGCATATTACGCAGGAACTCAAAATTCAATGGTGAAAACAACCCCTATTACTAATACTCAAACTAACGAAACTACACCTCTAGAAACTTCTACTACATCATCGAATACAAATATTCCAATTGAAGTATCTTCAAATAAAAAAACTTATACATCGAATATATATAATGTGTCTTTTGAACTTCCAAAGGACTTATATGTATACGAAAAGTTAGCCTTTAGTTTTTATGACTTTTCACTCCTCAAATCTTCAACTCGGCCAAAAGAAAGAACAGCAGGATGCGAATGTGATAGTGATGTATACGGATCTACTATAACCATTAGTGTACGTGACTTAATGAGTTCTAAAGAAGAGGCAATTAAATTCGGAGGCAGTGTATATAATTACTCTGGTGTGACTCAACAAATGCTTAACGAGGAAAACACTAAAACAGAGGCATACCCACCTGCAATCGAAGCAGCAAAGAAAGCTAACGTTACATTCGGAAAAAATATTGTAAACATTAATGCAAATGGTCTTAAGGTTGTTAGACAATATAGTTTTAGCGAACTTAATGGTGACAGAGTTACAGTAACTTATAACATATATGTAAAAGACAAATTGTACACGATTGCGATCGGAAGCAATAAATCTTATAACAAGGAGGATGATAATACTCTTAAAGATATTGCTGCATCGTTTAAAGCAGTAAATTAATTAGCAAAAATCACCCATTAGGGTGTTTTTGTTTTGCGGAGACGGAGGGATTCGAAGCTTACAGCTTCAGTACACCTTTGCGGTTTTATTCGAAGCATAGCCCCTCAAAAACATCGCAAAGCTTTTCGAATCCCAAAAATCCTACGGATTTTTAATTTTAAAGTATTATAACATCAGCGGAGACGGAGGGATTCGAACCCTCGGTACCTTTAAAGGGTACGCCTCTTTAGCAAAGAGGTAGATTAAACCACTCTCCCACGTCTCCAATAGCATTATGTATAACACAGCCTATCCTTTTATTCTATATTCATTCATGGTGTTATGTGCAAATCTCGTAGGCTCAGGCAATCTATGCTTTTTTACACAATGCTTAATAATCTCAATAGACTCATCAAGGGTAATCATATTTCCAGGAGAAATAAATACAGGCTTTACATTTTTCTTAGTCCTGAGGGCTGCCCCTATCACCTCTCCAGTATATTTATCATGCATGTATGAAAAATCTCCAAAGTTATTTCCAGGCTCTTCATACTCACCTGTTAAGACACTCTTAGCACAGCCAATTGTTGGAATACCAAGCTCTAATCCTAAGTGCACTGCAATACCAAGTCTTCGTGGATGTGCAATTCCTACCCCATCAACCACAAGCACATCAGGTTTTGTTTTCAATTCCTTCCATGCTTTCAAGAGCATTGGAATTTCTCGAAATGAAAGCAACCCTGGAATATATGGAAATCCGATGACATCTTTTACCACAGCATGATCAATCATCTCTAAATTTTCATAATCTAACACTACAAAGCCTGCATACCCATCTTTAGCAAACATATTCATACTGACATCTGCCCCACCTATTAATCGTATCGGCTTATTGTACGGAACGATATTGACCTTGGCACGAAGATCTTTTTGTATTTCTATTGCTTCTTTTGGGGTGACATTCCACATATGAGGAGTATAATGAAAAATGGAGTCGGACATTATTATTAATTAATTTAAGAATACATTAATACATATGAAAAAGACAACTAAAACAAACCTTAGAGATTTACTGATTCAGAAAATAAATGCTCTCTATGATATTGAGCAAACACTGGTAAAGGCACTGCCTAAAATGGCTACTGCCGCTAAAGATAAAGATTTAAAAGAAGGATTTAAGGCTCACCTTGTTGAAACTAAAAATCACGTTAAGCGATTGGAGCAAGCTTCTAAAATTCTCGGTGTAAAACCTAAAGCATTAAAGTCAGAAGCAATACGAGGATTGGTAAAAGATGGTGAATGGGTTATTAAAAACGTAAAGCCGACTAATGCAATGAATGCAAATCTAGCCAGAGCTGCAGAATATGTTGAGCATTATGAAATGGCAGGATATATTGCCGCTATTGATTGGGCTACGACGCTTGAGGAAATGGATGTGGTTGATTTGTTAACTGCAACATTACAAGAGGAACAAGCAGCTGACGATACGCTTAGAACAGTTGGAAATGAATTAGATAAAGTTATTGCCTAAAGAAAAACACCCGAAAGGGTGTTTTTTACATTTGCATTTATATATAAAAAATGTTTTAGTATGGACTGGTCTCTAACCCAATGTATCTATGATCTTTAAAATTCTGTTTCTCTCTCTTTGCCTAGTTAACATTTCCAAGGGCAATGTTTTCCAACTTCAAAACCCTGGCCTTCCTGAAAGGCTTATGTCGGATGTTGGCGGCGAATATAAAATCACCGTTAAAAGTATTACTGCGAATCGTGTCATTTTCATGATTAAACCCAAGAAAGGATTTGACTGGTGTGAACTTCAAATCGCCGTGCCCGACGGAGAGGAGTTGGATGTTGGTGAATATGAAGCTGCAGTAAACTATTCTTCTGCACGTATTGCAAAACCCATGCTCCAACTGCTCGATAATAAAGGAATGTATTCATTTATCGGTGGAGACATCGACATTGAAGAATGGGGGCGAAATGAAAAAGGTAAACTAATAAAAGCCTCAATTAACTTCACCCACCAGATCCCAGGATCCACCATGATTACTGGACAACTCCGTTTCAACTCTGTGATGTCTGACAAAGCTCGCCGGCCAACATGGAAAACATATGCCACAATTGGCGGCTTTGTTTTACTTATCCTTATCTTGGTAGGAGCAGTTGCCAAGAATACGAGAAAAACCTGAAGGTTGAGTCGCTTAGGCTCGAAACTCCCGTGCGCGTTCCATTACGCGCACGGGGTTTATTTTTTATATAAAATATGGCATAGTGAAAAAGTCAAAACACCTCAACCCTCTGTAATCATGAACCTATTGAAATACATTCTGCTTCTTCTTGTTCTTTCGACCTCTCGCGGCGAAACGACTTACCTCCGCTTCGATGACAACTTTGCCAACAACTTCGCTCCGGAAGGAGGCACCAAAGAAGTCTCCAGAGTTACAGGATACACTGGCACAATAAGCAGTAGTTCCAAAAACTCAGTGACGATTCAGTTTACTTCACCAGGGAAAAATTCCTTCGTGGTAAGCCTTGCTGCTCCAATAGGAAAAGATCTTGAAGTCACTGACTATCCTGATGCTAACAAACTTGGCAAAGGTACTATCAATTTCTTCGAGGAAAATAAACCATCTATTCCCAAAGAAGGATGGTTTAAAATTCTCGAGATTGAACGCGGACCCTTGGGTCAAATCACTTCCCTTGCTGCAGAGTTTCAACACATCGGTAAGAGAGATGGATACGTTGTAGTAAACGGATCGCTACGGTTTAATTCTTCAGTACCACCCTACATCGAGAATGAACCAATGTATATTGATTGGAAGACAATATGGATTGTTCTTCTAATTCTTGCAGGGCTTATATTTTGGCTCTATAGGATTTTGAAAATGAAGCGAAAATAGGTACCGCTTAATGTTCCTTTGTCTCCTGGATGTGCCTTTACGGCCGCCAGGGGGCTTTTTATGTACTATTGCTTTTATATTTGACTTATGGTATAATATAGGAAGGTTAACTCAGACCTTTCACAACAATCCACCACTCTGACTTATGACAACTCAGCTTTTCTCTGCCTTCTTCTTCCTGCTTTCCCTCTGTGGCGCCGCCAAGGCTACCACACTCTTGACCTTAGACAGTCAGACTCGTGACCTTTCCACCGGCCATGTTTTGGTTGCTGATTGGTTCGGGAGAGAGATTCCAAAGAATACTTTGGATATTTATCTTCAGACTGACCAACAGTCGCTGACGGAATTGATTCTGGCGGCACCTTACGGTTTCGAACTCAAAGCAGGACTTTACACCGGCGCAGTGCAATACATTGCGCCCGCCGATTTGATTAACGATCAAATCACACTGCCTTCATTGGCATTGTGGATTGATGGCAAACCTATCCAGGTTGCAAAAGGATCCTCCTTCCAAGTTTTGGAAATTGAATGGGCTTCCAATGGTCGCCCACTACGTGCAGCTATCGACTTTCAAATTATTCAAGGAGCAGATGCTCCTCTGAATGGAAGTCTTCGGTTCAATTCTACTGTCCCTGAACCTTCTGTTTCTCTTTTCTTCGTCGGCACAGTTCTACTGTCCCTTCGTCGGAAGCGCTAATCACCGCATGTGATAAAAAACTCAAACGTCCCCTGCCTGCACATTGTGCTGGCGGGGGTTATTTTTTGCAAAACTTTTCTCCATATACTAGAGTACTCATATACATGCAGAAGTTTCTCATCCTCCTTCATACATATTACGTGCAAAACAAAAGAGAGTCTTTACCGTGGAGAAAAACCAAAGACACATATCACATTCTTTTGTCTGAAATAATGCTTCAGCAAACTCAAGTTTCAAGAGTGCTTGTAAAGTATGATGAATTTTTAAAAAGATTTCCAACAGTGCAGAGCCTAGCCTCTGCCCCACTTCGTGACGTCCTCACGCTTTGGCAAGGACTAGGATATAACAGACGAGCAAAGTTTTTACACGAAGCAAGTAAAATATTAAACACTGCAACAAAAAAAGATTTAGCAGATTATACATTTCTCAAATCGCTTCCTGGAGTTGGACAATCTACTGCCGGAGCGGTTTTAGTATTTACACAAAACAAGCCAATTGTATTTATCGAAACAAATATTCGTGCAGTACTCATGCATCACTTTTTTAAAGACAGTGAAAAAGTATCTGATAAAGAAATCGCCACAGTACTGGAGAAGTTATTAAATAACCTAGGAGATAAATTTACTCCTAGAGAGTTTTACTATGCACTCTACGATTATGGTACACATTTAAAAAATACATTAGGCAAAGAGAAAAAAGCTTTGCACACCAAAAGTAAGCATTACGTTAAACAAAGTACGTTCACAGGATCAAGACGTCAGCTTCGTGCATTTATTTTAAAAACATTTTTGGAAATGAAAGACAGTAAAAAATTAGCACAGAAAGTGAAGAACACCTTACCTACACCCTTACACAAATATACCCCTCAAGATATTGAAGGGCTTATTCGTGATTTGAAAAATGAAGGTTTTTTTGAGTAATATTACTCCACCCCAAACTTTGTCTTAATAAACTGTTTCGTCAGCGGACCAAAGAATCCAACAGAAGGATATATCTTGTAATACTTCTGGAATCTGATTAATGCATTCTTTGTAGCAGGACCGAATAGAGTTGTTTCCTTTCCTTTAGATCCAGCTCCAGATTTAGCAACGGTGAATCCTTGTCTGTTTAAGAATTGTTGTAATGCAAGTACATCATTTCCTTTTGCATTTGCTTTAAGATCTCTTGGAAAGAGAATACCTGATGAAGTTGTAGTATTAGATGATGTAGGAGTTTGAACTGCAACGTATGTAATCACACAAGTCTTAGTTTCTGCATTACATGTGTACACTGGCACAGTTGTCTCCGTTGATGATGCAGTTGTTGGAGCAACATATGGAGTACCACTTGTACTTCCGCCACCTCCACCGCTGCTTCTGGTAGGGGTTGGGGTTACTGGAGTTGCTGCAGGCACAAATGTTTTCTCTGTAGAAGTTGCTGAATAAGTTAGCGTAGTACTTGCACCATATGCCTGAACGGTATAGTAATATGTTTGCCCAAGTGTAAGTCCTGTTAATGTTGTAGACAGTGTATTGCCTGCATCAACTGTAGCTGTATAATTTCCTGATGTGGTTCCATATCTTACATTGTATCCAGCAATCTCAGATGTTCCAGTTGGAATCGCATCGAAAGTTGCTAAATTATCCCAAGAAATTGTTGCGCCAGTTTCTGTTGCAACTGCATTTGTATTTTTAGGACTGATTAATGATAATGCCCAGAGTCGTGACATTATTGTATATCCTGTTGGAGTCGGATGAATTGGCGGAGTGTCTATATACAATTCAGGGTGTTCGAAGAAGTACGAGTTGAAGTTAGGACCGGCTCCATATCCCCCGCTCGTAACTAAGTTCTTCAAAGGCTGTATATAGGTCTGCACGTCAGGACGAGATCCTGCATACAATGGCAGTCCGAGATATATCGATGAAGCTGGTGCACCAAAATTATTTTTAATATTTGTTGCAATAGTATTTATATTGGCAACCAGTGTTGTAGTAGAGGTGTTATCATTTGTACCAAGCAGGACAAACCATTTATTTGGATGCAAAGAATTAATTCGGGCATTCCATGTTGTACTTGCCATTGGACTTGAACCATACCCTGCTGCTGTATATCCACCGTATCCTTCATTTAAAATAAATACAGGATAATTATTATATGCAGTTAACTCGTTGTTAAGTTCTGGCATCCAACTTTTAAAATACTGTGGCTGTTGCATTGACCACTGACAATAGTTTCTTCCGTCAGATGATACAGTTCCAGGGAGCGCTTGTGTCCAATCAGTTAATTCGCCTGATGCAATACAACTTGAACTTGCAATACCACCTGCACCTTTTGTGATTGAGTCACCGATTGCAATATAAATATCTCCAATACCAATATTGGTTGCCTGATCGTGATTAGAAGCACCAGCAACAATGTTATTACCACTATCAACTACATATGCATCAAGCACATATGTCCCCTTTGCAAGGCTTGTAAATGCATAGTTATACGGTGCCGCCATATCATATCCAACTCGCTCTGTAGACAAACCTTGATTCAAGACAAATTTTACTCCACCTCCAACAGGCGTTGATGATGCCTCAATTCCAGCAGATACATTTAAAGTTGTACTTGTTTGAATATACGGAATATATACAGTATTTCCTTTTTGATCTGAATATGAAATCGTGGCAACTGAACTACTTGCCGCCACACTTCGTGCAGGCGATGTGATTCGAAGTGCCGAAGTCTGTGGAGTAATAAGAGCGTTGATCATATTGCTTTCTACTTTCTGTCTATCAGAATCTGAAAGCACTCCATTGTAGACAATAAATTCAGAAATAGTTCCTTTGTAAAAGAAATTACTTAAAAGAGTAACATTACTTCCTATAACAAAAGTTCCGCTCACTGTATTTGAACCTGCATTTCCTGAAACAACATTTACTCCATTCACATACATTTCTGAATTTGCAGAATTAAATACCATAGAAGAAACTTCTGTAGCGTGTGGCGTTACCCGAGTTGTTGGAGTCAAAAATGTTCCAGCATACATTCCTGCATTGCCTCCAGGGACACTGTCTGCACCATTATATTGAAACAAGGCTCGATTTGGAGTTATACCCATTTCAAATAGTCTTGAATTTATTTGTGTCTGTACATCTGCAGTGTTGGTAAGCACAACTGTAAATGGTTGATTAATTGATGCACTCATTGAGCCCGCCAAATAATGATTAGATCCATTGAAATTAATTGCCGCTCTGCCAGTACTGCCAGAAGTAATAAGTGAACCATTAGTTACAATTGCAGGCTGAACCGATGTTGTTGCCTGTTGCATATTAAGTGCATTACCAGATTGGTCATACCATACTTTTACAACTGCATTTACTCCTGATACAAAATCCGAAAGCACAGTCGATGTTGATACTCCAGATGTGACTGTCACAGGTGAAGAACTTGAAAGATATCCTGAAGCATCTGCATATACATCTGCTTCGTCATTTCCGGTTCTTCGAATTTTTATAAGCGGTCCAACATATGATGGAACAAGCTGTCGAAGTCCATACGCGTATTTTGCATTTGATACACCTAAAGCAGTTGACGATGTTGGACATGCTCCAGTTGTAAATGTAGTGTCAGAAGAAGTTGCTGTGCCAACACCATTAATAGCAAAAGCTTGGGCATGGTAGAGCGTATTGCACGTAAGGCCAGTAGCAGTCAGTGAAAAAGACCCTGTGCTAAATGTTCCAGTGGCAGTTATGGTAGATCCGTATGCTGTTGTGGTACCAAAATTAAAACCTCTCGTACTAGCAATAGTGGTTGCCCCACCACCTGTATTTGTAATACTTCCATTTAATACTGCAGACGAATCAAGAAGCGAAGATGCAGATTGAATAGTTACTGTTGGGGTAGTTGTAGCTACTTCAACTACATAATAATCTCTTTCATCGAATTCAACTATTTGTCGATTGGCATCTGTTAGCGCACTGTCATAAATAAGTATTTCAGAAATTGCGCCTTTAAAGAGGAAGTTTGTACTTGTTCCCACATTATATGCATTTCCAATATAAACTCCCCCGTTAACCACGTTAGTTCCTGTGCCACCTGTTGCTGTACTATTTCCATTTACCCAAAGTTGTGACAATGGTGTTGCAAATAGCATAGTCATAACTCGAGTTGACCATGTAAGCTGTATCGAACTAGAAAGAAATGTTCCTGCATACATTCCTGAAGCTGGCTGATATAGCGCACGATTTGGATTATTTCCAATTTCTATCATACGAGCAGACGCATTACCTTGTATAATAGATGAAGTAGAAACTGTAAAAATTGTAAATGGCTGTGACATCGTTATGGTCGATGTAGATTCCAGATAGCTACTTGATCCATTAAAATATATCTGTGGTCGTTGGTTAGGACCTGTAGTTAGAATTACCCCTGACGCAATAATTGAAGGCTGGGCCGTAGTTGACGCTTGCGAAACATCCGATGTCCCAATTTGGTCATACCATATACTAACTACAGCGTTTGTAGTTGATGTAGCAAATTGAGAAAGTATTGTTGAAGTTGCAGTTCCAGATACAACCGTTATTGGTGAGGAAGATGAAAAGTTTCCCTGAGCATCAGGATACACATCTGCTTGGTCATTCCCTGTTCTTCTAATTCGAACGAGGGGATTTGTATACGATGCTTTTACCTTTCGGAGACTGTACGCATGCGTTGCTCCAGAAACTGTGTCTGTGACAGCCGCATCAGTTGGTTTGTAAAATATTCCACAGAGAGTAATTGCAAATATACCTATAAGGATTTTATGAGTTCTAGATATCATACTTGTATTATATATTATTTAACGAATAATAGACGAGAAAAGAGAAACGAAACACATTCGTTGAGAGTTAAGAATTGATTGAGATAATTCTTCTTTAACTTCTAATATAGAAAATAAAGAGATAGGCCCTTAGTATAGAATGTTTTTCTGCGAGATGCAACAAAACAACCCCTCATTTTACTGAAGGGTTGTATGCATTTTAGAAAATTACTGAACTCCAAACTTCGTCTTAATAAACTGTTTCGTCAGCGGACCAAAGAATCCCACAGATGGATATATCTTGTAATACTTTTGGAACCTGATTAATGCATTTTTAGTAGCAGGACCAAAGAGTGTTGTTTCTTTACCTTTAGATCCAGCTCCAGATTTAGCTACTGTAAATCCTTGTCGGTTAAGGAATTGTTGAAGTGCAAGTACATCATTTCCTTTTACTCCTAACTTAAGGTCTCGAGTAAACATCACTGATCCTGAAGGAGAGGAGGTGGCTGGGGTTTGAACTGCAACATACGTAATCACACATGTTTTAGTTTCTGCATTACATGTATACACTGGCACCATTGTTTGAGTTAATGATGCAGTTGTTGGTGCAACATATGGAGTACCACTTGTACTTCCGCCTCCTCCACCTGAGTAGCTAACAGATGTTGCTGGTGTAGTTATAGGTGTTGCAGATGTTACAAATGACTGCTCATCTGACGAGGCGCTATTTGAAGATGCGTCGCCGGACCCAACTACATAATAGTATCGCGTTCCCGGAGCGAGACCCGTTAGCATAACGGTATGCGTCGCGACAAACGTCAGATCAGACGTAGTTGCCATATACATATTTAGTCCTGACACCGTTCCATATGCAGTTCTCGAGGTTGCTACCTCATTTGTATCCCACGTAATCGTTACAGAAGTCCCTGTGGGAGTAGCGACAACATTTGAAATGACTGGTGGCGTCTGATCGAGCGTGATTGCCTTATCAAAAGATACGAGCCAGTTAGATAAATCATTCCCATACAATGATGGTGCGGTATCGCTGTCTCGAATATTACCTCGAGCAGATCCTGATATGTGTGCGCCAGGAGTTGCGCCAGGAGTTCCTGTGTATGCATATCGAAGCCTTTGATTTGAACCTGTAGGCACGCCGCTTAGAGTAACCTTTACTATATCGGTTCCGAGCAATTCGACGCTTGAGATGGTAGCGCTTGAAGTGGTATCAAAATATTCAAAACCAAAATTAACTTTTACGTCTACTTTTGTCGTATCGATTACAAGCGATCCTACCGGCACATTCATGCGCGCATAAATAACATTTCCATTTCTCGTAATTGCTTTCGGACTCAACGGCACCCAAGGCTGATTATCAATCAAAACTTTTTTCATAACCTTTGCGTAATATTCTCCGAGCCATCGATAACTTGTGTTTATTAAGTGAGCCTGTGAACCTGTTGTATCGTAATTGAAAATATATTTCGGTGTTACCATATACATTCGTGTTGGGAATGATTCAGAGGCAGCAAGCTGAGCAGATGGAATTGCACTTGTTGCCTGATTGTATCCAGTAAATGACATCATTTGATCGGTAAACATAGGGATATCTGTACTTTGTCCAGTGATAGCTTTTATATCAGTGTTGTAATCACTCTGGAGTTGCAAAATGTCTGCAGCATATGTGTTTGCACCTCCTGCTGCAATTAAGTTATGATCTGCTTCTCCATGAATAAGAACTGTTCCGAGAACACTGTATGGTTCTCCAAGTGCAGCTGTTGAATTTTTCACAGAAGTAATATGTGCAAGACTATTTGCATATGTTGTTGCACTTCCATTTTTCTTAATCACACTGTATGCTCCGCCGTTAAATCCACTTCTACTTAATACAAACGATGTATCAGGCACTCCGCCTATAAGAGATGTCATAGAGTTAGCGAGCGCGCTGTTAATAGTTTCTGTCGGAGTAGTTGATGAAGTTAAGTTAATTGAGTCTTCCATAAGTGGAATGAGAGATCCTCCGCTTGGCATAACGTTATTATACGGTTGAGTCACTGTTAGAGCTGGAGCACCGAATGCACCGAGAGACAAACTTTGTCCTGTTACTGCAATAGAATAATATGGCGAGTTTTGAGGAGTAGTTGAAGCAAGATTTGAAACCGATGAGGTTCCCACTCCGTTTACCGCTGTTACTCTAAAGTTATAATTCGTGCCATTTGTAAGACCTGTAACTAAAGTTGTCGTTGCAGCCGATGTTCCGTCTGCATATACACTATATGATCCTGCTCCTGATTTGTATTCGATAATATAATCGGTAATAGTTGAGTTAATACTATTTGGTTCAGTCCAACTTAATAATGCTTTTCCATTTCCTCGCACTGCTGTTACATTATTAATAGCTGAAGGAATTGTTCCTGTCATGTTTGCCCCACTTACCATAACATTATCAACTGATGTTATTCTGCTTATCGAATTAGCATTTGATGTCATAACAAAAACTTTTTTGTTATCAAATGTTCCGCCAGCAATTGTGTTTGTTGCACTAGCCAACATATCGACATTATCTCCAACATCGTCAAAGTCACCATCATTATTTACATCTTGATACACTTTAAAAGTTACGCCTGATGTATTGCCAGGAAGAATTTGTACTTTATACAGCTTGTTCGCGACATAACTTACGCCAGTATCATATGTCGTGCTCGCATACACTCCTGCATTCGAATAAAACAAATAGATGCGTCCGTTGTTGAAGAAGTTCAAGAAATACGCTGAGCCTGTTCCACCTTCAGCTGCAAACCAGTTATAATCTCCCCAACCAATAGCATTGTTTTGGGTCGTATTATTTACCTTTGTAATAACTTCTACTGTAAGGTTTGTGCCTCGAGCATATGAAGATTTAGTCTCAATACCATCTGTCCATGCACCTGCTGAGGCATTTCCAATTGCCGCAAAGCCGTTTAACACATTTACATTGCTACCCAAATCATGTTTGGTCCATACCGTTAAATCAAGCGCCGAGCCTGGAAATTGATCGTTAAGCTGCTGAGAAATAATAGTTGATGTCGCAGAAGAGGATCCTGTTCCTATTGCGTTTACCGCCGCAACCCTGAAGTCATATGCTGTTCCATTTATAAGATTAGAAACTGTTGCAAATGTATTTGTATTTACCCCATCATTTGCAGTTGTCCATGTAGAACTTGCAGTTGCTTTATAATCAACAATATAATCTGTGATTGCTGAATTTCCATCAGCTGGAGCCGTCCATGACAATCGAACCGCTGTGCTTGAAGCAGTTCCATTCACACTGGTCGGAACACTTGGCGGAGTTGAACTTGCAATTACAGTTAACGGATATTCCAAACCTGCTCCAGAGTTATATAGAGACGTTCGTTCACCTGAAGATAAAACTCTTTTCCAAAATCCAACAGCATCAACTCTTCCCTGCATGAATCCTGTTGATCCTGCATTTACAGAACCAACAAGAAATGCAGTTGTTGAGTCAAACACACCCGCTGTAACAGATGCACTATCAACCGTACCATTGTTAACCTGGATATTAACAGTATCGTTTACTGAATCATGCCATGCAGTGACAAAGTACCATGTGTTAAGCGAAGGTGATCCGAAACTGTTTGCAAATAAATTCCCTTCTACAGTTGTTCCATCAGAACTTGTTGTAAATGAGAACCTGTCAGAACTTGAAATGTAAATCAAGTCATATTCTCTTCCACTTCCGACAGAGGAATTCCATTTTGAAACAATTGCTCTGTTTGCAGTTTTATCAGTTAAATATACCCAACCTGAAATAGTGAAATCAATATTACCTGAACTGAGGGCGGTATTGTCTGTAATTGATAAATAGTTTGCACCCGTAAAAAGTGCAGCGTTGCTGATAATACCTGCTGCGGAAGAAACCGTTCCTCCCTGTTCTGTCAGAGTGTTTGAGCCTATAGAACTTGCACGCGATCCGCTCGTTTCATTAAGATTCCAAAAACCCATAAGGTTATCAGTCAGAGCAGCATGCGTTAATAATGGCGTGCAGAGAAAAAGCACAGTGCACATGAAAAGATATTTTGCTTTAGAGAACATAATGTAATTATATAGTATTTAGTTATTATTGAATAAGAAATTAAAACCTGGAGAGTTGCACAAACAAATTTATATTCAAACACCGGCTGGATTGTATACCTTCTATACTGCAAGTATGCAGTAATTCAGTAGCAAGATTTTAAGTATAGAATGTTTTTCTGCGAGATGCAATATGCTAAAATGCACAGTGAACCAATACCGTATGAAAATTCCCGTTCCTTTTCAAATGCCACCCACTATTGCTAACCCCTCCCCTTCGCATACATTATGTGTCGGACCAGGTGTTCGCACACCAAAAGAAAAACCTTCTCTATTTTCGCTGAGAAAGTTTCTTGGTCAGATTCACCACTCTGCAAAAGTTGGTGAATTCCTTCCTTTATGAAAACCTTACCATTCTCAGCCCTCCCCCAGGACTGAGTCTTATTTTTTATTTATCCTTAAAAATCTTCAACAGCACAATATTTACCAGCGTCAGCACAATAGAAAACAAAATCGCATTCAAAAATCCAGTCACTTCAAATCCAGGAACAACTGCACTGGCAAGCAATATAAGCAATCCATTTATAATAAATGTAAACAAACCGAGAGTTGCTATATTTACAGGTAAAGTTAAAAGAAGAAGCACAGGTCTAAGAATTGCATTCACAAACCCAATAACAATGGCTGCAATAAGCGCTCCAACTAAACCTACCTGAGATCCAGGCACAATAAATGCAGTAATACCAATAGCTATTGCGGATATAATCCATGTCATAAGTAATGTCATGTAATCAATGGTACTCCTTATATAAAGAGTATACAATACCCTCTATATGGATCCCTTCACTAAACGCCCGCTTAAAGACATTGTTCGTCTAACCAAACACCAACTCCCTGCTCTCAAGAAGCTTGGTATAGAGACAGTTGGTGATATGTTGTATCATTTTCCAGTTCGATACGGAAATAGTTTTAGTGCTATGTATATTATTGATGCCGAAGCTGATGGAGCTGGGACATTTTTCGGAATACTTGAAAAAGTCGAATCAGGCAGTTCATACAAATCCCACATGCCTATGGTTACAGCCAATCTTGTTGATGAGTCTGGGAAAATAAAGCTAACTTGGTTTAATCAAATATACATTGGCAAAATGTTTAAAGATGGCGACACTGTAAGAGTAACAGGAACTGTAAAAGAGCAAAGTGGTAAGTTAAGTCTTTTGAATCCAACTATTGAAAAAACCAAAGAAACTCCACTTGTTACAGGAACTAATCTTTTCGGTGAGCAGAAAGAAGCATTGTTCATGCCTATATATAGAGAGAGTAAAGGCTTAACGTCTAACTTTATATATCACGCAATAAAAAAGATTTGCTCGCACCCTGATTTTGCAACTATTCCAGACCCTATTCCTGAAGACATTCGATCTCAATACAAGCTTCCCTCTTTGCAGTCAGCCTTGATATGGATTCATATGCCTAAAAAAGAATCTGATGCAGACGCTGCAAAGAAAAGATTTTCATTTGAAGAAATATTTTACATACAGCTTGGAAATGCACAAAGAAGAAAAGAAGCTGCCGAAGCATCAGCATATTCATTTTCAAATCTTGACAATGCACTTGACGAGTTCAGGTCACATCTTAGTTTTGATTTAACAGATGCGCAAGAGCGAGCTATAGAATCAATCATTGCAGATTTTAGAAAAACACATCCAATGTCTCGTCTTCTTGAAGGAGATGTGGGATCTGGGAAAACTGCAGTGGCAGCGGCTGCATCATATGCAATTGTCTCATCGCGAGTGAAAAGCATGCGCGAGGGCGACCATGCGCATTCACGGCTTCAAGTCGCATATATGGCTCCAACAGAGATTTTGGCAAAGCAGCATTATGAATCATTTACACAGCTTTTTAGTAAGCTTCCTATAACAATAGGCCTTATCACAGGATCAGGGTGTAAAAAGTTTCCATCTAAAATGGCGCTTGCTAATAATAAATTTGGTACAGATATTTCTAAGTCACAGTTTTTGAAATGGGTGGCCGCTGGAGAAATATCAATTATTATCGGAACTCATGCGCTTATTCAAAAATCTATTGTCTTTAAAGATTTGGCTTTTGTGATTATTGATGAGCAGCATAGATTCGGAACAAAGCAGCGACAAAAGCTAGCGCAAAAACATATTGTACCTGAAGAAGTAAAGAAGGCTCAACTAAAAAAAGATGCGCTTCGTGTAACAAAAAGAATCGCATACGTTGATAACAAGTTGCAGCATAATTTTCCTCAGGTTATTCAAACACCTCACCTACTCTCTATGACTGCAACTCCAATTCCCCGAACTCTTGCTCTGACTATGTATGGTGATCTTGATTTATCTATTGTTGATCAAATGCCATCAGGAAGAAAGCCTATTATCACTGAACTTATTACTGAAGCGCAACGTAAAGATATGTATGCATTTATAAATGCACAGTTACGTGAGGGACGACAAGCATATGTTATCTGTGCACGTATTGCCGATCCGGATCCGGATCTTATGAATAAGCTTGTTCTGAAGTCAGTGCAGGAAGAAGCTATACGATTAAAAAAGAATGAATTGAAAGATTGGAAAATAGGAATACTGCACAGCAAAATGAAACCAGCCGAGAAAGATAAAATCATGGCGGAATTTTTGGCACACAAAATAGATGTGCTCGTTGCTACATCAGTAGTTGAGGTTGGAGTAAACGTTCCGAACTCTACTCTTATTGTGATTGAAGGAGCGGATAGATTTGGATTGTCACAATTGCACCAGCTTAGAGGGCGTGTTATTCGAGGAAATCATCAGGCATACTGTTACCTTTGCACTCAAACTGTAAGTACAAAAAGTATTGAACGATTGACTGCTCTTAAGAATGCCAAAAATGGATTCGAGCTTGCTGAGCTTGATTTGAAAATGAGAGGTGCTGGAGAATTATATGGAGATGTTCAGTGGGGATTGTCTGATATTGGAATGGAGGCTATTAAGAATTTGAAAATGGTTGAGGCTGCCAGAAATGCTGCTGCCAAAATAGTTGAGGGTGATTTACTTGAGCCGCATATGGAGGAGAGATTGAAGCTTGGTGATAAGGTGCATATGGAATAGCTTTAAGCATGTTCATGAGAAATTCATGTTAACATTAAAACATGCAATCTAACTTAAAAACTCAATATCCATTGAGTCCGAAAAAATTAACAAAGAAGATGTTAGCATCAGCTATACCCTTCTTTATACTGGCAATGATTATAGGAATTCCAGGAGCAATGGGAATTCAGGCGCTTACCTCACCAGGCAGCGATATCATGATGACATTAATTTTTGGCATACTTGGCGGACTTTTCGCATTTGCCATTATCATGTTTATATATAGTCTATATATTAAATATTATATAAAGACATATTATTATTCAGACGACGAAGATTTCTTAACTATTAAAAAAGGTGTATTTGCACCAACTGAAATTCATGTGCAATATCTTAAAATTCAAGACGTGTTTGTTGATCAGGATATTCTTGATAGAATTTTAGGAATTTATGATGTGCATATTTCTAGTGCAACATATTCATCAGGAATTGAAGCGCATATTGATGGAGTAGATAAAGCAGGTGCAGATGGACTTAAAAATCTTTTCCTTGGTAAAATGAAGCGTTCTTCAAACGGTTCACAGAGTCAGCAATTTGTAGCAGCACCTACTTCTGTTGATCAAAGCACAGATTCAACAACATCAACAAATGAACCTGTGAAAGCAATGTTCTCATCACCTATTTCAAGTTCTGTGTATGGACTTAGTAGTAACTGGTGGGTTAGTGAATTGGTTAAGCTAGCCATTGGCTCAGTAACAACTCCCTTTTTTATCACTTTATGGTTTGTCTTTCGAGAAAGCGACAACATGACATCAGGCTTTTGGAAATTTGCGCTTATAATCTGGTTTAGTGTTTTTGTTATTTTTGTTATCTATCGATCACTCTATTTATTTCTTTGGAAAAAGCATTATACGTATAACTTTGGCGAAGAATATATTTACATGAAAGTTGGAGTGCTCAGTGTTTCAGAAAAGAATATGGGATATAACACTATTCAGGACGTTAAAGTAAATCAGTCTTTTATCGACCGAATATTTGGAGTAGCTGATGTGATTATTGAAAATGCATCGCCTAACATTGTTATGACTAGCAGAAATCAAGAAATTCCTGCTGGAGCAAATGGAATTGTCATTGAAGGTTTACAACTTGCTGATGCACAAAAAGTTGCAGAAGAAGTAAAGAAAGTTACACTTAGCAAATCAACTAATACAAAAGGAATATAATTATATGAAAGCATTTGGAATCATTATTATTGTTGCGTGTTTGGCACTTAACATATTCATCGGATTATTTTTATTTGGAAAAAGTATAGAGACTACAATTGCAAATGAAAGGACATCAACTTCTACTGCCACACTTTCGTATGCTGCGTATGGTTTCAGTATGCAATTTCCTGCAGGATATGAAAAAATGGCAGAACTACCTGGTGACAATATGGTTGATGCATTTGCATATAGAAATGGAAAAGCTGTTAATCCAGTACTTCAAATATACGTATCACCAAATGCAACTGAAGCAGACCCAATGACAAGTCAGGAATATAAAGAATTGAGCAGTAAAAGCATAACAAAAAACACAGGAGTTGAATATATTGATGGAGGAATTGCCACATCAACACAAGGCATTAAAATGTATTACGATACAATCCTTGAAACTGACGATGCAGCACCGAATAAACAAAAGTTGTATACATTTTATATAAACGGCAATGCAATAATGTTACTTTGGGTGGATGAGCCAGGACAGTTTGACGCATCCCTTCCAGACTTTGAGAAGATTGTCAGTTCGGTTGCTAAGATATAATATACGAAAAAACACAGGGAGTTCCCTGTGTTTTTTACTTGTGCAAACACTTGGATTCGAACCAAGGACCGGTCGTGTATAAGACGACTGCTCTACCGACTGAGCTATGCTTGCGTAAGGTGAATATACCACACTTTATATGTGTAATCAAAAGCTGTATGTGCTGTAGATAATGTAGTAGTATTGTATATATGAAAGAAGGATTTACACCAAAAGAAATATCAGAAGAAGAATTAACAGCAATAGAGCGCCTCTTTCGAGATGGTGTTGATAGACTAGGAATTGACATCGATGAATATAGAAAAATATGTGAAGCAGATGAGGATGCTAAGGAATTATTCGAAGATATGGTTGATAAATGCTTGGACTACACTGTTGATGTAAGTAATATGGAAAGGCACGCACGAGAACAACCTCATTCAGATATAGAGGATAGTGAAGCAATTTCTAACAAAAGAAAAATAACACACAACGCGACCGTTGATCGTATTAATATTTTCGCTAGATATTTTAGCAAAAAATTTGGTAAAAGATCTTTTGTGACTTGGGATGGAAATGATAGATTTCGATATGGAATATTTGCAATTAATTTAACATTAAATTTATTTAAAAATAAGATTTTAGTTGATTTAATTAAAGAAAAAAATGCAAGTGCAGAAATAGATACATCAAGCCTTAGAGAATCAGCAACAGCACAGGAATTATTAGTATTAGATTATGTAGATATTCTTTGTATTGCAGAAAAAGAAGATAGACCTCTATTGGATGAAGAAAAATCAAAGCTGTCACAAATTGAAGCAGAATTAAATCAAACTGCAGACAAAATTCTCGGAGCATTTCATCAAATATATATCAGAAGATATTAATCTTATCTCCCCTTCCGGTGAAAATTCTTATGCACCTCATGCAAATGTCTATCCGTCACATGCGTATACACTTGCGTAGTTGTAATATTTGAATGACCTAAAAGTGCCTGCACAGAACGTAGATCAGCTCCATTTGAAAGTAAATCAGTAGCAAAACAATGTCGTAACACGTGAGGTGTTACTTTTTTTGTTATACCAGCCATAACCGCATATCGCTTTACAATTCTTTCAATAGTTCTTCTATCTAATCCTTCATATGAATCTTTATTTTTCATCTTTTTCTTTTCATCAGCAAGTGGAACAAATAGCGCATCGGACATATCTTTTCTTGCTTTTAAATATTCCTTAACAGCATGCTTTGCCTCTTCAGATAAAAACACTACTCTTACCTTTCCTCCTTTTCCTCGTATTGAAAATTCATCTCTATGTAAATCCAAATCAGATGTAAGTGAACACAATTCAGACACACGAAGTCCTGTTGAAAATAAAAGCTCAAGCACTGCTTTGCCTCTCCATTTTCTCTCTTCATCTTTTTCTTTATCAGGCGCCTCTAACAGTCTTTTTAATTCTTCTGCTGAAATAATATCAACTGTTCTCGGTTCTACTTTAGCTAATTCTATTTGATCTGATGCGAGTGATGTGTGTCCGCGTTTTGCCAACATTTTTAAAAAGCTTCTGATAGCAATAAGATAATAGTTCTGAGTTTTCTTTTTAATAGTTGTTTGTGTTTGTCTGTTATTCCCTGTTACCTGCCGATTAAGCCATAGACGAAATTCTCGGAGCTTTTCAGGAGTAATGTCTTTTGGTTCTTGAAATTTACCATGGTTTAAAAAAACAGTCAGATAGTGATCGTAATTCTGCACTGTTCGTATTGCTCGTCCTTTTTCTATTTCTATATATTCTAGAAACTCTTGCTTTAAACTTTGAATTGAGGCCATTGGGTGTAGTATATCATTTTAGGAAAATAAAAAACCCGGCTGCCAAGGTGGCAAACACGGGTCCGAGGATAATCTTGATTTTAGAGGCAAATTTTTAATTATACCTTTTTCTTTCGCTCCAAAAGATGAGCGCCAAATACCGCCGCAGTCAAGCCCACAAGTTGATACTGAGCCATTCTTCCCGGAGTAAGGCCGAATATTATTTCTGGTGCGATTCTATCACCAAACTCATCAATCCGTTCCCCTGCCGTCAAATTGGCAAAAAAAGAGAAACCAAGAGGGCTAAGGAGCGTACCGACAACAGCAAGCCCAATAAGAGAAACAAGAATTTTTTTATTCATAGAGAAGGAGCGTTTATACAACAAAGACACTTGTCGTATAAGCACATATTGCCACATAAGGGATTTATAGTCAATACATTATGTAAAAACACCCTGTGCCAGTGTGTGTGGCCCAGGGTTAAGGTTTTTGTAAATCAATCAAAATGAGGATTTACTCTCAGGGGTCCAACACCTCATCATCTATCGGTGCGGGCCGGTTTTTACTGCTTTTTCTTGCAGCAAGCACGATTAACCAACCGAAGAGCACCAGAAGAAGAAGCCCTCCAATAGGATTGAGAATATTACGTATGATAGGATTATTACTTGATGTTCCCCCATAATCGTAAGAGACGTTGTTGATCGGTTCCATTTTGGACATAGGCAAGGTAGACTCGCCCACGGTCATAATCTTCATTCCAACTCGGTAAGGATTGGTGGATTCCGTGATCACACCGTTTATAACAACGTCACGCGTGACAGTATTAGCATGAACCGAGGTAAGGAAGTTCGAAAGGGCAAAAATGAAAAGGATTAAAAATTTCATAAAGTTCAAAGTTGAAATTAACGATTTTCTCCTCCGTAAATGGAATCGCTCACGATGTGGCGACGAGTGGGTCTGATTTTCCACAGAAGACAACCTGCGCTCACGATTAATGCAGCAGCAATGATCCAAGAGCTCAAGTCAGGCTCGTCGTCTTCATTCGCCTCGTACCCATCGGGCACTGACGCATGAGGAATGTTGACCGGGACAGCGTTGGGATTCATGGCCGCAACAATAGCCGGCGCAGGACTGTTCTTCTCCGCCTTGGCAGGGATCATAAACATGGTGGACAAGGAGATTCCGAAAACGCAAAGAATTTTCATAGTGATTAAGTGTTAAGGTCTGAATGGTGGTATTTTTTGGCAGCAAAAGATTTTGCCACACAAAAACACTATATCACGTGATATAGTGTTAGTCAATTATCTATAAGAACCCTACTTAATAATCTCAATCCCTTCCTTCACCAAAATAGCCTCATATTCAGCCTGCTCAAGAGTTTCAAACTCAACCAATGCCTTAGCCACTGCGTCCAATGCACTTCTCTTCTCCTCTATAATCTTAAGCGCTCTTTCGTATGCATGCTTCATAATTTTTGAAACTTCAGAGTCAATCAACTCTCCAGTCTTTTCACTAAATGCATTGTCCTCCACTCCATTTCCAAACATAGTTTTTCCACCTCCTGGAAGCAGCGCCATTGCTCCAATCTCATCAGACATACCGTACTTCGTTACCATATCCCGTGCCATAGCTGAAGCAACTTGCAAATCATTAGAAGGACCAGTTGTTATATCTCCAAAAATAGTTTTCTCAACAACATATCCCCCAAGAGAAACTGCAATGTCATCCAGGAACTCATTTTTAGATTGTGTCTTTCTTTCAACTCCCGGAAGCTTAAGCATATATCCAAGTGCTCGGCCTCTCGAAATAATAGAAATCTTATGCACAGGATCAGCATGCTTTAAAATAGTTGAAACAATTGCATGGCCTGCTTCATGATAGGCTGTTAATTCTTTTTCTTTTACAGTTAATGCATGTGTCTGTCGAACTGGACCAAGCATTACTTTTTCAACTGATCGTACAAGATCATGCTGTGATACTTCTGTGTGTCCTTCTCGTGCTGCAAGTATTGCCGCTTCATTCATAAGACTATGAAGATCTGCTCCAGAAAATCCAGGAGTTCTCTCAGCGATAGTTTCTAGTCGAGTATCTTCTGCAAGCGGCTTATTCTTTGCATGCACTTTCAAAATCTCTACTCTATCTTTTCGATCAGGCAATTCTACATTCACTCGTCTATCAAATCGTCCAGGTCGTAATAGTGCAGGATCAAGTACATCAGGTCTGTTTGTGGCAGCCATAACAATAACTGCTTCTGCAGGTTCGAATCCATCCATTTCAACAAGGATTTGATTGAGTGTCTGTTCTCGCTCATCATTTCCTCCTCCCATTCCAACTCCTCTGACTCGTCCTACCGCATCAATCTCATCTATGAAAATAATAGCAGGGGCCGATGCTCGAGCTACCTTAAACATATCTCGCACTCTCGATGCCCCAACTCCTACAAATAATTCCACAAACTCTGATCCTGATATAGAAAAGAAAGAAACATTGGCCTCACCTGCTACGGCTCGTGCTAACAATGTCTTTCCTGTTCCAGGCGCTCCCATAAGCAATATTCCTTTTGGAATACGTGCTCCGATATCTAGAAACTTTTTAGGATTTTTAAGAAAATCTACAACCTCTTCAAGCTCATGCTTTGCTTCTTTTGCTCCAGCCACATCTTTAAAAGTAATCTTTTGCTTTTGTCCTTCTGGATGCATCATGCGCGCTCGTGAATTTCCAAAAGCCATTGCCCCACTTGGTCCACGTGACTGTCGTGAAAAGAACCATAGAATTGCTAGGAAAAATAATATTGGCAATAAGAATGGAAATATTGCACTTAGCCAATATCCTGCCCCTGATTCAGTTTTAACTTCAAATGGAATTGCTGCAAGCTTTTCTTTGTTCACACCCATATTTGTCAATGTCTCTGTCAATGATGACTGATCTTCTTTTTTACTAGTCTTTTTTGTGCCGTCTGTATACTCTATATCAATAGTATTAGCAGTTGTTTGAATACGAGCAACTTTATCAGCTTGAATATCCTGCACTATTTGGTTCAAGGCAATCTCTTTAGAATCATCATTCGTTCCGAACAAATCCTGTGCAAGAATAATGATAAGGAAAATAAGCACCAATCCAAATATATTTTTGGCTAGAATATTTTTTACGCTTTGCGGTTTTTTTGTGGCTTTCATATACGGATAATAACATATTTAACAAGTCGGCGAAGACTGATTGAAATATGAAATAAATATGCACCTCGGGTGTATACTATATCTATAACGTAAATATTATGAAATACATATCATCTCAACTCTCAAAAGTTAAAAATTTATTTACAAACAAAGTCTTTCCCTACGCCAAAACGCATAAAATCATAGCAGCCATAGCAGTTCTCGTAATCCTTATTGGAGGATATGTAAGTGCTAAGGCTGTTTTTGGTAAAAGTGGAGAGACTCAATATATTCTTGCTCGAGTAACCCGAGGCAATATAGAGACAACTATTGCAGGAACTGGGCAGGTTGCTGCAACTAATCAAATAGACATTAAGGCTAAAGTGTCTGGTGACATTACGTATATTGGCGCTAAAGCTGGGCAAACCATGAAAGCTGGTGATGTTATTGCAAGAATTAATACAAGTGATATTAGTATTTCCCTGCAAAGCGCTCGATTGTCACTGCAAAAGCTTACAACAGTGGATCAAACCTCCCTTACCCAATCTCAAAACTCTCTTGCCAGTGCGCAGCAATCAAAAGCCGATGCAGAATCAAGTGTACTTAAAGCATATGAGTCAGCAAAGATTTCACTTTCAACTGCATACCTAGATGTTCCTGATGTTGTGGCAAGTATGAATGATTTATTCTATGACGAGACAGGTTTTTTAAATGACAGAAACACAGCCATTAATAATGGCAACACTAAATCATATAGAGATGATGCAGGAGTATCTTTCGACACAGCCAAAGTATCAATCGAATCTGCACAGAATACTTTTAGAATGAATACTCAGACAACTGATCAAGATAAAATAGAAGCAATGATTGACGAAACATATGCCTCAGTATCTAAAGTTGCAGATGCACTTAAGAAGACAAAAATTGCTGTTGATCGTGTGAAAGATTCTTTGACTACTGGTCAAAATACAACTGCTGCCAATACTGCAGTAAGCAATGTTGCGAGTTGGACATCAAAAGTTAATAGTCATTTGAGTGATTTGCTTTCTGCCAAATCAGCAATTGCTTCTGCAAAAAACAATGTAACTGCGGCTGACCGAACAATTGCCGAAAGAAAAAATGGCTTAACTGATACATTAAACGGAAGTGACGCACTGGATATTCGTTCTCAGCAATTGAATGTACAGCAAAAAGAAATGGAATATGCAAAATATACTATTCGAGCGCCGTTCGATGGAATACTTGCAAGTCTTAATGTTAAAAAGGGAGACGAGGCAGGAAGTGCGACAATTGGTACATTTATCACAAAACAAAAAATAGCAGAGATTACCTTGAACGAAATAGATGCAGCCAATGTGCTCGTTGGTCAGCCTGCAACTATTACCTTTGATGCTATTGATGGACTTGTTGCCACAGGAACTGTTGCCAATATCGATCTTGTAGGAACTGTGACACAAGGAGTTGTAAACTATACGGCCCAAATTGCATTCGATGTTGAAGATCCAAGAATCAAGCCAGGCATGAGTGTGAGTGCAACTATTATTACATCAAGTAAAAAAGATGTGCTGATTGTTCCGAGCGCTGCAGTTAAAACAAGAGCAGGTTCTTCATATGTTGAAGTTGCTACAATGAATGCCGGTGGCATAGGTGTGAGAAATGCATCAAGCGCAGGAGCTGGTAATGGAAATAGAATGCGAAATGCATCATCGACCGCGTCATCTACATTTACAGGACGAACCTTCCAAAGCCAGACTGCAGTATCACTCCCTACCCCGCCGGTTCAAGTTACAGTTGAAGTAGGTGCGACAAATAATACGCAGACAGAAATTATAAGCGGATTAACTGAGGGACAATTTGTAGTTTCAAAAATTGTAACAAGTACATCTACTGCAAAAACTGCAGCACCTGCTGGTAGAGGATTGTTTGGAGGCGGAGCAACACGAGGAGCTGCAGGTGGTGCAGGAGCAACGAGAGCATTTACACGATAATCACTCACATCATATATGATTGAAATAAAAGACATTACAAAAACATATACAAGTGGTGTTGAGCCTTTTCAAGCAGTTAAAGGAGTAAGTTTTGTTATTGAAGATGGAGAGTTTGTTGCCATCATGGGACCGTCAGGATCAGGTAAATCAACTCTTATGCATATTCTTGGTGCACTTGATACACCAACGACAGGAACATATCTTCTTGATGGTAAAGATGTATCTACATATAATCAGGATGAATTGGCTTTAATTCGCCGAGATAAAATCGGTTTTGTATTTCAAGCATTTAACTTGCTTCCACGAACGTCAGCTATTCGAAATGTTATGCTCCCTCTTATATATGCCGAAGTGGATGAAGAAGATAGACACGAGCGTGCTGCATCTGCCCTCATTGCATCTGGACTTGATGAACAGCATTTTAATAATTTATCAAATCAATTGTCCGGTGGACAGATTCAGCGTGTTGCTATTGCCCGTGCCCTTGTAAATAATCCAAGTCTTATCTTAGCCGATGAGCCAACTGGAAATCTTGATTCCAGAACTGGTGAAATCGTACTTGGTACTTTTGAAACATTAAATAAAAAACATGGACGAACAATTATTTTAATTACGCACGAGCGAGACGTTGCCGAACATGCGGACCGAATTATTTTTATAAAAGACGGAGTGATTCTTGAAGATTCACGAACTCATTCTAAGCGAACTGTACATCATCATGCGAACTAAAGACATATTAAGCGAAACATATACTGCCCTATCAGCCAATAAAGTGCGATCAGGTTTAACAATGCTTGGAATTGTCATCGGTATTAGTTCTGTGATTTCTATGGTCTCTATCGGACAAGGCGCACAAGCAACTATTGAATCAAGTATTCAGTCTATAGGATCAAACCTTATTATCATTACCCCTGGTGCGCAGCGTGGTGCTGGTATACAAGTAAGTGCCGGCCGTGGATCGTCGCGAACATTAACACAAGAAGATGCAGAAGCATTGGCAACAGATATGCCGCTTGCAAATGCAGTTGCAGCAGAGCTTGGCGGACGATATCAGATTACAACTAAAGGGAAAAATACAAACACAACAGTTACTGGAACAACTGAAAGTTATCCAACTGTAAGAAATTTACAAATTGATACAGGTTCATTTATTACCGATGCACAAGTAAAAAGTTTAGCTCGCGTTGCAGTGCTAGGGCCTACAACAGTAACTGATCTTTTTGGAGAAGGAGTGGATCCTATTGGACAAACAATACGAATTAAAAATGTTGTCTTTACTGTAGTTGGCGTAACAAAAGCAAAAGGAGGATCAGGATTTGGAAGTCAGGATGATGTAGTCTTCATTCCCCTCTCGAGCGCACAAAAGTTTTTAGCTGGAGAAGATTATGTTTCAACTATTAGTGTGCAGGCAAAAGACGCAGAGAGTATGACAGAACTACAAAGTGCTATTACTGAAGAACTTATGGACAGACATAATATAAAAGAAAATGCGGCAGCGGACTTTAGTATTTTAAATCAGGCAGATATTGTGGCAACAGCATCAAGTGTGACAGGTACATTTACATTACTTCTTGCGGCAGTGGCAGGTATATCACTCGTTGTAGGCGGAATTGGAATTATGAATATGATGCTTACGACCGTAACAGAAAGAACTCGTGAGATTGGATTGCGTAAGGCTATCGGAGCAACACGAAAAGATATTAGTAAGCAATTTTTAATTGAGGCAATTATTTTGACATGTGTTGGCGGATTGATTGGAATTATTTTAGGATCACTTATTTCGTGGGGAATAAATTATTCTGGAATATTGAAAACTTCTGTTTCTTTTGGCTCTGTTGCATTGGCGTTTGGCGTGTCTACTGCTATTGGAATTGTCTTTGGATATTACCCTGCGAGACGGGCGGCACAGCTGAATCCTATTGAGGCATTGAGGTATGAGTAAAGTAAGCGTTTGACTTATATGTCCACTGGCTGCATTATGGAGCTTGGCTCAAGTTAGCAACGTACAACTTAACCATATTGCACCATGAACAACATTCCGACTAAAACCATTTGTCCTGCTGTATTTCGCATGTTTAGAAATGCCAACGGGTCTTTCAGTTTTTTACTTGTCTGGGCATCTACCCCGATTATGCTCTCAATCACAGGATATCTTTTTCCTTTCCATGCAAAACCTGGAAAGCCTGGAGGATCAATTTCCTATTCACTGCCTGAAAAAGGCAACCCTAAAATGTCAGCTGATTATATTGCCTTTACATACATAGGAAGGAGAATCGATTTTGAAGACAATACTTTATACGCAGGCCTTATAGGATATGAGGCTAATGCATCGCAGCCACATCTGATTTGTGCATGCCCATTTGAGAATTGGCTTAACTTTCAGAAGCAAGTCGCTTACACAGGAGACAATGTTCGTGCGTATCAAAATCCTGAATATGTCACTCTCTACGAGGTTAATTGGTACGGTGGAATAGAGATTCTAGGTAATCCTACTGGCATAGTGAATCAGATCTGCACACAATGGGGAGGCAATGATCCTCGTGAATGTCTTAAGGAAGACAAGGATATACAATGGAGAAAATACGAAGATGGAAAATTCAAACCCTGTCCTTGCCCTGAACTTCCAGAACCCCACGAGCGAGCAGTGCAAGTTGGAAAAATTCTGGAAGCCAGAAATAAAAAATAATAATCCCCACCCTCTCCAATCATCCTGCAGCGCCGTCCCGGCCTGCAGGAGATTTTATTTTATAATGTGCTATAAATACCCTATGTCTTTGGTATTAAACAGAAAAGTAAGATTCAACTACGAAATACTTCAAAAATTTGAGGTAGGTATTGTGCTGCAAGGGGTTGAAGTAAAAGCAGTTCGAGGAGGACATATGTCACTCGATGGAGCTCATGTAAGTTTGCTGCCTAAGATTATTTCTATAAAAAAAGGAGCGCATAGATTGTCACTGATTGGAGCCACTATTACTCCCCTTCAGCCCATGAATGTGCCGGCAGGATATGAACCAGTTGGAGTACGACAGCTTTTGATGAAGGAAAAGGAAATGGATAATCTTGAAAAGGAGATGAAAAATAAAGGAATTACAATTGTTCCCCTTTCTGTGTTTGCCAAGCGAGGATTGATTAAGATTGAAATTGCACTTGTGCGAGGAAAGAAGAAGTTTGATAAGCGAGAGACGTTAAAGAAGAAAGATGCTAAGAGAGAGATTGATAGAGTGTTGAAGGGTGGTAAGTAATATCCCCTAGGTTCATACGTTGACATACATGGTATACTACCAAACACGGGGATGACCGGTTTTGATATATGAACTTTAAACATACGTGCGCCATCGAGTATTCTCACAACCTCGTAAAAGCGTGAGAAACCTTAAGTGCATCTGCACGAAAAGCCGTTGCTAGTCCATTCGTTGGATTTAGTAGCTTCGCTTTCGCATCAGCTCGAGCCTAACCTCGAGTGCGCATCTACTGTTTATTTACCTTGCGTAGATAGATAGGTGTAATACAGCAAGGTCCGACATAAAAACGTGTTTCGGTTTTATGTTTAGATTACGAAACTAGTTCGCATACTGTTCTGTTGATCTTAAAGGTATGAGGGCGAATGTATTCCTTCGGGAGTATAAAGATTATCTACATGTCGTAGATTCGTATGTTTTACTCATATAGACGAGGGTTCGATTCCCTCCATCTCCACAAATTGACAACATATATAAAATGATATATAATATATTCATGGTGAATGTTCGGTATGGCTCAAAAACCTTTACTCATAGAGCTTTTTGAGCCCTATCGGCACTACCTATATGAAAAACAAAGTTCTTATTGTTGACGATGAAGAGCGACCACGGAAGCACCACCGACTCATCCTAGAAGAAGACCTCCCAGGTATGGTTGAAACACTTACTGCGGCGACCCTTGAAGAGGCAAACAGACTGTTCGACGAAAACAAGGACGACCTGATCCTGGTCGTGATGGATGCCTGCCTTGAAGGATCACGCCCCGACACTCTCCCCCTCGTTCACCGAATGAGGAAAGAAGGGTTTAAAGGCAAGATCATCGCAAACAGTTCGATGCCCGAATACCAACAGACACTCCTCAACGCCGGATGCGATCAAGCCTCCAGCGGAAAAAATGAACTCGAGGATGACATCGTGGAGATCGTCAAAAATCTCCTGCAATAGCACGGCGAAGCACCTGTAGACTCAGATTCTTAGAGCTTTCAAAAAACATCTATCCCTCTGTGGCTCTGGGTGTGTTTTTATTTACATGTGTATTCAAAAATCCCAACAATACTGAAAACTGGTTCGATAAAATCCCTATCCTGTCCACAATTGACACAATATAAATTATATTATACATTCACATAGTCGTTGAAGAAATCGACCTTAAACAACTTCCGTATAGCGAAAACGATACCGCCACAGCACAATGAAGACACTGAAGCCAGAAGTAGTCCTTGAAATTGTAGTTCATCCTACAGGAGGACGAACCGCTTATAATAGTTATCGGTTCCAAGAAAGCGACGGAGCATTTATGGATTTAATAAGGCTGGAGGATTCCATTTATTCTAAATTTAGAACGACGAGTTTACATCATGGGTTTATAGTTTGCATAATCGGATATTCTCTCCCTAAATTTGGTGCACCGAATGGAGTCAGTCGAAGAGAAGTTACCTCAACGCTTCGCTACCTTCAATTAAACTCTCCGAGTTCTGTTGAAACGTTGTTAATCGCCTCCCAGGTAGCCAGATCATATGAGTTCAACAACCTGATACTGGAGCATGACGGCAGACCAATTGTTGCAACAACACCGTTCCATCCTGAAGCACCAACTTATTTTGAATTCGGAATGGCAATGGATACAACAAGTCCTTATCAATATTTTTTCCGAAAGCCCCATAGGGAAGTGGGTGGTGCTACTAAAATTTATTTTGGTGAGTATGAAGCAACACAATCTAACCAAATGTGGTTAAGGAATAACCCCTTCATTGTTGGCATTAAAGCAACTTAATCTCTTTCCCCCACAAGAAAAGTCCTCACAGACTTCACATCTTGTGGGGGCTTTTCTTTTATAAATGGTTACAAATAAATTTCAATAGTACTGCAAATTGGTTCGATAAAATTCCCACCCTGTCCACCATTTGTAAAATAACCTTATTTTGTAAGGTTATTTTCGTTATTTAGGGTGTAATACACTTGACATCAATCACTACTTATGATATACTTATATCTGTTAGTCAAGTACTTTAAAAGGTTAAGCTTGGAATGGAAATCATAATCAACTTGCAGTAAACGCATGCGGATTATTATCCTTCCTACCACGCTTAACCAATCAAAAATTTATGAACAGACTCGCTATTGAAGCTGCCCTTGTCGAGCTGAAAGCCCAGCAATCCCAACAACTTGGAGAAGCCAGGACTCAGGCCATTGAGGCGGCACTCATGAAACTGAACGAGTTGGCACCGGCCGACATCAATCGAACCGTTGGTCCGATCCGCCAATTCATCCACAGTGGTGACACATGTGATATTGTCATCACAATTCAACCCTGCATTTTTAATGTAGTGGTTGACTGGAAATAATCAACTTCACACGCCTCCGCAAGAAAGCCCTCACGGACTTTACATCTTGTGAGGGCTTTTCTTTTATACATATACAGACTGATAAATCTTAATAATTCGAAAAACCAGTTTGATAAAATTCCTACCCTGTCCACTGTTTGACTAATCCTATCAATTTACCTATTATTAATCCCGGGTGGTAAGTCCAAGAAAAAATCGTCCTGCGGGACGGTTTTTATTTTATAAATTTCAATACAGATTTTATACTTTCTTACAATTTAATTTAACCCTATTCATATAAACTATTCCCATGTCAGATGTTTGGTAGATTTCTGACATAGGCATGTTAATGGTTTAGCATCCTGGATTTACCACTCAAGATAAGCGAGTTCGATTCTCGTCATGTCCATTATAATTTGATAATACCCACCCAATACTATATTATTGACTCTTAACTCAATATGCAGAAAATCATCATCACCGGCAGTAAAGGAATAATAGGAACAATTCTCACACAAGGATTACAAGAAAGTTATGAAATCACAGGTTTAGATTTACCTGAAGCGGATCTAACTGAAATTCAAACTTTAATTAAAGTAGCTGAAGGAAAATCAGCTATCATTCATTTAGCCTGGGATACACATGCGGGAGACAATATAAACCTGCAAAATCATCGTATGTTCAAAAACGTGTATCAAGCAGCATTAGACTTTAATATCCCTCGAGTAATTATCGCCAGCTCTGTTCATGCTGATGGTTTCTTATCTCATGATGAATCAAGATTATTGTCTCCAAACGAAGCACCTACTCCAAACAGTACGTACGGTGTTAATAAAATAGCCATGGAGACAATGGGAGAGTATTTTGCTGCCCAAGGTTTAGAAGTAGTGTGCATTCGCTTCGGTGGAGTTTCTCATAACAATGAACCACGACAAGGAGAAAAAGAAGGCCTTGTATTTCTAGATCAGAGAGATACTGTTTCACTTATTAAAGCAATTCTGTCTGCAGAAGTTATTCCTAATAATTTTATAGTTCTCTACGCAGTATCTGATAATGCAGGAATAATACATGACATCAGCAACCCTTTTGGTTGGGTGCCGAAATATGGTCTTCGATAAATAACTTCATAGAGATTTAATCTTCACAGGAGTATAATTAAACTATGAAAAAACAACAAGCACCAATCAACAAAAGACAATTGGCACGAAAGTTGGATCACATAGTTATGCCTGCGCGATACGACGGGGTAACACGAAGTGCACGAACGATTGCACAAGTTAAAAAAGGTAAAGGTAAATAATTAAAAAACACCCGAGAGGGTGTTTTACTATTTATCTTCCTAATACTTCGACAATCTTTTCCAAAATATTATCAGGATTCACCAATGCCTTCACAAGGAAATCTGCACCAAGTGCTGTAGCCTTTTTCTGATCCTCAACCTGACTAAAGTTTGATAGCACAATCACATGCATATCTTTTGTCTCAGGATCTTTTCGAATCACCTCAAGCACTTCAAATCCATTAATTCCTGGAAGCAACACATCAAGCAATACAAGATCAGGTTTTTGCTTTTTAAGTTCAGTTAGAGCGTCCTCCCCTGTTGCAGCGTATGCCACGTCTACATTTTTATCTCGCAGTCGAGTAGAAAGTATACTTCCAAGGAAGGTATCGTCTTCAACCAGGAGAAGTCTTTTGCCAATCAAGATATCAAAACTATCTGCAGTAACATCAACTGACAATTGATGCGATATTGCATCATGAGTAGCAGCAGGTGCTGTATCACCAAGAATCAATCTCACTTTATCAATAATACTCTGTGTAGTAATATCAGACTTAATCATAAAGTCTACAATTCCCATTTGTTTAATATCAGCAATGCTTGCAGGATTCAAAGAGTTAGAAAGTGCAAGAACTGGAATATTTGTGATGGCAGGGTTTTCTTTTTTCTGATGAAGAACTTCAATACCATTTACAATTGGCAAGAATACATCAAGCAAAATCAAATCTGGCAGCATTTCGCAAATACACGTATACCCTTTTGCTCCGTCGCGAACTAGTTCTGTTTGATATCCGGCTGTCTGCAATTTTTGAACAAGCACATCTCCAAGAACAAGATCGTCTTCAATAATAAGAATTTTTTTCATAGTATACAGTATATTTTATACATTAGACTCTATCGGTGCTACTGGCAGTGTCACAAAAAATGTTGTACCACTTCCCTCAGCACTCTCAAACCATATTTTTCCTCCATGTCGTTCAACAACCTCCTTGGCAATAAAGAGGCCGAGGCCAGATCCAACCGTGTCTACTCGAATAGCATTTCCAGCTCGGAAGAATTTTGTAAATATATGAATCTTTTGTGAATCTGGAATTCCTATTCCTGAATCTGTGAAAGACATTTGAACAGAATCACCTTCAATACGCGCTGAGATTTTCACTGTCCCGCCTATGGTTGTATATTTAATAGCGTTTTCTATGAGGTTTTGAAATACACCCCGAAGCTTTACTGCATCACCTCGAATACGTATAACTGGCGATAAATCCATTTCCAATGAAATCTTTCGAGCATCAACAAGCGCCTGCAACTCTGCAGCAACAGCTTTGACACTTTCTGTGACATCAACTTGATCAAACAACACTTGATATTTACCTGATTGAATATGATCTACCTCGAGCAAATCATTTACAAGGGCAATGAGCCGATCAGTACTGTCTGATGCTTTTTTAATAAAGTTCTTACGATCAAATTCATCACGAAATTCATCATGCAAAAGCATGTGCATAATCCACTTAATAGCTGAAAGTGGTGTTCGAAGCTGGTGAGCAGCAATAGAGATAAATTCTGACTTTCGAATATCGAGAGCCTTAAGCTGTTCATTCGCTCTGGTTAGAGCAAGATCTCGACGAATAAGAAGCTTAGCAGACTCGTGCTGTTCTGAAAGCACATTTTTAAGTTGTGCTTCGAGTTCTTCAACTTTTTTCTGTAAATCTGGATTCATATAATATGTATGTTACGGATTATGCCAGCGCTGCAATCACCACTGTTTCATTATGGAAAGCAGAATTACATTTTTCAATATTCTTAACTTCACCATTCATTGGAGCCTGCTCGCCATATGTATAGAAGCCAATAAGCGGAACTTCTCTACCTAACACTTCTTGAATAGCTGAGATTTCCTCTCCTGATCGCTGGCCAAAAAGCTTATTTCGTCCAATACAGTTAAAGATAATAATTGCTTGTGGTAACTTCCCGTCAAGCTGTTCAAGAGCATTTTGCGCAGCGAGCTTTGCCACCTTGATTGCTTCTTCAACACTACCAATCATAAGGCGAATATCAGATCCTTCTGGAAGCTCAGCAGCACATGTGATTGAACCATTTGCATCAACAGAAAGCGGGTCACGAATAAGAAGTTCATCACTTCCCTCAACTCGAAGTCCGATCGGATATGTAATAGCAAGTTTTGCCAATGTCTCAGTCTTAAGAGCAGCCGCTTCTTCCGCACCAAAATAATCTTCATATATTTTAATAGCAGGCTTTCCATCTACCTCATGCAACACTCCACCCTCTGACTTTGTTACTTTCATTGGCGCTCCAACTGGAATCCATCCGTGCTTTACTCCAATACCTATTTTAAAATCACCACTAAGCCCCAGTCCTACAACACTATCTGTATGTACTGTGTCATTTAAATACTGATATGTCTTTTTAAATTGAAAATCATCTCCTGATGCACCGCCCACAACTGGAAAATGGTCACCAAGTGATTCAAGAACTCCTCGCACTGTGTCTGCCCCATTTCCATTCAACACATCTGGAAACATAAGAAAAGATTTAAGAGCATCACCTGCTTGGGCTTTAATAATATCTGCAACACTTTTTCCTGCCTCATGTGGACCTTTTGAAACTGGTGTTGCTGACACTGCTGCATAAAACTTAATGTCAGGTGCAGACATAACCATAACTACAATTGAGTTTCTATCTGTTGGACCAGCTGTACTTATTTCCCCAGCTGTTGATGAACCTACGAGAAGAGCATCACCACTGACTGAGCGAATACCTTTGAGCATTTCTTCTTGGGCATATTTTGATGAGGCAAACACAATTACTGCATCTGGCTTATTCCCAAGTCTATTAATAGCATCCTGGCATGCTGATGCTCCTGCTAAAAATGAATCTTCTCCATACCCTACTCCAACAGATGATCGTAATGACATAAGTTTTATTTTATTTACTGTTAATATGGGTTTAGTATATCAAATTAAGGTAGCATACACATGCGATTGACAAAAAAATAATAAAAGCTACTCTTATTCGAGGACAACTTACCAACCTGAACGAACTTACCTTTTATGAAAAATAAGAAAACCGCCTTTATCACCGGCGCTAACCGCGGACTTGGCCTTGGATTTGTTCAAGTTTTACTTGAGCGGAACTATACTGTTTTTGGCGGAACCAGAGAAATCTCCGATTCCCTCTTGGAGCACCCCAATCTTCATTGGCTGGAGTGTGATGTAACCAAGAATCCATCCATTCGCTGCGCCTTTGCAACGATTCAAGAACAAGTCGGCTCACTTTCACTGCTTATCAACAATGCAGGAATTAAGAGTAACTTGGTTAAAAAATCTGGGGAATTATTGAACCTTAACAAGGACAGTTTCCTAAATATCCTTGATATCAATCTGGTCAGTCCAGCAATGGTCATTAAAATTATGTCACCGCTTCTAATCGAAGATCCGAGTTACATAATACAAGTTTCAAGCGCTCGAGCCTCACACTTTAAAACACCACAAAAAACAGAGGTGGATATTGGGTATGATACGAGTAAAGCAGCATTACTCATGCTTACAGCCTGTTGTGTTTCTGAATTACCTACCGCCAGAATTATGTCAGTAAACCCTGGCGCTGTGAAAACAGACATGAATCCTAATGGAAAGAATAGCCCCAGGGATAGGGCGGAAGAAATTATTCTTTTAACCGAAAACTGGCAGCCTGAATATCAAGGTGGTTTCGTAAAACACGACGGAGGTTTACACCCGCTTTAAGCCCTTATTACATGAGGAAGTCCTGAAAGACTTTACATCTTGTAAGGGCTTTTCTCATTGACTTATATGGCAAATGTTATACCATGACGCTTAGCACTTTTTATGTTTGAGTAAGGGAATGTATGTCCAACATATAGGATACTCATTTCCCTACTCAAACCACCTATCTCACTTATGAATATATTCTTCAGTTTTAAAGACATACTAATTCAGAACTTGATAACCATGCAGTTTGCTCTTGATGGTTACTCTGCCACCAAACTATTTAAGGAGTCAGATATTCTCATTACCAACGACGTTGAACTTGCCAAAGCAGACCATGGCAATAGAACAGTTATTCTGTTACGCATGCCTGATTCTCCTGAAATGACAATCCCTAGCGTGAACAACGTCAATTTCCATTTTATTGATGTTGAAGGCAAAGGCTTCAACGCCTTTGTCGAAGCTCGACAGATCTTGGATGTCAGGTTTAAAAGAACACAAGAAGCCACTGCACCTGTCTGACAAACCCTGCGAGTTCAACTCTCGCAATGCACCACCCCCGCGGTCGGTGCATTTTTATTTTCATGCTAAAATGAAATCATCATGAAAAAAATAATATACTCATGCATTATCATATGCACTGTACTTTTAACAAACTCAGCGCACGCACAAGAAGCCACAACTTTCTCCCTTGCCGATGGAGTAAAAATATTTAACAAAGCTGTTACAAAAACTCTCCTTAACTCGAAAGGTGAATTAGCACCTGGCGACAACCCAAAAGAAGTCTATGGATACAAGAGAAATACATTTGATATGTATATTAATGTAGATGTGCAATCTCCTACCCTAAGTACATCAAGTTTAACTAAAGTACACTCAGTAACAAACTATAAAACTAATCAGACTACAAAAACAAGAATCGAAAGCAGTGCCACAACAATTGCACCAGTCGTTGCAGGAAAAGAAGGTGACGCCATATTGTTTAGAGTAATTGATAAATATGTTCGAGGAAATCTAACAGAGACATATTTGAGTACTGATGTTGATCAGGAAAAGGTATACAACATATGGAAAATAAACCCTATTACAGATTTATTTAAAGCAATATTATTACGACAAGGAGTGCCTACAACTTTGTCTAATACTATTATTAAAAATATAATAAGTAAAAAATATCTAAAACTAACTGCCGCTGATTTGAAAGCAGGAATATTGCAATCATTAGGAGTTAAGGCTGCAACAATAAATACAGGCTCAATCGACAAAGAAACTGATTCACTTGATAAAGATATTGCAGGAATGCTTTCTGTAAAACAATATCTTGGCACTGTTAATTATGACGATGTAGAAATTCTAACTTCTACTCAAAATAAAGTAACTACAACAAAACTGCATAACCTTGTTCTATCAATTGATTATACAAAATTTGCCCAGTATGCGATAAAAAACAAAAAGGTTCATACATACACATTTGATGCAGTTCAAGACGGAACAGCAACTGAAGCAGATGTAATCGCAGCATTTAAGAATATATATGAAAATATGGAGGTTCTAGTGTGGATTGATACAGTAACAAGCGAAGTGAAAGGTTTTGAAATCGAACCATATGGAATAACATATACTTCGCCAAGCGGTATTAAAATTGATATTGAGATTAGCATGAGTTTAATTGAAGGGCTTACAACTCCAACTGGATATATAGACCCTATTCCAAGCAGGTTTATTACTCTGAAGGAGATTCGAAATATGTTCTTGAAATACTAAAGAGTAAAGAATCAAAAAAAACCGCAGCCATTGTGCCGCGGTTTTTTGTTTTACATATTATTTAAAATACTTTTCCAAAATCTCAAACCATTCTGTTCCATCATTCGCCTCATGAAAATTATCTTTTGTAACCCAAGAAAACTTATCATGCTCATCGCTAAGCGTTACCTCTCCTGATATATATTCACATTCATATCCTACAAGAAAGACTTTCTTTCCATGTAGCTTATGTTCTGGCGGAAATACATTTATCCATGTAGTGAATGGATTTTTAACTTCCACCTCGATTCCAGTTTCTTCTCTTACCTCCCGCTTTAATGATTCAATTATATCTAGCTCTCCAATTTGAATTCTTCCTCCTGGAAAATCTAGTCCTTCGATCGGGTCCCCTAACACAAGCAGCTCATCACCCCTTCTTACAAAAGCTTTTAGTCCAACATAGAACATTTCGTTTTCATCCATAATTTTATAGTAGCATTTTATCTAATTCCAAACTGCCCACTTACTGTTTCTTTCAAAAC
>JAZKFG010000005.1:151420-159153 GCA_040386515.1 Patescibacteria group bacterium
AAACCTTGTCTGCCGCATCGTTTTGACCTCGTTTAGCAACCTGAACTCGAACATAATATGCATTTTGTATTTCTATATCAGACTTTGTCATTCCTTTTTTCAGTTCTGCCAGATTAACCCCTCGAACTGCCATACTAGGCGACTGAGTATTTCCTACAAATACTTCCTTTCCAAGCAGAACATTACCTAAATACACCTTATAATAATCCATATCTTTTGAGTATGTATACCAGTTAACTGTCATTGACTGCGAACCATTTACATATACTTTCTGACCAGATTTAAAATCTTTTAAATGGAATACACCGGCAACAAATCCTGTTGGTGGGTATATTACAAAAGATCCGTCAGTCATGGCTTCGGCACATGGAATAAGTGGAGAGTTGCAGAAGTGTCGTATTCGTAAGTTAAACCAACCAATTTGCAATTCATCAACATCATCATTTGTTAATTCAAACTTACCTGTATTTTTAACTTTCCAAGTTTTAATGACGCCATCTAAATTTTCACCAACCAACTCTATTGTTACATCTTCTGATGCAGGAATATTACTTGATGACCATGCAATAGTCATTCCTCTTCCTTGTCCTTGTTTAATTTCACTTCCAGACACAGGTGTTAAAATTTCTAATTTCTCAGGATCAACATCCTTAACAGGTGTAGTTACAGCAGGAGCAGGTGTAGTTGTTGCAGGCACAGGTATCATAATCGCAGGCTGACATTGTGATGCAATCAGCTCATTAATTTTAATTCTTGTTTTAGGCCCAACAGTTCCTACTATTTGTAGACCATATTTTTTCTGAAACAATCCTACTGCTTTAAACAAATCTGCATTCTTTATACCTATTGAAATCCCCTCTTTTGCAAACACATTAGATAGTGCTGATCGCTCAGCAGGAGTAACAACAGTTGTTTGTATAATATTTCTATTAATCGGAACACACGACTCACCTGCAGCGAAAGTTGTTTTGGTTGATAATATTAAAGTTAATAATAAAGTGCAAACTAATATTTTATATTTCATATCAATAAGTGTAATATACTATTTCAATATATGAAAATTACGTAAAGTGATTATCGAGAAACAACAATTTCATCCTGCAATTCCCCCTTGGCTCTTACATATATTCTTCCATTCTCATCCCATTTTACTGAATACCCGATATTATAATGTTCAGGGTCAGCATAATATCCAATCGATGGATCAAAAGGAAATTTTGAAAGATATGGATATATCATGCAAACTGACATATGAAATGTGTCATGTTTTCCTGCGACATCACTTCGTATTTCAACATATTTCATAGGATATGCAGCCAACGGAACTCCTCCACAATAAAACTTCCCTCTGTGATCAATAATATTTTGCTGCATTCCATTTAGGATTGCATTAATATGGGCCACTCGAGCAGAATCGCGGGCCCGCTTAAATTGTTTACTTGGACTTACTGCCACAAGAACTATTCCAGCCAATATGGCAATAATACCTATTACTACTAAAACTTCGATTAGAGTAAATCCTTTTTTGTTGTGTTTCTTTTCTATATTCATGGAAATAGCATGACATATCCAAGTTAAAGAAATTTAAAAGATTATATAAAGAAATATGGCAGTTCTTCTTAAAAACAGGTAAAATACTTTCATGTCTCCCAACCCTGTTAATATTGAAGAATCTTGGAAGAATGCCTTAGCAGAAGAATTTGATAAAGAATATTTCAAAGCCCTTTCACAATTTGTTCGGGATGAATATGGAAAACACTCAATATATCCAAACCCTAAAGATGTATTTAGAGCATTTGAATTATGTCCATTTAACAAAGTAAAAGTAGTTATTATTGGTCAAGACCCATATCATGGACCAAAACAAGCAAACGGGCTTTCATTTGCAGTACATAAAGATATTCCCCTGCCACCATCGCTACGAAACATATGTATAGAGATAGAATCTGATCTAGGAATAAAGCCAGAATCAAATGGTGACTTATCACGTTGGGCTGAACAGGGAGTATTACTTTTAAATGCAACTTTAACTGTTCGAGCGCAAACACCTGGATCACATCAAAATAAAGGGTGGGAGCAATTTACAGATGCTGTTATTAAAAAGCTTTCGGATGAAAAAGAGCATATTGTTTTTATACTTTGGGGAAATTATGCAAAGAAAAAAGGTGCTGTTATAGATAGAACAAAACACCTTGTTCTAGAATCACAACACCCTTCACCTTTTTCTGCCCATAATGGATTCTTTGGATCAAAGCCTTTTAGTCAGACAAATGCATATTTAAAGAAGCATGGAGAGAAAGAAATAGATTGGAAATAGGAATTTGACTCTTTGAGGGATTACCTATAATATCCAAACAATACCACCATTCCTACGTCCTTTACCCTTAACCCCACGAACTTATGAACGCTGCACCTGTTTACCCTCTTTCTTGGGAACAAGTTTTAGAAAGAAAAGACCTCCTTATTGGAGGAGACTTTGAATCCTTAAGGGATGATATTTCCTTCAGAGGACCTATCGCCAACATTGTTTTTGACGGCAGTACAATAACCATTGTCTGCCATTGGGTTGCTCAAACAACCAAACCTAATAATCAATGGGTGATGTTGAAAAGAATGAATGAGTTTTCCATTACCCTCAACATTGAACCTTTTGAAGGTGAAAATGGTCTAATTTACTTCGCTTGTGACCAAATTGGCTGGGGATTTTTCTACACAAGTGAAGGTGAGAAACTTAATCCTAGCTTAGTAAAAGGTCTTATAAACTCCTAATCCGTTTCATTCACCACCCTGCAAAGAAAAGCCCTGCGCTTCTACTTGCAGGGCTTTTCAATTTGACGTAATCTACAAGCAGAGAACTTGCCCCGTTCTCATAAACCACACACGCCAAAATTCCCATGCTCTTTTATTTAATTACTTGTTCCGGAAACGGAAAAGGGTTCAGAGTTTCTCTAACACAGCCTCCAGGGGTGACTATAAATCAAGAAAAGAAAACTTGGACCTATAAAGGCCAAGAGTATTCATTCAACGATTGGTGGGCAACAAAACTCATCCATGCGGCTGATCATATTCTGGCCGTTATTGAGATATCTTTTATTCCTGCAAATGAGGAACATATCGAAAGTCTCAGACAATCACTAGGTTTTACTGCTGCAACCACATCACATTTCACAAAAATAATCATTTAAATACACTCATGAACCTTAAACCCTTTCGCGCAGGCAAACCGACTGCCTTCCCACTCGAGGAAAATCGTCGGAGACCACAGAATTTCTGTGGCTTTTTTATTTTATCTCAACAATTCTCTCCCCTTCTTTTTCTCCATATGAAAACACTATAGTCATATCTGCTTTTAAATTTTCACTCTCAACCATTTCTGGCCATTCAAGAAGTATGAGGTTTTGTGAATCTTTCATATATTCTTCAAACTTTATTCTTTGCAATTCTGTATACCCTTTCAAGCGATATGCATCTACGTGAATAAGATTTTTAAATTCTCCTTTTTCAATTTCATATCTTTTAAGAATGACAAATGTAGGACTTGTTATGTCTTCCTGAATACCAAGCTCATATGCAATTGATTTTGTAGTAGTTGTTTTACCGCTTCCAAGATCACCAGATAAAAAAACAATATACGCACCATCTGCCTTTGCGCTTATTTTGCTTAAAATTTCTTTTGCAAATGTATTACTGTGTGCAAGTTCTATAATCACATAGACACAATATCACAGTATAGTGCTACAATAAAGACATGACTAAAACAAAACAAGGATCAGTTGCATCAACTGCAATTATAATCATTGCAATCATCGCTATCGCGGCGGTTGTATTATATTATTCAAAAAATAAAACCGAAACTCAGGATACAAATGTGGCAGCTACAACCACATCAACAGAAACAGCTACGACAAATACTACAGATACTCCAAATACAAAAGCACCAGCCGTGGGTGCAGCAGGTACTAAAGAATCATTTCAATCAGGTAGTATTGGAGATATTACATTTAATTACAATACAGCAGACTATACATTCACAGGACAAGGATATCAGCAGAATGTAGAGCAAATCCTACTTCAATCAAAGGGTTCAGCAAGAGGATCAGTATATGTTTCAAAGAAAACAATTACTGACACTACAAAAGCAGAATTTACAGAGGCAGGAATTCAGTCAAGCAACAGTGTTGCAGGAGGAGTGCCATTCAAAGCGTTAACAGTTAACGGTTTGCCAATTTACGAAGGAACTACTAAGTACGAAGCGAATAATTATGTACTAAGTTACTCAATTATTTACAAAGGAAATCTTTACACATTCCTAGTTACACCAGCTAAAGCATCAGCAGACCTTTCTACTTTAGGAACTAACAAAAAGAATTTTGACGAAATCCTACAGACAATTCAAGCAAAAAAATAATTATTTATAACTAAATAAAAACAAAAAACCACCGAGCAATTACGCTTAGTGGTTTTTTGTTTAAGTCTTTTTAATTCTAGAGAGAATTAATATTCTTCACTTACTATTCCAGAAAATTGAGCTTTGTTCTTTGAAACATATGTGGCAACCGCTGCTAGTACTACTACCATAAGCGCAACCATGTAATGAATCCAAGTTAGGTCAATTCCTGTTGCAGGAAGGTCGTTAAGATAAACTCCAGATACTGGTGTTCCTGACTTTATGTAGTTAGGCTGTACGTATACTCCTGATACTGAAGTTCCATATGTTGGAAGGTTATCATATCCTGAGTAACCACCTGTATATCCTCCTGTGTATCCACTTTGAGCTATGTTTGTATTACATGTAGCTGAAACTGTTTGTCCATTTGAGTGTATATTAACTGTGGCACTTTTCTGTCCAGCATAACTATATGTTTTCTGAATAGACTCACCGTTTCCATATAAGTTATCAGTTCCTGACCAGTTATATGAGTAGTTTCCACTTCCTCCTGAAGCATATGCTCTCCAAGTAATTGTCTGGTTTACACCAGCGTTTTGTACTGAAGGATAACATGCAACTGATAGAGGGTTAGAAGTTGGGTAGTCGTATGAGTAGTTATTGTTTGAGAATGTTGCTGTACAGTTTCGTGTTGCAACATCTTCACCTGATCGAGCAGTTACAGTAATGTTTACTGTTCCAGCTCTCTGTGAAGTAAACTGAGTACTTACTCCTGAAGACATTGATACAAGGTCACCTGACCATGAGTATGTATATCCTCCGATTCCACCTGTCATATACGCTGTTGCTGTAACAGTCTGACCAACTCGTGGGTTATTTGGTGTAATCACACAATATCCATCAAGTCTCTGGTAAGCTGGGTTGTTTACAACTGCAGTTCCTGTTGGGTTTGTATAAACGAAAATGTTGTTTACGTTATTGTTTACCGCGTTTGATGAACCTGTCTGTGCATTAGCGTTACCTCCAGTTCCTCCAGTCGCATTTGAGTTACCACCTGTGGCGTTACCTCCTGTTGCGTTTGAAGTTGAGTTACCACCTGTTGCATTAGAGTTACCTCCAGTCGCACTTGAATTTGAATTCGAGTTTGCGTTTGCATTAGATGTTGAAGTAGAAGTTGCTCCTGAGTTTGAGTTAGACTTTACATCGTTATTGTTAGTGTTTTTAACATCATTTTTGATGTCAGTATTAACGTTGTTTGTACTAGTGTTCGCGTTATTATTAGTGTTTGAACTAGTATTGGCGTTAGTGTTAGTATTTTTACTATCTACATTAGTACTGTTTGAAGCATTACTGTTACTTGCAGAGTTACTGTTGTTAGCGTTAGCGTTTGAGTTAGTTGTTGGATATGAATACGACGGGTATGAAGTATTGTCATTATATGTTGGATATGAATAACTATTGTTGCTTGTTGGATAGTATGATGATCCACCTGTGTTTGTTGGGTAGTATCCACCGTAGTCACTATAATCACTGTAACCTCCATAACTTGGAGTACTGTAATTACCATAATCATATGCATCGTATGAAGTATCGTATGATGTATAAGGAGTATCGTAGCCACCAGAATAATATCCAGTACCAGTATCACTCCATCCACCGTAACCTGCGTAATCGTACCCACTACTTCCGTAGCCGTAGTCCGCATGTGCCATGTTTGGAATAACAAGTGCAAGTAATATTGCAAATGTTAAGTTTTTTGTTGTTTTTGTGATATTTACCATAATGTGTATATTATATACTATTCACAAACTATTGTCAAGTACTTATATAAAGAAAGGGCGTCTGGAGTGTATCCAGGCGCCCTAAAGGGTTTTGTTTGTTTTTAAGGGTTTTTAAACCTTAATCGAGGTAAACCACCTCGATTTCTGATCCTGCCTTGAGCAGATGATAGACTATCGCTGCCCCGGGTCGTGGTAAACGGACACATCCGTCCGAAGCGGAAAGAAGATTTCCGCCGTGAAGGAAGCATCCAGGGTTAGAGTTAGTAATCTCCAAAGCCCATGGCATCCAGGCTTTCCATTTTCTGGACATGCGCCCAGATTCTGAACCTTGTTTTTGAGAGCCTACTTCACCGACTTTCCATACACCAGCATGAGGTTGTTTAGACCGGGCACTGGTACGGCAAGGCATAGAACAAACTATTTTCCCATGCTGATAAAGATCAACATAGCCTAATCCATTAGCCCAAAGAAAGATTTTAGTGGACACAGATCCAGCTTTAGGGTCAATATCGTCCCAAATCCAGGCTGCATTAATGTTGCCTGAGTATTTAGCTAAATCAGTATGGATTTCATCAATATCTCCTGAAACAGGAATAATGAAGGTGACTCCGGCTGGGGCTAATGCTTGCCACGAAAATGGATGTGACCCATCTTTAGTACATCTGTCGAGTACTGCATCAATAGCCGGTTTGGCTGCGGCAAGCTTCTCTTCTGAGACGCTTGCACCGACGTAAACCCATGTTCCGTTGGGACGAAACTTGAGGTTTCCAAACTTGACTGGGGGGAGAATTCTCTCCGCTGCCGAAATGGAAATAGTGAAAAAAGCTTGAAAAATAAGAATGAAAAGGACAAAAGGTTTCATAGTATCATTGGGGTTAACAGCTGGACTTTCCGAACTGTATGACTATATTATACACTAATTAGTGTATAAAGTAAAGAGGCATCGCGTAGAGTGTACGCGATGCCTTTATGACCCTTTTTCCCAAAAAACTGTTAGGTGTCTGGGGACCGGAAAGGATCAGCCGGTGTGTTGTTGAGATTTCCTCCATCACGATACCTGGTCTCGTAAGACCTGGTAGTGTTGGCAGGCTTATTCATGACATCGCTCTTTTTGATGCGCTCAGGACCCACCTTTACAGGGGTGCCTTTTTTGAGCTCACCAAGAGTGTATTCAATCATGAATGCGCCAGGAGTTTCAGGAACCTCTGTTGGAACCAGATCACAACCTGCTTCTTTGAAGCATTGTTGAGTTTTGACCTCAACTTGGGAGCTGGTTGGAGCCTTGCGATTGGTCGCAAGCTCTCCTTGACACCAGAGCACGACTTGCTCACGAACAGCCAAGGCTGTTTCGATCGGGGCATCAGAACGAATGCGGAGACTGAAATCCTGCACATCGTGCCGGTTCCAGTCTTGTTCCCTAACGGTTTTATATCCCCATGGACGATTTTGACCATTTGGACCAGGTTGACCTCCACGACCATGCTTCATAGCCTGAAACTGCTCAAACGACATGGGACCGCCGCCTTGATTGTAACCAGGGCGACCAGCATAACCTTGACGAGGAG
>JAZKFG010000005.1:159163-197953 GCA_040386515.1 Patescibacteria group bacterium
AGGACCTGAAGGACCTCCAATACTGAATGCTCCGACACCAGGAATTACTGCCGTGGCGCGAGGCATATTGCCGCAGGAGACCAAGAAGACTGCTGAAAGGGCCATAAGAATGGCGGAAATAACTGATTTTTTCATCGGTTTTGGGTAGTTTTTGGGTTTTTTCTTGAATGGTTCAGGTTTAGCTCCGTGGCTAAACTACTCTTATATATTATCACATTACACCACATAAGTCAACCCCTGACCACTACTCTCTCGTCTACAGCTCATTTACAATATCTATATGACTCTTATCTTTGATGAAGACAAACAAAAACAGAAACTCAACCTCATGCGTCTTGAAGAAGAAGAACGTTTAATGAAAATGCTTTCAGAAAAGTACAGCATTGAATATATTGACCTTTCAACCGTCTCTATTAACACAGATGCCCTTAGACTTATTAATCAACCTGATTCAGAGAGAGCTGAATGTATTATTTTTGATATTGTCTCTCGAAAGCTGTCTCTTGCCTTTCATAATCCAAATAACCCTTATACAGAAGGTGTTGTTGAGGATTTGAAGAGAAAAGGATATACAGTTACTTTATATCTCACCTCACAAACTAGTTTGAAAAAAGCCTGGGGATTATATAAAGACCTTTCTTTTGCTGTTGAAACCGAGGCTGGCTCACTTGATATCTCCGATAAAGAGATTGAGGAAGTTATTGCAAAAACAAAAAACTTAACGGATGTTGCAGTACTCATTAAGGATGCTCTTGCAGAAAAGAGATCTCATAAGCTTTCAAAGCTGCTTGCAGTAATTATGGCTGGAGGACTTGCAACACATGCATCCGATATTCATATTGAATCTGAGGCAACTTTTTCACGACTACGATATCGTCTTGACGGTATTTTAATTGAAGCAATTCAATTTGATTTGGAAACATATCATTCCCTTCTCTCTCGATTAAAACTTTTGTCAGGATTAAAATTAAACATAAAAGAAAATTCACAAGACGGTCGTTTTACAATTAAAATTTATACGAGTGATATTGAAATTCGTACGTCAACAATTCCAGGAGCATATGGTGAGTCTGTTGTAATGCGTATCCTTGACCCAAAATCAATTGCAACAACAATTGAAGATCTTGGAATGCCAACTCGCCTATATACCATAGTGCAGCAAGAGATTGCGCGACCAAACGGAATGATTCTTGTAACAGGTCCAACAGGTTCTGGAAAAACAACAACACTGTATGCATTCCTCCGAAAAGTTTTGAGTCCTGAATATAAAATAATTACAATTGAAGATCCGATTGAATACCACCTTCCAGGAATTGTACAAACGCAAGTTGAAGAAAAAAAAGGTTACACATTTGAATCGGGTTTGCGTTCTGTTGTGCGACAAGATCCAGATATTATTATGGTGGGTGAAATTCGAGATACAGAAACTGCAATTACTGCAATTCAAGCAGCGCTTACTGGTCACCTTGTGTTTTCAACTCTCCACACCAACAATGCAGCGGGTACATTTACACGACTTATTGATCTTGGTGCAGACTCTAAAGTGTTAACTTCTGCAGTACATCTTGCTATTGCTCAGCGACTTGTTCGAAAACTTTGTCCAGTATGTAGAGCGAAAAAACCTATTACTGATAAGGAAAAACAGATCATACAGACTACCCTTGATTCTCTTGCTGGGTTTGAAGAAGCATCACTCCATGCAACTATTCCTGATGAATTATATGGAGCTGTTGGATGTGATAAATGTAACAACACAGGATACAAAGGTCGAATCGGAGTATATGAAGGAATTCGTGCAACTGCTGCAGTGGAAGAAGTTGTTAGAATGAGTCCAAGTGAGCGAGACATAAAAGAAGCATCTAAAGATCAAAAAATTATCGACATGCGACAAGATGGTGTATTAAAAATTCTTGAAGGCGTGACTACGGTTGATGAGTTGGAGCGTGTTGTAGATCTTTATTAAAAAAATTACAAAATAAAAAACGAACAGTCCATCACTAATGTTCGTTTTTTATTTTGTAATTTTAAATTATCGAGTTCTGCATGAAAAATAATTTTAAAAACTTTTAGCATTAGTGATGGACTGCTAAAAGTTTTTAAAATTATTTTCTGTATTGAGTCAATTGACTCACACAAACATAAACGCTACCATATTAAACAGAATAGCTCCTTAAATCTCGAAGTAAAACTTTATTCACGTAGTGAACAAAGCTCAATGTATTTTTAAGGATAGCTCCAGGAATATAGCATTGCTATACACCAAAGCGTCCTCTAACATACACCAATAAACCCCTAGAGGTTTTTACTTCGAGACTCAAGAAGCCATTTGTAGTTTTATGAGCACATACATTATGTGTTCATACATAATTTATGTCTCTACTTAATCTTCTTATAGTATAGCATACTCCAACTACAGTGTCAAGCGATATTAAAACAATACAAAAAAATACCCCAGACGACAAGGTTTTAGACCAAACTCTGAGACCAGATAGCTTTGTGGAATACATAGGACAGGAGGCAATTAAGAAGAACCTTCATATCCTATTAACTGCTGCAAAACAACGAAATCACAGCCCTGAACACATACTTTTCTATGGCCCACCAGGTCTTGGAAAGACCACTCTTGCCCATCTTATAGCTAAAGAGATAGGTGCCAGCATGAAAATCACCTCTGGCCCTGCCATTGAGCGAGTTGGAGACCTTGCTTCCCTTTTAACAAACCTTACTCCGGGCGACATTCTATTTATAGATGAAATACACAGACTGAACAAAAATGTTGAGGAAATCCTGTATCCTGCCATGGAATCAGGTCAAATGGATATTATTGTCGGAAAAGGGCCAGCAGCACGAACTATTCAGCTCGAACTGCCTCCTTTTACCTTAATTGGAGCAACAACTCGTATTGCCATGATATCTTCTCCACTTCGATCTCGATTTTCAGGAGGAGTATTTCGACTAGAATTTTATACTGATAATGAAATACAGAAGATTATAGAGAGATCTGCTCGGATTTTATCTATTAATCTTGAAGAAGAGGCGGCGGCACATATTGCGAGAAGAAGCCGAAAAACTCCAAGAACTGCCAACTATCTACTAAAAAGATGCCGAGACCTTGCTCAAATATATGATAAAAGCCTTCAGACGGACATAGTACTTGAAGCACTCAATATGGTTGGAACAGATTCAATGGGATTAAATAAGTCTGATATTGATATACTTGAGACTATTATTAAAAAATACAACGGTGGGCCGGTTGGACTTTCCACCATAGCAGCTTCGCTCTCTGAAGATGAAGCAACTATAGAAGATTTTAACGAACCGTATTTGATACAACTTGGATTTATCGACAGAACACCGAGAGGTCGTGTTGCAACAGATAAAGCATACGCACACTTAGATATTGATTACACAAATAATGAACATAACATATAATCAATCACAAACAATATTGAGTGTTGATCCTGGATATGAAAGACTTGGAATTGCAGTATTGGTAAAAAATGAAAAAGGAACTATTAACATTTTGCACTCTGAATGTTTTAAAACTTCATCAAAGGAAGAGTTTCCAGATAGGCTTGTGCAACTTGGAAAACGGTTGTCTGAAATAATAGAAAAATTCAAACCCACAACCATGGCGATTGAAAATCTTTTTATGCAGACAAATCAAAAAACTGTTATGAAGGTTTCTGAGGCTCGAGGTGTTTTGCTATATACAGCAAGGGTTTTTAAGCTTTCTATACACGAATTAACCCCATTACAAATAAAATCTGCAGTGACAGGATCAGGTAGAAGCGACAAAATTGCAGTACAAAAAATGATCATGCTTTTGCTGCCGGAGATAAAAAACAAGGTTAAAGCCATTGATGACGAGTATGATGCGCTGGCTTGTGGATTAGCATATTTTGCATTAGAAAAAAGTTTATGATACATATGTTATATATTTTTAAATAATATGGTAAAAAACAACAGTCAAAAACCTAATCAAGATGAATTCGAGATTGATATTTTTACACAGCCTGTGGATGATGATACTACTGAAATATTAATCACAACTGAGGAGTCAATTACGATTACTCTTTTCGATGAAGAACCTGCAACAGAGGAAGATGAAGATAGTGATGATTTTGAGACGAATATTTTTGGTACAAAAAAGAAGAAGTCAGATAGTGAGGAAGAAGATGATAATGACTTTGACAGCTATTTTTTCGAAGAGCTATAAAATGCTATACTAGTGTACATGTTCACATATATTAAAAAGCTTTTTAATAAAGCTGAGGATTTTGTTATAAAAGTAATTGTATTTATTTTCAAGAAGAAAAAATCAAAACTTGTATACAACATTTTCTTTACATTGACAGCACTAGTCCTTTTAGGCTTAGGTATATTTTTAATATGGTTTACAACTTTAAGTACGCCGAGCCTTGATTCTTTCGATGACAAACTTCTCGGGCAATCTGCAAAAATCTACGATAGAACTGGAACAATTTTATTGTATGACTTGAGTCAAAAAGTAAGACGATCAGTTGTTACGCTTGATAATGTATCACCGCTCATTATCAAAGCAACAATTTCTATTGAAGATAATGAATTCTATACTCACAGAGGAATTAAAGTGACTTCTCTTATTCGAGCAACTCTGGCTAACCTTACAACAGGTGCATACAGCCAAGGAGGGTCAACAATTACACAGCAGGTTGTAAAAAACTCATTCCTAACAACTGACAAAAAGATTATTCGAAAGATTAAGGAAATATTCCTTGCTGTTAAGCTTGAGCGAAATATGACAAAGGATGAGATTATGACTTTGTATTTAAACAACAGTCCATACGGAGGTAATATTTACGGTATTGAAGAAGCAAGTCAGGTTTTCTTTGGTAAGCATGCAAAAGATGTAACATTGGCAGAAGCAGCAATACTTGCCTCTTTGCCTAAAGCCCCTTCTACATATAACCCATATTTTGGAAAGAAGGATTTACTTCTTGATAGAAAAAATCTTGTTCTTGAGGAAATGTATAAATACAAATATATAACTAAAGAAGAAAAAGATGCTGCTCAGGCAGAAACAATTGTATTTCAACCTAAAAATCTAGGTTCTATCAAAGCACCCCACTTTGTGATGTACCTTAAGGAGCAGCTAGAGCAGCAATTTGGCGCTAAAAAACTTGCAGAGGGAGGCTTTACAGTTATTAGTACTATTGATTATGAAATTCAGAAAATGGGAGAAAATCTTGTATCTGAATATGTTGCCAAAAACGGTAAAAAATTTAACGCTGATAATGCCAGTATGGTAGTTGTTGATCCTAAAACAGGGCAGATTCTTGCGATGATTGGATCTCGTGATTACTTTGACACTGAAATAGATGGAAACTTCAATGTTTCAACAGCTAAACGTCAGCCAGGTTCTTCATTTAAACCTTTTGTGTATGCAACAGGATTTAACAAAGGATTTTTACCTCAAACAGTTCTCTTTGACTCACCAACTGAATTCTCTTCTGATTGTACACCTTCAGGAACACCAAAAGTAACAGGTGCAACTTGTTACAATCCTCAAAACTACGAAGGTGGATTTAAAGGGCCTATGACAATTCGAATGGCACTCGGTGCATCACGAAACATTCCAGCTGTTAAGATGACATATCTTGCCGGACTACAGAATGTAATCAACACAGCTAAAGCTATGGGTATTACAGGGCTTGATAATGCTTCTCAGTATGGCCTATCGCTTGGACTTGGTTCTGCTGACGTTTCCCTACTTGATATGACAAGTGCATATGGTGTGTTTGCAAATGATGGTATACGAAATAAAATATCAGGCGTACTTAAAATTCAAGGATCAAAAGGAGAAATAATTGAAGAGTTTAGTACTTCATCAAAAAGAGTTCTTCCTGAACAGTCTGCACGTATGATTAATGACATTCTTGCAGATCCGGTGGCACGAAACAGTATTTTCGTTAAAGCATATTTTAAAAATGATATTGTTGCCCTTAAAACAGGAACAACTAACAACTCTCGAGATGCATGGATGCTTGGATATACTCCAACTTTTGCTGTGGGTGCATGGATGGGAAACAATAACAATAAACCGATGAATCAAATTGCATCTGCACTTATTGTTGGACCATTATGGAAAAGCTATGCTGACGAGCTTGTAAAGAAATTCCCTAAAGAAGATTTTATAAAACCAGATGATGTAAGCAGTGATGTAAAGCCATTTATGAGAGGTGTATACAGAGATACAAACGGTGAAGCTCACTCTGAATTGTATTTCATAAATGTAAAAGACCCAGCCGGAGATATGCCAAACAATCCTTCTAGTGATCCACTATTCTACAACTGGGAGGCATCTATTTACACAGGAGGAACACCAATTGGAGGGACAGACGGCGGCACAACACAAGTTGGTTCAGGTGGAGCACCATTCTCTGTAGCAGTATCAGGAAAGAAATATGATTTATTAAAAACAGACAGCATTCAGACAATAATACAAGGATATGATGCAAACACTCTTCGGGTTGAATACTCTGTAAATGGAACAAAGCTTGGAGAAACAAGCACTGCTCCATATGGATACAGAATATCAATGTCTGAGGTTACAGACCTTGCTCCAGAGAATGAAATACGAGTAATTGAATATAGAAAAGACGGTTCAACACCAAGAACATCAACTGCAGTATTTACAGTACAAGAATAACACCGAGAACCATTAGTTCTTGTTCTATAAGGCTCTTCTTCATATGAAGCATGAGCCTTTTTGAACCTGATATATTTAAACGAATTTTTCGCAACCCTTTATGAACAAATAAAGCAATTTCTTTTTCCAATACACTCACCCCAGACACTCGAGAAATAACCTCAGCCATAGACTGTAGTTCGCTTTTTTTATGCTGTATATCTTTAAGTAAACTCGAGATGTTTTGCATATATTATAAATATTTTATTTATCTATTCATCGGCATGACAAGATATGTATATGTCGTATCGCCTTTTACTTTTAGTATTGAAGGTGTTGCCTTACCACTAATATCAAATGTAATTGTATCTCCTTTTACCTTACTTACAAAATCAGACAAGTATCTGTGGTTATAACTCTGTGAAATATTTTCACCTTTCTTTAAAATATTCTTTTTCGAATTTGATTCACCAACTTTACTGTTTTTTGAATTCAGCAACAAAGAAGAATCTGCCACATCCAGCTTTACATAGTTAAATTCATCAGAGAAAATATGAGAAACTTTCAAACCTTGAAGAAATGCGTCAGTATCAATCTCAATATTTGTAATAAATGCATTTGGTAAAATAGCTTTGTAATTCGGATACGATCCTGAAACTGTTCTAAGTGATATTGATCCTTCAGGATAGTTTATAAAACAAAGACCTTTTTGAATTGATATAGAAACTGAAACATTTGAAGGAAGAACTTTTAGACAGTCCTGCCAAATCTTTGCAGGGATAAGTACTTGCTTAAACACTTCAAGATCAGAACTCTTAGAATCAATACCTTTTAGAGGTATTTTCTTTTCTGCTAAACGAAAACCATCCGTTGCAACAAACACTAAAGTCTCTTCTTGTAATGAAAGAAGCACACATGATAGTTCAGGCTTAATACTTGTAACAGCAGAGGCAAAAGAAACTGCTTGTACACCCTCTATAATCGTTTCAGAAGAGAGTTTAAGAGCCTGAGTATCAACCACACCATCTTGTATTGAAGAATCATTTACAGGAGCTTTTGGGTATTCTAAAGCACTCACACATCGAATAGTTGACTCTTGATCCATTACTGTAATTTTGACATTTGAATCCGTAATTTCAAGCTCAACTTTTTCATTTTTACCAAAAAGCGCAAGGAAAGATAGAATCAATCCTCCCTGAACACAAATAGAAACCTTTCTTTTTTCATCGAAGTCCTTAGTTTTAACAAAAACTTCTTGGGAAACATATGTATCGAGGTTATATCCTGATATTTTAACAGTTGATGCATCCATCACTTCAACATGAACATACTCTAAAATAGGTGTTTGAGGATTTTTTACAGCTATCTTTGATGCCTTACTAATAGCTTCAGCTAGAATTTCATTTATTGTCTCAATGCTCATGTGTATAGTTTACTCTTTTTTTATAAATTTAATACAATCACAGCCATTATGCCTGTTGATTAGTTGATAAGTAGATAAAATACTTATAAATAAACCTTAAAATGGATATTTTGATGTGGATAACTATGTGAATAGCTGTGGATAAGAAAGGTGTTATACACATGAGCTCTTTTGCTATGTGGACAAGTGTATAAACTTATAGGTGTTATACAGTAGTAATCCTAAATTTATACATATGTTATACAGTACCTGTTCACAGGTTGTTCACAAACTTATACACGAAGCATTGATCGAACTTGTGTGATTTCTTCCAAAAGATCGGTGTTTGATTTGAGTTCTTCATTTACCTTGTCGCATGCATGCAACACTGTTGTATGGTCTCTTCCTCCTAGTTTTTGGCCTATTGAAGACAGTGAGTATCCAAAATCCTCACGTAATATATACATAAGTACTTGCCGTGGCTTAACAATCTCCTGTTTTCTGTTCTTTTCAAGTATTGAAGTCTCTTCAATCTTATAAAATGAAGCTACAGCTTTCAAAATATCCTTTAAAGATGTGTTTTTAGATGATTTTACAACATCTTTAGTCATTTCTTTAATCTCATCAATAGTTAAAGCTCTTCCTCTTATATCTGTTTGAATTGATATGTTGTTGATTATACCTTCTGTTTCTCGAATACTTCCCTCTAAAGTCTCGGCTAGGTATTGAATAATAGAATCCTCAAGAACAAGGTCTGTTTGAAGGAGTTTTGAGCGAATAATGGCTACTTTTGACTCTGTATCGATTTTAGGGATATCTATAATCATTCCTTGAGAAAACCTTGATTTTAAACGACTTTCTAGGTTTTGGAGATAGTTTGGGTGTTGATCAGATGAGAAAATAATTTGCTTCTGATTGTCGTATAGATAGTTAAAAATATGGAAAAGCTCCTCCTGAGTCTTCTCTTTGTTAGATAAAAACTGAATATCGTCCATAATTAATAAGTCATATTTTCGATATTTTTCCTTAAACTGAGAGGTTTTGTTGTTTTGAAGTGATGTAACAAAGTCGTTAGTAAACCGGTCTGACGTTGCATAGTATACCTTTTTGTCGAGTTTGTTCTTGTAATAGTTCCCTATTGCCTGCATAAGGTGTGTTTTTCCTACTCCTGTACTTCCATAAAAGAACAAGGGGTTGTAAATACCAGGCTTTTTGATGATTGCCTGCGCTGAGGCAAAAGCTAATTCATTAAATGAACCAACCACAAACGTATCAAAAATATACTTAGGGTTAAGGTTGTCGTGCAGGTCTATATAATGATCTTTAAGTGGAAGCTCATTTTTCTGCCCTAATTTGTCATGTTTTTTATCAAGTTCTATTGTCTGAGCTGGTTTTTTCTCTTTTATAACAGTAGGGGCAATAACAAATTCGACATTTTTGATTAATGGATCAATTTCACGTAAAAAAGTCAGTATTTTGGTATAGCACTTGTTTTGAATCCAGTCTTTAGAGAAAGGATTTTGAACTAAAACGTATAAAACACCGCCTTCATAGATATCAACCTTTGTTTCCTTAAGCCAAGCATTGTACGCAGAAGGCGTTACCTCCTTCTTGATTTTCTCTAGTATGCTTTTCCAAATGGTTTGAAGATCGCTCATGTGGATAAATTATATACTTGTGGATAACTTTTGATACTTGTGGATAACTATCTTGTATGGTGGATTATGAATTCTTGATATATAAGGCTAAATACAGCCCAATCAGGCTTGTTTTTTTATCAGTTTAATGTATAGTATTACTTATTATGTCATTTACATATAACCCAAAAGTAAAAAAGCGAGCCAAAACACACGGTTTCCTATCACGATCTAAAACACATGGAGGACAGAGAACTCTTCAGGCTAGACGACGAAAAGGACGAAAGAATCTTTCTACTGTAGGTGCATAACCTGCTTAACTTAGAGCTATGCTTTATAGTGTTAAACTCATACAATCAAATACTCAAAAAAACCAGGTAAAACAGGTTTTTTTTGTTATTAAAAAAAAGACCCTTAAAAAAGCAGTTGATCGAAACCGGGTTAAAAGACTGGCTCGAAATGCCTATAGAGATGCTGTAAAACTCGTAGGGCAAGAGCCGACTCGGGGAATTATCTTTTTCTTAGAACGTGATATGATACGAGCATTGTATTCAGATATTGTAGATCAGATGGTTGCTGACATTTCGAATACTATTAAAAAATAAGAAATCACAACAAATATATTATGTTCCATGCAGTTTTTTATAAGCCTATGTACAATGCCTTGGTTTATATCATTTCAATACTACCTAATCATGACGTGGCAACAGCGGTAGTTATCCTTACTATTCTTGTAAAGTTTATACTCCTCCCCCTCTCTAAAAAGATGTTCCTCTCACAAATTGCTCAGAGAAAAATACAGCCTATTATTGCAAAACTACAGGAAGAATATAAAGACAACAGACAAGTTCTTGGTATAAAAATGATGGAAGTATATAAGGAACATAAGTTAAATCCTTTTTCTTCAATACTGCTTATGCTTATTCAGATTCCAATTGTATTCGCATTGTATTTTGTATTTAGTAAGGGAGGGCTTCCTGTTCTTAAAATTGAGGATTTGTATTCATTTACACCTCATATAATACAGATTCAACATATATTGTTCGGTATTGATTTCACAAAAGCTAGCTTTTATATAGGTATTGCAGCAGCTGTAGCGCAGTCACTACAGATTCGATTGTCGCTTAACGGTATGCATCCTAAAGGAGAGGTTGTTAAAAAAGATTCTGCGCCACGTCCAGAGGAAATGATACAGAAGCAAATGACTGTTATGATGAAATACTTCTTCCCTGTTCTTATTTTCTTTGTCTCACTTAAGGTTTCTGCTGCAGTGGCTCTATACTGGATTGTAAGTTCAATATTTATAATCGTACAGGAGCTATATTTCAGAAAGAAATATAAGCTGGTTGACTAAAGGTCTTTAGAGATCGTATTTCCAAAGAGTTAAAGAATACTTGTCTTGAAAGAGCAGGTATTTTTTGTCGGCTGATATTTTAAGATTGAATGCATCAACTGGGTTTGAAAGCTGATCCTGAAGTGGTACAACAACTGCAAACTCTCCTGTACTTGGATTGACTGACCAAATGTTGTCACTAAATGCTGTAAGTCCTTGATACCATTGGTCTGGATATGGTGCGAGCACTAGTTTTTGTGGAATAGCACAATATATTTGTTTAGAATCGCTTGTCCACACACATTTTTCTGTTATTGTTGATTGGTCTAAAAATACTGTAGTTTTTGATGCAACATCATAAATAGCTGTCTGCAACAGGTCATTTTTGATTTCACTATAGAGAACCTTTTTTCCATCAGGAGATACAAGTGTTGTAAAACCATACTTCTCTCCTAAAATGTATTCATTGCTTCCTGTACCTCCACTGTTGATAAAGAATAAATACCCTGGAAAATATGCACTTGGTCTTGTTGTGGCTGCAAGAAGTGTTTTATTTACATATTGAGGCAATAGTTGAGTTAAGCTTGTGTTTATAACTCTAATAAATGAGGAAATATCAAGATTTGAAACAATTCCCTGACCTGTCTTCTCTATGAAGTAAAACATCTTTTTGGTCTCATTTGAAAGTGAAATAACTTTTGAAATAACAGGAATGTTTTTTGCTTTGGCTGTGAATAGTGTCGACGTAGACGTCTCTTTTATGAGTTGTAGGTATGTAGTCCGAACTGACTCATTACTCTCGTCTAGGCCTCGTACAAGGACTGTTAGAGGGTCTATAAAGTATGCTTCTTCAATACGTGGAAGCGTGTAATTTGAAAGTCTCTCAACTTCTGTTGTTGAAGCAAGATTTTGATGAATATTTCCTGTTGCTCTATCCCAAAGATATACGTATGTTTGATTTTTTAGTATTATTGACTTGAAAACAATTGAAGTTGTGGCTACATTAATAGTTGTAGTGGCAGTAGTTGTACCAACAGTTGTTGTTGTGGCTACTTTTATTGTAGTTGTTGCAGTTGATGTTGAAACTATTTCTCTGTCTTTATATACAAAATCAAAACCAGACACGGGTTCTTTCCATAATTGTACCAATCTTGGCTTTGCCATTGGTAAATTCACTACCGGAGAAGGGTTTGTTGCTGTCCCTGGTGTGTTTGGTCTATCTCCCACAACTACAACTTCTCCTGATGTTGCTGTTCTTGTTTGAAAAGGTGTTGTTCCTTTATCAGTGTTTTGATTTGCTCCAATATCTACATTTTTACTTGACTGATAAAATTTGATACCGAAATATATACCAACTCCAATAACTAGCACTATGAGAACTACGATTATTTTTTTTGTTAAACTGTTATTGTTTGACTGCATATCTTTTGTATTAATTTCCGCTCTTCATTGCATTAATGATTGCCTGCTTCTTATCTCCTCGTAGTACTGACCAGTATGCTGCTGCACCTGATTGGCTTGCACTATTGCTGGTTCCACACGCAATACAGTTTCCTGCTGCAACCGTTCTTTTGAGGATTTCTACTCCAACGTTTAGATTTTTAACAGGGTCTTGTAAATCTTGCTCTGTATACCCCAGTCTTTTAACCTCAGGGTCATCCCAAGAAAGAGAAAGCATACCAATTGAAAGCTTTCCACTCTTAGAGTTTTTTGGATATTCAGAAAGAGGGATTGCTCCAGGTGTTCCGGCTGGCGGTCGATTACCAAAATTTTCAGCATATAAATCGTTACCTTTCAACCCTGACTCTTGTCGGGCAATTTCTGTAACAAGTTTAAGCCAATTTTCTTCAGTTGGCTGTCCGTCTGGGAAGAAATCAGTAATATCCTTTGGATGAAGGTTTGTTAGACCGGAATCTGCAATTTTTCTTCTTAGGAAATCAGCATCTTCTCCACTTGATAGATAGTCGTCTCCTACAGTAGGTGTCCCAGTAGTTCCTGTACCCCCTTCTTTTCCACAACCTGTTGTTCCTGAAATACAACTTCCCTCCTCTACAGGCTGGATGTTTCCTGCAGCCTGCTGCGCACCTTTTTCTATCATCTTACCTAATGCTGTATTTTTTAAATCAATTCCAATATCCAATAGCTTAGGGTTAACAGTTGAAAGTATTACCCATCCTGCCATTGCTAGTATTAAACCAACAATACTATCTGTAAGTCTTTTCTTTGCTCCTCTTTTCTTACCTGTATCCTTTTCTGTAATCATCCACTGAATACCGGCAATAGAAATATTTACTACTGCAATTAAAGAAACAACACCTAAGAAAACCTTGAAACCTGTTGCAAACATGTCAGAAACTTCTGATGTAACAGGTATACATCCATTGCGGTCAACCAAACTTCCAAATACTGGAAACTGTTCATTTATCTTTGAATATGGCTGATACAATCCTTTATCGACATAGTTACAATTCTTTTTTGCACCTATAAGAGTATCTAAAGGAGATGTTGCCTGTGCTTGAATTGTTAGCGGAGAAATATACAAAACACAAAGAAATATAACAAGGAAATATTTTATTTTTTGTACTGCACGAATATACATATATTGTTAGCTATAGTATATCCTAAACCTTTAAAAAATAATATTATTGTCTACCAAATCCTGTATCAGTACCAGCAGTAAAGCCTGTAGAGTTTGAAGTAGTGTCAATTATATATGTAAGTATTTTTGATTGTAGGAGAGATTTTGGATTTTGAATTTCAACTGATAATCTTGATTTTTGATCGTTTTGAGTTTTCTTGAATGTTAAAATGTTTGAGTTTGTTTTTATAACAGTATCATTAAGTGACCATGTGTATACAGGTAATGTTGGAGAAACAAGTGAGTAATACACCGGATACGTAACAAGAGAAGTTTCTGTTTTTGTTACAGGAAATACTGTTGGAATCTTTTTGTTAAATAAAACACCAAGTAAAGGAGTTTTTTCAAATGTAAATATATCTGACAGTAATGTTTGTACTCGCAGCACTGCTCGAGCATTAACAGTAGGACTTGTTTTTCCTGCTTGCACTGCTGCATAGCTTGTTACATTTGAATATAATAATTCAAAATATGGTTCCTGTTGCAAAATATCTCCTTGATATACAAAGGTATTTTTACCAACGCCTGAATCTGAGCCAAACACTTTGCCGTCTGTTTTCCATGTGTAATTGGCGTAAGAGTTCGTGAGTGGGTTTTGAGAATCAAGATTTATTGCATTCAATGTTAGGGCTGATTCAGCAGTATATAAAGACTTTCCTTTGTAAAATGGTGGTGTGTATGTATTTGCCTCCCAGATGAGTACTACATTCTGAGGATTAAATGACCATTCTCTGTATAGACTTTGTCCAGATACTGTTAATATAGAAAGTGAAACTTTTGTATTTTGTCCAACTTGTACTTGAATTTTATTCAAGCCTTGTTCCGCTGCTCTTGGAATACCATCGATTGTCCATGTAAATACGGCATCTGCAACAGGTGTTCCATACATTTCTGCTTTAATTTCAACAATATCATTATCTTTAGGTCTCTCTGGTATAACGGTATACGAAACTTGCTCTTGGAGCTCTGGAATACCTCCTGCCCCACCGTTTAATGTCGTGATTCTTTCTGTGCTTGTTGCTGTTGCAGAACTGTTTATACTTTCAGCTGTTTGTGCGTGAGTAACTGAAAAAGGAGCAGTTAGAAAAAATATAAGAAAAAAAATACTAAATTTAAAAGCTCGCATCGTATATGTAAGTATACAATATAATTAATTTTTCAACCAACTCTTCTTAGCATCTTCCTTTGCTTGCAAAATCTGTGCAGGGTTTGAAGTAATAATTCTATCTTCAGTCTCAGATGCCACCACCTTAAGAGCAACGTGTTTTGTTCCTGCAAAAAATATACCCTCTCCTACTCCTGATTCGAGAAGAAGATATTTTTCCTCATCTGTAAGGTTGAATGTTCTCTGTACAACATCAATAGAAGATGGAGACTGCTTCAACATGAACTGAATAGATGAGTTTGTAATAATAGGTAGTCCGTACGGTGATTTCAAAAAGTCTTCCACATCTTGAGTAATTGTGGACATTCCAAGATAATATTTTCGCCCTCGTTTTGCTAATCCGTATAGGAATGAGGCTGTATCTTCTGATTTCATCATCCACCATGCCTCATCGATAACCAAAAGACGTTTTTTAAGCTCTTTTCGAATAGAACTCCAAATATAGTGCATAACAATATACATGGCTACCGGTTTGAGTTCATCTTCCATATCTCGAAGTGAGAAAACGATGAATTTTTTATTAATATCAAGGTTTGAAGGCTTGTTAATGAATCCTGACCAAGTTCCCTTTGTATATTTTTCAAGTCTTTGTACTAATGATTCTCCTCCCTCCATACCTGCAAGTACCAATTCAAAGTCAGACATAAGTGGAGGTTCTGCAGCAACAAAGTTCGCCTCAGGTGTAATATCTTTAAGCTGATATGTCTCACTAATTGCTCTATCAATAATAGAATCCTCTTCAGATGATAGTCCGCCAAGCATAAGTCGGAAAAGTCCTACAAGGTTAACAATGTGCGATCGTAGAACATCTCCAGGTGCTTCATCTTCTCGTGGAATTGGAAGGTCAAAAGGGTTAATATGGTTTTCAGAAGTAAGTGAAATATTAAAATATCGTCCTCCTGTTGTTTCAGCCAGGTATTCATACTCTCTTTCAGGGTCAATAACGATTACATCAATATCAAACATGAGTGATCGAAGAATTTCTAGCTTTGTAGCATAAGACTTTCCTGATCCAGCTTTAGCAAACGTCACAGAGTTGTAGTTTTCAAGTGAGAATCGGTCAAAAAGTACAAGAGAGTTGTTGTGACGGTTAATTCCATACAAAATTCCCTTATCTGATGTAAGGTCAAAAGAAATAAATGGGAAAATACTAGATAGTGGTGCTGAGTTTAGCTTTGAATGCACATTCATTTCGTCTGTGGCTGTAGGAATTGCACTTCTAAATCCTTGTTCTTGCTGGAAAAGAGATGGTTTTATAAATACAAGGGCAGCTTCAAGCGTTGATTTGATTTCTGACTCAACTTTATTGAGCTCATCCTCAGAATCTCCATATATAGAAACATATATTCCAACATCAAAGATCTTTTCCTGAGCCTGTTGTAGGCTGTCTCGAAGTGATTCGAGGTTTTGATACGCAGCATCAAGCTGTGGATCTCGCACAAGTCCTTTCTCTTCATTGTCCTGAATCTGACTCTGTACCTCAGCTACCTTCTTCTGGAACTCGTGTAGAACTGTAGAAGTGTCGATTGGGTGTACAAAGATCGATATGTCAAATGCCTTGTCAAGGTTAATAATTGGTGAGAACCAACTGTCTGAAAGATATCGAGGGTATGACATTACAAAAAAACTTCGTACAAGCTTTTCACCTAAGTTCAATGTCTTAGGACTTATCTTTAAAGCTGATGGAGCAATAATGTCTTTAAGTTCCAAAACTGCTGATCGATAAATATCTTTTGGAAGAATAGATGTGATCTGTGTATTCTGCTTGTTATTTTGTTTTAAAAAATCTAGAAATCCCATGTATCTTATATCTTACATCTTTATTGGTTTTTCTGCATCTCCAGGATTAAATATTCTATAAAATAGTTCAACTAGCTCTTCACTTCCAAGTCGTGCAATCTTTACTCCGCATCGTGCAAGCCCTTGCTCCACTACCCCTACTCTCTGCTCTATTTGACTTTTTACTTCTTCGAAGTGATCATCTTTTTCTTTATCTATTGATTTATCTTTCTTTGGGCTAAACATGTTTGCAATACCACTAATTGATTGCGCAGCAGGGGCATATGGAATAACTACGAAAAAGCTTTTAGTCATAATACTAGAAAGCTCAGTGAGACCATGAATAAAGTTAATATATTCAGTAATCTGCATTCGCATAAGGTCAGTATTCTGAGCATGTAATCTGTCTTCAAGCAAAGCCAGATAAGGTCGAATATCCAATCTTCGTGACTGTACGTAGATTTGCATTGAAAAATCAAGGGAGTTTAGAAAGTTTTGAAATTGAAAAATAACAGATTCTTGTTCTTCAGATGATTTAAGGGCAAAGTTAATAGATGTTGCAAGTACAACAGCTCGTATTGATCCGTCTTTGAGAATCATAACACCATCTCTTACCTCTTTAATTGGTACAAACTCTTGTGATGCATTTGAAGAAGAAGCCATGGTGGAAGTATATCATAATTATTATTCTGTTTTCTTTATAAATTTAAATGGCGAAGGCAATAATTGTTCAAGAGTAAAAGTTCCAACTCCATCAACTATAATTTCTGCATTAGAATCCATAAACTCAGCCATAACTTGTCTGCATGCTCCACAAGGCATAAGGCTTTGTGGAATTTCAGGATCACCTTTTGTACATGTTACGGCAATTCTTTTTAAATTTCTTTTGCCATTAATAATGGCGTTGTATATTGCAGCTCTTTCTGCACAAATACCTAGAGGTGTAGATGCATTTGCAATATTGCAACCAAGAAATATTTCTCCATCTGTAGTTTCCACAGCTGCTCCTACAGGAAAATTACTGTATGGAGAATAGGCCATAAGTGCTGCCTTTTTAGCTGAATCAAGTAGATTGTTGTTCATAACAATAACAATACTCTATATTTTTTAATAAATATAGAGTAAAGATATTCGAGAATCGACCCTTACAGGGTCAGCACCACAAGGGCATTTCTTATTTTCTAATTCACTTCGTTCATAAGAAAATAATGTCATACACCTTTGCCATTTTCTCAAACCAAAGGTTCTCGAAAATAAGGCAAAGCTTTTCGATTCACTCGCGCAAGCCGAGCAGTCGGCTTGCTTAGCCGCCTTGGAGTGTCATAAGAATCTAGATTGTTGTTGGGGCGGCTAGAGAGAATCGAACTCTCGACTCAGGTTCCACAAACCCGGGTTTTGCCACTAAACTATAGTCGCCATAGTGTATATGTATATCACACTTTTTTAACCTTTCCAACTTATTCTGTAAGGTCTTTTTGATATTCGTTCTTATTTGTCGATAGAACATTTTCCTTAACATCAAGACTCCAGGCCAAATCCTTAAGCTTACTTTGTGACAATGACGGAGATACAAAAGCATCTGCCACTGATGTTTTGTCAGCATCCTCAGTAGTAACTGGCTTATCTATCTTTTTCCATATATAGAGTTTATTCCCAAGCACATATGAGAAGGCTGATGCTAAAACATCAATGAATTTTCTTCCATTCCATGTTACGAATGCTAAGCAAAAACTTAAAGCTAAGAGCGGTGTAAATAGAATTACTCCCGGAAAAAATCCTAAGAATCTATAGATAAGATATGTTCCCCCTAATCCGCCGAGCATGTACGAAAACTGTCGTATTGAAAACGGTCCAATAACTTTACTTTCGAACTCGATGAATTGTGGAACTTGATATCTCATTATTCTATAGGTTCTTTATAAGGGTCAATTGATAATGTTATTTTTGTTGGTTTTTTGATGACTGGTCCTGTTGGCTCTGGTGCAGGAGTTGGTGCTGCTCTTCTTATTTCTATCACAGGTGCTTCGTGAATCTCAACAATATCTTCTTCGTCATATGGTGTTTCAATATGAGTGTTTTGAAGCTGATGATCGGGCGGAATAATAACTTCTGGCTTTCTTTCTTGTACCACAGGCTCTGGTTTTGGTTGAGTAAACAGAGGTTTCAGCGGTGTTTTTTCTGGAGACTCTATCTCTCGAAGCATTTCCTCTTTTTCTTTTTGCGCATCAAGGTCAGGTGTAAATGATTGTTTTGCTGCAAATTTCTGAGCTTCATCTTGAGCGGCTGCAAGTCTTTTGTTTTTCATTTCCTCAACTGTCATACCAAGGGCTTTCGCAAGTTTTTCATCAGGTATATTTGATCCGTCTTCAAGTATACCTTCTGCATCAAGCTGAGCATAGCTATCTGCTAAAATATTCGCAGTCTCTTTGTAATAATTTGCATATGTGTCTGAAAGCTCTTTTTCTGCAAGTTCTTCATCGTCGAGCAAAAGGTTTCTTTCCTCCTCATCTCTATCTGCAATCGCCTCTTGTTCTTCCATATGACCTCGAATATTTCTAAGTATTCTCTCATCGATTTCAACTAGGATATCTCCAGCAACTGCAGAACTAATATGTGCCTCATTGAACATTCCTGAAACAAAGTCTGGAGCATCAATATCACCAAACATAAGCTGTTGAGCAAGGTTCTCTAGAACCTGTCCTTGGTCAATATGGAGCTTGAATTCTTTCTGCATATCACTGAGTGCTTTTTCCCAGCCAGATGCAAGAATAGCCTCCTGAAGTCCTTCAGGGAGTGTGGCTATTTTTTCTGTGAAATATTCATTTTGTTGCATATGTTATGTTGCGTTCTTTTTACTTTTTATCGTCTTTTTTGTCATCTTTCTTATCGTCCTTGCCCCCATCTTTCCCTTTCTCTTTGTCTTTCTCTTTATCTTTCTCTGCTTTGTCTTTAGCTTTTTTATCTTTATCTGCCTCCGTCTCTAATTCTCTAGCTGTTTTATTTCTCTTTGCCATAATCTTGGCCCTCTCTTTTTTGATTCGCTCCAAAGCTTTTGCATTGAGTCTTTCCAGCTTCTCAGTCCTGTTTGCTTCAGCACCTGCTGGATCACCGAACTGTAGTTCTGCAGCAGCTTCGTCATCAATTTTTTTCTTGGCATCTAAGTAGTCTCGAACAACTTCAGGATAATCTTTTTTCTTAGATGGATCAATTTTTGTAAGATCTTCTGGCAGTCTCTCTAACAAGCTTTCCATACTCTTAATATCTGCTTTCTTTTCCTCATTAGTTTTATTTTTCTTTGCGCCTTTAGCCGCTTTATCAACCATATCTTTCAATCCTTTTGTTCGAGTCTCAGAGTTTTCATGCATAAGAATGTCGAGGCCCAGACGTCTGTCTTTGTCTGCTTGCAATAGACTACCGTTTTTATCATGGAAGCTCACAATGTCCTGCATGTTTTTAGCAAATCTTGCCTCATCAAATTTTTCTGTTGTAATACCGTCTTTTGTTTCTTTAATATATACCCCATCTCTCAATCTATCACTGTTCAACATTGTCTCTCCTTTTTCATTCTTACTTTCTGCAGATGAGAGTGCGGGTCCTAGCAACACTTCCTCTCTTCGCGCAATTTGCCTATCTGTATACTTTCTATAATCTGCTTTTGTTTTGCCTTTATTTTTTTCTAACCATTCTTTTTCACTTATAATCTTTAACTCCTCTGTTTGTACCTTTCTAAGCAAATCATCTTTTTTCTTAATCGGTGCTTGTCTTCTCTTCTTTGCTGCCTCTTCAGTCTCGTTAAAGATTTTTTTATTCTTCATTTTATCAGATGCAACAGCCAGTGCTTCCTGTACTCGAGGCTTATTTGCAGCAAATCTTCCAAGCCATCCATTGCTTCCTGTAGCTGCGCCTGCAAGCTTGTCTCCAATCTTGCTGTATATTTTTTTATGTGCAAATGTTCTAACTCCATCTTTGGCCATTGTAAGTCCTGCTTTTCCAGCATTTTGTATGCCTTTTCCTGCATCAATAACAGTGTCTCGTGACTTGTTGTATATTCCCTGCGCTGCACCTGTAGTTATTTTCTTTTGATAATCACTAATTTTACTACTTAGATTTGTTGCCAGTTTACTTGTTCCTGGCATTCCTCCTTTTCCAGCATTTCTAATACTGTATGACACAATCATCATAAGTGCTGCGATCACGATTATAAAGTTAAGGACAATTGGTAGCTTATCAAAAATACCTGAAAGCCCTCCATTTGTTGATGTTGTTGTACAAATTAATTTAATAATTGACATTCTTTGCCCGCCTGAATTAATTGACACTGTACTTAACTGTGCAAACATTGCCAATGCAACATAGAGCATAAGCATGAAAATAACTGGAAACTGAAGCACTGTTTTCATGTTTCCCCACCACCAGTCTGTTGATTTTTTAAATGTTTCGCTTTCCATTACATATCCCCAAATCCAAATTGGAGAACTAATGAAAAGCACAATAATATTTAGCATTCGAAGGAGAAACAACAGTCCTGCAAGCAAAAAAGTTAAGGCAGTTATTAACACCAGTATAGTTCCGAATATTCCTACAGTTAAAATTGTTCCGGGTGCACCATTACACCCTGCTACTGCATTGTTATCAAAAGCATCTCCAAAGTTATATACTGCAGACAAGCCTAGTGTTGTCATGATACGAGCTGAAACACTTCCTCGTGTATCTGAAGTATCTTTCGCGTCCTTGTATTTAATACTTTCATAAATGGTGAGACTTAAAACATTAGAGCCATCAACCATTATCTTTGCTGCGAATAAACTGAAGTTAATAAATATTGCAACCAATACCAATCGAGCAACACTTCCTTTCGCATTATAATTTCCTTTTCCTAAAAGAATTTGAGTAGCAATAAATAAGAGCAGGAAAATAAAGGTCATGTTTAAAATATCTCGAACAACTGCCCAAGTTGGAGAAATGATTCCAAGACTGTCAATAAACTGTGCTGAGTTTACAGCAATCTCAATTGAGAAATCAAAAAGGTTACCTGTAATGTATAGAATAAATGAACTGAGCTTAAGGGCAATGTTTGCAAGTATTGCAAGCATTACTGTCCAACAGTCAGTTGTTAATATTGAAAAAGTACTCTTTGAACAAGCAGTAGTTGAGATTTGACGATTTTCTGATGCTTCCTCACCGTTCTGTATTTGCTGAGCTCTGTTGGTTGTGGCAGCAGTCAACTTAGTTTTCTCATCCTCAAGTTCTCTTCTTCTTGTATCATCAATCGGCTTCCCTCCTTCCATTCCGCTGCTTAGAATAGTATCTATTTCTTTGCTTCTATTAATATCAGTTCCTTGTTCTTGTCGCAATCTATCAAGCTGATCAACATTTGATAAAGTTGAATATGTTGAGTTCTGATTTCTTCCTTTTTCTGCATCGGCTGCGTTTAAAAATCCTTGTTGAGTGCCTACGTCTTTTGTTGTAACATCGTTAGAACCAGACGCTTTTATAATTTGTTTAGTAGGAATAGTTATTTCCCCTTTTTCTGCATACGCAACAAATATATCATCATCAGAACTGGCTGTGTTTTTGTTTTTATAGTAATAGGCAACTCTTCCATCATTTGTACTAATTCCATATAATTCATTAGCATTAACACCAAGACTTGTTCCCATCACTGTGTTATATGATCCTGCTTCAAATAACTTTTTTGTCAATGCATCTTTTTCGTATACATCAAGAGCAAAAGTCTTTCCTATATTTTCTGCTCGTGGTGTACTAAGTTGTGATTTCTCCCCTCTTCCTAAACGAATATCGTCAGCATTGGCATAACCATCTGATAGAACTTTTTTAGCACTATCCCATCCTGCATATGATGCAGTTGGTGTTGATGTTGCGGTTTGAGCCCATGCCTGTGTAGGAATTAAACTCACAAGTACACAACACAAAAGAATACTAGAAACAATTTTTTTTAGTCGAATAAATAGTGTCATATACTACGCATAAGTATAGCACTACTCTCTCGCTGTCTCTAGTGTTTTTAATTATTATTTCTTCTCTTTCTGCTCTAATACTTTATCAAGTGCAACATTGATTAATTCATTCACAACAGCACTTACAACTTGGTCAAATTTTTCAGCGAGCACTAAACGATCTTTGGCAAGACCAAGTGTTTTTTCAAGCTGGCCTTGAATGATAATACCAGGTGTTGTAATAGGACAATCTTTTTGTTTATCCTTAGGTGTATTTTCTGCACATTTTCTGAAACTTAAGAATCCTTTACCCCAGTCAAGCTCTTGAGCGGCAATAGTTTGTTTCTTGCTAATTGCACCGTCTAGCTGCGCCTGTAGGTTAAAGTATGTACTGTATGGATTGTTTGTATCTATTTGAGATACCTGAAACCAGCTGTCCCAACCTCCTCTTTGGAAGTCTCCATTTAAAAAACCTTGCATATTGCCTTTTATGTCGTCAAGTGAACATCCTCCGTAGGCCATGTTTCCACCTCTGCCTCCATTTGCCCCATTTGCTCCTCCATAACCTCCTTGACTGTATCCTCCAGGGCCACCATATCCTTGCTGTCCAGAAACATGACTTCGGGCAATAGTTAGAACTATTTGAGCTCGAAATGGCTCACAAATATTAAGTCCAAGTGTTCCGTATGCCAATTGTTTCAAGAAAGCACTAGCCTCAACATCTGCAAGCTCTTTAAAGAATTGCTCAGGATTGTTTACGAATGAAGGGTTTCCTTCGAATCCTCCTTGTACCCAAGCAATAGTAGAGTTTGCAACGTATGTAATCATGGCGTTCACAATACAATATCCAACAGCGTTCCAACCTGGAGCTGTAATTGCTCCTATTCCAAAAGCTCCAATTGTTGTACCTACCTCAGCATTTGCCTGAGAGTTTGAGTTCAAAAGTACTTGCCCACTTTCCTCAGTTGGCACATGTAAAAGGCCAGCCACTGTATTCACAGCAGTTCCTACTCCTTTTTGAACAGCACTTGATATGGCTGAAGTCATAATGGTTTTCAATAACTCATCTGCTACACAACTGGCTGCATCACTAAATACTGGAGCTGCATCCACTTTTGTATTGCCTGACTGAGCTTTTTTGTCATACGCGGCTGTTTGTCCTTTACTGTTTACAGCAGTCTGTGTAATGCTCTGCTCAAAACTTGCTTCAATTTGATCCTCAGTTGGATTGTTATATATTTGGGCATGTGTGCTTTGTGCCACACTTCCAACACTCATAAGCGCCAGACCGAATAGTATTGATTTTATATTATTAAATTGCCACATTGTATTAATTGGTTTTTATCATTTCAGTACCTGTCGCATTAGTAAACCAAACAAATGCAGCATCGCCTTCTGTGTATGTAATATTATTTAATAATACTATTTTTTTTACTGATTCCAAACTTGCAACAAGTGCATCCTGAGCCTCTTTTGCTAGTTGCACTCCTGTTAATGCTCGGGCAGGATCTGAATCTTGTAATTTAAGAAGATCAAAAGATGTATAGTAATCTCTGTATGCGTTAATGATTGCTACATGTTCTCTTGACATGCTTTCTGGTACTGCAAGCTTTAAATATAAATCACTTGTAACATTATATAAATTTTGCAAATATAATGTTGCTTCAGTTTTGTCCTTAATTTTATCAACAGCCTTATATAAATTATTTTGAATGGCAGCTACTGTGTTTGCATAACTCTTAAGTCCTTCAACTGTATTTGCTGAAATACGTATATCCTGTAAGGTTACATTGCTTTTCTGTGCAGGATGTTCTCTAACTGCTGCAATAGTTTCTTGCTGTATTTTCTCCATGTTTAGCGTATCTGTCGTGTTGTATTCTATGTACTGAGAAAAAACATTTTTAGCGATTGTGTCAGTCATTGTATCTGTCGGCTTTTTTTTAAAAGAATCCGATGTGTCTTCAAAAGCTTTTAAATTTTGATCAAGTACTGCCTTCATAATTTGTTGCTGATACTCGTCTGCGTTTTGAGGATTTCCTACAATACCAACTTCTCCATCAGCTTCAATATTGGCTACAAGTTTATCTGAAGAATCTTTAGTGTGTGTCATAGTAAAAACTATCAATAGTGCCACAAGACAGAGTGAAGCAATGTTAAGAGTTTTTTTATGCATTAGGTATATGATACCTTACTTATATATTTGTGTATATATTTTTGCGATGTGTATCCAATTTTCAACCTGAAGATCTTCTGGTCTCATCTTTGTATATTGGCTCAATTCCGGATGTTCAAGCCCTTTTAATATTGTTCCGCCAAGCTGCTTTCTTTTATTTCCAAAAGCTTTCTTTGCTAATTCCCAATATGTTTTTTCAAGCTTTAAACCAGCCTTGCCTTCAAGCATATCTCTTTGAACGTTTTCAATAACCAATACAGATGAATCAACGTTCGGTGCGGGTACAAAATTACCTCTTGAAACATGTGTTAATATTCGAGGTGTTCCATATGTAAGAACTCCAAGTGATGCAAGACTATGTTTTGTGTCATTAATACGTACTGCGACTTCTTTTTGCACCATAACAATCATGGCAATTGGCTGATGTTCTGACTCAAGAAACATACGAGTTATGTATCCTGTAAGATAATATGGAATATTGGCCAATATAATATAAGGCTTTTTTACTGTTTTAATGTCATATTCGCGAATATCAAGGTGTAAAAGCTCAAAATTCTTATATGTGGCGAATTTTTCAGTCAATATTGGTATTGCTCTGTCATCTGCTTCAATTGCATAGGTTTTTAAGCCTGTTTTCAATATATATTCGGTTAATGCTCCTGTCCCTGGTCCGATTTCAAGAATTGAAACAGGTTTTCCATGTTGTTCTGTATAGGTTTTTGATATTTGCACTGCACAATCAACCATTTTTTGAATAATAGTTGTGTTTTTGAGAAAATTTTGTCCAAGCGATTTTTTTGCTTCAAGCTCAAACTTCATACCTTATATATATGCTTTTTTAGACTAAAAGTCTATGTCTGATAGGTCAAGTAATCCCCCGGTTCTTCTCCCATTTGCGTCAACTTTCTTTGTTTCAAACATTGCAAAGGTATTATCCACCGAATCAATCAAATCTTTAGGAATATCATCAATAAATCCACTTTTTGTTCTAAATTGCTTAGCCCCAAAGATAGTTCGCATCATTACATAGCACAAATATACCTTTTTACAGGCTCTAGTAATAGCTACATAGAATAATCTTCGCTCCTCTTCGCTTTCACTTGCTTGTTTTATTTCAGTCTCGCCTGTTCTTTCATATGGAAATAGCCCTTCTTCCATACCCGTTACGAATACATAGTCATATTCAAGACCTTTTGAAGCATGGACAGTCATCAAACGAACCTTATTTTCCATACCTTTTTCATTTAATTGGTCCTGATCAGACATAAGTGATGCTTCCTCAAGAAAGAGCTCAATTGCCTCAGCTGGAGGCAATACATCATATTTTGTCGTCAAAGATACAAGCTCTTTTACGTTTTCTGCTCTTTCAGCATCATCTTCATTGCCTGAAATGAATATTTTTTCTAGCCCACTTGCTTGGAAAATGTATTTAATAACATCAGAAAGCTTTTCTGTTTCACTTTTTTGCTTAATAGTATCAAGCAATCTAAAATATTCCTGAACTTTTATACGTGCTGCCTGAGGTATTTCGTGTACTTTGTCTTCTACTACCTTCAAAAGTGTTACTTTTCCAATTCCTCGAGCTGGAGTATTGATAGTTCTCTTAATATCCGTTATAGAATCACGGTTTATTGCAGCTCTTAGATATCCAATCATATCTTTAATCTCTTTTCTTTCAAAAAACTTAGTTCCAAGCACTTGATATGGAATATTATATGCCAAACATGTTCCCTCAAGTGTTCTTGATTGGAAATTAGCTCTATATAATACAGCGATTTGGCTTGGCTGCACCCCATTTCTCATAAGATTTTGAATTTCCTGGGCAACGTAACGACTTTCGTCTATTTCATCCAATCCTACATATACCGTAAGCTTTTCTCCTCTTTCTTTATCTGTGAAAAGGAGCTTTTTAGTTCGAAAAATGTTTTTATCTATGACTGCATTGGCAGTTTCAATGATAATTCCAGTCGACCGGTAATTTTGTTCAAGCAAAATGGCTTCTGTGCCGGGGAAATCATGCTCGAATTCCAAAATATGCTTAATATTTGCACCTCTCCATGAATAGATAGTCTGATCAGCATCACCTACAACGGCAATATTATGGGCTGTACCTGCCAAAAGCCTGCAAAGCTCATATTGTATCGGGTTTGTATCTTGATACTCATCAACATGAATATATTGCCATTTATTGTTAATCATTTGGCGAATATCAGGATTTTCTTTAAGAATTCTCACTGGTAGCGACAATAAATCATCAAAATCAACAGCTTTCTCTTTCATGAGCTCCTTATCATATGCTTCCCAAACTGCTGCAACAGTTTCTCCGACATATCCTTCCTCTCCAGAAAGTGTTTTTGAAGTATATTCTGCAAGGCTTATACTGTTTCCTTTTTGCTTTGAAATGATGTTCAAAACCTTAGACGGTTCAATCTTTTTAGGATCATGACCTTTGGCAACAAGTATATCTTTTACCTTTTTCTTGCTGTCATCTCGATCGAGAATGCTAAAAGTCTTATTTAGTCCTACTCTATTTCCAAATTGTCTTAATAAATATACACCAAGACTGTGAAAGGTAGATACAAAAGGCTTCATATTGGCAAATACTGGTCCACCTTCTGCGTGTTTATCAATGGCCGCAGTAACTCTCTCTCGCATTTCTTTGGCTGCCTTGTTGGTAAATGTAATAGCTAATATTGAATCAGGAGAAACACCATTTAAACACAAGTGTAAAATACGAGTTGTAATAGTTTTTGTTTTACCTGCTCCTGCTCCTGCAATAATTAAAAGCGGCCCCTCAGTTTTGAGAACCGCTTTTAATTGTCTTTCATTTAGGTCTTGTAGATAAGAATTATTCATCTACACTAGTATACACTAATTCATATCATCTTTACTTCTTGCCTTTTCGTTCTGGAGTATGTGCTTTAATACTTGTTTCTTAAGCTGTGCTAATGATTCAGTGTCTGTATGCTGTGCATGCTTTAGTTTGTCAATAAACTCAGTTAAGTATTCTATATATAGGCGCTGATTTCTCTCAAGTGTTGAGTAATGATCTTGTAATGCACTTAAGATGTTTGTCTCTTCATCTTGTTTTTTGAATGAAGTTTCTATCTCAGTTAGAGTTTGTTTTGCTAATGCTTGTGGATCGAATTTTGTTTGTGTCATATGTTTTGATTATTTAGCTAGATCCTTCTCTACTTGTTTGAAGTAATTCATGACTGCGCTAATTTGAACTTTTTTGAATGTGTCATTTGCAAATTTAAGCTGCATTTTTTCAAGCTTTGGGAGTACTGACATTAATGCTGCTTTTTTATCCTTTCGTGGAATTTCTTCATCGGTACTTTCAAATATTCTCTTGAATCTTTTTGTTGTTGGAGCGAGTTCGAATATGTTGAGCTTCGTGTAAATCTTTGTCCACTCATGAGCAAGCTGTAGTTTAAGTCGTTTATGGCCTGCTGTGCCCTCTGCATCAAGCGCATCTCCATCAATAGTCAAGAATTCTCTTTCAATTTTCTCAAGCTCGATTCCATTTGATCCTTTTACTCGTATTGCTTTGCTTAGTCCTTCTAATCTTTCTAGCATGAATCCATCTTCTACTTCTTGATTAAATTCTGCTTGATCGGCTGAAATCTCATTAGTTAGATTTTCTAATTCAGTCTCATGTTCTTTCTCTGAGCTAGTTTTTCTTCCCTCAATTTCGCTCGATACGTTTTTCAATCTATTTTCATCACGCGCCTCTTCTTGGAATTGTGAGTACTGTGCTCTATTTTTTCCGTATGTCTTGTATACCTTTCGAAGAACTTCTGCATGTGGCTGCCACTCTGCTGGAACCTTCGCAAGTATGCTATCAAGTGATTCATCTGTTCCTGCGTCTTGCATTTCTTCAGCTGCAAATGTAACAACTCGTCGCAGATTTTTCATATTCATTTCAGCTTCTTGTTTGCTTACCTCAGGTGATTCAACTAGTTTATTTTGCTGAAGCATTTTTACTGAACTTTCGAATGCTTTGAAATCGTTCTGATTGTTATTTTCTATTTTACCTCCTAGATTACTAAAAAATCTTTTAAAGAAGCCAATTTTCTCATCCCTATGATATCCGCCAATTCTTACTCTTTCGTATCTATCAAACATTTCTCGCATCTGTCTATTTGAGATTTCTTTTCCTGGTTTGCCAGCATAGAACTTGTAGTTGAGACTTATATCTGTAAGAAAGTTTTGAAGTTCATCCATTTGTGCTCGCGGTGCATCCTCTCCATACATTACATCGTATACAACATCTTCTGGAAGCAGAACCGTAAAATCTTTCTGAGCGTCTGTAATTCTTTTTAACTGTGCTTCTAATCCTTGTATTTTTTCCTGATGTCCTGATATTTTTTCGTTTGACGCTAGAATACCTTCAATACGTTTAGCGGCCTGTTCTGGATTAGATACTAGTTCCCATTCTATATTCTGAAGCATTTTTCTAAGTGCATATTCTTTCTTTGTTGAGTCTCCTGCAAATACTTCAAATATTTTATCTCCTGCTTTTTTACTCTTCAATATTTTTTCCATTGCAGTCATTTTTTCTTTCTGCTCTACATATAGTTCGTGCCATTCATGCATTGTTCTTTGTTCGAGTGATGAGTCTCCTACTTTCTCTGCTTGTTTGAATATTCTGTCAAACCATTTTCTAAATCCTGTATCTTTTTCTGCTTCTTCTGAAATATCGTATAATCCTTCATCATTCATTTTTAATAAATCTTCAGCTTTGAGTGGAGTTGGCTTGTATTCTTCATCCCCACCTTCTTCTTCATCTTCATCTAGATCTCGAATCTCAACTTTTCTTTCAGGTGCTTTTCTTTGAATAACTTCTGTATCTCCTTCAAACACTGAAGGAATTTCTTGATCTGTAAGAGGTTTAAGTGCTTCCTGATTTGTTTCGAAGTCTTGATGAGTTTGATGTCTACCCCTATTTTTTATCTTAGCTTTGTCTTTTGAATTTACTGCTGCGGTAGGTGTTGGAGGTGTAGGTGGGACTGGAGCTGCTGCTGGTGCTGCAGTGTTTTGAGGCTTAGGACTAGCTGCAGGTTTTGCTTGCTGCTTAGGTGCAGAAGAATCTTCCTTCTTTTTGTTTGTTGCAGGTGCTTTTAGATCAGGGATGGTAATTTGTACTCCTGCAACAAATTGGTCCATTAGGTCTCTTGCAGTATGTAATTCTCTATATAAACCTTGTGCAAGCGATCTTTTTCCATTATTGGCAGGAGTTTTACCGTCTATAAATGTGCCAATTTGGTTATCTCTAAAGCCAACTTTCTTTTTCAAAAGATTAATCATGTCATTTACAGTGGTTGCTAATTCTTGTGCACCAGTAGTATCTTGCATTGCAACCACTCTTTGCATTTCTGTATGCAATAAGCTGCTAACTGAATGAACTATTCCTTGCCAGTGATTCAAACTTTTTGTTTCAAAAGTACTCATCCCTTCTACAAATAATTGTATGTCAGGAATAGTATTTATTTCTTCAGGTGAAGTATTCTTTTCTGAGGCTGCTACAGGTGCTGGTTCTGGTGCAGGCTTAACATCTGTTTTTCCTTCTGCAGTATCTTCTGGTGCAGCTTTTGCTTTTTTAGCTCCCTGTTTTTTTATTTCAGTTAGCTTGTGTTCCAAATCTCCCTTAGCAAAATTAAGCTCTTCAAACAATGATATGAGGAATGTAACTTTTCGTTTTGTTGCAAAAGATCTTTGATGTTCAAGTTTATTTCCAATACCTCCCATTTTAAATCCAACTTCTTTATTTAATGAGTTTTGCCATGTTGAGATAGCTGTTTTTATGCTTTTAATCTTCGCTTCGTCGCCGCTCTCTATTGCAGGAATAGTTTCATTTTTTAGTGTCGCGATGATTTCATTCATTATTATAATCCCTTGACTATCACTGTATATTTCTATATCAGGAAGTACGTGTAGAAATTCATTAATATCATCTACACTCTTAATTTCCTTTGCTTCTTCTTTCTCCTCAAGTTGTGGATTCGCAATATGATCAAGTCTTCCTTGTAGACTATTTATCATGTCTGTAAGTTCTTTTGTAACATCATCTATGAGATTGATTTTTCCTTTATTATTTTTATCCTCAGCTAAACTTGCACGAACAGGAACTAAATCATTTTTTAATTCTACCATCAGTGCCATTGATCTTTTGATTGCAACTTCATTTGAACCTTTAACATCATTCCATTCTCTTGTTAAAATTTCCTCGGTACTTTGAAGTATAAGATCACCATTTTGAGTAGTCTCCTCTTTGCTGGCTTCAGGTATTTTCTCAAGAAGAACTGTTCGGAGCTCTTGGAAATTTACAACTTTATAGTTTTCAAGCGATTCTTCTGATTTTTCTTCTGGAAATTTTAATCCCATAGTTGGGTCAACAGAAGCTGTATCTACAGCTTCTTCAGATTTTAATGGAATTGCATTTTCTTTTGGCATATCTTGTTTGTTGATTAATGAAATTTTTGTTTCTATTTTCGTAATATATTCGTCAAGGTCTGCGAATAGTTTTGGATGAATGAACTCTTGACCTAAATCTTCTAGCTTTCTCTTGTACCTTTCGTATGTTTCTTTCTTAGCAATTAATTCTTCTTCAGTTTCAGACTTTCCTGCTTGTGTATTAAAATTTGAATCAATATTTGCTTTTAATTTTCCTAGTACAATCCCTACTTCCATAGAGGTGGTTGCTGACACAAGCTCCTGTATTAAGTTTTTTGGTTCCTTGTCACCTTTCTCAAAGAAAAGTGGAAAATGTACATAGTCAATTTTTTTTATTTTGTCGTCTGATTCTTCCGGGTTATGCGATTCGAGTTTTTCTTCTTTACTTGGTTTTGCTTTCTTTTTACCTTTCCTTATGGCAGATGACTGCGTTTCATCTTGTTCAGCATCTTCTTTTTTATCAAGAAGTTTCTCAAGTCTTATTCTATGGTCAAGCAATGCGTGTATTAGGGGCATTAGTGATACTTTAATATCCTTTAGCTTGCCAACAGTACTGGTAGTTGCCTCAATAAAATCTATTCCGTTCTTCACATCTTCAATTGAGCGTAAATCACTGTTGTAAAATTCAAAATCTTTCTCTAGCTTTGCATTTATCTTTGGAAGTAATCGTAAATTTAATACAGTATCTTCATCTTCAGCATCAAGCCACTCTGTCAAAAGACTTTTACCGTCTTCTCTGAACATAATAGCGTCTTCCACTAATGCTGTATCTCTTTTCTTTCTTTCTACAATTTCAGTATTATCAACCTCGGTATCTGAAGCAATCGGTTTTGTTTTTACTTCTGCCTCAAGACGATTTATAAACCCAGTTAAAGTAGATGTTAACGCACCTACTGGCATCTCAGAGTCTAATTTATGTAATTCAGAAACAATAAATTCGATCTCTTTTTTTGCCATTGCAACATGTTCTGCTGTAAAGCCAAATTTTTGCCCCTCCTCAAATGTTGTCTGCAATGTACTTTTGAGTATTTCTTGAAGTCTGTTAGCATCACTTTTGTCATTTTCCCCTAGTTTCAGCCATTCAGCTACAATACTATTGCCTGCACCGTCCTTTAACAGCCCTACTTGCTCTAGTATTTCTCCTTGATTTTCTTGCGAATCTGCCCCTTCTTGACCTCCATGTGTTCGTACCATAATAATTTGTTTTTTGTATTTAAAAGTGGGCTTAATCTAAACTTAATAATGCAAAAATTATACCACATAAACTCTCTTGATTGTAAGTGCATAACCAGATAATATTATCTCTGTGCAATGGTAATACAGCTTTTCTGACCTTCCTTCACTTCTGAGTTCACTGTGCTTACCATTTATTTATTTAGTAAAAGTTTATCACTCATCAATCTTCAAAATCGTTAGTACACGTTATTGTATTTGCAACCGCGTTAACAAGTTTTATACAGTTTAACACAGCCATAGGATCAACAGACGGACAAGATACAGAATTAAGAGCCTCACAGGCATTTAATCTAGACTCTTCACTACAAGCTACAGATCGATTGTATTACAACACTGATGATATATCAGTTCCAACAGTTAAGCTTACTCAGAAGACAAAAGTAGTTAAGAAAAATATCCCTGCTATTCAAATAGGAGGAAAACTGCTTGTTATTAAAGGATATTCTGAGGAATCATCTAGTGTTTTAAATGCACTTGAAAAAGAAAACATTTCACTAGAACAAATTGACAATGCTTCTCCTACAGGCGAAATGATCCCTGCAACAGTTGAAGTGACAGTTGCTGAAGATGCTGGAACAACAGTTTTGGATCAGGAAGGTACAATTGCTGAATACGAAGTTATTCAAGGAGATACTATTGAAGCAATTGCTAAGAAATATAATATTACTCCAGAAACAATTCTTTGGGCCAACGACTTAAAGAAAACAAGTCAGATTAAAGTTGGACAAAAACTAGTAATCTTACCTGTTTCAGGAGTATCGTATGTTATTCGGGCAGGAGATACTGTAAGTGAGATTTCAGAGAAATTCCATATTTCACAGAAAGAATTGACAGAGTTTAACGATTTGGAGGATGGAAGACTGATTGTAGGCGATGTAATTATCATTCCTGGAGGTAAATTGGTTGCTGATGTTGTAAAAAATCCTTCAACAGGAACAAAAGACAACACTCCTGATAACAATACACCAGTAAAAAGTAGCGGATATTTCTCAAAACCGGTAGCAAACGGTACTAAAACTCAAGGAATACATGGTCATAATGGAATCGACATTGCTGCTTCATTCGGAACTCCTATTCTTGCGGCAAGAGATGGAATTGTAAGTTTGGTTCGAGGTGGAGATGGATGGAATGGAGGTTACGGTAACTACGTGGTAATTACTCATGACGGCGGCGTTCAGACTCTATACGCTCATATGTCAGGAATTGATGTATTGCAAGGACAGAAAGTTACTCGAGGACAGCAGGTTGGAAAAATGGGAAATACAGGTCAATCAACAGGAGTGCATCTACACTTCGAGGTTCGAGGAGCTAAAAATCCATTTTAGGTATATATGATATAGCTAAAAGCAAAGCTTTTCTAGAAATAAGGCTTTGCTTTTTAGTTTTGCAATCAAAAATATCTTGAATAGTTCTTGCAATGCGAAGTAGATTTTCCTTACCACTATGGTTTTCAAACAAATCACGATCTCCTTGGTCAATATCTTCCATAAGTAAATCAATATTTCTATATATGTTGAGATACAAATTATCAGGAAACATAAAAATCTCTTGCTCTGTAAGCTTTAATTCCCTACTATGTCTTATGAATTGAACATGTCTTACTTGGTTTATGAGCTGATGCAATGCTTTTATGTGTTCTTTATCAATCTGTTTAAGTTGTGAGAGCTGTGTGTTCGATATATGAATGTTAAAAATATCAAAATATGTAGATTCTATATGTCTTTTATGCTGCAAAATACTTCTCTGACTGCAAATACACTTCTTTTCCTGTGTGTTGGCTTCAAAGAATGTATATTGATACCCACATGTGCAAGGTGTGTATAGTGCTACAATGCTATCTTTGTGACTCAACTGATTACCTTGAATATAGTTTTTTGAATATGTCTTAACATTTTCAAGATATAAAATATTAATTTTTTGGTCAGAATCGAGCTTTTTATCTCGATACGCACTGTACGCCTCCCTTCCAAAATGCTTTTCGGCAGTAAATGTACACATATCAGCAGAAAGTTGTTTAATTGCTGGAGTTAAAGGAGTTTCTATTAATATATGATGACCTCCTGAAATAGATATGCAAAGTGCTCTTAATATATGGTCCATATTTTCAATATCAATATTATCATTTGCATCTTTATATTCGCTCTGCTCCTCATATTTTTTAGGTGCAGGTAGTAAAGAATATGAATTCTGCTTATATAAATCAATAATTTCTCTTAATGAATCTGCAGCTATTATGTATATTCCACACTTCCCCAACTTCTCTAGGGTATGGTCACTCAAATATGATTTGTCTGCTTGGGAGCATAGTATAACGGATATATTGTGCGTATATGCCGCGTATACTGCATGCTTTATTCGTTCTGTTGGGATTATTTGACCTGATATTGATAATCCTCCTAGAATTAATGCCCGCTTGTCAGGTATTTGTGTGTCAATGCAGGAAATACACGATATAGCTATACCTAAATCATAAAAACCTTCCTTCTTAAGGGTGTTTTCTGGTGTTATGTTTACAATAATTTTCCTATTATCAGACTTTAAATTTAATAAGCCGCTTGATCTAAGTGCAGAATATACCCGATCTTTACTATCGGATGCAGTTTTTGTAGGCATTCCTAGCAATGTAAATTTATAAATCCCTTTAGTTATAAGGGTTTCTATTGCAACAATATTTGCTGCACACTCTGAATCTGTTTGTATAGTAAAAATACTACTTATTGAAAGCATCATATATTCCCTACTATATGATGCTGCAGATAAAGTTTTGCTAAAGATTAGTTAACGTAAAACACTTTTTACCAACAATTTATTCATAACATCCACAAAAGAATTTTCACCTGATGTTATCAGTAAATACTTCTTGTTTATAAAGCCATACATGATTTGTACGCCTCTTTGCGGATCTGTATATACTCGAGTATCGATATTTTTAACAACTTTATCAGAGAATTTGCCAAGAAGATTGCTTCCTGCATAAGGGATTTCAGGTACAGAAACTGTTGTGGTGCTTGATGTTGCTGCAGTAGTTGTTCCTACTGGCTGATTTTGACTACTTGTTGGTGTTGCAACTGGTGTATATGTAAATAACGGTTGTAAATCAATAGGTAAACCTCTTTCCCAATCCAACATTCCAGAGAAAGCTAAGTCAAATGTATCAACTTTTATTAAAAGATATGTCTCAAATTCAGAACTTGCCGTATGATATATCCCAAAATTATATGCTTTGTCTGCTGCAAGCGATCGGATTATGCTCTGAGGTCCAGAATATTGAATTTTATTGAAAAAATCTTCAACGCTAACATCTGTTACCAGAGTTATGTTTGTTTTATTGGTGATCTTATTGGCTAAAAGATCTTCCTTTACTGCTTTTACTGCGCTGACTAATCCAACTTTGTTGGTGTTGGCTACTTTTATAGGAATAACAACATCTGCATCAAAAATAGATGGCGCCTGTGTAAAAGGAGTTGTATTAGTTAGAGGTGTTGCTGGTGTTGTGGTTGCTGTGTTGTCTGTTATTGATCCTTTGTTGGAAAGGTTTTTTGCATAAAATATACCAGCCCCTACACCTGCTATTAAAATAATACCTATAAATATAAACATATATTTTTTAAGTCCTGAACCAGATGTTTCTGTATCAGAACTTGCTGGTCCTGCACTTTTATTCCCTGCTCCACTTGTTACGATTTTAACAATATTACTCGAATAGTTCTCGTCTTTCATTGATGCGAGTAAATCCCCTTCTAGTGTATGTAGAGAGGCTGTTGAAGGAATTACCTCTGTGTTGTTTACATTAGTTTTATCATTATTCATGACGCTCTGTTGTATCAATTCTTATTATTTTACGTGTGTTACCTGTGCTACTTCCCTCTGCTACTCGTTTTTTTGGATATATCTTATTGCTAAGCGGTTTATTTCTAATGTTATTCCCTGCTCCAGTGTTTCGTATGGGCGCATTTCTTCCTGTATTATTTCTGAATATTAGGTATCTATTTGGATTTTCGGCCAAGTCTATAAATGTATTTACTTTTTCTTTCAGTATTCCTGATGCTGACTTTCCAAATGCTGCACATTCAACACGACAGCCAAATGTTCCCTGTAAGTAATCAACGAGATGACCAAAATCACCATCCCCTGATACAATAATAATAACATCCATTTTCGGTGCTAATCGTATTGCATCGACTGCTAGTCCAATGTCCCAGTCGGCCTTCATTGCCCCACCGCTAAATATTTGTATGTCTTTTATTTTTGTTTCTATACCCATTTTACCCAATGCATCAAAAAATGTCTTTTCTTCTGAAGAATCTGTGTTTATAACGTATGCAATTGCTCGTATAAGATCTCTTCCTGCTAGTGCGTCTGTAATAATGTTTTGAAAATTAACCTTTGCGTTATATAAGTTTTTTGCTCCGTGATATAGGTTTTGAGTGTCTATAAGTATACCTACTCTCTGCCCTTTGTGTTTAATTGTATCCATGTGTGAATTATACCTTATTTAATATATTAATGAAAAAGAAAATACCCGCTTTAATGCGAGTTTCTTCTTATACCGAGATGTTATCCGAGATATTACTTTCCTTTTACAACACTCATTGCAGATGCATGACGTGTAGAATCTTTTCGTTGTAGATATTTCATATGTGCAAGTCTCTTTGAAACTAGTTTCAAAAGTCCTTTTCGTGAGTGAATATCTTTTTTGTGAACTTTAAGATGATCAGAAAGATAATCTATTCGCTCAGTAATAAGAGCAACCTGTACATCAGGAGATCCTGTGTCTGTCTTATGTAGCTGATGCTTTGAGATAATCTTAGTTTTTTTTGTCTTAGTAATCATGTCCTTATAGTATCATAAAATAAATATTTATGCAACAAGAAATCGATCAAAAGACAACTAAAAGGACAAGTTAAAGACATTATACGGACATGTATAAGACATGGGTACATAACTATAATATAGCTTAAGAGACATATGGTAAAATAGTCTTATATAATAAGGGTTAAATGGAAATATACTGTCTAATATAGAATCTGCAATAGGAGATAATGGTAGAATACATATATGAATATAATTAGTTGGAACGTAAACGGTGTAAGGGCAAACCATAAAAAGGATATATTCCTGCAAATCTTTAAAACCCCTTCTTTAATAGGTTTCCCGACAAATTCACTGGATATTGTAGCCTTGCAGGAGACTAAGGCTACATACCATGAGTTAGACTCACTTTTTTCACCTTCAGGCTATGTTACTCATCATAATTCAGCTACTGAACGAAAAGGGTATAGTGGAGTTTCGGTGTATGTAAAGGAGGGTATAAAACATAAGGTTTTGGATCAGACGAGCAAGGAATTTGTTTCATTTGAAACATTAAAGACTGAAGGAAGGTTATTATGCCTTGAATTCGAGGATTTCTTCCTAATTAACTGTTATTTTCCAAATGGAGGAGGGAAACCAGAGAGATTAGAGTATAAAATGAAGTTTTACGCTGATTTTATTGGGTTTTGTAACAAATTAAAGATGTTACACAAGAAACATATTGTGTTTTGTGGGGATTTAAACATTGCCCATAATGAGATTGATCTTGCTAGGCCTAAGGAAAACGAGAAACATGTTGGATTCCTACGTCAGGAAAGAGATTTATTGGATAAATTACACACTGAAGGATATCAGGATGTCTTTAGACATATGTATCCTGATAAAGTTGAATATTCATGGTGGGATATGAAGACTAGAGCTAGAGACCGTAATATAGGGTGGAGAATTGATGGATTTTATGTAGATTCTAGTTTCATGGGAAACATTAAGGGGATTGAGATATTGGGAAGCATATTAGGATCTGATCACTGCCCAATCCTTTTGGATTTTAAAAAAGGTGTGAAATAAGTCATTAATACGATAAATATAACAAAAAACAGTCAAATGACTGTTTTTTGTTTAACCATAAATGTTTCTTATGAAACCTTGTACTTCTTCTTTATGACGTCTTTCAACTCCTTTTCTTTATCTTTCTTTACCTGTATCGCTTCAATATGTAACAAATCAAGCTCAGAAGGGGGTAATGTGAGTAAATTCTTTGATTCAGCTAGTAATTGGTCAAAAGTATTAATTGTGGGATCGATTAATGCCTTTTCTAGTAAAACATTAAGTATTTTACCAATGATTGGACCTGGGGTAAGTGAAAGGTGTTCGATTAAGTCGGCACCAGAAATCTTAAGCATTGAAACATCTGTAGGATCGGCTAATACTTCCTCAATAAGTGACATATACTTTCTCAGTCTATAAGGATCTTCTTTTGGTCTTCCAGTTCCTACCCGGTCACAAATACGTAAGTTAATTAAATCCCATAT
>JAZKFG010000005.1:197963-216865 GCA_040386515.1 Patescibacteria group bacterium
ATCATTCTTCTGACTGCTGAATGGGTGATTTGCTCAGTATCAGAGAAGAACATGTGCCACCGAACAAGTTTAAGGACTTTTTCTATAGTTTCACGTGAAAAGTGTAGGTCTTGGAGAATACCTTTAGTGATCTTGGCTCCAACCACGTCGTGACCATAGAATGTATAGTCCTTCTTTTCGGTAGACCATTGTCTTGTCGGTGGTTTACCAATATCGTGGAATAGGGCAGCGATACGTATTTCTAAAGGAAAGTCCTTGTCTACCGCACACTGCATACTTCTAATAAGATGCTCAAATACATCGTAGGCATGACAGCCATTCTGTTGAACATTGACACTATCCTCTAAGTATTGCGATATATAGGATAATACACCCATACTTTTCATATATCCAAAAGCCATGCTTGCATGCTTAGACATAAGTATTTTAACGAACTCGTCTTTTATCCGTTCTTTAGCAATAACTTTAAGCATGTCTTTTTGACTTATAGCAGCCATAAGAGTGTCTGTATCAATCGAAAAATTAAGCTGCGCCGCAAATCTAACCATACGTAATATACGTAAACCATCTTCGGCAAACCTCTCTTCGCCTTTACCAACAGCTTTAACTAGAGAGTCTTGAATGTCTTTTTGTCCATTAAACGGATCAACCAACGTATCGGTGAGGGGATTATAAGCAATTGCATTGATAGTAAAGTCGCGTCGCTTAAGGTCGTCTTGTATATCTGTGCTAAAGGTTACAGTATCTGGACGTCGTCCATCTGAATAACCACTTTCAGTTCGAAAGGGGGTTATTTCGACAATATCAACACTCTCAGTCTTTACTCCAACTGTTCCAAATGTGTTTGTGTAAAAAGAATCGGGGAATAAAGTCTGTATTTGTTCTGGAGTAGCAGAAGTTGTTATATCCCAGTCTTTAGGGGTTTTCTTAAGTATAAGATCTCTAATACATCCACCCACAAGATAACTCTCGAAACCTGCATTTTCAAGAGTTGAGAGTATGTTTAATATCTCATGTGGTAGATTGTTTTTTTGATTAATTAGTGATATCATTTCGAATGTATTACTTGAAATATAATACGTTTTGACAAAAAAGACAAAGGCACCTATGGTGAAATGGATATCACACCGGTCTTCGGAACCGTGGTTCTGGGTTCGAGTCCTGGTAGGTGCACAATTTAAAATACACGAAAGTGTATAAGCAGATATGGTTTAGTGGTAGAATACGTCCTTGCCAAGGATGAGACGGGAGTTCGATTCTCCCTATCTGCACAGTAATTCTCTTTAAGATTGCAATATGGTTATGGGTATAAATGTGTATAATTGTGGATAACTTTGGGGATATGTGTATAAAAGACATATTGGAACATGACTTATATATTTCACATATTGAGTCTGTATTTAGTGCTTACAAAATAAGGTTAGTTTTTCTTATGGGAAAATTTAAGTTTTATTTATGAAAATCTTATGTTCATATAGCTAAAATATGAGACATTATGAACATACAAAGCGCAGAAAATAAATACGAATTAGGAATTAAAGGCCAAGAATTGATAGAAGCAAGGCTTGAAAAATATGGATATTTTGTATTTAAAAGAAACTTTAAAAGGATTGGCCTAGAGATAGACCTTATAATGTATAAGTTTTTAAAAGAAACCAATACTATTTTGATTCATATTATTGAAGTTAAGACTCGAAAAGTTAAAGACATGAGGTATATGAGTCAAGAATTGGATTTGGAGCAGTTTGGTATTAAACATAAATGGCGAAAGGTAAGGCAAGTGATGTTTGATATACCAGAAGAGATTAAGTCCAAGCTTAATATAACTAACTGTAAACATGTAATTACTTTTGATTTGGCAGTTGTTATGGCGAGTAGAGTCGGATGTCTTAATATGCACACATACATTCCAAATGTGAATCTGATGCTGTGATTTGTTTGTTATTGGGTTATTTCTATGATATATTCTATCAATCGGGACGTAGTGTAACGGCTAACATGCATCACTTGGGCTGATGTGACTCTGGGTTCGAATCCCAGCGTCCCGACCAAATGTCTTTTATGAGACAAAAAGAAGATTTTATATGTGAATTTTGTGGCTTGCCAAATACTGGTGACGGTTACACAAATCATTGTCGAAAATGCTTATATAGTAAGCATGTTGATATTGAACCTGGAGATAGAATGTCTACATGCGGAGGTTTAATGAAACCTATTTTCGTGTCATATACTTCAACAGATCCATACATACTACATAAATGTGTAAAATGTGGCTTTGAAAAGAAAAATAAGATTCAAATAGGGGATTCAATAGAAGCAATGGCTCAGATTCAGGCTACTTTGAAATAATACCTATATTTTGTAGGGTTTTTCTTGTTTGTAGTTCTAATGTTGCAGTTAGCTTTTGATTTTTGACTACATTGATAAAATCAATAGTGCTGATTTTAGTATTCTTAATAGTGTTCAATAGCTGTATATAGACGTCAGACTGGCTGCTTTGACTTAGGTGGAGTTCTTTCTCCATAACTGAGAATATATGTTTTAGGCTTACAATACGCACTGTTTGGGGCGTACTAGGCTGAATTAGAATGCTTGAAAGTCCAATTAGGTTATTGCTTGTATTTTGAAGTATTGCCATTCCTCCTGAAGAACCATGGTCAATATTTGTAGATCCGTATGCATCTAAAAGACTATCAGGCTCCTGTAACTCTGGGCTCGCAAATACGTCCTGTATACGCATAGTGTCTTTCTTTAGGTATAAAGGGTTATATATGTTCTTAGATAAGGTTTTTTCGGCAGGATAAGAGTAAATATAGCCTTGTGAAAAGGTAGAGTTAGGACTTTCTGTGTTTAAATAATCCTGTAATTGAAATTTAAGTTCTGTCTTCAAGGTGTCGTATATACTCACTGATTTTTTTTTAGGTTGAATTCTCTCTGCTTCAACAATAGCAAAATCAAATTCACCAGTAGATTGTTTATTGGCATCTCCTATAATGTACCCTCTATTATTCTGTAGCCAAAAACTTGGAATATATCTTAAGGTTAACTTATGAGTTGTTGCAGCAGGACTACCTGTTCTCCCTACACACTTCTTTGTGCTGTCTAAAAGTTGACGAGCAACATGGGCATTCGTCAAGACCACACTTCGATTCTCATCAGGGTCACTCAGGAAGACGCTGCTTCCACTGATGGCCTTGATATATTTATTTGCAATTATTTCTGTACAGAAAATATTCATTACATAATTTTCTACACCAATACTTTTTTTATTTATTTCAGGATATACAGAAAGTGTAGCAGCACTAATTTCTGTGCAACTAAAAAAATATGAAATTAAAATAGAAAAAAATAAAATAGTTCGTGGCAGGAAGTGGTGGGTTGAATAATTATGCATTCTTTGCTACTATCATATCAGATAAAGCGGGATTGGTTTAGTGGTAGAATGACTGCCTTCCAAGCAGTAGACAAGAGTTCGATTCTCTTATCCCGCACCAAAAAAATCTAAATACAAAAAAACGCTTGCGGTATAAGCGTTTTTTTGTTGTCGAAATATTTTATCTTGAGTAAGAAAAATTATTTAACAGCATCTTTAAGAGCTTTTGCGGCTCGGAACTTTGGAACATTTGTTGCAGGAACTTTAACTGCTTCACCTGTCTTTGGGTTTCGGGCTGTACGTGCGGCTCGCTTCTTAACTGAGAAAATTCCAAGACCTGCAATAGAAACCTCATCTCCTTTTTTTAGAGTAACGATAATTGAATCGATGATAGTATCAACAACTGATTCTGCCTGAACTTTAGTTGATCCGAGTAAGTCGTGAATTTTTTCAACGAGTGTTGCTTTGTTCATAGGGTTTATATTTTGAATTATGATAAAAAACGAATAATCTTTTTATTACCGGAGTAATACCCTTAATTGTAGAGACAAAGCCTATATTTTGCAATACTTTTACAAGGAGTCAATATTACAATACAATCTATATAACCTTGTCAATTATACCGTATTTCTTGGCAGCATCAGCACTCATGAAGTAATCTCGGTCCATATCTTTCTCTACCTTGGCTAGAGTCTGGCCTGAATTTTTAGCAATCATTTTAGCAAGAGTTGCTTTAGTCTCAAGTATTCGACGTGTTCGAATCTCTAAGTCTGATGCCTGACCTTCGTGTCCACCCAATGGCTGGTGAATCATGACCTCAGAGTTAGGTAGAGCATATCTTTTACCTTTTGCTCCGAAAGACAGTATCATGGCCCCCATAGAGGCTGCTATGCCTACGCAAATAGTTGATACATCGTTCTTTATGTGATTCATTGTGTCTATGATGGCTAGACCATCTACAACTGATCCTCCTGGAGAGTTAACATATAGTTTAATGTCCTTTTTAGAGTCTTCAGAAGCAAGGAATAGAAGTTGGGCTATAACAATACTGGCTGAGTCGTGATTAACTTCGCCGTTTAAGAATATAATGTTGTCCTTAAGGAGTCGTGAGTATATGTCATATGCTCGCTCTCCTTGAGGTGTTTTTTCGATTACTGTTGGTATTAACATGGTCTACAGTATAACAGGTGAGTCAAGTCTTACATAGTATGGTATAAAGTAAGGTATGAAAATACATAGGTTTTATATGCCTCAGGCACTTACGGAGACTTTAAGAGACGTAGGTGAAGTTGAAATAGAGAAAGGGGAAGAAGACACATATTTTGACTCTGAAGAGTTTATTCATCAATTGACTCATGTTTTACGCTTTAAGTCAGGAGATTTGCTTCATGTCTTTAACTCTGAGGTAGGGGAATATATGGTGTCTATAACAGGCTTTACTAAAAAAGCTATGAATATAAAGCTTGAAAAGGAAATTGAGGACATGAAAAGCAATACAGGTGTACGTATAACCCTCGCTATGTCGCTTATTAAAAAAGACAAACTCGAGCTAGTGGCTGAAAAAGCCACAGAGCTTGGTATTGAGACTTTGATACCAATAGTGACCGAAAGAGTAATACAGAAAAATGTCCCTAATGAAAGACTTTTACGAATTGCAAAAGAAGCTGCTGAACAGTCAGGAAGAATTAGTATTCCAGAAATAAGAGACATCGAAGAATTTAAAGACATTTTGAAAACTGTAAAAAACTACGATCTTTGTCTTTTTGGAAATATGGAAGGTGAATTAAGCTATAAGGACATTTCAAATACTTTTGAAAAAGACAGTGTTAAGTCACTGCTATTGTTTATAGGACCTGAGGGTGGTTGGACTGAAGGGGAGATAGAGTTGTTTAAGACAAATGGAGTTAAAAGTATTTCAATTCAGAAAAATACTTTGAGAGCTGAAACAGCTGCGATTGGTGTCTTAGGATTTTTGAGTGGGCTAGCAAGATAAACATTTGGTAAATGTGTTATTCTCAATGTTATGACACAACATCCAATGCCAAAAGGTTTTAGAGTTCTTAGATTGCTTGCCGTTATTGCAGCAATTTTCTCTGTACTATTATTCTTTATATCTTCTGCGAAATTTCTTGCAATATGTACTTTTATTTTTTACATACTTTGTATTACTGCCATCGATAAGAAGAATAAGATTTTGTACACTATTCTCACTACTTTATTGTGTATTTTAGTTCTCATATCAATAGGGCTTTTCATCAGCAATCTATCTGTTATTACTGCATGTAGACTTATAATAGAAATATACATTATTTCATATTTGGTTAAACACAGAAGATATTTTTCTTTATAGAGATCTAAGAATTATATAATAAAAAACCGAGTCATAATGCTCGGTTTTTTATATTCCAATCTATATAAATTATTTACTCTCCTCCAAAAACTTCCACACCAACTGATTCATTTCAAATCGCTCAACGAATGCTTTCACATTTTCTTTCTCTGCCTGTGGATGCATTTTTAGAATCTCTTCCATCTGGCTTGTTACCAAATCTTCGGCTGGCTTCAAATCTTCAAGAACAGAAATCTTACTTAATACAAGTTGAGTTTTAACTCGCTTCTCAGCAATATCCTTTCTCTCATCTTTAAGAACCTCCTCAGTCTTTCCGATGTGCTGTAAATATTCACCATATGGAATTCCATTTTTAGCCAAATCATTTTTCAATTCTTCAATCATAATATTCTGTTCTGCAGCAAGAAAGAAAGAAGGGTAGTCGATCTTTGAATCGGCAATAACTTCATCAATCAAAGAGATTCGGAATTTTTCAAGATTTGTCTGAGCTTTAGTTTGTCGAACATTTTCAGCAACTGCTGCTTTAACTTCCTCAACTGTTTTAAAAGGACCGACTTTAGCTGCAAATGCATCATTAAGTTCTGCTGGAGCAATCTCGTCATGATCATGACTATCATGTCCATGCTCACTCTTTGCATGATAATCCATATGCGCAACCTGCTTTCGCAAATCCATAAGCATAGCCTCAATCTCTTCTTCTGTTGCATTTACTTCAACAACATTTGCTTTCTCTTTATTGTGCTTCTTTGCAATCTTTTTATAATCGCCAAGATCAATAACTGGAGGTGTAGCAAAAGTAATTTTAAGTTCAGCATCTTCGCCTGGAGCGAGTTTTGTAATGGCGATAGTTGGCTGATTTACAGGAACATGTTTACTTTCAATAATAATATCTCCAAAAGCACTGTCGATATATGTTCGGCAAGCTTCTTCTGTTACAGCATAGTCGCCAACTTTTTCAAGAAGAACTTTTTCTGGAACATGACCAGGTCTGAATCCGTCAATTTTAACTTGCTCATTAAGCTGCTTTAAAGCTTTATCTTTTGACTGCTCAATAGCTTCCTTAGTGATCTCAACTTCAAGCGTAACTTCGCAAGGAGTTTTTGTATCAATGTTTTTAATTTTGTATAGTTTTTTTTCGAACATGTATATTTGATTTCAGTTAATTAATTTTGTGTAGGTAATGTAAGCATTGGAATAATCTGTTTCTTTCGAGATACTATGCCTGGAAGTATTTCTGTTTCTTTGTCTGCAGTAACTCCGAATGATGCTGAGATAATGTCTTGAACAAATTGATTGTAGGTAAGCACTGTTGCTTGTTCTTTGAAAATATCGATGATAAAGAAAAGTACTTCATCCACATCTTTTTCTTCTTCAACAAGAGTTTTAATTGCTGCAACAATTCCATCTTTTCGCTTTAGAATTGAATCCGTATCTGTTGTTTCAACAACTGAGATTCGAATGTTTTTATTTCCAAGTGCTGACTTTTTACTATCGATATGGAGAAGTCCAAGATCTGTAAAATCAGAAACATTAGACTTAGCTGCAAACATTTCATTTGCATATGTATTGATATTAATACTCAATCGTTCTGCTAACTTTTCTGCTACGTTTTTATCATGCGGAGTTGTCGTAGGTGATCTGAATGCAAGCGTGTCAGATAGAATTGAAGAGAGCATAAGACCAGCCATATTATCAGGAAGCGTTTCAGTGTGTGCTCCGATCAAATCGTGAATTACTGTTGCAGTTGATGCAAGAGGCTTAATAGTTACATCAATTGGCTTACGAGTATTAATTCCTCCAGTCAACATATGGTGATCAATGATCTGTGTTACCTCTGCTTCATTTATATTTGCAAAAAGTTCCTGGGGATTATTTGTATCAACAATAACAACTTTGTCTTCGGCAGTTATTGATTCAAGGAGTGCAGGTTCTTCTGCATTCCATCTACTCAATACGAATTGTGTTTCTTTGTTAAGACTTCCAAGTACAAACGGAGTGGCTTCGTGTGTCGTGTGATTATTCAAATACCACGCCCACAAAATAGCACTTACGGTCGCATCTGTATCAGGTGATATATGTCCAAATACTTTAATCATATGTATATGTATTTTTAATTAGTGTAAATAATTATTCAGCTGCATCCTCATCTTCTGATGTACCAACCTGGTCTGCAGGAACTGATTTAATATCAATTCTCCATCCTGTAAGTTTTGCAGCAAGACGAACGTTCTGTCCTCCTTTTCCGATAGCAAGTGACTGCTGATCTTCAGTAACTACAGCGTGAGCTGTTTTATTTACTTCATCAATATCAACTCCTAGAACTTGTGCAGGTGATAGAGCTCGTTCGATAAATTCAGCAAGATCCTCAACGTATTCGATAATATCAATTCTTTCACCGTGTAGTTCTGACATAACAACATTTACTCGTGAACCTCTTTGTCCAACCATTGCTCCAACTGGATCAATTTCTTTTCCCCATACTGCAATCTTTGATCGCATACCTGCTTCTCGTGCAATTGCTTTTATTTCTAGTGCGCCTGTTTGAATCTCAGGAACTTCTAATTCAAAAAGCTTAGCAAGGAATTTTGGATGTGATCGTGATAATCGTAGAAATACTCCTCGTCCTGAATCATCAACTTCAACAAGATATGCTCGAACTCTTTCTCCTTGTTTGAATTTTTCACTCTTGATCTGTTCATCGTATGGAATAACGCCAACTGCTTTTCCTACATCTACGAATATTGAACCTCGCTCAACTCGCTCTACTGTACCAATAACAATATCACCAACTTTTCCTCCAAACTCTGCAACGAGATTTACTTTTTCTGCCTCTCGGATTTTCTGCATAATAATTTGTTTAGCAGTTTGCGCTGCAATTCGTCCGAAATCATCCTTATGTTCTAGCGGGAATACAAGTTCACTTCCTGCAACAACATCTCTCTTAATCTTTTGTGCATCAGAAAGAAGTATGTGCTGATCCTCATTGAACCGAACTTTCTTAGAAAGCATTTCTTGTCTTTCAAATGAAATATCTCGGCCAGCATCTCTGTCAGCTTTTATTTCTTCAATCTCTTCATCAGTTAAAAGTGTTTCTGGAAGTACTGCAACTTTCACCTGATAGAATTCTACTTTTCCAGATTGTATGTCAAAAGTAGAAGTAATGAACTGTGACTTTCGTCCGTATTCTTTTTTGTAGGCTGTAGCAAGTGATGCTTCAATTGCCTCGATAACTTTAGCTCGAGGAATATTTCTCTCTTGCTCTAATTGATCCAACACTGCGTGTATTGCTTTAAGGTCAAACATAATATTTACTATACAAATTATTTATTAATGCATACAAAGCTCCTCACTAAAAAAGAAAATATCGCCTCTTCCGGAAAAGTGCGACATGGAATCTTTTTAGATTGACTGTATATTTGCTATACTATAGTAAATAAATAAAAAGTCAACATGTACATTGATCACGAAAAACTATACAAATTCATAATAGACAGTGGGCTTATTTCTCAAGATGAATATGCCACTCTGCGAGAACAGTCTGAGAAGTCTGGGCAACGTATACAGGACTTGCTTGTTTCGACTGGCAAGATGACCGAAGACGATTTTTTGAGTATGCAATCCTATCTTGTAGGAATTCCTTTTGTTGATTTGTCTGATGCAAAGATTGCTCCAGATGTGTTGTCCTTAATACCTGAGCCTGTTGCTCGAAAGCATAATATTGTAGCCATTGCTAAAAAGGACGATACTCTTGAAGTAGCGCTTTTAGATGGTGATGATTTGCCGGCTATTGAATTCGTAAAGAAGAAGACAGGTCTTAAAATGGTACCTCGTCTGACCAATGCTGCTTCTATTAAAAATATCCTTATACAGTATCAAAAAAGTCTAAAAGCAGACTTTGGAGACATTTTGCAGCAGGAAACTGGTGGTCTGAACGTTATAGCGAGCGAAAATGGTGAAGAATCTATAGAAGATATAAAGAAAAGAGCAGAAGACTTGCCAGTTGTGCGTATTGTTGAGACTTTGCTTAAGCATGCCGCGCTTCAGGGTGCATCTGATATACATATAGAGCATACTGAGCTTGAAACCATTGTTAGATATAGAATAGACGGAATGCTTCATGATGCCATGGTTCTTCCTAAAGACGCAGGACCGAGTATCACTGCGCGCATTAAGGTTCTTTCGAGTCTGAAGCTTGATGAGAAGCGATTGCCTCAGGATGGTCGATTTAAGGTTGAATTAAACGGTGAAAAGGTATCATTTCGTGTATCAATTCTTCCAACATATTATGGAGAAAAGGTGGTAATGCGACTTTTGCGAGAAAGTGCCTCTGGATTTACCCTTGAAGGACTTGGTTTTCACGGGCAAGCGCTTGAAGATATTCATAACGCTATGAACTTTTCAGAAGGTATGATTTTGACAACAGGACCTACTGGATCTGGAAAAACTACTACTCTATATACAACGCTTGATATTTTAAATACTCCGGATGTGAACATTTCAACGGTTGAAGATCCTGTTGAGTATCAAATGAAGCGTATTAATCAAACACAGATTAGATCTGATATTGGCTTTACCTTTGCTTCAGGGCTTCGATCGCTACTTCGACAAGATCCAGATATTATTATGGTGGGAGAGATTCGAGATAATGAAACTGCTGCTTTGGCTATAAATGCAGCCCTTACTGGTCACTTAGTGCTTTCAACGCTTCATACCAACTCAGCGGCTGGAGCAATTCCACGTCTTGTTGATATGAAATGTGAGCCATTTCTCCTTGTTTCTACGCTTAAAATCATTGTTGCACAGCGTTTGATACGTCGTTTGTCTGATACTAAAGAGCAATATACGTTAAATGACGCTGAACTTGCGCAGCTTGCCAAGAAAATTGATCTTGATAGAGTGCTCGGATTTCTAAAAGATGAGAAAATTATAGAACCAAAGACAACATGGAAAGATATTCCATTTTATAAGCCTAAAGTAGTAGACGAACATGACGATGGGTATAAAGGACGAGTGGGTATTCATGAGACATTGAAAATGACTCCGGCTATCAAAGACCTTATTATTAAAGGCTCAAGTTCTGATGCTATTGAAGCTCAGGCTAAAGTGGAAGGAATGATGACTATGATTGAGGATGGCATTTTCTTGGCTGTTCAAGGGTTAACGAGTATTGAAGAGGTTTTGAGAGTGGTGAATGAGTAGTTTTTCTGGTATAAATCTTTTATGAAAATTGCTCAAGATAAACCACTTGATCCAACATATACAGTTATATTGTTTTACAAATACGCTCCAATCGCAGCATTGGAGGAGTGTATGAAGTGGCAAAGAGAGCTTGGAAATCTTCTTAGCTTAACTGGAAGAGTTCGTCTTGCAGAAGAGGGAATCAATGCAACGCTTGAAGGAAAGAATGAAAATATTGAAACATATATTACTGAGCTTAAAAAATTTCCAGGATTTGAAAACATTCAAATTAAAAAAAGTGTAGGAACTGGTTTTGCATTTCAAAAACTACAGGTCAAAATAGTTCCTGAAGTTGTGAAGCTTGGTCTTGGTGCAGATGATATTGATCCAAACATTACAACAGGTGTTCATCTTCAGCCTGAAGAATTAAAAGAGCTCTACGATAAGAATGAAGACTTTGTTGTAATTGATATGCGAAATGATTATGAATTTAGAGTTGGTCATTTTAAAAATTCTATAAACCCACCAATTACAAATTTTCGAGAAATTGCAGATGTGCTTCCTGATATCATAAAAGAAAATCCAGGCATTCAAAAGAAAAAAGTCATAACAGTATGTACTGGCGGAATACGATGTGAAAAAGCCTCAGGATATCTTATGCAGCAAGGGTTTGAAGATGTGTATCAGCTTGATGGTGGAATGCATATGTATATGGAAAAATTTCCAGGGCAAGATTTTAGAGGTGGATTATTTACCTTTGATAATAGAGTTGTGATGGATTTTACAAAGAACAGAGAAGTGATTGGCAAATGTGATTTGTGTAATAGTGCGACCGAGAGATTTGATAACTGTATAAATGATGAATGTCATATTCATATGGTAGTGTGCCAAGATTGTAGAGATGCAAATAAATTTATTTTCTGTTCAGATGAATGTAAAGAGACGGGAAGATTGGGGAAGGTGAGATTTCGAGATATGGAGTTGGTGTAAAAAGAAAAAGGCCAGCTTTGCTAGGGCTGGCTAATTTTAAGGGTGATTTCACCCTTTTTGAGATTTGATCAGAGGGGTAAGTCCCATTGCTAGGAGTGCAGTACCCAAGCCAACACACAATATGTTGTCTAAACTCTTTTCATTCTCGCTTCCGGTAGTAAACCGCTGTAACACAACCATACACCCAATGAGCGAAACGGCTGTGAATCCAGATAGTATAAAAACAATCATTCTCATACAGTTCAGAGGTGAGGGTTGAGATAAAAGAACGAAACCGTCCCTTATGTATACTCCTATATATAGTACAGGTCAATAATTAGCACAATCACTCAATCCATGGTATAGTACACGCACAAGGGTAAACCCACAGATTTTGAGATTTTGATATATAACAAAGCGCTATGACTCTTTACGCTTTATATACATCAAGCATAGGTCCAAAGTAGTGTTCGAGTCGGGCGTAGAAGCTCAATTAAATTAAAATAAATAAAAGATAAAAATAAGAACATGGAAGCAGTAAACAACAAAAAATTATACGTAGGAAATCTCTCATGGGGAGTTAATGATGACTCACTTCGAGCTGCATTCGGTGAATGTGGAGAAGTGACTTCAGCACAAGTTTCAATCGACCGAATGACAGGACGATCACGAGGATTTGCTTTCGTAGAATTTGCAAATGAAGCAGATGCAGCAGCAGCTGTAGAGCGATGGAATGGACAAGAGCTTGACGGCCGACCACTACGAGTTAACGTAGCTATGCCACGAGAAGAAGGAGCACAGCGACGACCATACACAGGTGGAGGAGCATCACGAGGAGGATTCGGAGGTGGAGCACCAAGACGAGACGATAACCGAGGAGGTTATGGTCGAGACAACGGTGGAAACAACCGATCTTGGTAGTCAACACTAAACTTAATTTAAAATAAGTTTCAAAAAAATCACAACGCATAGTTGTGGTTTTTTTGTTATGATATAGACATGCGTTTTTCGTACACTGCAAAAAGACCTGATGGTTCTACATACACTGATACATATGAAGCTGCGGACAAGTCAGAACTTTTTTCTGCAATACATGCAAAAGGCGAAATACTTATTTCTTCAAAAGAAGTTGTAACAAATTCTGCACACGATGCAGTTGGAAAACTATTTTCATTTATGCATCGCATAAAAATGATTGATAAGGTTACGTTTGCGAGAAATCTGGGGAACATGCTCGAGGCTGGTTTGTCACTGACACGAGCAATCGGAGTAATGGAAAAGCAGACAAAGAAAGAAAAGCTTAAAGTTGTATTTCAAACACTTAATTCTGATATTTCAGCAGGAAAAACATTTCACGAAGCATTGGAGCGATTTGATAAAGTATTTCCACGTATTTTTATATCAATGGTTAAGGCTGGAGAGGAGAGTGGAAACTTGGCTGAATCTCTTAAAACCATTGCAATGCAAATGGAAAAAACATATCAGCTTCAGAAAAAGATTAAAGGAGCCATGGTGTATCCTGGAGTTATTATCACCGTGATGCTCCTTATTGGGGTTATTATGATGACAACAGTTGTGCCTCGATTGACTATAACGTTTAAGTCTCTAAAGACAACATTGCCAAAATCAACGCAACTTATTATTTGGGTAAGTGATATGTTGCAGAATCATTTCATACTTTTTATTCTCGGTGTGATTGCACTCATTGGAGGTGGTATTGCATTTGGAAAATCTAAAACAGGAAAGAAAGTCGTAGACCAAGTTTCAACTCGTATACCTGTGATTGGACAAATTGTTATAGAATCAAATGCAGCAAAAACAGCACGTACACTTTCGTCGCTTATTGGTTCTGGAGTTGATTTGTTGCAGTCAGTTCGAATCACTCAAGAAGTTCTGCAGAATAACAGATACAAATTAGTTTTGCAGGAGACTGAAGAAGCAGTTGAAAAAGGTAAGCCGCTTGCTACGGTATTTAATACGCATGAAAATCTATATCCATCATTTGTAGCAGAAATGATTAGTGTAGGTGAAGAAACTGGAAAGCTTTCAAGCATGCTTCAGGGTGTTGCTGTGTTTTATGAAAATGAAGTAGAGCAAAAGACAAAAGATCTTTCAACAATTGTTGAACCAATACTTATGGTTATGGTTGGAGCTGGCGTAGGATTCTTTGCTATCGCCATGATTACTCCGATGTATAGCGTAATGAATAATTTATAATATGAGAAAGAATGGATTTACACTATTAGAATTAATTATATCAATTGTACTTATTACTATTATAAGTCGACTAGCGTACGTTTCATTTTCTTCATTGAACAATAGACAAATTCTTGATAAAGAAGTAGCACAAGTAAAATCGTATATTCAAAAAGCTCGTATTGATTCTTTGAATTCAAGAGATGGAGATACTCATGGAGTTATATTTGCCACAAGTACAGTATCAGTTATTGAACTTTTAGCAACATCAACATTGTATGAATATGTATTGAATAACAGAGTTAAGCTTGCAGCATCAACACTTGCATCAAGTACTCTTACATTTGCCCGAATATCAGGATTGCCGAATGTGACAGGGACACTGACATATACATATAGTGTGGGAAATAAAGTTGTGGGAACTTCAACTATTACAATAAATGGAGTAGGGGTTGTACAATAATATATAATTTATGCGCACAAAGAAGTATGCACAATTACATAGCGGAATGTCGGTTGTAGAAATTATTATTGCCTCTGCAATTATTTCTTTATCAATGATATCGATTGCGGTGGTATATGGAAACTTTATATCGCTTTCAACCCAAAACACTGCTAAGGTGCAGGCTGCATTTTTACTTGATGAAGGTGTGGAGGCAATAAAAACTATGAGGGGAGAAAAGTGGACAAATATCGCAAGCACTACGGCTAGTACAACATATTATTTTATTTGGCAGACAGATAAATGGAGAGCAACAACAACTCCTGCTGTAATTGATAAAATCTTTATCAGAACTTTTGTAGTATCTCCTGTGTATCGAGATGTTTCAACATTTAACATATTGCCTAACACTTCAGGAACACTTGATCCTGGAACAAAGAAAGTCGATATAACCGTTAAGTGGCCAGAGAAAGGAGCAACATCAACCAGAACAACCTCAATGTATATATTCAACTTATATGAGTAATTTTTTAAAAGGAAAAAATAACAGAAAAGGATTTTCACTTGTAGAAATAGTGATATATTTTTCAATGCTTGCAGTGCTCACTATTGTCGTTATATCAAGCTTGATGTCTCTTTTTAAATCATATAGTGTCATAAAACTTCAACAAGATATTGAGGCATCTGCAATACAAGTGCTGGATAAAATGACTCGTGATATTCGCGATGCAGATGGGGTAGTGAGCGCACAAAGTTCATTCGGGGTTCCTGAAGGGTCTGTTGCGCTTACTATTACTACTGATTCAGTTACGGATACATATAGATATTATGTTGCAAGCAGTTCAGTTAAAGTTTCAAAGAATGGAACGTATATTGGAGATTTGACGCAATCAAGTGTTACTGTAAATAGTTTAACTGCATATGAAATACTTGGAACTTCAACACATGCAATAAAGCTTGAGCTTAATTTGCAAGCAACGCCTCGATATGGAACTTCAACGATCAGTGAAAACTTTTATACTACAGTGCAACTGCGTAATTAATGACATATAATACGTGTATGAATATGCATACACGACAAAAAGGGGCAGCAGTATTAATTGTTGTTTTATTTTTTGTTATATTGTCGACAACTTTGCTGATTGGTGTAAGCACTCCGATTATGCAACAGATCAGTAATTCGACAGATTTCCTTGCTTCAAAGAAAAGTTACAATGTGGCAGATATGCAGGCTGAAAATACATTGTATAGATTTAATAAAGGAAAAACTGACGCGCCAAGTGTGCTGTCTGTTCTCGGGTCACAGGCAACGGCAGTGCTTACAGATATTAGTGGAGAAAAGCAGATTTCTATTCAAGGTGTACTTGGTGAGTTTCAAAGATTTGTAAAAGCTCGATTCAAACAAGACAGTGGGGTTGCATTTAATTATGGACTTCAAAGTGGAATTGGAGGAATTCAGATGAGCGGATCTTCATATATTGTTGGAAATGTATACAGTAACGGGGATATTGTTGGAAACGGGGGACCTGGATGGTATACGACGTATATTACAGGAAGTGCAACGGCAGCAACTATTTCAAATTCTGTTGCACACGTTTCAAATGATGTCAGTACAACTCCTCCAGACTCATTTGACGTTGGATTAACAAATACAAATCAAGATTTTGCCCAGTCTTTTGTTGTTTCAACTTCGACTGCCATCACTGAGATTGATGTAATGCTCAAAAAAGTTGGTTCTCCTGCCAACGCAACAGTGAAGATTGTAAATAATGCATCAGGATTGCCTGGATCTACTGTAATTACCTCTGGAACTCTTAGTGCGACGCTTGCGACGACACTATATTCAAGTGTACCTATAACAATGACAACAAGTGCAACACTGGTTCCCGGAACTACATATTGGCTTGTTATAGATGTTGCTTCTAATAACATGACGAATTATTACACTCTAGGTATGAATGACGGTATATTTACAGGAGGCGATACAAAGCAAGGAAGACTGGGGACTTCATGGGCGGCGCTTAGTCCTTCAACTCTTGATGTTGGATTCAAAGTGTTAGTAGGAGGAGATCCTGGAAGTATTACTAATATGGGTGTAGGAACAAGCGGATCAGGAAGTGCATGGTCAGATACTGTTACAAATACTACAGTTTCTGGTTCTTTATTTTGCCAAATAGGTTCTGGAAATAATAAAGCCTGTGATACTTCAAAAGCAGATCCTGTACCGAGTCCTATGCCTATTTCACAAGGTAATATTGACGAATGGAAGGCTTTGGCTACTGCTGGGGGATCAACGAGTACACTTACAGTTAATGGGGTAACCAGTCTTACTCTGGGTCCTAAAAAAATTAATGGAAATTTAACTGTAACTGAATCTGCTCGTCTAAATCTAACAGGGCCAATATATGTTACAGGAAATGTAACAGTTTCTGGATCAGGAAAAATATATGTAGACAGCAGTATGGGAACAGCAAGTGGCATTATTGTAACTGATGGAAGAGTTGATTTAAATGGATCAGGAGGAATATATGGTTCAGGAACTGCTGGAAGTTATGTTGTTATATCATCAACAAGCCAGTGTCCATCAGGAGCAGGGTGCAGCGGCTCTCCGGCTATATCAGTAAGTGGTGCAGCAGGATCTGTTGTACTTAGTGCACCAGACGGAACAGTAAACTTCTCAGGATCAGCAGGAGTAAAGGCTGTTGTTGCTAAAACTATGGTTATGTCAGGAGCAACAAATGTTACATATGATTCAGGATTGGCTGATTTGGAATTTACATCAGGTCCATCAGGCTCGTGGACAGTTAGTTCGTGGAAAGAATCACTGGGTTTGTAGTATACTTGTACGCATGCCTACTAAAATTGTTCAAAAAGTAAAAAAACCAATACAAGCAAAACCAATTATCATTGCAAACTGGAAGGCAAGTACATTGTCTTACAAGGAAGCTGAAGAAAAGATAAAAAATATTTATAAAGAACTTCAAAAAGATATCAATAAAATTGATCTTCATATTGCTCCAACAATTTCACAAATTGCATTATTGTCGCAATACTTCGGAGGGAAAATTGAATTTATAAAAAAGACAAAAAAGAGTAAAACAAAAAGTAGATCTAAAGTTAAACCAGAGCCGTTGCCAAAAGTTACATTGACTGCGCAAGATATTTCTATATTTGAAGGTGGCTCAAAAACAGGGGAGGTGCCAGTGCTTGCTGCAAAAGATGCAGGAGCAGTTGAAGTAATAATCGGCCACTCAGAATGTCGTGAGCGAGGCGATACGCTTGAAATGGTTGTAACAAAAGTTAAGCTTGCACTCGCATCAAATATGAATGTTGTATTGTGTGTCGGAGAAAAACAAAGAGATAGTGGTGTTGCATATCTTAAAGTTATTGAAGAACAAATCACATCTGTTTTCAGTGCGGTTGATAAAAAAGATCATGGAAGAATTACACTTGCATATGAACCAGTGTGGGCGATAAATAACAAGGATAATATTTCTCTTGATGCACATGGTCTACATAGTATGGTTGTGTCCATTAAAAAAATGCTTCTAGAAAAATATGGTGAAGCAACAGAAAAATCAATTAAGATTTTGTATGGTGGATCAGTAAATGGTCAAAATGCACAGGATATATTTTGGAATGGAGAAGTGCAGGGTCTATTGATTGGGAGAGCGAGTTTTGAACCAAAGACATTGGTTGAAGTAATAAAAAATATTCTTATTAATCCTAAAAAAAATATTCTTAAAACATATGGAACTCGTAAAGAACTTGCATAATATTCAAAGCCTGGAAACATTTCGAGGCCGATTACAAGGTCAAAAAGTATTTCTCAGAGCTGACTTTAATGTGCCGATACAGGATGGAAAAATTACTGATGCATATCGTATTGATACGACTATGAAGACGTTTGCTTTTCTGAAAGACGAAGGAGCAATTACAATTGTTGTATCACATATAGAGACAAAAAACGTTGATTCTCCAACGTTAAAACCAGTTTTTGAATATATACAAACTGCATATCCAGAGTACACAGTAAACTTCTGTGAGAATTTTCTTGAGGCTGATGCGGTACAGGGATTGCTTACAGCAGCGTATGACGGAAATTTTATTGTATTTGAAAATATACGAAATGCCAAAGAAGCCGGTATGAGTGAAAAAGGTGATGACACAGCCTTTGCAGAATATTTAAAATCATTTGCAAGCTTTTATATCAATGATGCATTTGCAGTATGTCACCGAGCTCATACATCAGTTTCAAAACTGCCAGCACTTTTTGCTCCAGGAAATAAAGTGGCGGGGTTGCAGCTCTATGTTGAAATACAATCTCTCTCTGGAGCATTAAATCCTAAGACTCCATTTGTTGCAATATTAAGTGGAGCAAAGTTTAGTACTAA
>JAZKFG010000005.1:216875-226188 GCA_040386515.1 Patescibacteria group bacterium
AAACTCCCTCTTATTGAGAAATATTTAAAAACTGCTGATGTTGTTTTTGTAGGAGGTGCGCTCTATAACAATGTACTGAAATCTTTAAAGCATGAAGTTGGGGTGTCACTAATTGATGCAGATGCACCATATGTAGATGCAATGGTTGCAGATGCTTCATTTGCAAAAAAAGTTTTTGTACCTGATACGGTGGTTGTAAAAGATGTTGGAACTGATAGTATTCGAGAAGCAAAGATTACTGATGTTCATACGACTGAAACAATTCAGGATATTGCCACATTTAGTGTGGCTGAATTTGTAAAAAGAATTGAAGAAATGAAAACTAAAACAATATTATGGAATGGGCCAATTGGAAACTTTGAGACTGAACCATTTGCAAAAGGAACAGTAGAGTTGGGGCAGCAATTATTGGCATATGCAAAAAATAATGCAGATGCGCAATTGTTAATCGGAGGAGGTGATACTGTTTCTGCCATCAAAAATATTACAGAGCTTGCCACTCAATCAAATATATTTATTTCGACAGGTGGCGGGGCTATGCTTGAGTTTTTGGAAAATGAAGGACAGTTGCCAGGAATTGTGAGTTTAATATAAATAATGGCAAAATTAAAACCCCGTACTTGCGGGGTTTTAAATTAAATTTTTATAATACTGTCACTCGATTATACTTGAGGGTTTGTTGGTGTTGACGAAACTGGAGTTCCAGTTGGAGCTGGTGTAGGTGTCGGATTAGCAACTACATCTTTCATTGAACATGGACAAGGCTTGATTGCATATTTTCCACTTCCTGTGTAGATAAGAATAAGTGATCCAATAAGTAGGAATATTGCATCCATCATTTTCCCTCCTGTGTAATATACTGCTCCTGCCATAATAATAGCTGCACCTACAGCGGCGATCTGAGTATATACTCCAAGCAATACTCCAAGACCTGCTAGTACTTCACCAATTGCTACAATCCAAAGAACAGTTGCTGATAGACCCATTGGGCTCATTGCTGTAATTGTTGCATCCATATCCATAAGCTTCACAATACCTGCGTAGGTAATCAAGCCTCCAACTAGTATACGAATAATTAATAATAAAATATGTTTAGTTTTCATGAAGTTATTATAGCTCCTTCTGTATCTTATCTGCAATCTCTTCCATTTCGCCTCCTATGTATGTGTATTTTTTACCTAAATAACCTCCGTCTTCATTGAACCGAGGAATGATGTGCATATGCGCATGCCAAACGAGTTGTCCGGCAGCAGACTCATTGTTCATGGCAATATTAATTCCATCCGCGTCGACACCATTTTTTACAGCAATAGCCAGCTTTTGAACAGTAAGCATCATTCGTACTGCTGTCTCTGGCGGTAGGCCGTATATATTTTCATAATGGTCTTTTGGAATAACTAGAGTATGCCCTTTATGATTTGGCTGAATATCCATAAATGCCAATGTCTCGTCGTCCTCGTATATCTTAACTGCAGGTATTTCACCACTCACTATTTTACAAAATATACAATCTGCTTTGATCGCATCTTCATCATGAGTTTCTTTGTTTGGGTTAGAATTTTGTGTCATATGGCGAGTATAGCAAAAATCGGCCTAGTGTACGAGTTATGCTATGATACCCTCATGAAAGATATACATTTCCAGATTTTAAAAGACCGAGGTATGACTCGAGGTGAGATTGAGGAATTTTTAAATCCTGAATATAACGAAGAAAAAGGAGGAATGTATGATGTGAGCAAAATGAAAGATATCGATAAAGCCACAGCTCGTATCTGGAAAGCTATTGAAAATAAAGAAAAAATTTGTATTTATGCGGACTATGATGCAGACGGTGTTCCTGGTGCAACTATACTTCATCAGTTCTTCACGAAGATTTCATGTTCAGAGTGTATAATAGTAAAAATACCACATCGCCATAAAGATGGCTTTGGATTGCATTCGCATCTAATTGGTGAAGCACTTAACGAAGGCGTTAGTCTTTTAATAACAATTGATCTCGGTATATCAAATGTTAAAGAAGTTGAATATGCAAACAAGCTCGGAATAGATGTAATCATTACAGATCATCATTTACCGCATGAAGAAATTCCAAAAGCTTTTGCTATACTAAATCCGAAACAACCTGACTGTAATTATGTTGAGAAAATGCTCTGTGGAAGCGGGGTGATATTTAAACTTGTACATCGTTTGGTTCGTGATGCTCGAACTCGCGGATATAAAATTCATGAGGGTTGGGAAAAATGGCTGCTTGATCTTGTTGGTCTTGCTACTATTTCTGATATGGTTCCACTAACTGGTGAGAATCGGGTGTTTGCACATTTTGGCTTAAAAGTTTTACAAAAAAATAATAGACTCGGTTTCGCAACTCTTTTGTCTGAACTTAAAATTGATCCAAAAAATCTTCAGGAAGATGATATTGGGTTTTCAATAAGTCCGTGCATTAATGCAGCCTCAAGAATGTCACATGCCATTGAAGCATTTGAACTTCTGACAAGTATTAATGGTGTTGATGCTGGAACTCGTGGTAAACATCTTGTTTCATTGAATGTTGCACGAAAGAGCAAAGCTAAAACATTAGTTGTCGAAGCTGAGAAAAAAATAAACAAAGAAGACATAGAAAGCGGAATATTAATATTTGGTGACGAAACATGGTCCCCTACTTTATTGGGTCCTGTGTGTAGTAACATGGTCCGACAGTTTCAGCTGCCGGCTTTTGCCTATGCCTGTGAAGATGGCGAAGTGTTTCGCGGATCGTGTCGATCACTTCCGGGAATAAGTGTTGTTGAAATTCTGTCACTTATGCCAGAAGGTTTTTTCATTGAGTTTGGAGGTCATGCAGCATCAGGAGGTTTTGCATTTACAAAAGAAAAAGAGAGTGTATTCAAGGCGGAATTGCAAAAGGCATATGCAACATGGAAAGTGTCTGACGATTTAAAGAATATCGATACAGTTAAAGAGCATGAAATACCAACGTATTCAATTACACATGACACAATTGATGAAACACTTATTCATGATCTTTCGCAGCTTAAGCCTTTCGGTATGGCAAATGAAAAACCATACTTCCGTGTAACCGGAGTTGTGCTTAAAGAAGTAAAAAAGTTTGGGAAAGAAAAAGAGCATGCAGAATTTATTATCGAAACATATGTAGATGTTTCAGGAGAAGTAAAAGCTGTTGTCCCTGACTTTCTTAGAGATGCGTATAAGTATTCTGCGGTACATAAAAAAGTTTCACCCCTTCGATATATCTCTTTCTTTACTGATAAGAGACTTATGGATATAGAAACAGCTAAGACATGTGATGTGTTTGGATTCATTGAAGAAAGCTTTTTCCTTGGTAAACGAGAAATACGATTTCGAGTGGAAGACATAGTGCTGAATTAATGTATAATACGAAACATGTTTCATACCGATACAATCACTATTTACACAGATGGATCGTCACGAGGTAATCCTGGCCGAGGAGGCTGGGCTTCTATTGTGGTCTTTGGTGACTTGCATCAAGTTGAGCTTGGTGGAAAAGAATCTCACACAACAAATAATAAAATGGAGCTCGAAGGTGTTACACAGGGTTTGAAAGCAGTACTCTCTCATAAGATTGGTTCATTTAAAAAAGTACATGTGAACTCTGATTCAAAGTATGTTCTTCAGGGTATAACAACATGGATTCATGGATGGAAGAAAAATAATTGGCGAACTGCAGCTAAGGCTCCTGTGCTGAATCAGGAGCTGTGGCAAGAGTTAGATAAAGTTCGAGAACAAGTTTCACAAGCAGGTTTCGAAATTGAATGGTCATATGTAAAAGGTCATAGCGACAATGTGTGGAATGAAAGAGCAGATGTGATTGCAACAACATGTGCAGATAGTGAAGAGTTGTTAGATAAAGAAGTTAAAGTATTCTATGAAGGTGATGTTGTGAAGGGATAGATTTTATATTTTCTTATAAATATCTTGAACTCGCCTGTGTAACACTACATGGGTGTTTTTCTTAACTACGCATTATAAGCACATAGTGTTTTGGCTCTGTTTAATTGGAGGTCTTTTTGCTGTGTTTAGGTCAAGGAGTTTGTTTATCCAACATGTTACACAGGTTGATGTTGAGTATTCGATACCTAAACTATCAACTACAACAGTAATGGTTGATAGTGATGTTACACGATCAATTAGTAAGTTTGTGTTTATGTCCTCAGATGTTGAAAATGGCTATAGGTATAAAATAACAGCCAAGCCTGAGACTGAGATAATGTTCGGTGACTGCCTTCAAGTTGTTGGAACAGTATCAATACCTGCTGTGAAAAAAGTTGACCCAAATGATGAAACTTTACCGCTGTATAATTTTCCTTATCGGGAATATCTTGCCAAAGATGATGTGTATCTTTTGCAAAATGCAAAACACATTGAGAAAGTTTCTGGCTGTAAGAGTTTGTCTCAATACTCAAAGTTACAATTATTTTTTATACGACAAAAAGATAGACTGACTGAAATATTTTTAAAACGATATGAACAGCCATATGCCGGACTTGTGGCCGGAGTTTTGGTTGCTGGAAAAGGATTGCTCGATAAGGATTCGCTTGAACTTTTTAAGCGAACAAGTTTGAGTCATGTAGTTGTATTGTCGGGATCGAATGTAAGCTTGATTTTGGTTTGTATAAAAATGCTCGTAGACTTTTTATTTATTTGGAAAAAAGAAAAAGGTGGTGGAGTTAAGTTTACACAAAAAGTAATTATCATAATTGCTGTTTGGGCATTTGTACTTTTGACAGGTGGAGGTGCTCCAATTTATCGGGCGGTGGTCAGTGCATATTGCGGACTGTTTTTATTCCAAGAAAAAACTTCTCAAGTCTATGCGCTGACCGTTGTTATTTTTATCATGACTGTAATCAATCCGTTTCAAACTTTGTATGATCCTTCATTTCATCTGACGTGTTGTGCAACATATGGGTTGATACTTTTTTCAAAACCAATAGATAGCAGGATGCGATTATCACGATTGCGATTTATACCATCATGGCTTCGTGAAATTATTTCCGTAACGCTTGCCACTCAAGTTTTTGTATTTCCATACATCATGTTTATGACCGCATCTTTTTCTTCAGTTTTTCTTTTGAGTAATGTAACTGTGTTGCCTATTATTCCATTTGTCATGATGTTTGGGTTTGCTACACTGTGCGGAGAATTGTTCGAGTTAAATTTTTTGACAGCGATTAGTGTATATATAAATAATATTTTATTGCACACGATATTTTATATAGTAAAAATTTTGTCAGAAATTCCGCATGCATATATTCAGATAACAAAAACAACGAGCACGTGGGTGCTCGTTGCGTATGCTGTTTTGATGACTGCTATTGTAATCTTTTCTCAACGACTGAAAAGTTAAGATTTGCAAAAAATGCATCAACATAACTTTTCTTTTCTGATGGTGGAACATCAAGCATGAATGAATGTTCCCACATGTCTAGCGCAAGTATTGGTGACAATCCAGTTAAATGTCCATCATGCTGTTCTCCAACCCATGTGTTTAACAGATTTCCTGTTTGTGTATCTTGATACAAAAACGCCCATCCAATTCCTCGAGTCATTGCAAGCTGCTTAAACTCTGCAAACCATGCATCGTATGATCCCCACTGCTCTGTGATTTTTTTGTGTAAATTTCCTCCATTAACAATCTGAGATGGACCACCGACAAATTGTTCGAAATAGTATTCATGATTTCTAAGTCCTCCAAACTCAAATCCAAATCGTCGTCGGAGCTCTCCAATCGCGTATGTATTATTAGTTGCTTCTTCTGGAGTTGCTGAAAGCTCAGAAATCTTTGAAAGTATTAGATTGGCATGCTTCACATATCCAGCGTATAGCTTTAAATGCTCGCTGATAGTCTTTTCAGATATGTTTGCCAAAACTGGTATAGCAAACTGTTTTTCTTCGTATAGATTATATTTCATATTTTCTTCGGTATTAATTTATAAGTAATTACAGATAAGTTTATCTTGTATGTGTATAGTATATATGTGATCTCCCATATATTCCATAGATATAATGTTTTATGTATTGCCCTGTGCATTATATTGATATTTGAGCTGCAATGCGTATATGCCATATATCAAAGCCAAGGATGTGCTCATCCTCGGGCGCTTGTGGCATTTTTAAATATTGGCCAAGGCGATGCTGTGTATATACAAGATACTGACGGTAAAAGTATATTGGTTGACGCAGGACCGAAAGATGACGGTGTTTTAACTCGCATTCAGGAAGTTACTCGTTGTGATATTGTCCATATTGATACTTTACTTTTAACTCATCCAGACGCAGATCATATTGGAGAGGCTGAAAGATTGATTGATAAGGGATTAGTTGGAAGAGTTGCCCAAAATGGCTTTATGGATATTGACCAGGGTGATGAGACTTTGACTGAAAACAGGCTGGAGGCAATGAATATATTAAAAATGGATGTTAATACAGGTGATCTTTTGGAGTTAAAGGATATACGCATACAGATTTTATATCCAAATGATGAGCCTTATGGAACAACCACTAAAAAAGGAAAAGTGGATGATAACCTATATTCGGTAGTGACCAAGGTTGTAAGTAAGAAAGAATCATTTCTCCTAACGGGCGATGCTCCTATAAGTGTAGAGAAAAAGCTTATTGCAAAGTATGAACATATTCTCGACAGTGATGTGCTTAAGCTCGGACATCATGGCTCTAAGGGTTCGACAGATCAAGGGTTTCTTTCTATTGTCTCTCCTGACGAAGTGGTGGTATCGGCAGGAAAAGATAATAAGTATCATCATCCAAATGAAGAGACTCTTAATAGAGTTGCTGAACAACAACGTAAAAAGCCTCTACGAATTCGAGAGACTTTTACAGAGGGAAATATTATCTATTACCTAGATTAACCAATGATACCAGCTTTCTTAAGTGTGGCAAATGCACCATTCTTCTGAATAGTTTTAATAGCCTTTGTTGAGATGTTCAATGTAATTGATTGACCAAGCTCAGGAACAAAGATTTTTTTCTTCTGAATGTTTACATATCGTCGTCGTTTTCCTCCAGGGTTAAACTGTGTGGCTCGAGTTCTGTTTGAATATGTACCTCCATTTACAGAGCTTTTTTGTGTGATTGCGCAAACTTTTGACATAGCATGGATATTAGCATAAAGGGGACGGGTTGGCAAATTCAGTAAATGAAAAGACCCACCGTCGATCGTTTGATCTAGGGTGGGCTTGTTTTGCTGATTATCGCTACTGCTGTGATATCAAGGTTTGGTAATGGGGCTCGAAGTAAACGTCAATGCGCTAACAACTCCCCAGCTCCCATGATAATCACAATTGATGACAATGCGTTTTCCTTCTTGTTCGAAAATACCGCAAACAGAAATCTCCTGTCCATCACCGCCTCCAGCTTCTGAAATGAGGATGGTATCTCCGTTGAGGTCAATTGCACCTCCGGATTCATGTTTTACTTTTGGAAAGACTCTTTCTTCCCAAAGTCCAAAGTTTTTCCATTCTCTGACTGGGATAGGTTGTTCTGGTTTCTTCATGGTTTCAAACGGTTGAATGTTAAATGGCAGAATGCCACAGTAAGACTAGCATTTGATTTTTGTATGTCAAATAAAAAAGCCTCTGTCACACGGGGTGACAGAGGCTGAGCCTGGATAGGCAAGGATGGAATCGTTCAGTAAGACTTCGTAGGAGCAGGTTCTTCAGCGCTGAGTTTTTCCCAGGTGAGCCAGTTGGCTTTATCGAGGTCTGCCAGAATGCTTTTCATGATTTCTTTACGTTTTTGAACCGCATCATTCCGCCATTTTTTCCCCTCATCAGTATCAGACGAACGGATAAATTTGGCACCTTGGACTTGGGAGTTGTCCATCTTTCCACCGAGGTGATCGGCGTAAAGGCTGTAAAACAAGACCTTATCCAGTGCGTATTCAGCACCTTCTTGTACTTCTTGTTGTACTTTGGGATTGCGGAATATCTTGACCATTTTTGCTCTGAGTGTTTCAGGGATTTCATCGCTGCCCAGCAGGTAGTATTGCCGAATGCCACCTATCTTCTTTTCAAGCTCAATAATTCCTTGCTCGAGAAAATAGATGGTGCGGTTAGTCGCATTTTCGCGGATCTCTTCCTGTTTGTGGGCGACGGCCCGTTCGTGGTCCTGCACAATCGACTTTTCGTGCTGATCATTGGCGATCAGAGCTCCGATGCCGGCGAGAACGAGAAGGATGAAAGCAGTAAGTGGCTTGTTGATTTTCATAACAGTGATTGAGTGGGTGGTGGTTAAGCGCAACTTCTATCCAGTTTTGGTAGATAAATTGCACATATTTACACATATAAGTGTACAAATACGTGCAATTTATCCTTTTATATCAAGGTTCTGACTGCCTGTATTATAGCATATTTACGTAATACAGTCAAATACATGAAAAAAGCCTCCCCACCGGTGAGAACGGTGGTTTGGCTATGATGGGCAGAGGGTTACCTCAGCTCAGGATTTTGGTGTGATTTGTTCCCCAAGGAACACGTAGATTTGAAACTCACACCGGAGCCTCAAACCTTTGTTGTTTGTGTTGTAATATCTCGGCATGAGTTTAACAACACTTTGGTAATTGCCGCTGTTAAGGCGGTCTTTACCTGTGACTAACTTTTTCAAGCTGCCACTGCCACGATTTTGAGCAAAAAATGTTAAAGCAGTCTCTTGTTCCAGGGTAAGTGGAACTTTGACTGTTTCCAAAACAATGGCTCGATAGGTTGGGAGAGTGATCTCCTTAAACCAATGATCAGCTTCTGCTTTGGTCATTCTTTTGGGGAATTTATACCCTGGCTTTAAAAAGCCTTGCTCAATAGCATCTTTCACCTCGTCTCGGGTAATACCATACCCGATATCGTTGCTGCTACTGATTTTGACTTCAGTAACCTCGCCGACTGCCAGTTCAAAGTGCTCATATTTCTTGAGCTCAAAGGTTAACTCTGGAGATAAAGGTGGGCGAGTTTTGATAAACTCAGGGGTGATATCTTGTGCTGACGAACATTTCGCCCAGCAAAAAACACCAAATAACAATAGGGTCAACAACTTCATTATAATAAGGTTCGGGTTACATCCAATTACCTCTTAGCGCAACAGGTAGTACATTTGTACAAATAGGTAATTTTCTTGGGATTCCAAGACCATCCTTTCAGATGAAAGGTGGGATATATTTACCATAATGCATTATGTAAGACATGTCAAATTTTGCGTATAGTAAACATTTTAGATGAATTTTGCTATAGTTAAAGAATAATGAGTACAGAATACGAAAAAATAAAGGAACAAA
>JAZKFG010000005.1:226198-235694 GCA_040386515.1 Patescibacteria group bacterium
ACTCAATCAATCTGAATTGCAAGCTAGGGCTAAAATAATGGAACAAATTAAATTATTACCAGAGGAAGAGGTGTTTCAAATATATCTTATGCTTAAAGAGCGTTTTGATCCAAGTTCAATAAAATAATCCTATATGTCATTTATCGCCTTATGTATACTTATAGTCTCAATCATAGCCCATGAAGTAGCTCACGGCATTGCTGCGCTGTGGCAAGGTGATGAGACAGCCAAGAATGCAGGCAGACTTACACTCAATCCTATAGCTCATATAGACCCTATTGGTTCTATTCTAGTTCCTTTTATGTGTGCGCTTATTTCACCTGGATTTATGTTTGGATGGGCAAAACCTGTTCCTATAAATCCATATAATTTTCGCAATCATAAGTGGGGAGAAGCCCTTGTATCATTTGCAGGACCATTAACCAATATTATAATAGCCCTTGTATTTACAGTGCTTATTAGAACTATGGCTTTTGGACCGGCGTTTTTGGAGTTTGCGTACACTGCCATTCTTATAAATATAGTACTCGCATTATTTAACCTTATTCCAATACCCCCTCTTGATGGGTCAAAGATTCTTTTTTCTGTACTTCCGAGACGATGGTATAAGGTAAAAACACATATAGAGCAACGTGGATTTTTCATTAGTATCATAGTGGTGCTTGCTGCTTGGCACTTTTTTCAACCCCTAGCAGTATTACTGTTTAGATTTTTGATTGGAGCCTCAATATAACCTTGCAAAAGTCCTAAAAATATAGTATCTTTGCTCCTATGCCGACATTAAATCAATTAGTTAAGAGAAATCGTTCAAAGACTGCTCGAAAGAGTAAGGCTATTGCTCTTACACGAGGTTTCAACACCTTGCAGAACCGACCTATCTTCTACAATTCACCTTTTAAAAGAGGTGTATGTACAAAGGTAACTACTAAAACTCCTAAGAAGCCTAACTCAGCTGTTCGAAAGATTGCTCGAGTTCGACTAACAAATGGTTTTGAAGTTACTGCCTACATCGGAGGAGAAGGACACAACCTACAAGAGCACTCAGTGGTTCTACTACGAGGTGGTCGAGTAAAGGACGTTGGAATTCGATATACAATTGTACGTGGAAAGTTGGACTGTGCAGGTGTTGAGAAACGCCGAAAAGTTCGATCTATGTATGGTACAAAGAAGCCAAAAGCAGCAGCAGCTAAAAAATAACACCCTCAAGGGGTACAAAGTCTTTGAACGAGATTTTAAGACACAAAATCCACAATCCGGAGTACTGCGTTAAGCAGGAACAAAAAACTACAACGGGTGGTACTTATATAAATTAAATCAATTAAAAATTATGCGAAGAAAAGTAAAAAATCGAAATGTAGCTGGAGTTGATCCAAAATTCAATTCAGAAACTCTAGGTAAATTCATAAACTATACTATGTGGGACGGTAAGAAAGTTACTGCTCGAGCCGTAGTATATGACATGCTTGAAGTTTTAAAATCAAAAGCAGCAACAGAGAATCCTCTAGAAGTTTTTGATGCAGCAATTAAAAATGTATCACCTCAGGTTGAGGTTCGATCAAGACGAGTTGGCGGTGCAAACTACCAGGTTCCTTACGAAATCCGACCAGAAAGAAAAACTTTCCTTGCTATGAACTGGATTATTGGAGCTGCCCGATCTAAGAAAGGAAAGCCAATGCACTTAAAGCTTGCTGATGAAATCATGGCAGCAACTAAAGGTGAAGGTGAAGCTATGAAGAAGAAAGAGAACACACACAAAATGGCTGAGGCTAACAAGGCCTTTGCACATATGGCGTGGTAGACCTTTTCATGATTTTGTAAATTACATCCTCGGAGCAAACGCTCCTGCGGGGGTAATTTAAAAATCATTCAAAGCTCTGTGAAGTAAGAACAAAGAAGACAAACAAAAACACTCTGGGTAATACTGGGTGTTTTTGTTTTCGAGTATGGTACTCTTGTTATATGAAATTTCTAAAACATTTTATGTATGCGGTACTTACGAGCTTAACCATGTATACAATTTGGCCGCAGCAATCTGAGTATAATATGCTCCCAGTGCTAGGTGTTATCGTTTTTTTACCTGCTTGGATTGTTGCAACTGTAAGATTAAGAAAATCTTTTGAGCAGGCAACAATAGAATTGAAAAGACTTAAAAAGCAGTATCTTCTTACTTCGTTCATAATCGTATGTATTGTTGTAATTGCTCTGGCTATAGGAGGTGCAGGATATATTGACCAGATGTTTGAGTTGTAGGAGATAATTGACAAACAATATCCAAAGTATATACTATGGATATGGCTATAAAAACAATGATGAATATAAAAATTGATAAGGATTTAAAGGCCAAGGCAGCTAGTTTAGCAGATGCTATGGGTTTTAATCTTTCATCAGTAATAGCAAGCATGCTTCGAAATTTTGTTACAACACAAGAATTTAGTGTTTCTCTGTCTCCAAAGATGACCCCTTATCTTGAGTCGGCTATAAAAGAAGTTATGAAGGAGAAGAAAACAGATAGATCCCCAAAGTTTAAAAATCACTCAGATGCAGTAAGTTGGCTAGATGCTCAATAAAATACATGGAGATTATATACAGTAAGTATTTTGTAAAGCAGTATAAGACTTTGCAGAAGAATATTCAGAATAAATTTAAAGAACGATTAGGCATGTTTATTACTGATCATCATAATATGGCTTTAAACATACACAGCTTAAGAGGGGTATATGCTGGAAAATATAGTTTTAATGTAAATGCAGACTATAGGGTAATATTTGCATATGAAAGTGACGGGGTGGCAATATTGATCGATATCGGTACACATTCAAAACTATATAAATAATCTAGACTTTTTTGTTATACTTACCCCATGTACACATTCTACGTAGCGCTTAGGTTTATTTTAAGAACACTCATATTTCTTTTTGTGCTAGCAGTATGTGCAATATTTATTTCTCATCTTGTTATGGCCCCATCAAACATACGAGACTGGAGCAATGATCAGGATACGCTTGCATATGCCCAAGTTGTAGCGAGTAGTAGTATTGTGACGCTTCACAATATTCGAAATTTTACATATGCCTCGACAACAAGTTATAACAAAAGCTATTATGACAGAACTGTTGATGTGCGAACAATAAAAAGAGTTTGGTATATTGTTGAACCTTTTTCTGGGATTCCAGGATCAGCGCATACATTTTTAAGTTTTGAATTTGAAGATGAGACATTTCTTGCAGTGTCGGTTGAAATTCGTAAAGAAAAAGGGGAAGAGTTTAACCCTATCAAAGGATTGTTTGACCAGTATGAACTGATGTATGTATGGGCTGATGAACGTGATGCGGTGAAGCTTCGAACTAATTATAGAAAAGATAAATTGTATATGTATCCGATAAAATCTACTCCAGAAAAAGTTCAGAAACTATTTATGCATATGATTAATAGAACAAATGATCTTGTTGATCATCCAGAGTTTTATAATACTATTACCAACACATGTACAACAAATATTGTTGATGCAGTAAATCAAGTTTCTCCAGGTAAAATAGCAATGTTAAATCTCGGCGTATTATTTCCAGAGAGTTCTGATAAAATGGCATACAATCTCGGTCTATTTGATGTAGAAGTTGGAACTCCTTTTAGCGAAGTGCGAAAAATGTACTATGTAAATGATAAGGCGCTTAAGTATGCAGACGATGTAGATTTTTCTACAAAGATTCGAACTCAACAGTAATCAAGATGCAATTATCGCATTCGAATAAATAACCATTTTGTAAATTCAACAACACATAGGTTAAACAAGTTCCATGCAATAATTATCCATATGTATACAAGTGGTATGTGATGTACATCAAATATATTTTGCATAAATGGTGACCATATCGTGTAGGCAATAAGAATAAGAGCGACACCGTTGGCAATATTCAATCGTACATTTGAAAATGGATTATAGTGATAAATCATTTTATCCAAATTTCTAAATGAATAAGAAATAGTTAATATATATGTTGCAAAGCAGACAAAGAATACTGAACGGGCAATAACTGCATCAGCAATAGAATGTACGAGATATGAATATAGGAAGAATAAAAGCATTGAACTAAATACCCCAAGTCCAACAGCCATAAATCGTATTCGATAATCGAAAATGCTTTCTCCTTTTTTATTCTTATTTACTGAATGATTGCTATCGTATGCAAAGGCAAGAGCCGGGAGAGTTCCTGTGATTACGTTCACCCATAATATTTGCAGAGCGTTTAAAGGTAATGCCAGTCCTGTGATAAGGGCACCCGTTATCACAAACACTACATCAAGAGAGTTCGACATAAGGTATACAAATACTTTTTGAATATTTGATCGAATCTTATGGCCTTCAGTTATCGTGTCGGTAATTGTTTTGAAATTGTTATCAAGCAAAATCATATCTGCTGCACTCTTGGCCACATCACTTCCTGATGCAAGAGAAATTCCAATATCCATAGCTTTGAGTGCTGGTGAATCATTAACACCATCTCCTGTCATAGCTACAATTTCCCCAAGCTTTCTATAGAGTGTTCCGATACGGAGTTTATCCTCAGGAGTAACTCGAACAAATAATTTAATATTTGGAAGAACAGTACTTAATTCATCATCAGTAAACTTTCGAATTTGTTCCCCATTTAGAATCTCTTCATCTGTTACATCGATACCAACTTTATGTGCAATGTACTTCGCGGTCCCTGGAAGATCTCCTGTAATTATTTTTACGGCAATACCTTTTGCCTGAATCTCGTGAATACTTTTAGAAATGTTTTCTCGCAGAGGATCAGAGAATGTAAACAATCCTAGGAAGTGTAATCCCTCTATAGAGCTGTCATCACTATGCTTCTTTGCTTTTTGTCCAACAGCTATAAGCCGTTTTCCTTCAGTACTGAGCGTTTGAATCTTTTCAAGAATATGTTCTTGCTCATCCTCAGATAAAGTTGATGCCCGCAATAATATATCCGGCGCACCAGAAATAATATTTTGCGATGAATCAGATGAAATAGAATATTTATTTGTAGAGTTAAAAGGCGAGATCAGTGTGTATGGATTTTTCTTATCTTCTTCTAATCCTTGTGCATGAACACTTTTCAAAATAATAGTATCAAATGCGCTTCCGCTGTAAATCCAATTGCTCGTGTCGTCAGTTACTTTCTCTACCGTTGCCTCTGTATTATATGCGGCAGTTTGTAATAGTTCTTTTTGTGCGTGGGTGAAGCCAGATTTTTCAACAAGAGTTTTTTGCAATAATTCATCCGTTAAGAAAATATTTCCAAGTGTTAATTCTGCTTTTGTCAGTGTTCCGGTCTTATCAGTTAAGATGAGAGTAGTTGAACCGAGTGTTTCTGCTGCAGAAAGTTTTCGAATCAGTCCGCCTTTTTTAGAAATGTTAAGAACTCCGATTGAAAGGATAACGGTAAGCGTAATAGGCAATGCTTCAGGTACAGCACCAACAGCGATAGCTGCAGAAAGAACAAGCATTTCACTTACACTTTGCCCACGATATATTCCAAGGAAAAATACAAAGAGCACTATAGTAATAGTGATTAAAAGAATATACCAAGAGATTTGAGCTACGGCATGCTGTACAGGTGTTGGTGCTCGCTTTGTCCCAGAAACTGAATTGGCGATTTTTCCAATCTCAGTATGATCACCTGTATTTACAATAAGCACTGTTGCATTTCCATTTACAATATATGTTCCACAAAAGAGAGAGTTTTTTCTGTCAGTAATAATATCGCTTGTTACTTCAATATTGCTTTTAGTAACTGCCATTGATTCACCAGTTAGAATTGCTTCATCAACAGTGAGGTTTGTTGATTCAAGAATACGTGCATCTGCTGGAACACGATTACCGTACGAGATATGAACAATATCACCAGGAACAAGTTCAATAGCATCAATTTCAGTTATTTTTCCATCGCGCAAAACTCGAGCTTTATTTTTTATATAGTTCTTAAGTTTATCAATAGTGTTTTCTGCTTTAAATTCTTGATATGTTCCGAAAATGATATTTATAAAAACAGCAATGAGTATTGCAACAGTTTCAATATGTTCGTTTAGATAAAATGTAACAGCCGCCGCACATAATAAAATGCCAATGAGAGGATTCATAATCTGTGAAAGAATGATTCGCAAAGGTGTATGAACATTCTTTGCTTCAAATGTATTTCCTCCGTACTTTAAAAGTCTTTGTTTGGCTTCTTCGTCGGTAAGGCCGTTTTGACTTGTCTCGAGTACTTCTTCAAGAGTGTGCACTGGCACTGCCCAATAAATAGTATTTTGATGTTCTTTCTCGTGTGTTCGCATATAGATTGATTATATGTTGTATGGGGAATAGGGGCAATTGACACTTATATTTGAATTGCTATAATACAAGAGCTGGAAGCAACCCCTTATACAGGTAAGTCTGTATCGGGGATTTCCCTTTTTTGTATGAGAGGTAGTATGTCTGACATATATGAAATCTTAAGATAAGATCTCATTTTAATCATATTAGAGGTATGCCTTGGGTGTGAACTGAAACATATAACAGATTCGATTTTTTTCTTTGCATAATCCAATAATGAAACAAAATCACCATCTCCGGACGCTAGTACAATACTACTAACAAGATTATTTTCTATGTCATATGTAATTCTATGAGCTATTTCAACATCACAATTTGCTTTTAGTTTGTTCTTTTCCCTGAAGCTTTCCTTAAAAACAATTTCTACATCGAGTTTTATAAGCTGCATATATATTTCCTCGTGTTCATAAAATCTCGCAGTAAAGTAAAAAACCTTATGTGACTTATATTTTTCTTTAAGGTAGGTAATTAGTCTGATAAAATCAAAATCAAGTCCTGAATCTCTTGCGCTCAGGATGATATTTGCCGCATCAATATAAATATGAATTCTCATTGCCTGTTAATATTGGCAAAATATTGATCATGTTTTCATAAAGAAAATATAAAATATATGAAAATAAAAAGCCGCCGACAGCGAGGGGTTGAACCTGCTGTGGCGGTGATAGTTATTCGTTGGCGAGAGAAAGTATCTCTGCATTTGCCACTCTCTCGGATTTCTCCCATTCAGGATTAGTGGTGTTGGAAGATGTCTTTGGGTAGAGGTTATACCTTACGTTAACCCATTGGCCAGGGCGAATGTTCATGTCTTTGGGTATACTTGCCTGAACAACAAACATCCCATAAAGCGCATTACTTTCAACTTTATTATTCGGAGGTGCCTCAGAAAGATATGCTTCCCTAAACTCTCCTTCAATGATTGTATGGTGCACATACATTCTGGCGGTTACTTCTTCAAATTTTGGTGAAGGTGGAATGCCTTTGGCTCGCTCACCAAAAGGAGTTGTTCTAAGAGGAGATCTTCCGAAGTTGGGATTCACCCTCATAACGATCATTAATATCCCAAAAAGTCCAAGGATAACTGAGAGCATGAAAAGCTGTGGGCTAAATTTTTGTTTCATAAATAAAATGTCAGGGTTGTCTTATTTGGGCAGAATAAATAACATGCCGCCGTTCACCTGATAACTGACAAATGCTCCTTCCTCGAAAAAACTATCTGGTGTATTTGTTGGAAACGGAACACCTGTAGCCAGGTCGATATCCTGATAAATTGCTCCTCCACTAAAAGACGGATTCCATGTCCAATTGAAATCAGGGTATTTCTCTGCCAGTATTTGCCTGGCATTCTCAGGAGATTGGCCAATGATTGCCAAAATGTCTTGTTCAATCGCCCTTATCTTCCTGTGTTTGGGTGTGTCAAATATCATAAAGGTCATGTGTTGTGAGCAGGGTCCTCTGCTCGGGTTGTCGATACTATGCCATAGTTACTATATTTTAGCAATCAGTTTACCCTTTAACTGCCATGCTCCAAGCAAAAAGGAATATTTGCTTGAACATATGTGAAATTGTTGAAGATGATATGGTGATCGCATAGACTTTCTCATCTTTCAGGGAAAATAAGGCAACATGATCTTCCATAATCATAATTGTCGAATTAAAAGGATATTTATCAGGCAAGAATCTAACCTCTCTAAATTCGTCATTGCTATACGCAGGTAAATTCAAACCCTTTACAAATTCAGGAGCGATCAAATGTGTATATATTTTAAGCTTATTTTTACGACTTAGGACGTTGGGTAAATACTTTGGGAAGTTCTCCAAAAGCTCGGGATGCGAGATGGTGTATAGGTTTCTATTGGTCTTTGTCTCTAATATGTCATAAAAACTATTAATAATATCTTTTATAGAATCTTTTCCCTCGTAAAACCTTACTTCTGGGTGAAGGGTGTTTTTCTCCATCATTGATTCGAGCTCTGGGAAAATCTCTTTAATCATTGAGGATTTTGATTCGGCTTCCTTAACAAGACGTCGAGGGTGTTCAGCATACCAATAGGCAATATGATTCTTTTTGAAAATACTTACTAGAGTTCTGCCTTTAAGTCGCTCCAGATCGCTATATACAGTTGTTCTAGGGAGGTGAAGGGCTTTCGAGACCTGAAATACTGTCTGGTCCTTATTTGATAAGAGATAGAGGTAAATAGAGGCTTCTCGGTCATTGAGACCAAAATCTATGAGGTTTTGAGTTAAAATGTTTACTGTCATAAAGGTGGACAACTATAAGTTATATTAAATTCGTTTAAATATAAGCATATTATCTCACAACATAGCTTTACAGTCTATTATTATGACTTATATTGTTATTTTTATTAGAATACTATAGGAGCACATTCACTTCTAAATACCTAAAGTTATGAGCAAAAACATTCAGATTACATCCAGTAAAAAAGCAGACAGAACAGATATTGTTACAGGAACAGCCACATTTAGCATGTCAAAAGGAGAATTGTGGAAATATGCGGACCATCCCCATAAGCTTACGCCACATTGCATAAATTTGTCTGGTTTCGTCACAGATGACACTATTCAGGTAGGTAGTCATATTGAAGAAACACACTCATTCATTGGTTGGAGACAAAGATATGTAGGGGCAATTAAGTCTGTAATCAAAGATGAAGAATGGAGTATGTATACTGCTCCTATTGGATTTGGTCCATTTCCTTTACCTCATTTTGTTAAATACTCGTTCCGAGATCTTTCTGAAGGTCAAAGTCGGCTAACAATATCTTGTGAGTATAAGGCGGGAGGACTTCTTTCTCTTCCAGGCGTACGGACAATTGTTCGCAACATCATGGCGAGGGCGATCGGTAAATTGCTCTTGGTGCCTGGAATTGGTCAAAATAATCAGTCTTAGACTGTTGATTTGAAACATGAGCTTCTACAGGGTTCTAACCCTTGTAGAAGCTTTTTAATTTGGAAATAAAACGTTAAACCCCCTAGAAATCCCCATAAAACTATGCTACACTCTGCAGATAACGTTTGATTTTGGCAACTACTGCCGCGGTCCTACATTTATAAAATATAAAACACAAATAAACACAATAAGAATTTTATGCAACGAGACTATCCACTAGAGAGAACACG
>JAZKFG010000006.1:0-17981 GCA_040386515.1 Patescibacteria group bacterium
TGTCCTGCTCGAGTAGTAGGAAAACCACCACCCACAAGTCATATTGTTATGAAAGCACCTATTAAGGGTTATACAATCGGTTCAGTTACTGTTTATTCAGATGCTGGTATTAAATTGACAGATGCCAAATTGTCGGCATCAAACTATGCTGGCTCAAGTTTTATCTTTTCGCCTATCCCTACCGGTAAGCATCACTTCGGCGTCGTTAAGTTTTTTGAAGGATGTGCAGAAAAGAGTTTCTCAGATCTCTGCGTTATGGCTCTAACTGAAGGTATTATTCTTGACGGAAAATGCCGCGATATCGTTATCGCCACTAAAAACGAAATGGCTCTTGCCCACAAGTGTCTGGCTGCAAAATGGTTTTCAGAAAAAATGACAGTGGGTATTACTGCCGCACAGGAGCCTGTTATTATCGACAAACACCACCGCATGTTTCTTGGGACCGAACAGCAACCCTGGGTCGGATATCAACTTCTGATTCGGATTCTCGAACCTCGTGTGACCACCACAGGCATTATCTCTGCAGTGTCGCGAGCTACGGCCGCCGCATAAGCACCTTCATTTAAAAACCCGTTTCACTTCATCCCACCATTTGCTTCCGAGCACTTGGTGGTGATTTTTATTTCACTGTTTAACATTGTTTTGAAAAATACTACGAAAAAAATATAACATTAGTGATGGACTGCAATATTTTTGTGCAAAGTTTTTCCTTTACTTGGGATCAAACATACTCACACTCGTATCACCAAGCAACAAATCAGAAATTCTCTTCCCTGACCAAATAGCCGGAAGAATACCAACTCCATTACACCCTAGATTATACATAAGCAAAGAATTCTTTTTTTCATAGCCAACCATTCGCACACCATTGTGCGTATAGCCCATAAGTCCATGCCAAATAAACTCCTTGTGCCCTACTTCTTTTACTCGTATAGGAAAATTGTCTCGAATAAATGCATCATATTGATCTTTTATATCAGGCAAATAGGTATGCTCCTTTCCATATACACTGCTATCTTCAAGCACTTGTGCCTTTCCTCCTATACAGAATAAATTTTTTGATTCTTCATGTCCAATGTCAAATGGTCGACGAGTTGTATATGTATAATCTCCACCATAGGCAATGTCTTTCTCAATATTAATATTTCTCCGTAACGCTTCTGGATTTATAATGTCATATCCATAATCACAATATGCAAAGGCAGAAGGTGTCTTATCTATTTCTTCAGTTCTTCCTAACATATATCCGACAACACCTTTAACATTTTTATGAAATTTATGATCTATTTTATTATCAAGATCTGTAATGGTAAATTTTTCAAAGCCATTTGTGCACAATAAAATATTTTTTGCACAAATAGTTTTATTATTTTCAATAGTTTGAATAGCAACAATCTTTTTCTCCAAATGAACGCTGGCAACGCTTGTCTTTTCATAGATTTTACATCTGTCGCATGTGTAGGTTGCTACAAGATATGTTGCTAATTGCTCAGTCAAAAGCGCACTGTTCAAACATCCTCTCTTGTTCGGAAATGCAGCAATATAATCTGTATTAATTGTCTCACCAATAGATAGTACCGATTCGTGAGGAATAGTTTGATAGTATTCAGCGTAAATCTGTGGAATATGTAAATCTTTCACATGCTCTGCAGAAATATATAATTTCTTTGGATTCATTCCGCCCTGATGCATGAGTGCAATGTCAATCAGCTTCTCGTGAATTTGTTTTTTAGTTGAATACATTGAATAGCCGACAAATGTAGAATACGGCACAGTTAAACCTGCCTCTTGCATGATTTCTTCAAGCGTATTCCATGCGCTGTGAACTGATTTTAATCCGTCAATAGTTTTTTCTAATCCGAATTCTTCGACAAGCGAAGCGACTGATCGCTCAAGCTCCTCAACGAGCTGACCTGCATTGTGTCCTGTTGCCCCGTGGCCTATTTCATGACTGTCGACAATCACTACATTTCTATTGGTATTCTTTAAAATCTGATAGGCAGACATAATACCAGAGATTCCCCCGCCAATAATACATATATCAGCCACAACATCAGTTTCCAATGTATATATTGGACGAGACCGAACAAGTTGATGTACCCAAGGTGATTTCAGATTTTCCATAGGCTATTATTTTATCATATGATGCCAATCTTGCACCTGTATTGAATCTTTTTTACCACTGTTAAATATATCGTGCGGGTCAAACAAATGCTTAATGCCTAAAATTACATTCTCAAATAATTCATCTCCATAAAAATCTCGAAGAAAAGGCGTACGAATAATACCATCGCCATGATCTGCACTATAATTGCCATCCAATTCTTTTACAAGTGAAAATACTTCAATGCAAAGCTGTTCAATCAACTCTATCGCTTTAGCTTTATCAGTAAAATCAATAATGGGAATTACTCGAAGCGCACCGTCTCCAATATGCCCATGAAATCCATACTCAACTTTATGGAAAGTTAATATTTCTATAAGACGCGGAATGAAAATATCATACTTAGTCACAGGTACAATAATATCTTCAATGCACGGCACTGCTCGCTTCATAGGTGTGTCATACACAGCGTCCCGCAATACTTTATATGATGATCGCCGAACAGCCCATAAACTATTTACCATTTCAGGATTGGCAATGTATGCAGTTCGAGGTGCAACCGCGGCGAGGGCAGTCACACAAGCATGCGCCATGCTATCAGTTGCTTCTTGAGTCACTTCGCTAAACTGAGCAAGAACGATAAGCGTTTCTCCGTGTGCAAAATAATCACCAATTCGAAGTACATCAGCTGGAATAAATTGTTTTGCATGCTCCCATGTATGCACATCAAATGTTTCCACACCTTCTGGGTTAAAGCGCATTACAGTTTGTAAAATAATAGGCAGTGCAGATAAATTATCAATTGGTATAGCAATAGTTCTCATGAATACAGGTGTTGGAACTAATTTTAATCGCGCAGAAACAATAACTCCTAATGTTCCCTGTGAACCGACAAAAAGTTTTGCCAGATTCCACGTTCGTGTTTTTTTGTTATATACCTGCTCAAGTCTATATCCTGATGATGCTTTCTTAACCTCCCCTACTCTTTTTTCATAATTAAAATTGTATCGACTATATATTTCTCGAATAGTTTTATAAATTCGTCCAAGATTTGTTTTTTGCTTAGCAATTTTTTCGCATTCAACATCTGATATTTCTTCAAATGTATATGCTTCCCCATCATGAAGCACTACCGTTACTCCGTGCACATTGTGTACAGTTGAACCGTAGCGAATACTTTTTTCGCCTGATGCATTATTTCCAATCATTCCTCCTATGCCGCACACATCTTTAGATGAAGTATATGGTGCAAACATAAGATTTTGTACAATTGCTTGTGCTTCAAGGTCTCTATAGTATGCCCCCATTTCAATATCAACACTCTTGCTGTACGGCAAAAGCTTAATAGCATTCATATATTTTTTCATATCAATAATAGTTCCAGGAGTAAGAGATCCTCCGCTCATACATGTTCCGCCAGCTCGGACCGATATAACTGATCCTGCTTCTGTTGCAATTTTTACAATATGCTTAATATCTTCTATGTTTTGAGGATATACAATTTCAGCTGGTACGACTTTAAAAATACTTGAGTCAGTACTATATAATTCGAGTTCATTCTGTTCAGTGGATGTATGCATACTATACATATCATACTATACTGTGTATAGTAAATCTATGAAATGTATTCAGGTGTTGCCAATTCTTAAACATACATTTAGTGAAGAACTAACCTATTGGACCGTGCATGACTTTTCAATCGGAGACATGATACAAGTTGAGCTTAATCATAGAAAAATATTTGCCATAGTGAGCTCAATCGTCTCGCTTTCTGAAGCAAAAGAATTCATTAAGTCTCGTGAATTTAAAATAAAGAAAATCGAGACTTCCGTGAAGCTGGATTTCTTTAGCAGAGAGTTTATTTTGAGTTGTTTATATACTTCGCGGTATTATGTACGATCATTTGGTGAAATATTGTCTGAATATATTCCTAAAAAGATATTGGAAGAGCTTGATGTGAATATGTCCTCGCCTGAGAGAAGTGCTCGAGTTAAAAAAAGTCAAAGTTCAACAAGCACTGAGGTAACATATATTCAAAAAGGTTTTCTGGAGAGAATTGCCTATATACAAAATTTGCAAAAAGACTATGAGCATATATGTATGGTTGTACCAACGGATGCGCATAAAAAGCATATTCAAAAGCATATATCAGATATTCGAATTATTACCCCTATTGAATTATATTTGCTTGATACATATACAGCAGAACTATGCATATTAGAATTTGCAGGATCTGAATATTACAGGCATGTGCGAAAAGATTTTGATACTCGTGCAACAGTTCGATCATATTGTGATCTTGCCTCCATTCCACTCATTGAAATGGACGCTATTTTGCCATTGTATGCGCAAAGCGATATGTCACATATCGACTCACCCATCACTGCCTTTCCTGAAATACATATAGTAGATCAAACTGTTTCTAAATCAGCCAAAGTAAAAAAGACTGCATTTGAAAAAAGTAAAAAGAAAAATATTGCTCCTGATGATTTTGATATTCGCCTAATCATGGAAAATAGCATTGATTTTGTGACGCATAAAAAGCTCAATCTTGTCTCGCCTGAATTGTATTCCCTTATTGTCTACGCAGAAAAGCAGAAAGAAGATATTTTTATATATACAACGAGAAAAGGATTAAGTTCTTCTGTGACCTGTTCTGATTGTGGTCATGTACTTATATGTGCTGAATGTAAAAAACCATATGCACTCAAGCTTGTGCAAGGTGTGCGTTCGTATGTGTGTCCAGGAGGTCATATTCCTCTTCCTACAGACACTGCATGTCCAATCTGTGGCAATATGCATTTAACATTGCTTGGTTCAGGAACTGATGCAATACACGCAGAACTTATAGAAACAATTTCACAGCCTATTATTATCGTTGATGGTGATCATATGACTCAAGCAGGGGCACGAAATATATTTAAAAAAAGAAAAGACAAAGATCATGTGCCAGCAGTCTATATTGGAACCGAACTTGCCTTGCATCAAGGTTTAGATGAATCGTTTACATATAGTGCTATTGCATCGCTTGAAACATTGCTTGCATTGCCAAGCAGAATTGCTGAACTTGAAGCTGCCCGAGTTGTAGAGGCTCTTCGAGAAAAAACAACACATACAATAGTGATTCAGACTAGAAATCCAAATCATCTCGTGTGGAAATCCGTACAGGATAAAAATTGGAAAGGTTTAATTGAGCATGTGGCGCAAGATGCTGAGGAATTGCAGCTTCCTCCATTTGCAACATATATACGATTGCATATTTCTGCGCGATATAAAACAGCCTTCAACGATATGGTTGGCATAGAAAGATATTTGAAAGAATACCCCCATATTTCTATTGTGCATACGCATGATGATATAGCTGGCGAATATATTCATATGTATCTTAAAGATTGGCCAGATGATGGAATGCATAGATATATGAAATCCCTCCCTCCTTACGTGCATATACAAGTTGATAGTCCTACTCTCATGTAGTACTATCCATGATATGGCCAAACTAGCTATTGTAGAAAAAGGCGATCCAATACTGGAAACTCCAGCAACAGAAGTTGCTTTGAAGGATATTTCGAGTGCAAAGGTAAAGACACTTATCAAGGATATGAAAGAGACGCTTCATGCGATTTCAGATGGTGTTGGATTGGCAGCTCCACAGGTTGGTTCACCGCTACGAATCTTTATCGTATCTAAGCGAGTATTTGAAAAAGATAAAAAGAAAAAAGGTGTAGTTGCAGAACCTACTGCCCCACTTCAAGATCTTGTATGCATTAATCCAAAAATTGTTAAAGCATCAAAAACTAAAAAATGGCTTGCTGGTGAAGGATGTCTCTCAGTTCGATGGTTTTATGGAAAAGTTCTTCGATCAACGCATGTATCTCTCGAGTACTACGATGAAGAAGGTAAAAAACAAACTCGTGGAGCGGGCGGAATACTTTCGCATATTTTTCAGCATGAGTGCGACCATTTAGAAGGACATTTGTTTATTGATAAAGCTATAGATGTTGAATGGCTCGAACCTGAAGAGTCGAAGAAATAAGCTGAAATAATGATATACTAAGAGTATGCCAACTTTCATATTTTTTGGAACCGGTCATTTTGCAGAAGAAGTATTGAAAAATTTAATTTCTCGCGGGTATAAGCCTGCCTATGTTATTACTGCACCCGATAAGCCAGTTGGACGACATCAAGTTATTACCCCTCCTCCTGTTAAATGTATAGCTGATGCAGAGAATATACCTGTTATTCAGCCCGAAAGTTTAAAAAATGTTTCTATTCTTGCAGAGCTTAAAGCAATTATTGAAAAAGTTGATGTCTGCGTGGTTGCGGATTATGGAAAGATTTTACCTCAAGCACTGCTTGATTTGTGTCCTCTTGGTTTTTTAAATATTCACCCGTCACTACTGCCACTTCATCGTGGCCCTGCCCCGCTGCAAGCTACAATCTTGGCTGGCGATGCGCATACAGGAATAAGTATTATTAAAATTGATGCACTCATGGATCATGGTCCTCTTGTGGCAGTTGAAAAAGTACTTGTGCCTGAGTTCATGTGGCCCTGCCCTGTTCGAGAATTGTCTGACTATATGGCTAAAAGGAGTGCGCAGCTTTTGTCTGACATTTTACCTGACTATGTTGCAGGAAAATTGCCTGGCACTGAACAGAATCACGAAGCTGCAACCTATACAAAAATGATTGAAAAGAAAGATGGCGAAGTTTCTTGGGATGATATCGTAGCTGGTAATTTGAAAGATATATATTTAAAGTTTTGTGCGTATAAAGAATGGCCTGAAGTATTTTTCATACATGATGGAAAGAGAGTGAAAATTAAAGTGATGGGATATTGGGAAGGAACTTATGCTATTGAGCGTGTTACCCCTGAAGGAAAAACTGAAATTAGTTGGACTGATTATATTAAGCATCATAAGTTGGAAAAATAAAAAACCTACTAGCATGTACATGCGTTCGGTCTCGGTCAAATGTGTGAATCGTTTTAGTTGCAGCCTCTTGAAGCTAGGCAAAAAAGGAAGTGACCTTCTGAAGGAAGGATTTCGGGCGCTTTTTTAAGCTCTGGAAACAGGTCATGCGCATCTACAAGCTGAGATATAATTGATTTCCCTATCATTACGTTCGATACAGGGATAAGCAAATCTCCTATTGCTCTAGACATCATAATACAGTGTTTTAGTGCACCATTGAGATCATCAGGATCCCAGTATCGCAATTCCTGACTTTTCAGAAATGGACTTAAAGATTGGTCGTCATATAAATGTGTTTGGCTAAGATTCCTCAAGTCACTGTCTGACAGAGGTTTATTTTTCGTGATGCCAAGATCTCTTGCCGGCGCAATCACCACGACGTAATCCCCTCGTTCACCAGTTAAAGTGGTAGCATACCACCCAATTTTTATTAATTCCAATGTTTTTGAGTTCATTTTACAAAGGTTCGTTGAATGTTGGATTAATTTATATTAGAACATATTTAGATATAAGTCAAATATGTGTACTCAATGTTAATACAACAAAAAACACCGTCCAGGGAGGACGATGTTTTTTGATTTGAGATTACCGTAGAGCAATTTCAGTTGATTTACCCCAACAAGGCTTAGATGCAGACCATGGCTGTAGACCCTGTTCTTCGTAAAGAATTCGAGCATAAGCCATGTTTCCATCGACAGAGTATATATCTATACCCAAGTCTTTAGAATGCTTCAAGTGGTACTTTTCATTAATCTGGAATATACCAACGTCTTTACTGTTGACAACTCCTCGATGAACAATACCAGGTGCAGAAAACTGTGTATATGTTGATTCACAATACGCAACTTTGGCCATAATAGGTGCATCCTTAAAGTATTCCTTTACTGATGATCCTACGTCAGCGTTAAGCTGTTTTCTGATTTCCTTTTTTGTTAATGGTAATGAACTAGAAGTTGATGCGGTCATTTCAATAGTACTTGATGCTACTACTGAGTCGGTTTGAATCGTACTATTTGGCATTGTTATTACAGAACCAGATAATAGAGTTGCAAACGCGAGGGTTGAGAATTGTAAAATAAGCTTTGTATTAGATTGTAATCTTTACCTATTTTTTACCAGTGTCGGAAATGCTTACTGAGCGGACGTTACGTAAGAATGTAACTCTTCTGAAAGCTCTCTGAAAAAATAGATAAGTTGCACAAATGAAATAGCCACTCTTACAGTGACAATTACAATATTAGCATACTTAGCTCTAAAATGCAAGTAGTGGGAGTGATTTCAGACTTTTAGTAATTTCTTATCCCACGATTATATGTTGCCGTATAAGGCTATAAATAGATTGTGGATAACTATACCTAATAAAGTGGGAGATGTGCACATATATAGCTTTAACACAGTATTGACAGTTCTGATAGAAATGGTAGACTACTAATGCGGGTAGGTTAGTGGTGGTACCTAATAAACCCGCTGTTGAAAGAAAATTACATCCCTTTTGTAAAAATTGGTGATGGTGCTTAAGACCTCGTGAGGAGAGAGACAGTTGGAAGGTTTTCGAACCTGATCCCTACTCTCCTCGCGAGGCATTTTTTATTCCCTATTTTTAATACTGTAAAGTTATCCACAATTGTATGCTGTAGGAAGTTTGACAAATAATCTGTAGGGTATATTATTACTTATGTGCGAGGCGATTATATCAATCCAAACACTGGACCATTTGGAACTTGTAATGAATTTGGAATTATCTCACGATAACTCTTCAATTCACTTACAAGTTCCGAAAGGTCCTTTATTTTTTTTATATATGATTGACAGATACTAGTATTGATTGCCCTACCTTTATATGCTTTGACATTAGATGATAAAGGTATATTCTTATATATGAGTAGAGGTGGCACATTGCCATGGATGCTCAATTCAGGACCGATCGGAAGTCATTACATTCAGCTTGCACTTCGGTGCGCGCTAAAACTAATACAACTTCCACGAACATCGGTCCTTTATCATGCATATATAAGGAATGCCAATATCACCTGCCCTACAACTAGAACTAGTACTGAAAGTATGAAGATTCTACTTTTCCATTTGGAAAAGGCCACTACCTTGGCATCACTGTTGATTTTTTCTAGTATATGATATATACTCATGTCCATATCTATATCACAACAGTGTTAAAGATTTTCAAAAGATTAACTAAAATATATCCATATAAAATCAAATGGCAACAAAAAAAGCGGCGGGATCGTCAAAAAACCTAAAAGACTCACAGCCAAAATATCTTGGTGTGAAGTTGTATGCTGGAGAAAAAGCTAGTGCAGGTGCTGTTATCGTACGACAGCGAGGTACTAAAATCATGGCAGGAGTTAATGTAGGAGTTGGAAAAGATCATACTCTTTTCGCTCTTAAGGCTGGAATTGTATCTTTTGGAACAAAGAGAAAGATTCAAATCGATAACACTGTTAAAGTGAAAAAAGTAGTTCACGTTAAATAAAGTTTAAATACAAAAAAGAGCTTGCTAGTCAAGCTCTTTTTTGGTATAGTGACTCGGTATTGATTATTAACAACATATACGGCCTGTAACCCTTGTATTGCTCTATAGAGTACAAAACTACCGTACATGAAATACACACATATTATGTCTGAAGAAAACACATTGATGTCAACAGCATTTGCTGACATCGCTAATCCTCCAAAAATCAGTGATGATATTGAAGGAAAAGTTATTACTCTCCACAAAAGTCGACTTTTCGTAGATCTCTCTCCTTTCGGAACTGGAGTTATTTACGGTAAAGAGTTTATGATTGCTCGAGATATTATTCGAAAAGTTCACGCTGGTGATCTTATAACTGCTAAAGTTTGCGGATTTGATACAGTTGATGGATACATTGAACTATCACTTAAAGAAGCAAAGCAAGCTCTAATCTGGAAAGAGGCTGAGCAAGCAATGGTTGATAAGACAGTTCTAGACGTTACTATTCAGGATGCAAACAAAGGTGGACTTATGATTGTATGGCAAGGTATTCACGGATTCCTTCCTGCATCACAGCTAAAGCCTGAGCATTATCCTAAAGTTGAAGATGGAAACAAGGATAAAATCCAAGACGAGCTTAAAAAGCTTATCGGACAAAAGATTTCTCTAAGTATTATCACTGCTGATTCAAAAGAAGGTAAACTTATTTTCTCAGAAAGAGGTATTGAAGGAGGAACTTACTCAGGTGGAAGTAACAAAGGAAACGCTGCAAAAAGTGCTGAAATGAGTGCTAAGTACTCAGTTGGCGACGATGTAGACGGAGTTGTTACTGGAACAGTAGACTTTGGTGTATTTATCAAAGTAAACGACGAACTTGAAGGTCTTGCTCACATCTCAGAGCTAGACTGGGGACTAGTTGAAGATCCTCGAATTCTTTTCAAAGTTGGCGATGCTGTTAAGGCACGAATCATCGATGTAAAAGACGGAAAGGTTTCAATGTCACTTAAAGCTCGAAAAGATAACCCTTGGAAACTTGCATCAGCTAAATACAAAAAAGATGATGAAGTAACGGGTGTTATTATCAAGTTTAACCGACATGGAGCGCTTGCTTCTATCGAAGAAGGAGTTTCAGGACTAGTTCATATTTCAGAATTTGGAAATGAAGCTAAAATGAAAGAAAAGATTGATATCGGAAAGAGTTATACATTCAAAATCAATATGTTTGAGCCTCGTGAACAGCGAATGACTCTGCATCTAGTCGAGTCAAAGTAGATTACTTCGAAACGTAAAAAACAAAAAATGCAACATTAGTGATGGACTGTTGCATTTTTTGTTTTTGAGTTTATCAGCCCTACCTAGAGTTGGCGAATAAATTTTGACAGTAAACAGTTTTGGCGCTATAAATATAGACGTCGGGAGTGTTTCCTGACACCCACACATATGGACCCTGTAGCTCCTCTGTTCCTCGCAATCGCAGGTATCATGTTCCTTGCTGGTCTGGTCTGTTTCATTCGCGGAATTATCCGCTTGAAAAAAATGGCTTAAACGCCTAATTCGATTCACTTCGATCCCGTAGCTGTGCCGCAACCCCTTGGCCCTACGGGATTTTTTTATTTCCCCAAAAAATCTTCAACCATCTTAATTGCCTTCTTGCTTACCTCTTCCATTTTCACCCATTCATCAGGTGTAAACTTACCAGTTACAAAATCATTTACCTCATCTTGCCCTGGCTTATATACAACCCCTTCTTCATTCACTGGAAGAACACCAATCTTTAATTGAAAAAATTTCTTTGATTTGAGATGTGTATGTATAGAATTAATACCATTATGTCCGCCGCTGCCACCTTCGAATATAAGTTTTATTTTTCCAATACCCATATCTATATCGTCCCGAACTACAAGTAGCTCAGAATACTCTGCCTCATCATTTTTCATTTTGTATAGTCCATCAATAACCTTGCCTGATTCGTTCATATATAACTCTGGGATTATATACTGCACATCACCTATTTTTGCCACATTTGACAATAAATGTTTATTATATTCAAATTCACCACCAAATTGATCGGCCAAAAGACTTACAACGTGCTCGCCTATATTATGTCGGGTTTTATGGTATTCCTTGCCTTTATTTCCTAATCCTATGATGGTTTTCATATATATGCTATAATACGCATAATATGGATAAAACACCAGAGATTAAGGCAAAAGAGACTAAACCGAGCAAAGATATGTCTTGGAAAAGCTTTTTCCTGTATCTGGTCTTGATTATTTTGTTCCGAGTATATGTTATTGAGCCTCATAGTGTGAGTGGTTCTTCTATGGACAATACATTTCATACCAATGACTATGTTCTTGTAGATAAGCTTTCATATGACTTTAGCGAGCCAAAGCGAGGCGATGTAATTGTCTTCAACCCGCCTATTAAAGACAGAACTGAGGACAGATTTATAAAGCGTATTATTGCCATTCCTGGAGATTCTGTGAACGTTTCAGGCGCAGGTACATTTGTAAATGGGCAAAAGCTCAATGAAAATTATGTGGTTTTTCCAAGTAATTTAACTGCAAGTACAACGCTTAGTACTGATGAATACTTCGTTATGGGAGACAATCGATCAGTAAGTTATGACTCACGAGCATGGGGTGTGCTTAACAAAGAACATATTCAGGGACGAGTAATACTTCGCCTATATCCTTTTAATCAAATAGGCCTATTCCCTGGTTCAATATCACAACAGAAATAAAAATATATGAAAAAAATTATTCAGATTCAGAAAAAAACAGTTACACATATTCAAATTCCGAAAGATACATCGGAAATTCCAAACAAAAAACAAAGAAATATTTGCGAAGGAGTTCTGCCTGAGCATATGCACGTGTTTAGAACATTGCAGCATTTTGGATTTATTGGAACTCATAAAACTGCTCCAACTGATCTTGAGAAAAAGATTTTACAGAAATATTCAAAAGACGTTCGTCTAGCTGACGTGCTTCAGATTCAGAAAAAGGTGCTTGATAAGACTCTTGAACAGCACACATTGCCTGCTCATATTGGATACAGTATCGATAAGGACATTTATATGTGTCACATAGTAGGGACTAAGAAAAATATATACGACGCGCTTGCAGTTGAAGCTGGATTTAGTGTTGCACATGAAATTCTTGGGCCTAAGGCAGATATTTTGGTTGAGATATCATTTGTTGGCGATAAGGAGTCTGTACAGAAGTTTAGTAAAGAGTTACAACATTTCTTTAAAAAACATGCTGCAGAATTGCCAAAAAATATTGCAGCGCTTGTGAAGAAAGATATGTATGAAGCGTATCGAATGCTCGATGGTGTTTCTATTAAGCCTAAGGTTAAGAAAAGCGATAAAGACAAGGAGCAAGTTGATGTAACTATTCCTAACCCTATAGATTACCTATCACCTGCTTCACGAGCCGAGTTTAAGGAAATTCTTGAATACATCGAAGCTCTTGATATGAATTTTAGAATTCAGCCGTTTTTGTTTGCTTCACCTGAAGTGACAAGTGGATTGATTTTCAGCATCAAGGCAGATTACCTTGAGATTTACGGAAGTCGACACGATAATATGGCTAAGAAAGTGTTAAATAAGAAAGAAGTGCCAATAGTTAGTCTTGTTATTTCTGGTCTAAAAAAAGCTACACAGCCTAAAAAAATTATTAAAATCATCGAAGAAACTGATATTAAGTTTTTCTATGCTCAGCTTGGACCTGAAGCTCGATTCAAAACTCTTAAAGTTATGGATATGATGCGATGTGCCAAGATTCCAATGCATCAGGCAATATCAAAAGAAAAGATTTCAGCACAGCTTGCGCACGCTGAACGTCTAAATGTTCCCTATCTTCTTCTTGTTGGACATAAAGAAGCTTTACAAAACTCTGTCATGGTTCGAAATATGAGAAATCTCTCACAAGAATCAGTTGAATTAGCAAGCCTTATTGAATATCTTAAAAAATTACTCTAATACACAATGCCGAATATAACTGGAGTGCTCGCGCTCAACAATAAAGGAAAAGGATACGTTCGCCCACTCCAAACTGACCCAACATCTATTCTAGCTCCAAGCAAAAAAGAAGATTCAATTGTTATACCAATGCAATTTATTGGTGATGCTCTTCCTGGGGATACTGTGGTAATTGATACATTTCCAAGACCAAATAAATGGGGAGAAGTAGAAGGAAAAATCCTAAGCGTGGAAAAGCGAGCAAATTCATCATATGTTGCAATCATTACTGATGTTGCACCTGATAAAATAACTGCAAAGCCAGATAATCAAAAGCTGTCATGTTCTTTTGTTTTAATGCACGACGCTGCCTTTCCTGTTAAAAAAGGACAGAAAGTTCTTGTAGATATTCAATGGTCAAAAAAACCTAAAGTTACGATAAAGAAAATCACAACTCCTGAAGGATATATTAATACAGATGTTGCTCGAGAATTTTATGCAAAAGTGACTGAGATTTTTGGTATGCAAGGCGAACATCAGGCTGAAATGCGCTCAATTGTTGCGGCTGCTGGTTTTGCTATTGAGCATACTCCTGAAGTTGAGGCAGACGCAGCTCGTTCTGTTGAGCAGCATGGAAAAATAACAGAAGAAGAAATTGCAGCACGTAAAGATATGCGTGACGTATGGACATGTACAATTGACCCTGTTGATGCCAAAGACTTTGACGATGCACTCTCTTTCCGAGTGCTTCCAAATGGAAATGCAGAAATCGGAATTCATATTGCAGATGTATCTCATTTTGTACGGCCTGGAACTATTCTCGATACGGAAGCTAGAAAGAGAGCCTTTTCAGTGTATCTGGTTGATCGGACTATTCCCATGCTTCCCGAGGTTCTCTCAAACGGCATGTGCAGTTTGAATCCGAATCAGGACAGATTCGCCTTTTCTGCCATTTTCGAATTCGATGCAACGCATGCGATAGTCTCAAAATGGTTCGGCAAGTCAATCATTCACTCAAACAAGAGATTTTCATACGAAGAAGCGCAGGAGGTGCTCGACAAAAATGATCAGGCCGCATACCCTGCTTTGTTCTCACTTCAGACATTTGCCAAGGAATTGCAGGCGCAGAGAAAAAGATCTGGCGCTATAGACTTCGAGAGCGACGAGATAAAGTTCGTGCTCGACGAAAAAGGCTTTCCGATCAAGGTGTACAAGAAGGACAGAATATTCACCAATCACCTTGTCGAGGAGTTTATGCTTTTGGCTAACCGCGAGGTGGCTGAATTCATGTTCTTCAACAACGTCTACGGAACTAAAAAGCTGCTCGGCGTATACCGAGTCCATGATCTTCCCGATCCTGAAAAGATCGCTGATCTTGAGATTTTCGTAAATGCGCTTGGACTTGATTTCCATCCCGGAAAAAAGCCCCATGCCAAGGATATTCAAAAGCTTCTCGATAAGGCTACTGGACACCCTGCAGAAACGACTATAAAGACCGCCACGCTTCGTTCTATGGCTAAAGCGGCATACAAGACGATCAATATCGGACACTTCGGATTGGCCTTTGAATACTATACGCACTTCACCTCTCCTATTCGACGATATCCAGACCTTGTCGTGCACAGAATCATGCAGAGCGTATTAACTAAACAGCCACTTTCACAGGCAATGATTGATTCGCTTGAAGATATTTGTACTGTTTCATCTGCGCAGGAAATCAAAGCAGCTGAAGCTGAACGAGCCAGTGTTCGATACAAACAAGTTGAATATCTTTCTACAAAGATTGGACAGGAATTCGATGTGGTTGTGTCTGGAATTGCTGACTTTGGAATTTTCCTACAGGAAAAAGAATCTTTGGCTGAAGGATTGGTTAGACTTAAAGACCTTGGACAAGATTTTTTTGAAGTAGATAAAAAGACATACAAAGTATTTGGACAAAATAGTAAGAAAGTAATTACGCTTGGTGATACTGTACACGTTCGTCTACGAGGAATTGATTTGGAAAGTAAGAGTGTGGATTTTGAGGTTCTATCGATATAGCCTTGCCTCTAATATTGAAAAAATATACGAAAAATATCTAGCATTCGCTTTGAAAATTTTAGAAAAATAAAAACCAACATTAGTGATGGACTGTTGGTTTTTATTTTTCTAAAATTTCTTATTTGGCATTTACACTCGCCTCCTCAAACCCAATAGATAATAGCTGTGAATACCCACCTGTTCCCATAGTTACTCCATACAATACTCCAGCTCGAGACATGGTCTCACGGTTATGTGTCACAAGGATAAGCTCTGAATGATTACTCAATAATTCAATCATATCTCCATATCGTCGTGAGTTTGCCTCATCAAGTGCAGCATCTGTTTCGTCGAGTATGATAAATGGTGGCGGATTTACCTGACTCATAGCAAAGAGCAGCGCAATAGATGTAAGTGCTCTCTCTCCTCCTGAAAGCATGGCAAGACCTTTCAACTTTTTATGCGGCAATGATATGAACACATCAATACCTACTTCCATTTCCCCTTCTTCTGATGATTCTTCCATATCCTCGTCGTCTTCTATATCAGTAAGTTTTCTCTTTCTCTTTCGCTCCTGTGTTATAACCAAACGTGCTTCACCACCTCCAAACATTTGTTTGAAAAATGTAGAGAACTGACTGTTAATCTTATCGATACCTGTCTTAAACATATCAGCTACAGTTTGCGTAATATCAACAATTAACTTTTCAAGATCAACGAGAGATGTTTCAAGATCTTGTAATTCATTTGCCAAGAATAAATCTCGCTCTTCTGTTTCTGTATATTCTCTGTGCACCGTATCATCACCTGCTCCGCCTAATTCTTCTAATCGTATTTTAAACTTTTCAAGGGTATGAAGTCTTGATCGTTGAGCATCTTTGTCAAGAGCAGGGTCAATATTGACTTCAACATTGACATTGTCAAAGTGAAGCGCTGCTAATCCAACAAGTGCTGCAGATTCCATCATTTCTCTTTCATAACTTTCTTTTTGCGTTATATACATGCTATTTCGCACATCGATTTTATCAAGCTCAGCTCGAACTTCATGCTGACGAGAAATAACTTTCAAAAGCTCTTTTTCTGATTCAACATTTTTTTCTTTTTCCTGTTCAATTCTTTTCTTGGCTGCTTCGTATTGATTTAAAATAGTTTGTTCATTCTGCTCTGCCTGTACACTTTCTTTTTCTGCATGGGCAATTAATGCCTGAATACGCACAAGCTCCGTTTCCTCTTCCTTAGTGTCGTATATATCATTTTCCACTGTCTGACTTGCATCTTTAACGCTTTCAACATAGCTCTCACAAAGCGTTATAAGGTCAGCAGATGCTTGTTTTACTTCCTCCGGCGTACTGTATGTACCTGTTCGAATATCATGGAGCGTTGTTTTTATCTTATGAATAAGATCAAGAATTCCTTTTCGTGATACAGGAATATCAATCTCTTCTTTCACAACATCTTTTTTCTCTTTCTTCTTTTCAATACTTCGCTCAATGTATGAAATCTCTCCCTCGTATCGTCCAATTTCTCGTGAGTATCCATCCTTTGTATGTCGGGCATTTTTCAACTCTTGCTCAAGGCGAAAGAGTTCATCAGTGAGTATTGATGTTGTGTCGGTAACAGACAATGTGTTTTGAATCTCTTTAAGCTTTTGCTCAAGCTCTGCAAACTCGGCAGCAGGCTGAATACGTATATTTTTAATATGTGATTCTTCCTGCGCAAGCAATACTTTTTCATATGCAAAATATTCCTTATATAACTCAACTAGCTGTGTTCGAACTTCTTTAGCTTTTTCTATTTTCTCAACTTGTTTTTTTAGGAATCGTAAATGCGGTGCCAGCTCACGTCGAAGAGACTCAACCTCGCGCATATGTTCTTTTGTTTTCGCTAAGCGCTTTTCACTTTCCTCTTTTTTATATTGATGGATTTTAAGGCCAAGCGCATCCTCAATCATTTCTTTTCGCTCCTTATTTGATGATGATAAAAGTCTATCTGCCTCACCTTGGGAAATAATATGATGCCCTGATCCTCCAATATTTGCTTCAGACAAGAGCTCTGTAATATCTTTCAATCGGCAAGCAGATCCATTTATTGAATATTCGTTAGAACCATCACGGTTAACAGCTCGCTCTATGACTACTTCATCAAAACTATAACTATCAAAAAGTCGCTTATACTGTCCGTTAATATCATACAATCCATTATCAAAAACTACTTTAACACCAGCTCTGTTTGATCGGCCAATGTCTTTTCCGCCATTAAAAATCATATCTTCACCTTTTTTCCCTCGCATACTTTTAAGAGATTGTTCACCGAGCACGAATCGAAATGCTTCTACTACGTTCGATTTACCAGAACCGTTTGGACCAACAACTCCAGTGATAGCCGTGTTGAATGTAAGGTCGGCCTTTTTGGCAAATGATTTAAACCCATGAATGTGAAGTGACTTAAGGC
>JAZKFG010000006.1:17991-19244 GCA_040386515.1 Patescibacteria group bacterium
AAAATAAAACAACCTCCGCAGTCTTTGAGTGCACATGGTGTGGACTAAAGACTGGGAGGGTTGGGTTGGGGTGTTAATTGATGCATGCCGACTTTCTTTTAAGTTGCGTGTGGTGGTGAACGTAACTTAAAAATTAGTGGCAGATGCGGGGCCGACGGCGACGTAAAATCGCTCCGGCCGCTGGGATGAGCATGAACACAACTCCACTCGGTTCGGGAGCGTGAACACTCACGTTGTCAATGAGGATACCTCCGGCGGAATTAGTGCCACTCAAAGAGGTAAACTTCAGATACGTGGTTGTTTCCTGCGCGGTGAACTGCGTAGTGAACTGCGTCCAGTCGAGATTCCCATTCACAGACGAATTGTGGAACAGAATTTCGTCGTAAATGTTGTGATTGTCGTCATAGATCGAGACTTGGGCGCTGGCACTGGGCTGGTTAAAGTAGTTATTCGCATAAGCAACTGTAACCGTATAAGTCATGCCCGGCGTCGTGGCAACTCCTTGGTAAATTGCACCAGGCTTGTTCCCGTCCAGATCGATGTATTGCTTCCCGTCAAAAGCTGGACCCTTGGTCCAGATATTATCCTCATCTGCAAGATCAACATTGTTAAGCACATGCCACGGGGAAAGAAAGGTATCTGCCGCGTAGACCGTTTGAAGCGTCGGAGTGTTGTTCAGCTCAAAGCTGGGGTCTCCGATGAGGTTTTCTGCATTCGCAGCCGAGGCGGTGAATGCGAGGAAGAGGAAGCTCAAAAGAGCTGCCACGATTGTTTTGGTTTGTTTCATGAGTTAGCTTAGTAGGAACTGAGAGATGTTCGCAGGTAGTCTCCACGTGGAGGTTACGAACATTTACATCCTACTATACATAAAACTATATGTCAAATAATCCCCTAGGAAAACTACTTCCCAAGGTCCAAAGTTTGCAAATCCCCTATTTTTTCAACGAATTCGTGCATATGACTTACCACTACCATTGGCCCCTCGAATTTCTTTAAAGCTTCTGCTATAACGGGCAAATGACGAAAGTTAATATGGTTAGTCGGCTCATCGAGTATTAAAAGCCCAGGTTCCATCAATACGAGCTGTGCAAATGCAACAAGTCCTTTTTGTCCTTCTGACAGTCTTCCAATAGGTGTGTATACCGTATCTCCTATTATTAAAAATGATGCTGCAACTTGTCGAAGTTTATGCTCATCTGTATCTTTCATTACTTTTTGAAGTGCCTGATATGGAGTATCGTCAAAGTTAAGTG
>JAZKFG010000007.1:0-3999 GCA_040386515.1 Patescibacteria group bacterium
TGTTTACTGGAGGTGGGACTGCAGGCTTGAAAGTATTATCAAATGGTAGTGTTGGAATTGGGACAACGACTACGAATGCAAAACTACACGTGAGTTCTGAAGAAAACGGTGATGCAATATTTATATTGAGTGCAGATACAGGAAATAAGAGTGAGGAAAATAATCCATGGATGGAATTTACACAGGACGGAGGATTGGTTTCATCGCAGTTTGGTTTTACCGGTAATATTGCAGGTAATGCTTTTGCCAGACAAATCTCTGGCGGAATGACTAATGCTATGATTCTTAACACAACAGGAACAAGCCCAATTCAATTTTCAGCATCAAGTACGGTTGCACTTACTATCGATGGAACAACAAGAAAAATTGGTATTGGTACAACCACTCCATCAACACTCTTGCACCTTGCATCCTCTGATTCGAATAATACTGCATTCAGAATAGACAACACATCATCAGGTGCTTCTTGGGGAATCTGGGTGACAGGTACATCTTCTTCAATCGGAGAGTCAAAATTCAATATATATGATTATAAAAATGCAGCAAGCCGATTATCTATAAACACTTCTGGACAAGTTGGTATTGGGTCGACCGAGCCTGTTCATGCACTCGACGTATATGGTGACTGTATTGCATTCATGGGAAGTTGTATTGGTGCAAATTCGCCAACAAATATTGTTGAATATGTGGGGACAGTATTTCAATATGGAGAAGACGGTGCAATTGCAAATGCTCTTACTCGATTTATGCCAACATTAGGAGGAACGATTGCAACATCTGATATTTTAAGTAATGTTGTTACTCGAAATGGAATATTGCGAAACTTCTATGTACAAGCAGATGCGAACTCACTTAACGGCCCAACTACATTTGAAGTATTTAAAAATGGAGCAGCTTCAGGATTTACTGTTGTTCTTGGAGCAAATCAAACAGCTGCTTCAGCGACAAATAATTCTTTGATAGTATCAGCAGGAGACAGAATTTCCCTTAGAGTTGTAACAACAGGGACAGGGACACTTACTCGACCATCGGCTTCATTTGAACACATGATGTCTACAAATGTATTTAGTGCAAGTCAGTGGATAACGTCTACAACTACTCCGTCAAATATATTTTTTGAAACTGGCAATGTTGGAATTGGAACACAGTCGCCCCTATACAAGCTTGATGTGCGAGGAAATTTTGGAGCAGGTTCAGCAAATCTAACTTCCTTTTTTGTGGATGGAACATCAGGAAAAATAGGAATTGGAACTACTACTCCTACTGCATTCCTAACTGCTTCAGGAACTGTACGATTTTCTACATTGGTAGGTAATGGTGCAAACCTAGTAGTTGATACGCTGGGTAATGTGACTGTCTCATCTGATGAGCGTCTTAAAGATATTCAAGGCATGTTTGAAAAAGGTCTCGAGCAAATCAAATTGCTAAATCCAATTCTTTTTAAATGGAAACCAGAGACAGGTTATGAGGCTTCAAGCACATATGCAGGATTCTCTGCGCAAAACGTTCAGTCAGCAATTCCAGAGGCTGTAGCTACTGACACACAAGGATTTCTTACTCTGGCTGATCGACCTATTCTTGCTGCGCTTGTAAATGCTGTAAAAGAGCTGGCAGGGAAGATAGAAGGATTTGCTGAAGTTGTGAAAACAAAAGATATGGAAACGAATCGTATGTGTATGAAAAAACAAGATGGTAATACCGTGTGTGTTACAGCTGAACAGCTTGAAAGGGTTCTTGGAGGACAGGGGATTGTTAATACGACACAATCCCAAGCTGTTTCACCAGTAAGTGTTGAAGCAACATCCACTATAAGTGAGGATGAAATTATTGATGCGGTTCCGCCGCCGCAGGATTCTCTCGTATTACCTGCCTCTGAAGAGGATAAATAAAAAACACCACCGCACTCGTTTAAAAACGAGGGGTGGGTTTTGCTACGGGTTAGTGTAGCAAGAAATCGAGGTTACTCGACCGGAATTGAAACGTGTGGCTGCCGGAATTTATCCTCACTGGTCCAGTCAGCGCCGTTTATCTCCTTGGCAGTATGGAGGTGAAGATTGTGTTTGGTTATCACTTTGGCTTCACCTTGTGTTGTCCAGCCGACTGTGAAGTAGGGTGGCTCAGATGGCAACGCATCCGTGAAGACTGTAATCCATCCAGGCATGTAGACCTTTGCTCCCAACTCTGGAACGATTTCGCTGTAATTTTCGTTAGCGGCCAGTTTAATGGCTTTAAGAGTACCATTTTCCTTATTCTTTATGATAATCGTATATTTCCCGGCATCGTGCATGAAAGCTCGCTCCACAGGAATATTTATCTCATGGTTAACGATAGGTGATCTTTTTATTCGGTTGATATTAATCAACGCAAACCAGCAGACTGTACCAATAACCGTCAGAGCAAAAAAGAAGGCTTTAAGCATATTTTTTAAGGTGTACGAGCACCAGCTCGTAATCCAGAACACATTGCCTGAACACGTGTATTATACCATATTTACGAAGCAAAATCAATTATTTATCACCCTGTAAATGCTAAGGTGGCAAAACCCCGCAAACGCTTGATTTTATCTCATAAATTTGATATACATATACGTTATATGACACAACAAAAAACAGTAGACGCCCAGGGAATGTTTGAGGCAGGAGTTCACTACGGAACACTCCGATCTTCACGAAATCCTTCAGTAAAAAAGCATATTTACGGTACAAAGGCTAACGTGGATATTATTGATATTCAGGTAACTTCAGCACAGATTGATAGTGCACGAGAATTCCTACAGGATCTTATTGCAAACAATAAAACTATTCTTTTTGCTGCAAGTAAAAATGAAATCATGGACCTTTCAAAAACATATGCTGAAAGACTAGGAAAAATGTATATTTCAGGACGATGGGTTGGAGGACTTTTGACAAACTTTGAAATCATCCGAAAGCGAATCAACAGAATGGTTGAGCTTACAGATATGAAAGCAAAAGGTGAACTTAAAAAGTACACTAAAAAAGAACAGTCACTTATGGATAAAGAAGTAGGACGACTTGAAAAACTATTTATCGGAGTTAAAGATTTGCAGAGTATGCCAGCTGCGCTTGTTGTGTTAGATCCTAAGAAAGAATTTATCGCAGTTAATGAAGCTATTGCTATGGGAATTCCTGTTGTTGCTATTGCAAACACAGATTGTAAAATTTCAAACATTACATATCCTATCCTTGCAAACGACTCATCACGATCTTCAGTTGAATACATCCTACATAAACTATTTGCATAGTTTACATTTACCAAGATAACGTATAAAATTGCACCATATGATCACATCAGAACAAATCAAAGCATTACGAGATAAAACAGGTATTTCTGTTATGGCTTGTAAAAAAGCTTTAGAGGAAGCCGAAGGAGATGAGGCTAAAGCTCTTGAAATCCTAAAGGATAAAAGTGCTGAGCAGGCTGCAAAGAAAGGAGATAGAGAATTTGGCGCAGGTATTGTTGAAGCATACATTCACTCAAACGGACTTACAGGTTCAATGATTGAATTGGCATGTGAGACAGACTTCGTATCAAACAACATAGAATTTAAAACTATGGCTAAGGATATTGCAATGCAAGTTGTGGCCTTTGCGCCTGTTGTTATCAAAGAATCAGAAGTGACTGATGAGATCAAGGCTACAGCAGTGGCAAACAATGGAGGAGAAGAAGTTGATGTTGCGTCATTGTCACTCCTTACACAACCGTTCATCAAAAATGGTGATCTTACTATTCAAGGAGTACTAGATGCTGCTATGCAGAAGTTTGGTGAACGAATTGAAGTACTTAAGTTTTCACGATTTGAAATCGGAAAGTAAATAGTGTATACTGGGAAAATAGTTTTTAGGAAGCTAGAAACTATATCCGCTGTTAGACTCAGCATTCGCCGTTTTAGCTCAGTTGGTAGAGCAACTGTTTTGTAAACAGTAGGTCCCCAGTTCGAATCTGGGAAGCGGCTCCAAAGAGAATATAAGAAAAAAGCTT
>JAZKFG010000008.1:0-7009 GCA_040386515.1 Patescibacteria group bacterium
GGATACACAGGAAAAGCTCCGCGTTTTGGAATTGCATATAAATTTCCAACCGAACAAGTAACCACAACTGTTGAAGATATACATCTTCAGGTAGGAAGAACTGGGGTGATTACACCGGTAGCAATTCTTAAGCCTGTTTCAGTTCTAGGTACAACAGTAAGTCGTGCCACACTGCACAACGAAGATGAGATTCATCGGCTCGATATTCGCATTGGTGATACTGTAATTATTCAAAAGGCAGGTGATGTTATTCCTGATATTGTTAAAGTTCTTGTCGAACTTCGAACTGGAAAAGAAAAGAAATACGTTTTCCCTAAGAAAGTAGATGGATGTGGAGGAGACGGTTCAATTGAACGTATTCCTGGTCAGGCAGCGTATAGATGTGTTGTCAAAGATTCTGACGAACTTAGAAAGCAAAAGCTGTATCATTTTGTTTCTAAAAAATGTTTTAATATTGATGGTTTAGGACCAAAACAAATAGATTTATTTCTTGAGCACGGATTAATACAAGAATATGCTGATATTTTTACCCTTGAAAAAGGCGATATTGAGATTCTTCCGCGAATGGGAGAAAAATCAGCTGAAAATATAGTTCAAGCTATAGAAAAATCTAAGCATGTACAGCTCTATAGACTTATATTTGCACTTTCAATACCTCAAGTAGGCGAAGAAACAGCGCGAGATATGGCAAAATTATGCAAAGGTGACGTACAAAAGCTTATCCATATCACTAAAGAAGAATTAGAACAGGTGGATGGTATTGGCAGTACAGTATCTGAGCATGTGTATCAGTGGTTTAAAGATAAGGACAATTTAAAAAAATTGCATAATCTTCTTGATGTATTGGACATTGCCAAAGAAGCTGCTCCTAAAGGACATCAAAAGCTTGCTGAAAAAGTATTTGTTTTAACTGGTACGTTGCCAACATTGTCGCGTGAAAAGGCAGGAGAAATGATTCGTGCAGCTGGAGGCTCGGTGTCAAGCTCTGTGTCAAGTAAGACGGATTTTGTTTTAGCTGGAGAAAAAGCTGGAAGTAAACTGGACGAAGCAAAAAAACTGCATGTGTTGATAATTGATGAAGAACAATTTTTGCAGTTATTTCTGTAAACATGATATCATTATGAATATATGAAAAAACTTTTTCAGGTATTTATTTTATCAATTATTAATGTAGTCATTTTCTTTCCTACTCTAAGTTCCGCGGCTGTATATTTGCCAGATACAATAACTGTTGGAAATACAGAAGTTTACTCTGCGGGCGATATTGCCACAATCAAATTTACAAATAGTTTGAAACCTGTTGGAAAGTATTCAAATATTGAATATGGTGTAGCACGAACAGTTGAGAGAGAGGGATCAACATTCTATAATCCCTTGAGTGCTGAGAAAAAAGACTTAAAAGGATTGAATGAATTGCTTGAGCTTCCGATAACAATACCAAATATTTTTGCTGATCCTGCTGGAACAACATATGTTGGGTATATAAAATATTTCGAGCAAAATAATCCTGACGCTGAAAACTATTTTTTTACAAATAAATTCAAAATCAAAGGGGACAGCGCTACACCTTCAACAATTGTAAAAAACATAAACCTCTTTCAAAGTAATGGCAACAGATATACATTAACTTCAGGACCTACAATATACAGTCCGGAGTACATCAAGGATTACCCAGAAGAGACTCTATCAACTTCAACATCTATTGAAGTTACATTTGAATCAAACCAGACACTGACACTCAATCCTGTCATTACGCTCACACGATTACGAAGTGATGCATTTAATCAAGAGATAAAGGCTGCACCAATCGCTATAAAGAAAGGTAATACATATGCTGTTATTCCGTTACCAACACTTAATTACGAGCCTGGTATATACGCTGGTAAATTATCATTCGAGGGAGATCAAATTAAAAGTATTGTAGAATTCCAATATATCGTAGGAGGTGATGCGGTTACAGTTGGAAACATATCAATTGTTGGCGAAAAACCAAATAGACTATTTAATTTTGATATTTTCGGTGTACCAGTAGATCTTACTCGTATTCCAGAAGGTTCTACAGTGACTCCTTCTAATACTACATATTCTGTGCTGACTAGATTTTTAGATAGAAAGGGTAAAGTTATAGATAGCATTACTGAAGATGTTGACTTTAATTACGCGACATTTACCCGAAAAATTCCAAGTAGTCTTATTTTCAAAAACCATGTAGAAAATATAGAAGTAGTAGTTACTTCAAAGTCAGGTAAACAAGTATTTTCTGCAACTAAAAATGTTGGATATACTAATTCCGCGCGAGTTGCTCTCAATGCACAAAATGTCTTAGCGATAATTCTTATTTTGGCACTCATAATATTTATTCTGAGAAAAAGAAAAAAAGCGCTTGTAGTAGTGCTCATTCTCATTACCATCCTTGCATCAGGAATTTTGCTTAGAAATACAGTATTCAGTCAGGCTGCTCCAACAACAGGACAAACAGAAGAAGAAATACAAGCTGCAACAGCTGCAGCTAATGCATTACTCGATTCTTCATATCAAACATATGGATATCAGCCAAATGGAATTGCACCATATTCTACTTTCTGGCCATCACCTGTAGGGAAAAATGGAGGAGGCACGAATATGCCTGTAGGTACATGGAATGATAGAAACACTCAGCTTTTCACACAGGGATATGTTCCGAATTATACATTTCAATGTGGAAAGCCCTATACTGTTAACTATAAGTTTAGAGCGAATGCATGTAACAACGATAACACTGGGGTAAACGTAAATATTTATTTTGGTCCTTATGATGGTCGAGGTGTGTATGAAGCGTATAATCATGTTGGAAATAAGCAGCATACAGGATTTCAGCCTGAATTCGGTGTTGGTACGCTTACGGCTGCGCCTTCGATTGTAGCTCCTCATATTATTGCAACAACATATCAGTATCTTGCATGGAATCAGAAAAGTGGTTACCAGGTAAGATTGGGTGGTCATTGGGATTATGCACTTCAGCTTAAAAATAACTGTTCGCTTATCCCTGAAAAATGTACATGTGAAGGAAGAACACAAGTATGTACAAAGGCAGGACTGCCGTTTAGTAAGACTCCAAACTCAGATTCATGTAAAATTGCTGCAGTATGTAGTGTTTCTGAAGTCACTCCTTCATCTAATGAAGTAACATTTACTCAAACTGTGACAAATGCTGCAGGTGCGGTTTCATTTAAAGGGTACAGTAGTTCAGCTGATGTATCTGCAGGAACTGTTGATAGTACACAAAACCCGATAACTATTCCAATTAAACCTGGACAGACAATTACTAGAATAACTGAAATCACAGATGCTTTTGATAATACAAGTACGAAAACTGAATGTAGTGCATCACGACCAAACCCAGGACCAAATAGCGTAGCTTGTGAAGGTCGAGATCTTGTAAGTAAAAATGCAGTAAATGTTGAAGTTGATCGTGTTGTAAATGATCCCACATGTAGACTTTCTGCTACATGTACTGCAACTCAGGAAGCAAGTGGTAATACACTCTTTACTGTTGTTCCGAAGAATGCAGTAGGTGTTGCTTCATACAAAGATGTATATCTTAACCAAGCAATGAATAGCAATACTATAAGTGTGCATGTTGCGCAAGGTACAACTGCAGTGAAAAAGGTTTTGGTAACAGATAGTCATGACGGTAAAACTTCTGAAGCAACATGTTTCTACACAAAACCAGTCGCTCCTACAGTTACCACATCTTGTACATGTAATGCAGATAAGAGCCAAACATGTTCGTATTCTGATGGAAGAGCTCCTACAGTTACTCCAAATGCTCAAATATGTAATGTTGCATCAGTATGTGCATGTTCAGGAAGAGATTATGTATGTAAAGCAAATGGACAAACCGTAAGTACTGTAAATAATGCAGATCAGTGTAAATTTACTGCATCATGTGAAATGACACAGGTTCCAGGAACTCGAACAGTGTCAGTAAACCATATTGTAAGTAATGCTCTTGGAACTGTGACATATGAAAAGTTGAGTCAGCTTGATGGAAGTAAAACAGGCATATTGATAAATAAAAGTACAGCATACACTATTAACGTAGGTGAATCTTTGGCACAAAAAACATTAGTAACCGATACATCTGACGGATCAACAGCTACTGCACAATGTAATATAACAGATGGTACAGAGGCAATTTGTTCATGTTCAGGAACATCTCAGGTGTGTAAAGCGCGAGACGGAACTATTACAAGTCAAACAAGAAACTCTCCGCAGTGTTCTAAGAGTAGTCAATGTTCAGGCACAACATTAATTCAGAAAAACTCAGATGGACGAGAAGTTGGACGAATATTAAATAGTCCACAATGTGGAAGTGAATGTGGATGTGAAGGGCGAGACCTTGTATGTCGAGATGGTGCAAGAAATACAGAGTCAAAGCGAACTGTCGGTGCAGCTCAGTGTAAATTCACTGCTACATGTTCTGGTCAAGTAGTTGGAAACAATGCTGTGTTTACTCAAGTTCTTACAAATGCACTTAAGGGTGTGACGTATGAAGATATGGCAACAGGAAACCCTACAAACAACCCTGCATCAGAACCAATTGTATTTAAGCAAACTGTAACAAAGCGAACATTGATTACTGATACATTTGACGGATCAACTGCAATTACTCTATGTTCTACTAAAAAAGTAGATTCAGTAGAGCCAAAATGTGGATGTGAAGGAAGATCAATGATATGTAGAGATTCAGAAAACAAATTAATCAATAGTAATCCTCGAGATACACTATGTGCCTTTAAAGCTACATGTAATGTGGAAATCAGTGATGATAAGGATACTGCAACATTCTACTATACATATGATAATAAATTAGGTAATGTGACTGCAAAAGAGAAAAGTACAGGTAGGGCGTTTCCATCTGTGCTTCCATTGGCAGCAGGAGGAAGTATAGTAAGAAATGTATTGCTTACTGACAGTGATGGAAGTACTTCTGACACAATATGTGTGGCTACAAGACCTGGTGATAGTACAAATACCAATACGAATAGTAATACCAATACGAACACGAATACTGATTCAAGTACTATTATCGATGTAACGGAGATCATTAATACAAATACAAATACTGCGGATACTCAAGTATGTACAACTGCAGAACCGATTATACTTCAATTTAACGTTGTACCAGCAGTAGTTCGAAAAGGAGACACATGCAACTATGTATGGAGTACTCTTAACTTTGACCGATGCTCATTAAAGATTAATGGAGCGGCTCAAAATCTAGGTGCTAAGGCAACTGCTGGACCATTCATAATGTTCAATAAGGCAACTTCAAATGATGATCGAAACCAGCAAGCATTGCTAACATGTGAAAAAGATGCCTCAGTTGATGGAGATGCAAAAACAATGACATCCTCGGCTGTATGTTCAATAATTCCTGAAGTAATTCAAAGATAAATACTAGATAGTTTAATAAAGGCTACGCATAAAATATTTTATGCGTAGCCTTTTAAACGTGGTATAATTCTTGCATATGAAAAAAGTTTTTCACATGCTATTTTTAGCACTTATAAGTATTTTACCAGCTATAAGTTCAGCCGCGCTTAATTTTCCTGATACAATATCGATTGGCGATGCGCCATCGTATGATGCAGGAACACAAGCAACGCTGGTTTTTAAAGATAGTATGCGACCAGTTGGAAAATTAACCAATATCGAATACGGTGTTGCTAAGGCAACTAAAAGAGATGATTCAACTTTTTTTACCCTCATTAAGACAGAAAAGAAAGATTTAAAGAATATTGAATCATTACCATCACTTCCAATTGAAATACCAAATACAGTCATTGATAGTGCAACCACAACATTCGTTGTGTACCTTAAGTATTATGAGGAAAACAATCCTGATGCTGAAATGTATTTTGTGACTAAGGAATTTAAAATTACTCCAAATGATACTCCATTTACAAATATAAGACATATTAACTTATTGCAAAGTAATGGATATAGATTTGCACTAACAGCTGGTCCAAGTATTTACAATCCGGAATATGTAAAAGATTTTCCGACTCAAAATCTTTCTACTACAACTTCTGTGGAGGTAACATTTAACTCAAATCAAGAAACGATATTAAATCCAATCATTACATTTACAAAACTTCGAAGTGATTCATTTCAAAAAGAAGTTAAGCTTGACCCTGTAACAATAAAAAAAGGTGATACATATGCAGTGATCCCTTTACCGACTATGGATTACCAGCCAGGTATCTATGCTGGAAAATTGTCTTTTGAAAATGAGCATATAAAAAATAGTGTCGATGTTCAATATATTGTTAATGGAGATGCTGTAACTGTGGGAAGCGTGTACGTTATCAAGCAAGATGATCTTGATGTATTTAATTACGAGATTTTTGGAGTGCCTGTTGATTTAATTCGAGAACCTGATGCTAGTACCTCAACAGCCTCAAGACAAAAAACGTATGCAGTTACAACAGATTATTTAGATAAAGATGGAAAACTTGTAGAAAGCTTGACTCAAAATGTTAATTTTAGCGAGGCGAGCTTTACAACTTCAATTCCGAAAAAGAAATTCTTTAAAACCTATATAGAAAATATACACATAAAAGTTGTATCAGAAACAGGGCATATTGCATTTGAGGGTACTAAAAATGTAGCATACACAAGCTTGCCATCATTTCCTATAAAACATTCATATCTTTATATAATAGGGTTCCTAGTATTGCTTCTTATTATTGTGTTAATTATAGCAAAGAGAAAAAAGAGCGCTGTAATAACAACACTTCTTGTGCTTGTCATTGCGTCAGGTTTTGTATTGAAAAATAATATTGTTTTTGGACAAACTAACTCTGAAGGACAAACGGAAGAGCAGGTTCAGGCAGCAACTGCAGCAGCAAATGCGAGTTATGCTACTGGCTGGACAACATATGGGTATCAGCCAACTGGAATATCTCCATATTCATCTTTTTGGCCATCACCCGCTGGTAACAACGGATCAGGTACCACTATG
>JAZKFG010000008.1:7019-10081 GCA_040386515.1 Patescibacteria group bacterium
TATGCCAATAGGAACATGGAATGATAGAAACACTCAGCTATTTACGCAAGGTTTTTTACCAAACTACACATTTCAATGCGGGCAACCTGTAAGTTTCTGGTATAGATTTGTTGCTCATGCTTGTTACAATGATAGTACAACTGTAAATGGAACAATATACTTTGGTAATTACGATGGTCGTGCACTGCAAGGGTGGTATAACCATGGTGGAGGCGGAGACCATACTGGATTTGATCCAGTAATTAGAGAAGCACAAATGTCAGCACCTGCAACTATTGCAGCACCTGTTGTAACTGCAGCAACAACACAATATCTCGGGTGGAATCAAGATAGTGGCTGGCAAACTCGCCAAGGAGGGCATTGGGATTATTCATTGCAACTTAAAAATAACTGCTCATTGATTCCAGAAAAATGTACATGTTCAGGAAGAACTCAGGTATGTACAAAAGCAGGTTTGGCATTTACTAATACTCCGAACTCTCCAGCCTGTGCAATACAAGCATCATGTTCAGTTTCTTCAGTTACTGCAAGTACAGATAATGTAACATTTACACAAACTCCAACAAATGGAATTGGAACAATTACATATACTGACTTAACAACAAGTCAAAACGATGGTGCTGCCGCAAAAACTTTCAGTATTATCCCGGGTCAAACTGTTATTAAAAAAACAAGAATTACAGATAGTTTTGACAATACAAGTACAACAACTATTTGTTCGGCCTTAAGACCTAATAGCGGGGATATTGTTTCAGCCTGTTCAGGGCGAGATATGGTCTTTACGAATACACGAACAAATACAGAAACAAATCGTATTAAAAACGATGCTTCATGTGCGCTTACTGCAAGCTGTTCTGCAAAGCTAAGTGGAGATAATGTTATATTTACAAACTCAACATCAAATGCCATCGGATCTATTCTGTATAAGGATTATAATACAAATGCTATTTTAACTAATCCACGTTCAGTTCCAATCTTGCTTGGACAAACAATTGTACAAAGGGTTGTAGTAACTGATAGAGGTGATAATGCATCAACAACGACAACTTGTGCGTATACTCGTGAGCCGACTGTTGGTGTAAGTTCAGAATGTGCATGTAATGCAAATAAAGATTACTCATGTTCATACTCTGATGGACGGGCTCCAACTGTGCAGTCAAATTCACCAATATGTTCTGCTGACGTAAATACAACTACGCAATGTGCATGCTCAGGAAGAACGTATGTATGTTCAAATAGCTCGGGTTATACAGTAAGTAGTATTGCAAATGCAACGCAATGTGCGTTTAGGGCTTCATGTGAAATAACACAGGTGCCAGGTCAGTCAAATGTGTCTATTTATAATATTGTCGAAAATGCGCTTGGAACTGTATCACTTAAAGAGGTAAATCAGGCTGATGGAAGTACAAACGGTCCACTGCTTTCAAACCCATATTCTAAAGTCATATCAAGTGGACAGACTTTAAGTGTTAGAACTTTAGTAACAGATACTGATGGTGCATCAGCAACAACGCAATGTACTATTCAAGGTGATAGTACTCAAACATGTACATGTTCAGGTACAACTCGTACGTGTACAAACCCTAATGGTTCAGTGGTTAGTCAAGTTCTTAAATCTCCTCAGTGTCCTACGACAACACAGTGTATCGGTACAACACTTGTAAAAAAAGATGCTCAAGGTAGAGAAATAGGTAGATCACTTAACAGTAAGCTGTGCCCGGTAAATCCAGGTCAGCCTTCATGTACATGTGATGGAAGAAATTACGTATGTAAAAATGGAGCAGGTACAGTAACAAGTACTTCGGTAAATGATAATCAGTGTAAATTTACTGCTTCATGTACTGCCCAAGTTGTAAATGGTACCGTAACATTTGGTCAAGTTCTAACAAACGTTCTTGGGAATGCTGTGTATAAAAATACAGCGAATAATGTGGTGGTTAACAATCCATCATCAGAACCAATTGGTCTTAATCAGACAATTACTCGAAACACTTCAATTACAGATACATATGACGGAGTAACAGTAACAACTCAATGTTCTGCAACACGGACAACCAATAGTACTCCTTCATGTGCATGTTCAGGAAGAGATATGATATGTAAAGATGCTCAGGGAGGGTTGATAAGCAATACAACAGGTTCGCCATCATGTGCATTTCAGGCAACGTGTCAAAATCCTACAATCGACACAGTAAACAATACTGCAACATTCTCATTTGCCTTAACCAATAGACTGGGTACTGCATCATATAAAGATCAAGCAAATCCATCAGTTCCATTTAATACAACTGTTCCACTTGCAGCAGGAGGAACAATTGTAAGAAATATTGTTGTAACAGACGCGTCTGACAATAGTACTTCAAATACAGTTTGTGTTGCTACTCGTGCGCCAGACAAAGGAGGATGTGAAGCGGGGCTTGGATATGTAATACGAAATTCAGCAGGAGCAATAGTATCTTCAAATCCGTCAGATTCAAGATGTACAATTAGTAATAATTATCAATGTGCATGTGAAGGTGCTGGTAGTGCAAGTCGAGTATGTCGTGATACAAGTACAAATACGGTGCTTTCTGCGAGTGTTGCTGATACTCTCTTAATTGCTCCGCTTGTTTGTCCGGATGTGCCATCAACTGATGCGAAGATTGTAACATTTAAAGCGGTACCACCAGTAGTACAAAGAGGAGAAATCTGTAATTACGTATGGAGTACTGCAAATGTTAATCTATGTACTCTAAAGATCAATAATGTACCCGTATCACTCTCAGGTCTAAGTTCAACAATTGGATCACTTGTTACATACAGCAAAGTAACAGGAACTGATGATAGTAATCAGCAAGCTGTCCTTACATGTCAGAAAGATGCAACGCCTACATCGCCTGCTGTTACTGTTACATCAACAGCTATTTGTGCCGTTAATGCTGCAGTTATACAAAGATAAAAATTATGGTAGAGTAGAGGAATGTTGATACATACCCATGATTTAGCCAATTTAGCTCGTATTTCATTGACTGAAACTGAGCATGTCGCCTATGGTAAGGACATAGAGTCTATATTAGCCTTTA
>JAZKFG010000008.1:10091-23392 GCA_040386515.1 Patescibacteria group bacterium
GATACAATACAGTCACTGTCTGTGGCTGGAGATAATACAGGAGCCCTACAAAGTACAGGTATGGCTCCTGTTGGCGTTGTTAGAATTGACCAGGATATACGGCGCGATGGGGAAAATACAGCATCAGAAATTGCTGCCCAAGCACCAAATACTGACGGAGGATTTATTAAAGTTAAAAAGATATTGAACTAATTTTATGGAAATCAGAACACACCTATTACCGGATTCAATTATAGATTTTCATGTAAATCTTGCTGACAGAAAATGTACAGTGGAAGAAGTTGTGCGATTGTATTTAGATATTATTAATTTGAAAAATAAAGATACAAATGCATACCTAGAAGTATACAGAGACTCTGCACTTGCTGAAGCAAAGAAATGCGATGAAATAATTGCAGGAAAAACAAAGCAAGAAATTGAAGAATATGTTTGGAAACATAAACTTTTTGGCGTACCGTATGCGGTTAAAGATAATATTTGCATTAAAGGCAAAAAAGTTACAGCAGCATCAAAGATTTTAGAAAATTATACAGCCTCATATTCTGCAACTGCCGTAGAAAAGTTGCACGCTGCCGGGGCAATATGTTTAGGTAGAGCAAATATGGATGAGTTTGCTATGGGTGGTTCTACTCAAAACTCTGCATTTGGGGTTACAAAAAACCCACTAAATCTAGAATATGTAGCAGGAGGATCTTCAGGCGGATCAGTGGCTGCGGTAGCAATGGATGGATGCTTATTTGCGCTTGGATCTGATACTGGAGGATCTATTCGCCAGCCGTCTGCATATTGTGGGGTGATTGGATTAAAGCCAACATATGGAAGTGTTTCTCGACATGGACTTATTGCCATGGCTTCATCTTTTGATGTTATTGGTCCTATTGCTAAAAATGTAGAAGATACAGAAATTGTACTGGAAGTAATACGAGGTATTGATGCTCTTGATAGTACAACTCATGCAACAAAGCATATTGAGGCTCATGAGACTCTTCCTCGACATGGTATGAAAGTCGGGATCCCTCGAGAGTTTATTTTTACAGAAGGTGTGTCGCAAGAAGTTCAAAATAGTATGCAAAAGACTATTGAAAAGCTTGAGAAAAAAGGAGTAGAAATTGTTGATATTTCTGTACCACTTTTGAAAAATGCTTTAGCTCTATATTATATTCTCGTTCCAGCAGAAGTGTCATCTAACATGGCTCGATTTGATGGTGTGCGATATGGGGAACAAGCAGCAGGAAAAGATTTGCTTGAGACGTATATGAAAACACGAGGGGAATTGCTTGGTAGTGAAGTAAAGCGGCGCATTATGCTTGGTACATACATTCTCTCAGCTGGATACCATGATGCATATTACAAAAAAGCTCTTGTATTGCGAGAAGAATTAACTAAAGATTTGCAGAGAGTGCTTAAAGGTGTTGATGCTATTTTAACTCCAACAACTCCAGATACAGCATTTAAAATAGGTGAAAAACATACCGACCCGTTAGCACTATATTTAGCTGATATATTTACAGTGACGGCCAACTTGGCTGCAATGCCTGCTATATCAGTTCCATATGTTGAAAGTCGGGATGAACAGGGGAATCCTTCGTATGCAACTGTAAACAGTCTTCCTCTTGGAATACAGTTTATGGCAGATATTGATAAGGAAATGAATCTGTTTGCGCTTGGAAAAATGATATACTAATACTATATGGCTGAAGAAAAAAAAGACGCTAAAAAAGAAGTGAAAAAGTCATCAGGTCCTGGATTTGAAGATTTATTTTTACTGGTGCTTGGAATTATTACAATCTTTTTTGTAACTATTCCTCGTTTTTCTTCGACTCCGACCACAACTGTTGTAGATAATAATGGATATCCAGTTCAACAGGAAAATCTTCCAAGTATTCCTGCGGTGTATGATAAGGTGTTCAATGAACATGTGGAAGGAAATACTCGAACTCCAAGTCTTATTGATGAAACCCGATTTCGCTTAACTGATTTGTTTAAAAACTTATTTTACGCTGCAATCATTATTGCAATATTTTTGACATTATTATTTTGGATACTTAAGAACTATTTTGTATTTAAATTAAAAATGGTTAAAGCAGAATATGCAAAAAGTGTTGGCGTAAAGCTGGAAGTTGAGAAACCTATTGAAAGCATGGTGGTTCCTGCTGATTATGTTCCAGATACAAATGGACTTCGAAATCCAAAGTGGGAAATGATTGAGGCATATGCAAAGTCAGGAAATCAGGCAGAGCTTAGATTGGCTATTATTGAAGCTGATATTATGCTTGCGGATGTACTGATGCAAAGCGGATTTCCAGGAAATACCTTAGGTGAAATATTGAAAAATACAGATAAATCAAAGCTCGCAACTATCGAGTATGCGTGGCGTGCTCATCGAGTTCGAAATGAATTGGCTCACCAGGGATCAACATATGTCTTAGGCCGTGCAGAGGCCGAGGCTGCCCTTGATGGATATAGACGAGTCTTTACAGAGCTAAACTTAATCTAAGCTTAATGTGCCATTTGTATTTTTATACACTTTGTAGTATATTAGTACACACATAGCGGGATAGAGTAACAGTAGCTCGTCAGGCTCATAACCTGAAAGCCTTGGTGCAAATCCAAGTTCCGCAACAAGAAGATCTTATATGTCTGTATAGCTCAGTCGGTTAGAGCGTGGGACTCATAAGCCCAAGGTCGAAGGTTCGATTCCTTCTACAGACACATGTTAGAAACCGTGTACATCTGTACACGGTTTTCGACTTTAGTGTCTGTAAGCAAGCCAACTGCTTGGCTTGCTTGGGGGAATCGAAAAGCTTTACCTTATTTTTGAGAACTCGTAGAGTTCGAAAAAATGGTAAAGGTGTACTGACCGTGTAACGGTCGATTCCGGCACCCTTTTAATTTGCCAAATTATATGTATAATAGGCACATATGCGGTGGTAGCTCAGCTGGTTAGAGCGCTCCCCTGTCACGGGAGAGGTCGTGGGTTCAAATCCCATTCACCGCGCAAAAGGTTATTTTAAATGTATGAAAAATAATATACAGAATATAGAAAAGGTTTTAGAATTCTGTCCTGAAATTGTGTATGCAGGTCATCCAGTATTAAGAACAAAAGCTAGTGAGGTAGGATTAACCCAAGGTATTGTTATTGGCAATTTTCTTATTAAAGTTTTGGCAAAATACAGAGAAGTAACTGGAGTTGGCAGAGGATTGGCAGCTCCACAGATTGGAGAAAATTCTGCAGTCTTTGTAACGTATGTGAATGATGTATATAAAATATATATTAATCCTAGAATCTTGAAGAGTTCAAAAGAATTATGTTTATATAGAGAAGGGTGTTTAAGCTGCGCACCAATGTGTGCTGATGTAAAAAGACCAAAAAATATTACATTAGAATATACAGATGAATATGGAAATTTTAATATTATAGAAGCTGATGGTGTTTTTGCACGTTTACTGCAGCATGAATATGATCATATAGAAGGAATTTTAAATATTGATATTGCAGAACAAGGCTCAATAGAAGTAATGGTAGATAATCCATTAGAGGAGAAATTGAGGGATGTGATATGATTATTGTATGAAAAACACACAACAAGGTTTTATTGGTATTGCATTAGCATTATTAGTTGTTATTGGAATTGGAGTAGTGGGTGGTGGAGTGTATTACAAAACTAAAATTAATCCAAATTTTTTAAGCGATAATAAAACCCAAGTAAGTGGAACTGCAAATGCAGATGTTGATGTTTCGCCTATGGCAAGTACAACAACTCCACCGCCTGGTTTGTTACGAGTAAAAGAAACGCCTAAGGCAAATACTTCTGTACAAGCAATGGCCCCAAGTGTTCCTGAAGTAAAAGTTGCTGCGACAGTTAGCACTCCAGCTCCAGTTGTTGCAACAAATGCATGTTCAACTATGAACTGTTTTACCGATGCATACAAAGCGTGTACGTCAGCGCAATTTACAAACACTTTCTCGGGTGAGATTTTTGGCTCAAATATAAGTACAAATATGACATTGAATACTGTTGTAAAAGGAAATACATGTGGTTTAGGAATAAAACTAAATAGTTACACTGCTTCACCGGGTACGGATTTAAGAGCTAGCGTTGGCACAAATACTATTAACACAATGAATACTGATGGAACAATATCAAAAGATAATTTAACGCTTGATCAAAGTTATGCTCAAACAAATGCACGGGCAAAGCAAAATGTGGTTGGCAAAGCAGGTGTATGCGAAATAGCGGATAAGGATAAAAGTTCAGTTATAGAAGGTCTCTTGGCAGGTAAAGCATATATGTTCTTGTTGGGGAGTGATGGATGCTCAGGACCACTATTTGATTCAATTAAAGCCATGAGTACATTCTAATAATTTTTACGCTATACTACTTCTATGACATCACAATGGAACCAAGTTACTTGGTACTCAAAACTAGGAGCGCTAATTGTTTTTCTATTAGTAATACCAATATTGAGCTTCTACGTAGGGACTCAATATGAAAGAACTCAGCAAACACTAAAGAATCAAAGTATTGCAGCGGGAGTTGTTGATCAGGGTAAAATATCTGATTCAGATATTGATAACGCCTTACTTATGCTTAGTATGAAAAAGAAGGAAAGTCCAAAGAGATTATCGTATGGAAAATATCAAATCTTTGATGGACACGGAGAAATTGATATTGTGCTAACTGCTAAAGGCGATTTAAATAATGATGGATTTGAAGATGCAATTGTGCAAGAGTTATGGTGTGCAGCATCATGCGGGAAGACATTTGTTGCTATACTTAATGTTGGAGGTAAAACAAAAGCATTTGATGTAACTCCACCTGACATTACTTTGGCAGGATACAAACAATTTTCAATTAATGAAATTGATATACAGGATGGTGTTGTAGGTATTCTAGCCAATAACGGAACAAAAGACATGCTCTATCAGTACACCTTAAAAGAAGGTAAGACAGGCGAATATATATTAGAACCAAAATTTAAATAAAAAATACACATATATGAAATCATTTCAAAAACTACTTGTTATATTGATAATCGCTGCAGTTGTACTATGTATTGCTACATATATTTACAAACATGGAAATACAGAAACAACAACTACTATTCCTCCAACTCAAACAGCTACAGAAACAAATACTCCTACAGCACCAGTTGTTAATGCAAGTTCAACAAAAAAGGTTCCTGTTAAAGTGACTGAGCGAGAAGTTCGAGGTGCAACATATCTTATTTCAGCAAGATTTGACGGTAAAGAAACAATTGCTCAAAAAGTTGTATTTCCAGTAAATGGCGACGCAGTATACATGAGTAGCGAAGGACAGATTATCCAAAAGCCTGCCACTGTGAATTCAAAAACAGAAATGTTTAAAATCACAGGATTTAAATTCACTGATGCAACAGAAACAGTTGCTGAAGTTACAATTCAAGGCACATATGCACCCGCTGCAAGCACAGGGGCAGATGTACGAACATTTACTGCTTGGAATACAGACGGAGTAATTGTTACAACTGAGATCAAGAAATAAGTTTATTTCTTACTTCGAAGTGCTGAATCTATTTTTCGGGCAATATTGATAAAATCTTTTTCTTTTCTTCCTCGAGGAGTTTCTGCAGCAGTACCAAGACGAATTCCTGATGGATCAATAACGCCTCTCGCATCATGTGGGATGGCGTTTTTGTTTACAATAATTCCAGCTTTCTCTAGCTTTATACTTGCATCATTTCCAGAAATTCCTTGTCCGTCAAGCCATGTGTCAAGTAAAACCATGTGACTGTCTGTGTCTCCAGTAATCACACCCCAGCCAAGGTTTTTAAGCTCTTTAGCGAGTGCTTTTGCATTTTTAATAACTTGCTTTGCGTATGATTTAAAGGCAGGAGTTTTTGCTTCTTTAAGTGCAACTGCAACTGCGGCGATTTGATTCATGTGAGGTCCACCTTGAAGGCCTGGAATAATTGCCTTATTAATTTTCTTGTCTAATCCTCGTTCATCAATTCTTGAAAATATGAGGGCAGATCTTGGTCCTCGCAATGTTTTGTGAGTAGTTGTTGTTACTATATCAGCATATGCAAATGGGCTCGGATAAACGCCACCAGCAACTAGTCCACCGATATGTGACATATCTACCATGTGCAATGCTCCACCGGCTGTAGCGACGTCTTTACATGCCTTCCAGTCGATAAGGCGAGGGTACGCAGTGAATCCTGATATAAATATCTTAGGCTGTTCTTGAAATGCGATATTAGTTAAAACTTTGTAATCGAGCATACCAGTTTCTTTCGACACTTCGTATGGTACTTGCTTCCATGCTTTTCCAGTAAGTGATACGGGTTGTGCATGCGTAAGATGTCCACCGCTTGAAAGCTTCATTCCCATAATTTTTTCACCAAGTGGAACTAGGGCTGTGAAAACTGCTAAGTTTGCAGGACTTCCAGAAAGTGGTTGTACATTTACAGCCCATTCTTTTGGATCAAGCTTAAATAATTCCAGTGCTCTTTTTTGGGCAAGAAGTTCTACCTGGTCAATAACTTCATTTCCTCCATAATATCGAGCGTTCGGATATCCTTCAGCATATTTGTTGGTAAGCTCAGTACCAAGCGCTTCCAATACATCTTTCGATACATAATTTTCAGATGCAATAAGGTTAATAACTTTTTTCTGTCGCTTTTTCTCTGTGTCTATAAGTTTTTTGATTTGTGTGTCTTTCATGGCTTTGTATTATTTATTGATGTTTGATAAATGCTTTCTGTCGCAAAATATTCAGAAGCATATCTTGGCGTTCTTCTTTGGAATATTCTTTTGAAACAATACCTTCGGGATGATATTCAACCCCTTGGATAATATTCCAGTTAAGGTACGTGGCAATGTCTAATCCATTTTGTATCGATGCTCTCATATGATCATGGTCACGCTCTGATTGATTTATATGTTCACCAGTCTCTGCTTTTCTTTTTTCCATTCTTTCCAATGCAATTTCAAAGGGAAGTGTCAGGTAAATGATTATGTCTGCTTCAGGGAGCTGTAATTCATTCACCTCAATATTATGTACTGTATCCAAAAAACGATTTCTTTCTGTTAAATCAGAAAACTTTGATCCTTGATGTAAAAGGTTGGCCGTATAATATCTATCCATAATTACAAAATCAAATTCATTTAAATATTTGTCTATCAATGGCTTACTTTCTCTTCTATCCATTGCGTAGAGCATTGATGCGGCATATGAATCTAATTTTGAAAACATAAATGAATCTGATACATCAGATTTTAATACATGTTTTAAAAGCCTTCCTCCTACATTTTGTGAATCATATTGAGGGAAGGACATATCTCCAACGGTATGTCCTAATGCTGTCAGGTTTTCTTTCAATAGCTTCGCCTGTGTTTCTTTCCCTGTACCATCAGATCCTTCTATAACAATTATTTTGGCTTTGGTTTGCATGTATGTTTATAGTTTTTTAAAGTACTTTGATAATGTTGGTCCAACCTGGTTGAAATAATTTACAATAGGCTTTGCACCATAGCTAACTTCAACTGGTCCTGAAACTTTTTCAAAAATCATTTCGGTAATAGGATATCCGTCATATACAAATAATTCCTCACTTGATCTAACCTCAAGTGTTCCAAAGCCTTTCCATCCCGGATCAAAGAATCCTGCATAGTGTGCACGAAACTCACCAAATTTATATTGAGACACCGCCATTTCCCCAGCATATCCGTCAGGTATGTGCAGCACTTCTTTTGTTGAAAGAATATAAAATGCATCAGGCTCAAGGAACAGTCCTCCATTCTTAAGCTGAACTTTTTCAAAGAAAATGCTTGAATCATATTCCTGTCTTTTTCTAATATCTAATATGTGTGATACTCCGCGGCACACATATCCAGGATTTTCTACATCAAGGTCAAGTGTCATCATAAGCTTGCCTTGTGTATCAACCATTAATTCCTCGCGAGGAATTTTATTGCCACTTTTATCTAACATTAAACCGCCTTCTATAAGTTCTTCAACTTCTTGCAGAGTTAATTTTTCACAGGTATTAAAAAATCTAATCTGAATAAGTGCCTCATGCGCATAAAATTGAATAGGGAATGACTGAGGTATAAGAAGCATCCAAAGTTCGCCCGTAAAATCAGCATTAATAGTGTCATACATAATAGTATGATCGGCAAGAAGTTTTACATGCAAATCAATTCTTCCAGTAGATGATTTTGGACTTGCATGACAATTAATCCCATTTGGAAGCGGTTTTTCTATTTTTCCAAGATAGATTAAATACTTTGAACCCACTTCAAGTATTGCTCCTTCCTGCACGCGTGTTGCATCCATTTTATTCATGGCATCACGAATAGTTTCGTGTTTACTTGGCAAAGTCATGCGAGAAATTCTGTATATTTCCGGCTGCATTGGAAGATCAATTGATGATGGACTTACTTGGGAAATATTAATAACAGGATCAATATATTCATTGAGTTTAAATTCTTTTATTTGAGCATCAGAAAGTGTTCCTTGTGGGATGTTTTGCATAATTGTGTATGATTTTATTTTTCAGTAATATCTTGTGATCCTCGCTTAGCATCGAATCTTCCTATGTCATTTCTATCGATGTGTAATTTAATATTGTATGTTTTTTCCAATAAATCACCCCACTCTATTGCTTTTGTTTGCAGTGTTGGGTGCACAAATCTAGTGGCTCGAAGTTCGATAAGATAGACGAGAGCAGGGAGGTCTCCAGATATGTGAACTGGAACTTTGTAGCCCATTGGAATGAAATATTGTCTTTCATTTTCAGAAATTTGTTGTAACTGGCTTTCAATTTCTGCAAGCAATGTTTTTGCCTCTGTTTGAATATGTTCTGGCAACTGTTCCATATACCATGATTCAAATCCATATTCAGTAGTTAGCTTTGGCATCAGCTGTACGACAGCTCTGTGTCTTTGCAAATCTCTCCAAGATCCAAAATCGAGTGTAAATGAAAAGAGGGAGTTACCAGCGATTCCAATAGGTTTAGGAAGTTCAGTTTTTGCTGGGCGAGAGTCAATGTGTGCTCTATATTCTTCTAACATATTTTTATCAATTCCATCATGTGCTAGTACAACATTGTCTGATACGTTTTTTCTTGCATTATAATATCCAGTATTCATCCATTCTTTATTGTATGCCTCAGTCCCTTCGTATAGTTTATGGCCAAAAGAATTCGGGTGGGCTTTCTGAATTGCAGTATGAATATGCTCTGCCAATACTCGAATCTCTTCAAGAGGGTGATTTCTAAGATACATGAGTCGATCGGCGATTTGTCTAAGTGTTCCAGTCCAGGCAACATTTGTTGTTGCACCAGCTGGCAGAAATCCTCGAAGGATATCAAAAGCTCTAGCTTTTATTCCTTTTTCATACATTGGCTCACTTTCAGCATCATCTCTTGGATTTTCTTTTTTTAAAAAATCAACAAGCTGAGGGAACCATGTTACATATGCATTTCGTAATTTGGCATAGACTGGCGTGTCTTCATTTTTTAAATTTTCCGGATTTAAAAATGGCTGACTTTTAAAATCAATATATCGAGTTGAACACTCTTGTCCGTTATAGAGTTGATAATCCTGAATTGCTTTTGCTGCGAGCATTGAAACACCTTCTATAAATATAACCGTACTCCCACAATCTCCAATTGATTTATGACCATAGCCAACATAAAAAGATGACATCATATTTCCTGAACCTTTTTCTGCGAGTTTGTTCAGATGTGATTGAATTCCTTTTGGATCTCTTGAATGCAATGCTTGAAGCATGGCTGTATCTTCGCTTGTAATAATTGAGCCTGTATTTAAAACTAGCAACTCTCCACCCCAAGGCAATTTTTCTATAGTGTGTGTAAGATCTTGTATAGAAGTGTTAGACATATAGTAATAGTATATGTCCCTCTGATGCGTATGAAAATCTGTACTTTTTCATAAAATATGTAGCAATGTTAGAACATTGATTTTACCTATAAAAATATAGCTATTTTCCTCTATAAAATTGACTATATGTAAATCAATTTTATAGAACGAAGAAAAGTTAAAGTTTCTTGCTTTTCATGTTTTGAAGTATATAATTTTGAGTAATGACAAAAAGAGTAAAAGAAAAAGCAATAACAAGAACTGAAATGGTAGAATTATTGTCAAAGCAATTTACCATTTTTTGTAAACAAATACATGAGTTAATTACTAAGAAAAGAAACTAACTTCTTTTCCACGTATCAAACAACACAGCAGTAGCCACGGCAGCATTTAGAGACTCAGCTTCACCAAATCGAGGAATTGTCACATGATGTGTGGCAAGTTTTTTTGTATTTGGAGTCAGGCCTGTTGCTTCATTCCCAATCAAAAGTGCACCATTTTTAGGCCACTCAAATGTATGAGAATTTTCACCATCAAGAACTGAGGCGATTACAGGAAGTTTGGCTTCGTATAATCTGTCTATAAGAGCTCGAATATCTGTGTATTCAACTCTCACTCGTGTAAATGAACCCATGCTTGAAATAATAGTTTTATTATTATACATATCAACAGTCTCTGCTGATGCGTAAATATGCGTTACCCCATACCAGTCTGCAATACGCATAATAGTTCCTAAGTTTCCAGGATCACGAACATGTTCAAGGATAAGAATTCTATCTGACGAAGCTAATTTAACAGGATCTTGCGAATCTATTTTTGGCTGCTTAACTATGGCAAGAGCACCATCTGTTGCTTCAAGCATACTCATTTGCTTTAACTCTCCCGGCTCTACAAATTGATGTTTGAGATATTTTTCAATAGCAGCATGACGCTTTCCGCATGCATGTAATTCAGTAGGGTATTTTTCTGCAAATGCATGCGTAACATACAACTCTTCTATTACAAGATTTGAAGTTAATAGTTCTGCAACACTTTTTGCTCCTTCCACAACGAATACGCCTTTGGCATTTCGCTGCTTCTTTTCACTTAGTGCTTTTATAGCTTGTATTCTTCCTTTAGTTAACATATAGAGGGAGTATAACACAGTGTTTGACAAAATGCTAAAAAGATTACTTTAATCTTAAAAGTATGCTACACTCGATTTATGACGCAATTATTTTGGAACAAAGAGTATAAAAACCCTGAACACTTAACACTTTCTGAAGAACCAGCAGAGGACTTGTTAAGTTTTGTTCGATGGGCAAAACGTAACGCTGAATGGAATCCATTTCCAGAAGGTGGCTTTGTGCTAGACATAGGATGCGGTAATGGACGTAACATTGGTAATGTATGCGAAGAATTTAAAATGGGCGGACTTGGTATTGATATATCAGAGGAAGCAATTCGACAGGCACGAGATAAATTTGTAACCAAAATGGCTTTGCCTGACCTGCAATTTAAAAAAGGGGAAATAGGTGATGCTCTTGAATTGGAGAATGAAAGTGTTGACATAGTACTTGATATGATGACTATGCATTTTCTAAATGATGAAAAGCGTAAATCATATGTACAAGAAGTTGCTCGTGTTGTTAAGCCTTTCGGTTGGATGTTTTTGAAAACTTTTATCCTTGATGCGGATCAAAATGCAAAGAGAATGATTAAGGATTATCCAACTCCAAGTAAAGAACACAACTCATATATTCATCCAAGACTTAAAGTTCAGGAGCATGTATTCACTCAGGATGAGATTGAAGATTTGTTTTCACCGTATTTTGTCGTACATAAAGTGATTCGGTCATATAAGCATATTACAAAAGATGGAAAGCCTCATAAGCGACGAACAGTAAGTGTGTATCTTGAGCGAAAGCGAGACTAGTGTATAATCGGGAATATCATTTCCCGCCGATGTAGCTCAGACGGTAGAGCAACTCCATGGTAAGGAGTAGGTCGCCGGTTCAATTCCGGCCATTGGCTCAAATATTTTCTTTTCAAGAAAGACCAGAATAATCCCCCTCGGGTCCCAGCCCGAAGGGGATTTTCTTCTGACTCAGATTTACATCCGTAAATCTTCCGTCAAGCCCTCCTTGAAAAGAAAATATTTGAATGAAGACACAGACAAAGAGATGATATACTTTACTTATGACTCCACAAGAAATTGAAGCAAAGTTAACTACATATATATTAGAGAAATATAATCCTTTGGCCATTATTTTGCATGGATCACGGGCGAACGGTAATGCGCGAGAGCATGCAGATTGGGATATTGCCATTATTACTTCTGAGAAAAAACGACCGCATAGAGAAATAGTATTTGGTGCCAATGTTGAATATAAAGAGATTGTTGTACCTATTCCAGAGCGTACACTCATATCTTTTGCCCTAAGAACAGGGAATACAAAAATATTACATGACACTGATTCATTGGCTGAAAAGCTTATAGAACAGGACGATTCTGTTATTGAAAAAGGTATTGAATTTACAGAAAGTGAGAGAAGGGCTCGTCACGCATATCTGCTATCAGCTATAGACGGAATGAGAGATTATACTGATAATTCCTATATTTTATTTGATAAAAAGACAGACTTTTTTACGCGAATGACAGGTGCTTGGTTTACATTTATTGCCAGAGAATATCAACCTTCTCCCTATACAGCTCTTCCGAAAATACAAAAAGAAGACCCAGAATTTTATGAATTGATATATGCATTTGCAGACGCGAATTCCTCAGAAGAATTAGTTAAAATAGGCAATAAAATAGTCTTGCATCTATTCCCAAATCTGCTATAGTGTTCGAAGACATTTCATTTGTGGGTGGAAATGGGGTTATCCCCAAAATACCCTTACACAGTAGCGCTTGACTTTAATCGAGACCTGAGTATAATGAACCAAATCACCAGACGCGATATGATACTTTGACAATTAAATATTTGGTTGAATTACATCACAATATACGCAAGTTAAGTTTATAGTTTATTGAATCCTTTCTTTTGTTCTGTTTGAGTTTTTAATTAGAGTTTGATCCTAGCTCAGGATGAACGCTGGCGGCGTGGATAAGGCATGCAAGTCGAACGGAACTTATTTGAGATTACATCAAAAGTAAGTTTAGTGGCAGACGAGGTAGTAACATGTGGGTATCTTCCCTTAAGTCAAGAATAACATACCGAAAGGTATGCTAATACTTGATAGTCCCTACGGGGTAAAGTTTTAACGCTTAAGGACGAGCCCGCACGATATCAGCTAGTTGGTAGGGTAATGGCCTACCAAGGCAATGACGTCTAGAGGAGCTGAGAGGCTGACCCTCACCGATGGGACTGAGACACGGCCCATACACCTACGGGTGGCTGCAGTCGAGAATCTTCCGCAATGGACGAAAGTCTGACGGAGCGACGCCGCG
>JAZKFG010000009.1:0-23896 GCA_040386515.1 Patescibacteria group bacterium
TTCGATCGCTTAAGATCGCAGCACGATCATCATCGTACGGATCGCTTGTTATTGTTGGGCTTATGATTTTAATTGTCATTCAGTCATTTCTCAATATGGCTGCCATGCTCGGTGTAACGCCGCTCTCAGGAACACCTCTTATTTTTGTTAGTCAGGGAGGTACGGCTTTGCTTATGTCACTATTTTCTATAGGTATTATTTTATCGGCATCTCGTGAACGAAAAGTTGGTGTGCGATAGCAGAGGGTGATATACTCATATACATGAAAATTGTTATTACCGGCGGAGGAACAGGAGGACATTTTTATCCTTTGATGGCTGTGGCTGATTCCATTTTAAAACAAGCTCGAGATCAAACTTTGATTCCACCAAGGTTGTATTATATTGGTCCGCACGAATACAATCCAAAAGAATTATTTGACAGAGGTATTGACTTTATACGTGTGCCAGCAGGCAAGAGACGCATCAATGCAACTGGTATTGCCGTTGTAAATAATGTTATTGATTTCTTTAAAATGGGAATTGGTTGTTTTATTGGTCTCTTTAAATTATTTTTACTTTTTCCTGATGTAATCTTTGCCAAAGGGGGATATGCAAGCTTTCCAACACTGCTCGCGGCTCGAATACTTGGTATTCCGGTTGTTATTCATGAATCTGATTCAGTACCAGGCAGAGTAAATGCATGGGCGGCAAAATTTGCCACACGAGTTGCTATTTCTTTTCCAGAATCTGCAGAATATTTTGATCCAAAAAAAACAGCATTCACTGGTAACCCTGTTCGAAAAGAGATTTCGACTCCGCTTAGTACTGGTGCTTTTGAATATCTTGAATTTGATAAAGAAATTCCTGTTATTACAATCCTTGGAGGTTCTCAAGGTTCACAGAAAATTAATGATCTTATTATGCGTGTTATTCCTGAACTTACTCAGAAATATCAAATCATTCATCAAACTGGTGCTGCAAACTTAGAGATTATTACTGGCATGAGTAAGCTCGCACTCAATGGCGCAACTCACCCTGAACGATACAAGCCTGTTGGCTACATGTCTGCTATGGTTATTCGCATGATTGCCAGCATTTCAAGAGTTATTGTCTCACGTGCTGGATCTGGAATTTTTGAAATTGCAGTATGGGGAGTACCAAGTGTTCTTATTCCTATTACAGATTCGCATGGAGATCATCAGAGAAAAAATGCCTACAACTTTGCACGAAGTGGGGCGGCTATTGTTATTGAAGAGGCAAACTTAACTCCTCAGATTTTGATTCATGAGGTTGATAGAATTATTCAGGATGAGACATTGCATGATAAAATGGCAGAGGCAGCCAAGAGCTTTGCTCGGGTAGATGCAGCGGATATTATTGCGCATGAGGTGATAAATATTGCTCTCAAGCATGAAATTTAAAAAGTTGCATTTCTGATTGTGAAAGTATATAGTTTGTCTGTGCTTGTTAAGCGAAAGCTTTATATCGGCTTATAAGCTGAAGGCAAGCATAATCAAAAATCTCGTCCTTGTGGCGGGATTTTTGCATTAATCTATTTCCACATCTCCTTTCATTTTAAAGTTCCCATCTCGCTTTTCACTTGTTGTATAGAAAGGAATTACACTCCAAAAATGTACATTCCCATTACTTACTTTTCTCAAAATAACTTTTAATTTTGTATTTTTAAATATAGCGATTAATCCCCAATACTGAAAAACACTATTTTTATCTGACTGAATAAGTTCGTATTCTTGAAATGTGTTGCTATGTTTGACTAGTTGATAAGCAATTTCAACTATTTTTAATCTATTTATTTGATCTTTTGTTGCCCTGGGTTTTCTCGGGTTCTTAAATGTAATATGGTTAAAACCTTTAGAATTAAAGTGAACAACTGAATTTATTGCGGGTGAATAAATCCGCTCAAATTTTTTGTAAGTTTCTCTGGTTTTTTCTAAAAGCTCTAAAAAATTCATGAACAGAGTGTAACAAAACACTCTTAAATAAAAACAAAAGATTTAATCAATTACTTCGTAACCAGCTGCTTTTATTTCTTCACGTAGCCTGTCTGCTTCGGTCCAGTTTTTTTCTGTTCGGGCAATAAGGCGAGCATCGAATAGTTTTTTAATATTGTCAGGGATTTCTTTAATTATATCTTCTTTTAGTGAATCAACTAATCTTAATCCCAATAGAGAATCTGCTAGGGTAATAAAAGTTTCTAGATCTTTTTTTGATAAGTGCATCACCGTACCTTCATATTTTAATGAATCCCAAAGGAAAGCAAGGACTTGCGGGGCATTTAAATCATCAGTTATTCTTGCTTCTAGTCCATTTATTAAAACAAGTAGAGTCGCATTATCGGTTGTATCGTCTAAGCCTTGCCAAAGGGTCTTAATTCGTCCTAGGAGACGAGTATAGGCGGTTTGTGCTGCTTGTAAGCTTTCTATATCAAAAACCACTTCTTGACGGTATTTTGACTGTAGAAGAAAATATCTAAATCCAAGAGGTGATATTCCTTTTTCGGTAAGATCTGATAATTTAACAAAACTTCCATCAGACTTGCTCATTTTTCTATCTTTCCAGTTTAAGAAAGCTCCATGCATCCAAATATTAGCCAATGGCTTATGTGAAAGTGATTCACTCTGTGCAATTTCATTATTATGATGTACTGGAATATGGTCTATTCCACCTGTGTGAATATCAAAAGTCTCACCTAATATTTTCTGTGACATGGCTGAACATTCAATATGCCATCCTGGATATCCAATTCCCCAAGGCGAGTCCCATTCCTGCTGTCTCTGTGCACCGTCTGCTGGTGAGAATTTCCAGAGTGCAAAGTCATAAGGGGTGTGTTTCTCATCACTAATGGCTACACGAATTCCGGCTTCTAAACCCTTTAAATCAATATTCCCAAGTTTTCCATACTCTGCATATGTTGCTACATCAAAATAAATTCCTTCAGAAGTTTGATAGGTATGCCCCGCGGCCTCTAATTTTTGGATTAGTTCAATTTGCTCAGGAATATATTCAGTAGCTTTTGGAAAATGTGTACCTGCTGTATTGATATTAAGATCTCTCAAATTTTCCATAAAGATATTTGTGAAATATCCAGAAATTTCTTTTGCAGTTTTTCCTTCTTTTTTAGCAGCTTTTTCAATTTTATCTTCACCAGTATCAGCATCAGATACAATATGACCAACATCAGTAATATTAATCACTTGATCAACTTTGTAGTTTAAAAACTCACAGGTCCGACGAAGGGTGTCTGCAAAAATATATGATCTAAGATTACCAATGTGGGGATAATCATACACCGTCGGACCACAGTGATACATGCCAACCTTGTTAGGGACAATAGGTTTAAATTCCTCAACCTGTTTAGTAAGCGTGTTATAGAGTTTAAGTATATGAGTCATAGTAGTTGTGTAAATTATAACCAGCGTCGCACTTTAAAGAATAGAAGCAACATAAGCGAAAGCGCGGCGAATGCCCCTGATAATATCCAAAATCCGAGTGGATGTCCAACAATTGGCATATTAATAACATTCATTCCAAAAAGCGCAGCCAAGAAGTTAATTGGCAAGAAAATAAATGTTAATATAGTAAATGTCTGAATAAGGCTGTTTTGTCGAGCCTCAATCAATGTCATTTGCGTGTCTCGAAGTTCGTGAATATATGCGCCTAATTTATCAAGCTTTTGAGTTAATCTGTGCATTTCGCCCTGAAGCTTTGACCATACCCGAACACTATTTTCCTTGTGATTAGGTCGTTTTTCTTCTTCTTCATATATTGAATCAACAATATCTCCATGAGTTGCAATAGGGAAATCAATAGCCAGATAAGCTCTGTGAATATCTGAAATAATTTCAATATGCTCTTTATCAGTAAAAATCTTTTCTCGAAGCTCTTTTACACGGAATACTAAATCATCAGCATCAAGATGCTTATCTTTATAAATATGAGTAAGTAAATGCCACCATAGATCAGTTGGCGTACTATGTGAGTTATGTTTGAGCGCGTATTCAACATCAATATCAAAATCCTCAATTGGACTGTAGCAAATAGTTACAATCATTTTATCCTTTATTAAAATATCAATTTCAGCTTCGGAATATTGTAATGGATTTTCATTTTTTACTTTTTTATGAATTGGAATGTGGAATACTGCATATGTTGTGCCATGAATATTCATACATACAGACTGTGGTGTAGGTGTTTGCAATTCTTCAAGATAATCGTCGGTAATATTCATTTCCTTCATAATCTCTACAATCTCTTCTTTGGTAGGAGATGTGGCAATTTTCCAAATTGTGCCCACAGAATTTGTATGTGTTGTGATCATAATGTTATAGAGTATATCACATATGTGTGGTAATATATGAATATATGCTTAAATCAACTTTTGATATATATACAGCAAAATTTGCTGAAAATATACGAATATTAACGCCCGTAATTATTATTGAAGTTTTAATTTGGCTTATTCAAATACTGGCAGCTATAGCATCTGAAAACGGTAGATACATGTCTTTATTAATTATTAGTATTTTTGCGCTTGTATTAACTATTGCGCATTGGCTTATTTATACTCCGGCTGCATTTCGAACTTTTCAAAAAAGAGCGGATGGTGAACCTGTAACAATTCGAGACAGTATTGCATTTCAAAAAAATAATAAATGGAAATACGTAGTGCTGACTTTTTGGACAGCAGTATTTATGATTTGGTATGCATTAATTAGCATACTGCCAATAGTTGGCGGGCTATACTTTGGTTTAGGCTTTGCGTATATAGGCGGAATGGCAAATATGTTTATCGGAACAACACTTATGTTCGTGGGAATTGCCTTTGGTTTGTATATGGTCTATTTAAATTATGCAAAAATATTTTTCGCAATGAACGTATATTTTGCCAAAGATAAATCACCTCGAGAGAGTGTACGAGAATCAATTTACCTTGGTGAAAAATATAGAAATCAGATTTGGAAATATATGATAGGGGTATTAGCGATTGGAATTATTGGTTTTGTAGTTATTGTAGGTCCTACACTCGCTGCAGGAAATAACTTTGTTATCGACATTTGGCGATTGGCAATAAGTCTATTGTTTATTACACCGATGATGTATATCTATATGTCTAAAGCATATTTGAGTATTTTGGTGTTAGATATGGCAGAGCGAGAGGCAGCTGGTGAGTTGGGCGATGGCAATGTTGTTGAAGAAGTTGAAATCATAGAAGTAGTAGAAATTACTAAATAATATGTATATCAAAACAGTAAAAGTCCTTATAAGCATGATTGTGGTTTTGTTTGTTGTGTATATATTGTTTAAACTGTTAATCGCAACAACTGAGCCTAAAACAACTCTGTCACTTAATCAAAGTGCGGTTATTAAACAAATTCAATCACTCAATAAGCTTGAAACTGCCTCATTTACAATTGAAAAGATTATTGAGGGAGGAACAAATGGCAATGCATTTCAAAACATATTATACGGAGATAAAATTCTTCTTATAGCTCATGGAAATGTAGTGGCCGGATTTGATTTAAGTAAAGTTTCTACATCAAGTGTGACGGTAAATGGAGGTGAGCTTCACATTGCATTGCCTGCGCCTGAGATTTTGTATAGTCGAATTGATAATACTCAGACAAAAGTGTATGACAGAAAGCTTGGATTGCTGACAAAAGGAGATCCGACGCTTGAATCTCAGGCACGACTTGCGGCTGAGACTTCTATTCGTGCTGCTGCGTGTACTGGTGGGATATTAGAGCAGGCATCACAAAACATGCGACAGCAGTTTGGTGCCATGTTTACAAGTTTGGGATATACATCGATTGTGTTTGAAATCCCTGTAGGAGTTTGCAACTAACTAGAGTTGACGCGTTTGCTATAATATAGAGATATGGAGCCATTAGCCTCACAAATACGTCCTACGGCTCTTTCGGAGTTCGTAGGGCAGTCACAGCTTGTAGGAGTGGGAAAACCTATTGAAATTGCTATATCTAAAAAGCATTTGTTTTCATTTATATTATGGGGACCGCCTGGAGTTGGTAAAACAACCCTTGCTCGAATTTATGCAAAAGCTCTAAATGCCGAATACCACGAACTCTCAGCCGTTTCAGCAGGGAAGGACGATATTCGAAAGATTATTGATGATAGTGGACAAGGAAGTTTATTCGGTCCAAAGATTTTATTTTTAGATGAAATCCATAGATTCAATAAAGCCCAGCAGGATTTTTTATTGCCTTACGTTGAGTCTGGAAAATTAACTTTGATAGGTGCAACAACTGAAAATCCAAGCTTTGAAGTTATACCTGCACTGCTTTCGCGGTGTAGAGTTTTTGTATTGAATAGTTTAACTGATGATGAGATGAAGGTAATTCTAGAGCGGACTGGTTTTAATTTACCAAAAGAAACTATTGAGTGGGTAATAGGCTATGCAGGTGGTGATGCACGGCAAGCAATAACAATGCTTGAGAATACATATTCATTGTATGAAGAAATAACAATTGAGCATTTGCAAAACACATTGCAATCAAAGTATTTGCGATATGATAAAAAAGGCGAGGAACATTACAATACTATCAGTGCATTTATAAAAAGCATGAGAGCAAGCCAGCCTGACGCAGCGCTCTATTATATGGCTCGAATGGTTGAAGCGGGCGAAGATCCAAAGTTTATAGCGAGAAGAATGGTTATATTTGCCAGTGAAGATATTGGCATGCGTGATCCGCATGCATTAGTTTTGGCAAATGCAGTATTTCGGGCTGTAGAGACTATCGGCTATCCAGAAGCAGGAATAAATCTCTCACATGGTGTTGTGTATTTATCTTTAGCTCCGAAAAGTAAAGCATCATACTATGCGTATAATGCAGCTTTGAAGGATGCAAAAGAATACGGCAATCTTTCAATTCCCATGAATCTTCGAAATGCTCCAACAAAACTCATGAAAGATATTGGCTACGGAGAAGGATATGAAAAATATACAGCTGATGATTTATTGCCTGAGGAGTTAAAAGGGAAGAGGTATTATGATGAGAAATAAAAAAACGCCGAGGTAACATTAGTGATGGACTGTTACCTCGGCGTTTGTTTTATTTTCTAGTGTGAAGTGCCATAATATTCCCCTCAGAATCAAATATCCATGCAATATATCCCCATTCTCCAATATCTTTTTTTCCAACCATAACTTTTGATCCTAATTCTTCTGCTCGTGCAATGGCCGCTTCAATATCAGGGCATGTAAAGTACATAACGGGTCCTGTTGCACCTGGATGATATCCATCTCCTTGCATAAGAACTCCGCTTGCTCCTCGTCCTTCGTCATTAGAGGGGAACCAAGAAGTTTTCCATCCTGGAATATCTTCTCTTTTCATAGAGATTTCAAGTACATGTTCATAAAATTTTGTTGCTCGATCGAGATCGCTTACTGGAATCTCAAACCAGCCAATTGGGTTTTGTGTCATATGATTTGATTGTACACTAAAATTTAAAATGGTAAAATAATGCCATATGTATAATAAAAATGTTGTATCAGCTGGAGTACTTCTAGTCTTAATACTTGGTACTACAATGATAGTGCGATTAAGTTTGCAAGCAGGAAGCTTGGCTCCAATAACTGATATTGATAGTTTAACAACCCAAATCTATCTTGAAGGAAAATATGTATGTTTGCCTCATAGAGATGGGACTGTAACAAGTTCTACAACCTGTGAAGCAGGTTTAAAAACTGAAGGAGGGGTGTATTATGGCTTAGATACTCATCTTGTTGATGAAGCGGTACTTAAAAAACTTGTTGTAGGAAAATCAATAACAGCAAATGGAGTATTGAGCCCTGAAAAAGTTTTAAATGAAGATCATTTGATGAAAAAATATGATATTCATGGCATATTTTCTGTAACTGATTCTCTTCACGTTTTATAGTCGTTTGACTTTTGTTTTTATAAGGAGGACAATCAATATATGAGGCCTCGTGACGTTTTGCCTCAGCATTTATTAATATTATCTAAATAATAATAAAAAAATATGCCTAAAAAAACTACAACAAAAGCTGAAAAAAAGATGGAAAAAGTTATGCATGAATACAAAGAGGGAACATTAAAAATTGGCAAAAGCAAAAAGAAGGTGAAAAGCCGAAAGCAAGCAATTGCTATTGGATTATCAGAAGCACGAAAAAATAAATAAACATATATGAATCCAACACAAACAACACAACCTTCTTCAAAAGGATTAAAAATGCTACTTGTAATTATAGGATTTGTAATTCTTATTACTGTAAGTTATAAACTTTCAGAATCGTATCACGTGCTTGATACGCCGGTTGTTGAAGAAACACCAGCTGCAACCACTACTCCAGCAACTACAACACCGGTTGTTGAGGCTCCTATAACGCATAGTAATGGAACTATTACATTTACAACACCATCTGACTTTGGATTAGCTACAACAAAAGAGCAGATTCTTGTAAATTCATATATCCCTCCTTGTGAAGAAAATTTTGATTATTGTTTGTATTACAATGGGAACGAATTTAAGAATACAAATTTTGGAGGTGTAGGAATTCGAATTAAAAAACGAGCTGATTTGCCGCAAGTTAGTCAGTGTTTAACAGCACAGCCACTTGGATTCACGAATATGAAATCTACAATTGTTGCAAGTTCTTCATTATATTCTGTTAGTCTTTTTGCACCGATTGGAGATGCTGCTATGGGACACTATGCAGCAGGAGAATTGTATCGTTTAGCATACAACGGAACATGTCATGAGTTTGAGACTCGTATTAGTGCAACTCGGTTTGAAAATTATCCTGAAGGAAGTATTACCGAGTTCGGTACAACTTCGCAGGCACTGGTTAATGGTAAAATTAAAGATATGTTAAATAGTGTGACTTTAAATTCTGGAGAGAAAGTTGAATTTAAAAAATAGAGAATTGAGAAATTAAAAAGCAGCCCAACGACGAATGTCGAGGGGCTGTTTGCGTTTGAGTCGGGTGAAAAGAGGTGCGCTACTCTTTTTGTAGGCTGGTTTGACCAATTGTCTTGATGACTGTTCGTGCTGCGAATTCTCGCGCGCGGTACCTGCGGCTGACAGGGTAGTTTGCTGTAACGTATTCCACTACCCAATTTTCTGGGATAATATCGTACATTTCGACGTAAAGTCTGACTCGTTTGAGATGTATTGCATCAGAGCAGAATACGATGCGAACCTTTTGCTCTGCAGTGACAAGCCTTGAATTGATGGCAAGTTTTACTGCTTCGCGCATTTCGTAAAATGTACCCCAGCATGTAGGGGCAGCAATGATGCGATACTGACTAATCCAGTTTGGATAATAATCCCAGATGTATTTTTTCATCTGGTAGGCCAACGGAACCTTATACCACCTTGCAGGTTGGGTGGGCGAGGCCGCGCAATATCCTGCCGTTAAAACGACGGCGCAGTAGCTGCGATTGAACCTGTGAGCCCTCCAAATAGCATCGATGCGGGCTGCAGTTATGCGTTTTTCTAATATATTTTCAGGATCGAGCCATGAATATATATAATCATTCGCCAAGGGGACAAGAATAGTGTCCACTGGCCGTTCGGCTTTCAGCGGTCTTTGCATTTCCATAAAAAGGGCTTTCTAGGTAGAAGTTCAGTCGGTATTATATCATAATTATATAAAAATAGCAATTAAAAAGGAGGCACCCGGGGATGCCTCCTGAAATCAAGAATCAAATCATGCCGCTAGGGCGTAGTTAAAATCCTGATCCGCTGCCAACTGTCTAAAAACTGCTGATTGCTCAGCTAATTCTGGTAATGAACTTGTTACTGCTTCAATTTGGCTTTCACCAAGAGCAACAGAACCAATCGGCTTAAGCATGACAAACTTGTCACACCAAACCACTGTGCTGAACCTGTGCGCTATGATGAGCACACTGATATTACGCTCCTTGAGCAAAGCTGCAAGTCCTTCCTGCAAAACCTTCTCAGTTGTCGAGTCTAAAGCCGATGTTGCCTCATCCAAAACAAGGAGCCAAGGATTTTTTAATATCGCTGCTCCAATCATTAACCGTTGCTGCTGTCCTCCGGAAAGTTCAGTTCCATTTTTACCAACCAATGTTGATAGACCGTCAACAAGACGTTCTTCAAAATCAATTTTCAAAAGTCTCATAATTCTCCAGAGTTCCTCGTCGGAAATCAAGGCGCGTTCAGCATCGCTTAATCCGTAGAGTAAGTTGCTTTTAATGTCGCCGTAAAAAACCTGAGATGCTTGGGCAACGTGACCAATTCCACTTCTCCAATTTTTCAGTGATATATCCCGGAGGTCAATGCCATTAATCAGAATTTGTCCTGATGTCGGGTCACTGTACCTTAAGAGTTTATTCATCACTGTTGATTTGCCAGCGCCACTGGGGCCTAGTAAGGCAACCCATTGGCCTGGTTCAATATCAAAACTTATTCCTCGAATCGCAGGAGGTGCCGTAGCACTCTTCTTGCTTTTGTTTGGATAGGTATGAGATATATCAGCAAATTTGATGTGATGTGGAGTTGTGTGGTCAATAATGACAGGGTTTGCTGATTCGACAATTTCAGGCTCTAAAGAAACAGCCTCAACCATCGATTTGACGGGTGGAATGTTCCAATTGATCTGATGTTCGACATCTCCAAGCTTCCACATGTTTTCGCTAATTTTGTTAGCCCATGCAAAAAGGGGATATAATAAACCGAGTGATAATTGTCCTGTCCAATTCATCCACATACCAACAGACATAACCGTCAGCAGTCCGAGAACGTTAATTCCTGAACGACCGAGAGAAACATCGAGGAACCAAAGCCAAAATGCTCTGTCTCGAGAAACAATCGATTGATAAGTCTCATTCATTGTCCGACTTTCATCGTCTTCTTTGGCGTTAATAACGACGCGACGTACGTAATCCATGCGTTCATGTCGTTTACGGTTAAGCTGGCGAAACTCTTGATCAAGCGGAGCGCATGTGATTGCAACTTTGCTGTTCAAGTAGAGTGAGCCTATGACATAACAGATAAACACTGCAAGCATAATAAATCCGCAAATCTTGCTTAAGAAAAATAGACATGCAATAGAAACCATGAGCTGTAAAAGCGTATTTGTTCCATCGAAGATGAGCACGCGTTGAATCTCGATAGCCTTAAATTTTCCCTTATCAATAGTGGTAGGGGAAAGGAGGTTGGATTGGGACGTGTGTTGCCCCAGCGACAATGCAAAGAATTTCTTCAGAATAATGTTATCCATTTGTCCTGAATGTATGCCAAGCACGAATTCACGTGCTCGATCTTGAAATCTTGCAATTATTTTCTGGGCACTTATGGCGATGGCAAAAAGGATTAGGCCTAGTATGGCTTGTTGTCCGTGTTGCAGTCGAAGTCCGTCGAAAATGTAGCTTACCGCCCCGGGCTGAAAAGCCTGGGTAATAATACTCAGAACTATGCACACTAAAACCACTTTTAAATGATGTATGCTTTCTGGAGTTGTGGCATTCGTAAACATCCACTTAAAGATTTTATATGTCTCTTTAGTTTCGTCTAAATATCCGCCAACTGAGTTAAATCTCTCAATATTGCCGAATACGGGTACTACTTTCTCCTTTGGGTCCATGTTAGTGTCCTCCTGTGTGTTTTGGGTTAAAAAATGAGCCACGTTGTACTTCACAACGTAAGAAATACTCAAATAGTATTTAAATACTTTTAACGTTGTGCCGATAAGAGATATTGGCTGTTTTTTCAATTTTCCGACTAATTCCGACAGTTAATAATAGGTTGGTAATCATGGTTATACTCTATATAACGTATAGGGTAAGGGTTTATTACATATATAGATGAAAACTGTATGAAATTTATCAAATAATTGACAGACATGATAAACTTAAAGCAATGAAGGAACAAACTCCAACTATCATCATTTTAATTGGCATAACTGGAGATTTATCCAAGCGAAAGCTTTTGCCTGCCATTACAAATCTTGAATCAAAGGGTCAACTTCCAGAACTCTTTAAGCTCATAGGTATTACTCGACGTGAAGAACAAGGGCTATTTAAAATGGACTTAACCAATCCTGGCGACTATCAAAAGCTTAAAGAGCATATCGAAGGCGTTGAAAAAGAATGGGGAATTACTGCACAAAAAATATTTTACTTGTCTGTTGCACCAAAAGTGTCTTTACCAATTATTAAGCTTTTGGGTGAATCTGGAATTGCTGAATTAAAGCATACAAAGATTATGCTCGAAAAACCTTTTGGACTTGATCTTGAAAATGCAAAAGAATTTGTAAATACAATGCATGCGTATTTTTCTGAAGACCAGATTTACAGAGTTGATCATTATTTAGCAAAAGATTCTGTACAAGCTCTGCGAGCTCATGAATTTGATTTTACTACAATTAATCAAATTGAAATTTCTGCCAGCGAAACAATAGGTGTTGATGGGCGAGAGATGTTTTATGAACAGACTGGAGCATTACGAGACTTTATTCAAAGTCATTTGCTTGAAGTTGCAGCCACATGCATTACGCCAAACAATAGATTGTTGGCACTTAAGCAGCTGTATGTACCAACTGAGTTGCCGATAGTTGAATACGTAAAGCGAGGGCAGTATAAAGGATATAAAGAATTGGTTCAAAATCCAGATAGTAATGTTGAAACTAAAGTCGCAGTCACTCTACAGTCGCATGATGCGCGATTAAAGGATATTTTCTTTACATTAAAAACTGGTAAGGCATTGGACAGAAAAAGTACTGATATTACTGTATATAATGCAGACGGTACAAGAACAGTTATTTCTCTCAATGATACTGAAAATGCGTATGAGCGAGTATTTATCGATGCAATTGAAGGTAATAAAGATATATTTGTTGGAACTGAAGAAATGCTAGAAACTTGGAGAATATTAAATCCAATTCAAACTGCTTGGGCAGAATCAACAGACGATTTATTACTATACGAAGTCGGAAGTGAAATTTAAAAAAATACACATATGAAAAATACACCAAATTGGCTCAAACTTGTTATTACAATTGCTGTAGCAGAAGCTGCTGGTTTGATTGGAACAGTATTTACAACTCCATCAATTCCAACATGGTATGCAGACTTAATTAAACCTAGGCTTTCTCCGCCAAATTGGGTATTTGGGCCAGTATGGACAACATTATTTGTTCTAATGGGTGTTGCTGCTTTTATTATTTGGAAAAAGGGAATTGAACGAAAAGATGTGAAAATTGGACTAGGAATATGGATTGGTCAGCTTGTGCTTAATACATTCTGGTCTATTATATTCTTCGGTATGCATAATGCAGGCGGGGCACTTATTGAAATCTGTATATTGTGGCTGGCAATTCTTGCCACCATTATTTCTTTTGGGAAAATGTCAAAGACGGCAGCCTGGCTTTTGATTCCATACATTGCATGGGTTAGCTTTGCAATGTATTTAACATATTCAATTTGGGTATTGAATTAAATACCAGCAAATAACAGTTGGTTATGCTTCCAAAACATGCTTCTTGAAATTATCAAGAATTGCTTGCCATCCACTTTTTTGCATATCAAGTGAATTTTCACTTTCTGCCTCGAATATTTCTGTCACTCTATATCCTCCTTCAACAGGATTGAAATGAATCTCAACAGTCCTTCCATCTTCAAGCGTGTATTCGATAAGCTTATGCTCAGTAATGGCTGTATATTCACCAATCAAATCAAAGCCATGCACACCATCTGTACTTTCCATTCGAATATTAGATTTTCCGCCAACAACTAAATCATTTGTTGCTCTCGGTGCATGCCAATCATCTGAGGCATGTGCCCATTTTGTAATATGCTCTGGTTCATTCCAATATTTCCAAATCTTATCAATAGGAGCATTAATAATTGTTTCAACAGTGATTTTTGGCTTCATGGATATATAATAACACTCGATGTGCTATTTTTCCAATTTATTTACAACCTTTGAAAATAGACGCTCTAGACCTGTTAAAGCCATAATAAGCATTATGATAAATGTGGCAATAGGAAAAAACAAATATGCATATACCGTCAATGTGGCAATCCATACTCCAAAACATGAATTGCATGAAAAAAGCTGATTTATAAACTTTTGAAATGAAGACTGACCCTTAGCATGTTCTTCATGAATAAATATATTTCGCACAGGCTCTGTAACTTTTTCGTACAAGATAATATCAGTTAATCTATATACACCAAGGCCTAAAATAAATAATGTAATCCAGCTTATATTTGTTGCATTTATATGAAAATATGGATTTGCATAATATAAACCAAGGGCATTAAGAATAATGTAAAAAATAAGTGCTGTTGCAGACCATCCTGTATATGAAGTTTTTGTCATACGCTGGATTATAATACATTGTATTTCTTTAGCAAAGGTTTTATACTTTAGATATGAAATTCACATATATAAAAACAATATTTACTGTATGTGCACTCGCACTCACACTTGTGGCAGTACAACCTGTTTCTGCTCAAGCTGTTGGTGCTGCGCTGTGCGCACCATTTAATTATAATATGTCTTTTGGTGGACGTGGAGGTGACGTTGCGCGAATGCAAGGTTATCTTATTACCCAAGGATATTTAGCAAACGGTTCAGCAACTGGATATTACGGTTCAATGACATATGCTGCTGTTAGAAGATTCCAGATTGCTCACGGCATTTCTCCGACAGGATCAATGGGGCCGGTAACTCGAGTGGCATTATTCAATGCTGTTTGTGGTAATACTCAAGTTCCACCTGTAATAACGAATCCTACATATGCTCCAACTATTTCTCAACTTTCACCATCATATGGTCCATTTGGAACAGTGGTTACAATATACGGACAAAACTTTAACAGAGCTGGAAATAACTCAATTAACTTTGCTGGGGTAAATAATATTGCCATCAATAGAGTGTCAAATGATGGAACAAGTCTGCAATTCACTATTCCAGCATCACCATGTCCTCAAGGAAATTATGTGTGTACCATGATTGCACTTGCTCCAGGGCAATATCCAATCAGTGTTACAACACCTCAGGGAACAAGTAATAGTCTTATTTTTAACGCTACTGATTACAATAACAATAATAACAACAATACAAACCGAGCACCTGTAATAAACAGTGTTGAAGGATCTACTGTGCTTACGGTTGGTCAAGCAGGAGCTTGGGCGGTTCGAGCAACTGATCCAAGTAGTGCATATGGAAATGGATCATTAACATATGCAGTGACATGGGGAGATGAATCTCAGTACAATACTGCAAGCCTAGCTGCAGGTTCATTTGTACAATCAGCTACATTTAACCATACGTATTCTAACCCAGGGACATATACAGTAACATTTACTGTTCGAAATAGTTATGGATTAGAGACTCGTTCAACAATTACAGTGTTGGTAACTGGATATTCTACAAGTCAGACACCAGTTGTGACGCAGCTTAATCCGTCTAGTGGACCATTTGGAACTACAGTGACTATAACTGGTAGAAACTTTAGTCGAACAGATAACGTTGTGAACTTTGCTGGAGTTAATCGAGCATATGTAGGTATTCCTTCATATGACGGAACAACTCTACAATTCACTCCTACTGCCACACCTTGTACAAATGGAGGCTTCTGTTCACAATCTGTTCTAAATCCTGGCGACTATACAGTAAGTGTCTCAAATCAAAGTGGAACAAGTAATCTTCTTTCATATAAGGTAACAAGTGGAGGAAATGGTGGTGGAAATCTTCCACAATCTCAAGTGCTATCTATTGGACAAAGCTTTACTATCGGGGATTTAACATTTGTTCCAGTGTCTGTAATTGAAGATAGTCGTTGTGGAGTTGATGTAACATGTATTCAGGCAGGAAGAGTGGCAGTTCAGACTGCTATACGAGCAGGATATACATATAACTACGTAAACCTAAGTACAACAGATGTATCTCCATTTACAACTGATAGTGGATATAAGATTCAAATCATTAATGTAACTCCTGTAAAATACGCAGGCCAGACTATATCAAGCAGTCAGTACAGAATTACGTACATGATTTCGAGATAACGGTTCGAGTTGAAACACGAAAAATAAAAAAACTAGCATGAGTGATGGACTGCTAGTTTTTTTATTTTGAGTGTTCTCCATCACTAATGCGGTTTTTTGTTTTCATAAATTCTCAATTCAGCCCCATTTATTTTGAGTGTTGTTAATTTTTGTCTGGCTCCATTCCTTCTGATGCTAAAATCTCCTTAATTCGTATCAAAGTCCCAAGGAATCTACCAAGTAGAAGTCCTGTCAAAACGATAAGACTAAATGCGGCCAGCTTATTTCCAGAAAGGAAATGTCCTAGAATCTGATTTCTACTGACTTCAAATATAATATATCCAATTAACATAATTACTCCGACTGTATCAAGACGAGAAACAACTTTAGCTTTTTCCTCATGCCAGAATATTTTAAACATTCTACTTAAGAATAGGCCTACAATAGTTGAGATGAGAAAGCCTTCTGTTGCTAAGGTAACACCGATGTTTTTATGTACTACATTTCCAATATTTATGGCCATAAGTACGCAAATGATAATCATAAAAATACGCTGACGAATAATCAACTTGGTATCAACCTGGGCACGATAAATTTGTACAGACTCTTTCATGTGTATATTGTTATACATGTATTATGTGTAAAACTCAATGATATATGTTATTTACCGATATTCTGCCGTCTGTGACATTTTAATGTTGTAGTTATAAAAGTACATACCAAAGTATATTGTAGTGTTCCTGGAGTCTTGTAGGGCCATAATAACAGATCAAAATAAAGACCGTGCACACATTGCGGGGGATTGTGTGACGGTCATTGAGGGGGGGGTATATTTTACTTGCTTCGTCGCCTGTAATTTCTCCGAGGGTTTGAAGAATCTTCACGGTTCTTTCTTTTTGGGTTTTTTGGCTTAAAAGCCCAAAATTCATGAATGCGCTGAAGGGTCAGTGATCGAACCGCTTCATCACCTGCATGAGGGGAAACTGTGACAAGCACAATTCTCTTTTGAAAAAATTCCTCCACATCAGCTTCGGAGACTTGATTCGCCTTAATTTGGATTCGAATCTTTTCACCCGAACGATTTGTAGACATAAGGAAATCAATTCCTTTGAACAGGTCGTGTTCAGCGTCAGCTCGCTCAATGGCTGTAAACCATGCGGGTTGATTCACAGGTTCACTCCATATACGCAAGAACTTCTCTTCAGCAGCTCTTCCTAACCTTTCTCCCTCGGTCTCAGGTTCCCGAGCAAGATAGTCAGCGTTCATTTTGGCAATTTCTTCCGTGGTTAGGTTGAGTTTGCCATACGGTCTAAGACCGTAGTATCGCCGGACAAATACCGGCATAACGCGCCCAGTTTTAGGCGCCTTTTTTTTCATGTTAACCTCCTTTCTACGTTGATAGAGGTTTTAGGTTGCTTTAAAATAAGGTACATGACATTACTGTAATATTATACTTAGAAATTGTCAATTTAATGAGATGTGTAAAAACTTCTTCCGACAGCAATACCAATCACTGTTCCAAAAATTGCACCAGCAATAAAATCAGAAAACCAGTGAATGCTAATTGAGACAGACAATCCGACATATAATGCATAGAGAAAAGCAGGAATAATCACAGACTTTTTCTTTGGAAATAATGTAATAAGTGCAAAAGACATGGCGAATGCGACGGTGGTATGAGATGAAGGCCATCCCCAAAATACTCCTTCTCTTAAAAAACCAAAAGAAAAGTCCCGAGTAATATCAGTAAGTATTTCAGTTCCTAAACTTGGATGTGCTCTTCCTGTAAATGCTTTATACATTGAAGAAATGAGCGAGCCTAAAATAGCAGCCTGTCCAAGAGCGAATGCAATTTTTAAAGTGTTTAAATTTTTTCTAATATATCCTGTGAAATAGAGTATGAGGGGAATAAGTATTGGCAATAATCCTCCGAGCATAAGAGCTGGAAATATAAGTGTGCGAGGGGCAATATCTATTGTCACTTGATAATAGATATAATCAATTCCAGATATGACTATGACATATGTAAGTAAAATGGCGAGAATATGCCAGAATATATTCTTTTTGCCAAAAATGGTTTTGATATTTTGCCACATGCTGGCAAAGATGTTTAAAAATGATGTGGGTGACATTAAGATAATGATATACTAGATTCATGCGAACAAAAACTATTCTTATTACGGGAGCGGGGAGTGGAATTGGTAAAGACACAGCTTTAACGCTCTCTCGACGCGGACATACAGTTATTGCCACTACGGAAACACAGCATCAGGCAATAGAGCTTGAATTATTTGCAAAAGGAGAACATTTACCGCTCGTTGCTCGAGCGCTGGATATAACTATTGAATCTGACAGACAAAGCATTGCAGTTGAAAATATAGATGTTCTTATCAACGCAGCTGCAATAGGCGAGTCTGGTCCATTATCTGAAATTCCTCTTGACAGACTTAGAAAGAATTTTGAGACTAATGTATTTAGTACAATTGCCATTTCACAAATTGCTCTTAAAAAAATGATAGAGAAAAATGCTGGAACCGTGCTCGTTATCAGTTCTATCGCTGGGCGAATTCCAAGCGAATTTATGACGCCATACAGTATGACCAAGTTTGCACTTTCAGGAGGTATTGCCTCAATGCGAAAAGAAGTTCATCGAGTTGCATCGCATGTGCACGTATCGCTCATAGAACCTGGAGCATACAGAACTGGATTTAATCAAAAAATGTTTGCGACAAAATATGAATGGCTGAAAGAGGGTTCTGCGTATTTTAATATGGTTACTAAGCTTAAAAGGGAAGATTATAGATTTGGATTAATTGAAATGCGGTCAACTGCAAGCATTGTAGGTAAAATTGTTTCTGCAGCTGAAGCTCGAAAGCCGCGACTTCGATATACTGCACCGTGGTATCAGGCTGTGTTGGTTCAAGTATTAAGAATTTTTGGAAAATAAAAAGCCACTCTCTGCACGGGGCGAGAGAGGGCGATGAAATGAAACGGATAGCGTGGATTTTAGAAAAACAAAAGCGCACGACTGCGACATTTGAAATCAATCCACATGACGCAAGGTGATTTACCTTCATTGCTGAGTAGCTCAATAACAATTCCGGTAGAATGTTCAGTGATGCATTCCACAATGCAGCTGAGTACGCGTTGTTTTCCTCGGCGGAAAAACCTGAGATGAATCTTTCGTTTTCTGCTCATTGTTCCCTGTAAAAAGTCCATTCCTGGAAGGTTTTTGGACTTGATTACGCCTGAAATTCGGAAGGGAATGGCAGGGAGGCCACTTTCACGAAGTAAGGGGCGTTGTTTCCTTGGCGCAAGTGTTTTCATGGTGCATGGAATTTTACCTAGCAGGACATCCAGTAGGCATTTGATTAGATTGCCATAATATACAAACAGTGTCAACAAATTATTTGCACCCTAAAAATGCTATAGTACTGACATTATGTGGCTTACATTTGCACTCATTTCAGTATTTTTTGTCTCAACTTCAGCACTCTTAGAAAAGAAAGCATTAACAAAAGAGCATGCACTTGAATTCTCCGCGACATTATCGGTTTATTCCTTTTTATTGAGCGTTCCTCTATTTTTAGTATTTAATACAGGAACATACACTATTCCTGTTGTACCACTTTGTATTATTGCGCTTGTTGCTGTGATTGGAGCTGCAGCTTTTGTTCTTGTTATGACAAGCTTTCGACATATGGAAGTAAGTGAGATTTCTCCGTTTATCGCTGTTGGGCCTGCAGTAACTGGATTATTTGGATTTATTTTTTTAGGAGAATTACTTACTAGTGTTCAAGTGCTTGGAATGGTAGTTATAGTTTTAGGAATATATTTTCTAGAATTAAAAAGCCCGAAAGATATGTTTTCTCCGTTTAAGGCAATATATAAAAATATATACATTCACTATATTTTATTATCTTTAGTTCTATACGCTATTTGTGATGTTCTTGGAAAATATGCATTAACTGCCTACGATATTTCACCTATACAATATCTGTTTTATTTTCAAATGTTTTTGGCTATATTTTTTCTTGCATGGATTCATATTAAGAAAAGACATGGTATTGCTATACATATATCAAAAGAAAATGCAGGATTGATATGTATTATTGCATTACTAACGCTTTCGCATAGATTTACGCATATTTCAGCAATGCAATTAACGAGCATTGGTATTGCAGTTGCAATTCACAGAAGTTCGACGCTTATTACAACTCTTGTTGGCGGAAAGATATATAAAGAGGGGCATTTGATACACAAGGGAATTGCAGCAGTGGCAGTTATATGTGGGGTGGTGTTAATTGCTATGTAAATAAAAGTCCCGCCGGGCTTTGCAGGGGGCAAAGCGGGGCGGGAAGAATCTTTTGATCTAACTCGTTCTCCTTAATTTGAGAACTGTTTTTCGACGGCCAGCATCTTCATTTACAGAAACCACACTGGCTAATCCTTGGTGGGTTTCGTGATCCCAGTGTATTGTATCGCCACTAGCAACCACTGGTGGTCCATCCATGATTGCTTCGGTAACTTCGCCACGCATAAATGCGTTAAAGAAACTGATAACAGGTCGTGGTGCACAGTGCTTAAGCATAAAAATAATCTGGATGCGTACCTTTATCCAGAGGTGCAAAGGTACTACTGGTAGAGTAGCATTATTTGCAGAAATATAATACAAAAAATCCTGCAGCTAAGCAGAATTTTTTATTATCTAAGTTCCAGCAATTAGAATGGAAAGTTGATTACATATTCAACTGAAGTTCTAACATTTCCTTGGGCATCAGTCGATTGAAGAATAACATGCTCAGATGTTGTTGAGGCTGTAACAGGAATTTCAAATGAATGACTTGTCTTACGTGTATCAGAACTTACACGTGCAGATGTTGCAAGATTCAATGTAGTTGTTCCGTAAAACAATTTTGAAGTTGCAAGCTCATCTGTTTTCCATGAAATCTTAAGTAAATTTGCACTGATTGCTGCTGTTACATTGCTAATTACGGGCGCTGTGTTGTCGCCAGAATTTGCAGTTGTAAATGATACTGCGTTAGAAATTGTTACATTTCCAGAATTATCTCGAACAGCCAGAACTGCATAATATGTTGTGCTTGCAGTTAGATTTTTTGCAGTAATTGATCCGCTTGTTCGTGTACCAGCTTCGTCAACTACATACATGCTGTTGTTGGTTGAGAATACACTTGAAAGCAATTTTCCTTTTGTAGTAGAAGTCGCCTTAACTACAACAGGTGTTGTTGTTCCATAGAATAGAACAGCCTCAGTTTTTTCATTTGTTGACCATTTTGCATCGGCTGAATTAATATTTGCAGATATTGTAAATGAATTTACAATTGGCGCTACGGTATCAACTGTAGTTGTTGCATGGGGAAACTTTTTCCAAATTCCAAATGGCAATGTGCATCCATCATGATTTGGCTTCCAATTCCATCCATTTTTGAATATTTGTCCAAAAGAATGAATACAACTATTATTTTTATTATCTTTTCTATCATCATGCTTGTTATTATCTGCGAGTCCAAGCGCTGGAGTAAGTACAAGTGCGAGCAAGAAAGCTAGACTTGTAATAGTTTGTACTTTTGTATTGCGTATTATTTTCATATAATTGTTTTTGTGTAGGTACTTAATTGATAAATAATTGCACATATCTTTGCCCTACACAGGTTAGGACGGGTGAGGTATGGAACTCTTACATGTGCTTACGAATGGGGTAAATCTATGTAAGAATGACTATAGTGGTACGTCACAGTATATGAAGCAGCAACACATGACACAACAATTCATAGATCTTCATACATCAGAGTCAGATGCGCTTTTCCGGTACTGCTTCTTTCGGGTGTCAGATCGGGAAATTGCAGTTGATATGGTTCAAGAGGCATTTATGAAGCTTTGGGATGTGTTTGTAAAAGATGCGGCAGAAATCAAAAATGCACGAGCTCTTCTTTTTAAAATTGCTTCAAATCTAGTTATAGACTGGTACAGAAAAAAGAAAGCGGTGTCACTTGACACTATGCTTGACAATGAAAACTCTGAGCAGTTTTTACGCTTAGATGATGAAAGTTATGAAATGATGGAAATATTGAGCGATGGAAAAATAGCCTTACAACACATTTCAAGTTTAGATCCAACATATGAGCATGTTGTGTATCTGCGATTTGTGGAAGATTTATCACCAAAGGAAATAGCGCATATTGTTGGGCTTTCGGTCAATGTTGTATCAGTTCGAATTACGAGAGGAATACAGGAATTAAGAAAAAAATATGGAATACAATAAACATTTTAAAAAAGGAATACGTGATGTGCAAAACATTTCACTCACTTCGGAAGAAAAAGGGAGTATGTTAAGTCATTTAACGGCATATGCTGCTGAACATCCTGTGCAGTCTATAAGTCTTTGGAAGACTATATATATACGGTTACGAATGTATAAATCAGCATATGCTCTCGCCTTTGCTGCCGTGCTTGTTATTATTGGAGGTAATATTTCTTACGCCGCAGAACAAGCATTGCCTGGAGACTTATTGTATCCGGTAAAGATTCATGTAAATGAAGCTGTGCAGGATGCGATTAATGTTACTCCTAAAGCTTCCGTTGCATGGGAAGAAAAAAAGATTGAGCGAAGATTAGATGAGGCAAAAGCGTTAGTGCAAAAAGGAAAATTTGATTTTCAAAAAAAGGCTCAGGTTGAAAAAGAGGTTGAAAAAAATGTGCGTCATATTCGCCTACAAAGCGGAATGCGTAAAGGAAGAGAAGTTGAGTACAGTGTTAAGAGAAAGTTGGATGAAATTCACAATGATCGTGATGATCGATACAATAAAAAAGAATTTAGAGGAAGAAATAATGGAAAATCTGATAATTTTTATAAAACAAAAAATTAAAAACAACAATTGTGCAATTCATTCGATAGGAGAATAATAAAAATATCGGCCGTATATGTAAACGTAAATATATAGCTGATGCATTATTAGTATTATCAACTAATTAATTTAAACTCACATATTATGAAAACAACTACAACAATTGGGGTATTCCCTAACAAAGATAAGGCGGAGTTCGTAATAGAAGATTTGAAGACAACAGGAGTATCAGACACAGAAATATCATGTGTATATACTAATAATAATGGAGATATAAAAGACAGTCAGACAGGGGAAAAAGTTGGAACTGGGGCAGCAGTAGGAGCATCAACAGGAGCTGTACTCGGAACAATTGCAGGACTTGTAGTGGCAAATGGTCTTTTACCAGGGCTTGGAACTTTATTCGTGGCAGGGCCACTTGCAGCAGCACTTGGATTAAGTGGGGCAGCAGCTACAACTGTAGCCGCAGCAGCCACAGGATTGGCTGCAGGAGGTATTATTGGCGGATTGAGTCAGCTTGGTGTATCAACAGAAGATGCAAAACTATATGAAAAACATATTGAAAGTGGAGAAGCATTGGTAATATGCAGAACGGATAATGTTGATGTTGTGAATGTGTTCAACAATCACAATGCAATGGAAGTGCGACAGTATATAAACGACTAATTATCAATTTAATCTAATTAAAATATAAATATATGGGAATAATATTATGGATTGTATTTGGAGCACTCGTTGGATGGGTTGCTTCAATGATTATGAAAACAGATGGCCAGCAAGGAGGATTACTTAATGTAATTGTCGGAATTGTTGGTGCATTGATCGGAGGATTTGTTATGAATGCGCTAGGACAATCAGGAACAACAGGTTTTAATCTGTACAGTTTCCTAGTTGCATTGCTTGGAGCGGTAATCCTTATCTGGATTGTGAAAGCAATTCGACGATAGGCTTATATGAGTAACATATAAAATATTAACTCCGTTATGGGGTTTTTATTTTGCCAATGAAAAAACGCACGGACCTGAAAGATCCG
>JAZKFG010000009.1:23906-30701 GCA_040386515.1 Patescibacteria group bacterium
AGATCCGTGCGTTTGGGTAATTTTGAAAGGTGAACTAAACCTTATCCAGTAGGCAGCAGTGCTTGGGGAATAGCGAAAGGTATTCGCATTCCGGTAGGGGCATTAAGTTCGAAAACTTCAGTGCCTACAAGGACTGACTTGCCGCGAGTTGTTTTCGGAGGAATGAAGCTGATAGGGCGCTCCGCACCAGCAATCATGCCATTTTTAATAGCCACATTTAACCCAATTACAATTTTTAAAAGCGTTATTAATTCGGTGCTATCAGCACCGCTGAAGCATTGCAAAGCAATTTCCTCGTAGGAAGCTGCACCAGGAACTATTATGTGGTGGGTCAGATCATTTTGTGGCTTGTTCCATCCGACATGACGACACATCCAATGTACCGACGATTTTTTTGATGAGTCTGAAGAATTGGTAAACCTTTTTCTGTCTCGCAATGTAAATGAGTGATAGTGATCGTATTTTCCAGGATATGATGTAATACTCAGATCGCCTATATTTTCATCAAATTCACAAAATAAAAAATCATGCACGTGGCCCAAACCCTCTATGTGCAGCGGGGTCTCGAGCTGAATGACAAATGAATCGGATACGAAAGAGATTTCTTCGGCAGGACCGTGGGGAATATCGGTATTCAACAGATTTTGCATCAAAGTGTCTGAGACTCTGTAAATCCTCTGCGATAAGACGTGCCATCCAGCAATGTTACTGAAGTTAAACCAAATAAAATACGTTGTGTCCTGTAACTGCTGATCACAGTGATTAATCGCGTATTGATACATCGCCTCGAGACGAAGCGACATATTTAGTACGGCATTAGAATTGCTGCTAAGTATCGTCTCGCGCAACTCTGTCGAATGCGGAGCTAGATTGAATAATCGTTTATCAACAATCGATGTCCACATGCGGAGGAGGAGCAACATATCCTCCAGATTTTGGAAAATATTCTCAAGGCGGTAGGTTTTTGGATATTTCATGGCGGCAAAAAGGATGTGTTAGTTGTGAAAGAGCCTTTGTGAATATACCATTTATTAGTAATATGTCAATATAAAAAGTCCGCTGGCTTTGGGTTGCCAGCGGACGTTGAAACGGATTGTTTGGAAGTATCTAGACTCCTTCAGCCAAACTTTCATCCAAAGTCCAAATCCCGTCTTCTTTCCCAACAATCATAACTGTAAAACTGTATTTATTTGGCCAGTTGAATAAAATTGAGAGAAGAAAGTCTGCGAACCGACGCGCCTTACGTTCCTGAGTGGGTGTGCAGAATATTGTGAATATTGATGAGCCTTTTGTATGTGTGGCTGACAATCGTTCAAAAACAATTTCAACATGAGGTGCAATTCTGTAGCTCTGCACCGAAGACTTTCTTAGTCTTTGCAGCGCTTCATCGTCGGTAAATTTTCTTTTCTTGCCGTATTGAACCGATATAGGTTTGTGTGAGCTTAAATTGCTTAAGTACCTACTATACCATGCACCAATTGTTTTATGGTGAATGGTTCGGTCAACTCTGAGCCAATAACCGACACTAAAAATTGCCCAAAAAGCAATAAGTGATAGGATACAGAATCCTGCTCCGCATGTAATGTTGATCGCGATTTCGTTCCGAAAGTCGGAAACCAAACCTGTAGCAATCAAAATTAAAGTAAAAACGATTGTTGCGTAAGGAAAAATGAGTTTACAAATCCCAGCTGCGGTTTTCAGTTTACAGTGCATGGTGAATGGGTGGGTGGTGGGTTGCGCAGAACATGTGAAGGTGCGCTATGCATTAAGATAACACTTTTAGTGTAGGTGTCAAGTGCTATGAATCATGCACACATACAGGTATACTGAACATATTATGTTAGAAAAAACTCTAAACTTCCTTACATTGCTCAGAAATCTTGAAAAAGTTGAACGTACTGTTTATAGGCCGGGTGATACATTTGAAAATGATACGGAACATTCATATCAAGTGGCAATGCTTGCATGGTTTCTTGCGGATCAATTTAAATTATCTCTTTCTAAAGAAAAACTTTTTAAATATGCCCTTGCTCACGATGTAGTTGAAGTGTATGCAGGTGATACTCCAGTCTATGGAAGTGAAGAAGTAAAAGCCTCTAAACAAGAACGAGAAGAAAAATCATTGGAAAGAATTAAAGGAGAGTTTGGATATTTTCCAGACTTAATTGAAAGTATAGAATCTTATGAACAGAGAAATGATGAGGAAAGTATTTTCATATATGAATTGGATAAATTGCTTCCACCGCTTAATATGTATTTAGATGGTGGATATGGATGGAATAAATTTAGTATTACACTTGAACAAATTGAAGTTGAAAAAAGATCAAAAGTTAAAAATGCAAAAGATATGGTTGTATTGCTTGAAGAAATGTTGAAAAGATTTCAAGATGAAAAGGAGTCTTTATTTATTGCTATAAAATAAAATCCGCCCCTCAACGGATTTTGTTGAGTGACGGGTTATGAATTGAGGGAATTCATGTCAGAAATACTGACGAAGGGAAAGGATTGTGGCAGCTCCACTGAAGAGAGCTCCGCAGGCCGGGAAAAGCCCGTTTACAATATCCTTAGGCTTGCCGATGTATTCGAGTAAGCAGCCAAGACAGCAAAGTCCCCAGAATAGTGAATCATGTCCAGCCGGACTTTTCCACTGGTCGTAGAGTGTGGGAAGCATGGCGAGGCATAAGGTAGCAGTCATTAAGATTAAGCGACTATTGTCTTGAGTATGCCTGCGAATCTTGAGAGCGATTAACACGCATGCTGTAACTAAAACTTCAGGCCAACCAATATTTACGTGGTTGTTGCCGTTAATTGTTTTAATTATCGCGATGGTTGTTATTGTGATTGATCCAATTTCAAACCCGGCTAAGGCAAAAGGATTGCGGTTGCCGGAAAAGAAGAGAGAGGTGAGTAGCATTGTATTGATGATTACCCACAAACCCCAAGCTACGAGGTTAATTGGCGTGCCATATACAAGCAGTTTTACTGCAAGGTATGCAAAAGCAACGATGATAGTCGCGAAACCGATTCGAGGTAAATTTTCTTTTTTCATGTTTAGGGTGGAATGGTTTAAGCTTTTGGATACTTATCCTTAAGGCTTAAATCTGGTGAAAGTGCACTTTTGATATTGACATAAGGATGCAATAAAGTCAAATACTTAATTTTTTCGTTTCAAATAATTGAACATCTTCAAAATAACACAACTCAATAAATACCAAAAAGAAATTAATACAATTGCAACTACTGTAAATAAAATCATTAACATTAGATTTTCAGACATACGCATATTTTCAAGAAATTCTCCAATAGGAAAAATTATCATGAAAGGGAATATTGTAAACTCAAAAAAAGATTGAATAAAGTTTGGTTCTGGACAATTAAAAGTACACATAATTGCCATAGCAGAGTATAGGGCAATGCATGCATTAGCAACTCCTAAAGCGATAGTAAGTAAAACTTTGTGCATGCTTATCTTAAAGAAACTTTTCATACATAGACTATATCATAAAAACTCTCCCTCAATTTTACTTAAGGGAGAGTTTTATATATTTAGAATTATTTGTTCGGAAAGTTTAGCATCCACTCAACTCCATACTTATCTGTCACAACTCCAAACAATGCTCCCCAAAATTGCTCTTCAACAGGCATAAATACATCACCGCCATCTGCAAGCTTATTAAATATACTTCTAATCTCTTCTTCACTTTGACAACTAAATGAAACCCCAACACTGTCTCCAATAGTTGCTTTATCTTGCATCATGTCAGAACCAATTAACATCCAATTACTTCCAGTCAATGTTGAATGCATAATTAAATCTAATTTATCTTCTGGCATATCTTTGGCCATTGGACTATCTTTAATAACCATAAACTCTAATTCTCCTCCGAGACATTCTTTGTAAAAAGTCATAGCTTCTCGACATTTGCTGTTGTTGAATTTTATAAATGGGCTAAGTGGTGTCATATATTTTTTGTAAATTAATTTGTATGGGTTTAAGTATACCGTATTAAAATGAAAAACCCTCGTTCTGTTAGGGGAACAGAACGGGGTTGTTTTTGCGGAATGTAAAACAAGTCATCCGCGGACTTGAGCGAGCCATGGTCGCAATTCAGATTCACCCCAATCAGGAGCACTGACGTCGAACTCTGTGAAGTTACCTGCCATTTTTTCTTGGACTGCGGCAGCGATTTTGTCAGGCCATACATTCAGAACATCAATGACATGCCAAATTCTCTCGTCTGGAATTTCACCTGTCATACCGCGGCCTTTCAGGCGGGTGTGGAGGCGTTCCATCCAGATTTGAAGATTTGATACACAATACAGAGTGTGGTCAAGTTGAATCCTATCAGAAATACTTGGTAAGAATTCCCAACTCAGCACCACTGGCTGCGGAGCGGCATTTGCACACCATTCCAAAATAATCGGCACCAGTAATTGTGAGTCTTCAGCAACCCGAGCTTGGTAAAACTCTGGGCTAACAAGATCATAGAACTGACCAGTCTTTGATCCGCATTCTTTGAGTGAACCAGATGGAAACAGATTATAACGGTCTGTCCCTTTAGCACGAAGATCGCACTGTGGATCATTGAGATCCAAGAATTTCCAGCCACAGTCTTCAAAGACAGAAGCTAGCTCGCTTTTCCCGGTTTGCACTGTTCCGGCGAGTCCAAGGAAATTGATTCTCATACGAGTACGCCTCCTTGGAAAGGTTTGATCAACTGACCGATTTCAGGATGTTCCATTGAATATGGACCTGCTTCGTCTTCGGGACCAAGTTGTGCAACAAGGGTCAATAGAGTGTCACAGATACGTTGATTCCAAACAGGACGATCTCCTTCATGTGACTTGTTTGCCTCAACAAGTGCCTCCCAAGCGATTGGTTCTCCTATAATACAGGAGGCGGTTCCTGACTTAATGTTGTTCAGGATCGAGTTGAATTCATGAGAACCGCGATCCTGTGGCAGGAGATTCTCCGTGCCTTGGACGTAAGTCGGAAGAATGAGTAAAGGTTTGTCACTTCCTGCAATATTCCGAGGAATACAACTGGTTTTAGGTTCACCTTTTTTCATGCAGCCTGTGCCACGCCCGCCTTCAGGGTAATAGACAGTAAGCGTTCCTCCTTGATCGGCATGAATACCGAGCGATCGCATGGCTCTTATGTTTTGTCGGGTCATAGATTGTTCAGTCATACCGTCAACAGCACTGGTGCCGTATTTGACGGAAAAGATTTGAAAACGATTGAGACCGGCGCTCCACAAAAGTGGGATAAGATACAGATTAATCACGTGCCCCGCCATGTAAAACCAATTGTCGCAGGCATCGAAGCCAAGGTGACGACGAATGAGTGTTTCCATAACGAGCATGTCGGAGCCCGCGCGATGATTTTGAACGAGTACGACGTTGCCGCCACCTCTTTGATGATCAAAAGCACGGCTGAGGTGTTCGACACCAACCAGAGTTGAATCGTTGCTGAGCAGCATGTCGCCGCAGAGATTCCAGAACGAACGGGCGGCTGGAATCGACTTAACTTGACCTTGCAACATAGCTTTGTCGGTCAAGAGGGCAGGGCAAGCGTAAGCGCTGGCTAAAACTCCATCTGTGAATCGGGTAGCATCGTTCTCAGAAAAATCGAGACGATTGCAAAGGGCGGGCAAGGCTCCATGCAGGTAGTGCATAGGGCCTTCAATTTCGCCAATGCCGAAGTTAGGAGTGGATTTCATGATGATCTTGGTGGTTGTGCTCTTTTCAGTTTGGTTGTGAATTTGAAAACATGTTAAAGAGCAACTTACCAGAATATAATCATATTTTTATCATAAAGTCAAATAAAAAAGCCCTGGCTTGGATCGAACAACTGTGTGTTCGTCCAAGACAGGAGAGCTTTAAGCCAAGAGCGCAATGCTGCTTGGGTATTGATTATTGAAACGTTGACTGGCGTGCAAAAGGCCAGGGAGCCAGGTTAGGCCTCCACAAGACATTTTTTCCGCACGGAAGATTCTGAACCAGCCTTGAGGGTCGAGTGTGCCTGGAAAAATAAGAATCTCAGTCAGGAAGCTTGCGGAGGGTAGCTGTGCAGTGTTGCAGAGCGCGGATTGAAACAGGTGGTTGTCAGGAGTCAAAACTCCTTGACTCTCAGCTTCGGCGAGGGCCATAGCGAGAAGTTCTGCGTAGGTAGGCAGAGTTGTGATAGCGGGTATGAAGGTGAGGAGACGGTTCATAATTCGGCGAGTTAGTTGATGTGCACTTAACGGGAATGGTGAATGTGCAACTGATCGTAATATATCACGATTATATAAAGTGTCAACTACACCATATAAAAATCCCCATGACGCAGGGGATGGGGCGGAAGGATTTGAACCTTCATTTGATTTTAACGTCGACGGTGATTTCTTTTCCATTCTTCGAGAATCCGTTCGGCATCATCGTGAGGAAGCGAATCTAAAATTATTTTGTGAATTGTTTTTTTCTGTTTATGGTCTTCGTAAGAAACCGATTGAAGCTGGCAAAGAATTCTCCATAGCAATGTCACATGTCGTGCTTCAATTTTGTGAACCAGATAAGAATTTACACTTTCTACATGTGCAGAAAGGAAAACAAATTGACTATTGTCATTATTAAATCGGACCATAATGTGCATAGCAATCACCAAGACTTTGTGTTCGTTTGGAAATTGCAAATACAAATTAACGTATTCATGCACAGATATTTCCCATCTGATTCTTTGGCTATTTGTCGATCCACAAAATAAACTACCACACATTTTGCCGATATTTCTTTTGCAAATAGCTTTGCATAAAT
>JAZKFG010000010.1:0-9492 GCA_040386515.1 Patescibacteria group bacterium
CATCCAACAGATGATGATTGAGACGGCACTCAAGGATATCGATGTGTGAATGAGTCGCTCATCCCATTGCCTAAGAAGGAGTTCAATATCCCGCGAGTGGCAAATGAAGATGACTTCAAGAAAATGGTAAAGGCGGTCCCGCGTGACAGCAATCCAAACAATATTCGCAATCTTGCACTCATACACATGGTATGGGATTCATGGGCGCGAGCGGGAGAAATTGTATCGCTTGATGAGGATGCTTTGAAATTTAACAAAGACCTTTCAGGCTCTGCGATTATTAGAACTGAGAAGTCGAGAGGCCGCCGACCGATCCGTGAAATATTCTGGACAGCGCAAACCGGAAAATATTTGAAGGCATGGTTGAAGAAGAAATCTGAAATTCAGGACAAGATGACCTTCGAGGATGAAGGGGCAGTCTTCACCTCCATCAGAAAATGTGCGGCATACGATGTGCGTGGCAAACGAATGACCGGACGTGGAGTCTGCGAAGTATTCCGCATGACATCGAATCGTGCAGGCTTACCGACCATCTTCAACGCACACTCTGCTCGTCATTATGGTGGCCGAAAGATTATTAAAGAAGGAGGTGCGAGTGCAGATGTCACTAACATTCTGGGACACTCGAATCTTGAAAGCTCACAATTCTATACAATGATGTGGGGCAACGATCTCAAAGAAAGATGGGAACTCTTCCAGAAAAATAACCCTGGTAACCCTAAATCCGATAAGGCAAGACTCAATAAAAATCTAAAGAGCCTGGCAAGTATGGATAACATGGACAATGCAAAAGATGTCCTCGAGAACTTCATCGAGTACATGCAAAAAGGGAACGTGCCAACACATCACCAGTTCTTAAATGCGCCCAAAAGAGCAACTGTGGTGCGAACGCCAGGTGGAGGTAGATGGTCCAAATCCTAATTCCTCCTTTTCGAATCAGAAAAATTGAATATGATAGTAACCTATGGCCAATAAGCCACACACAAAAAGAAATGACGAGATCGTCATGTTACATGACTTCGATCCGATCCAATATTCATTTGCTAGTCTCGCAAATCGCTACACAAATAGCCGGACAGGGAAGCCTTTATCGAGGTCTACAATCCATGAAATCTACATGCGGGAAAAGGCTAAAAAAGGTGACAAAAAAGCGAGGGCTTCAGGGACTATAAAAGCCAAATATCCTAGCCTAAAGACTTGTTAACAGGGTCCTTTTTCTTGCTTGCTATGTGTCAGGAGTTCGAGTAAAATTGCTTGTGTAGGTCCTTTGACAACACACACTTCGCTCGCCTGCTGAGCTTCTGAGCCATTTCTCGGAATTTTAGCAGGTGAGCGGGCGAGGTTTTTTCTCGAGAAAGTGATACAATAAGCGCATGAAAAAGTCGAAAACACTGACATGGTACAGCAATGAACTAGGGTATACTAATGCACTTATGCAGCACGTGATGAAAGTTGCTGAGAATGTAAAGTAAATAAGGTACAATTAAACCATATGAGAAAGTCTCAAGGTTTTACTCTTATAGAATTGCTTGTGGTGATATCAATTATTTCACTACTGTCTTCTATAGTGCTTGTATCATTAAGTAACGTTCGTGAAAGAGCTCGTCTTGCTGCTGGTGATCAGTTCAATGCGAGTCTTTTTCGTGTAATAGGTGCAGATGTTTTGGGATATTGGAATTTCAATGAAGGAAGTGGAGCGGTGTATGGAGATTTGACGAATTTTCATAATGGTTCTGCTCTTGGAAGTCCTGTGCCAACATGGTCAACTGATACTCCGACAGGCAGAGGTTCTTCAATTTCTTTTGGAGGCAGTGGAGGTGGATATATTGCTACAGCAAATACTGTTAAAACCGAATCAGCAAACATTACTATTAGTGCTTGGATTAAAACTTCTGTGCAGGCTGATCAGACGATTTTTAGTGTTCGAGGAGGAGGAAATATATTTTTCGGAACAAGAGAGGGGAAATTATATGTATATATTAACAACTCAAATAGTCCATCAATGCTCTCATCAGCAATTATTGCAGATGGAAAATGGCATCATGTTGCATGGACTGGAAATGGAAGCAAGTCAGTTATATATGTTGACGGACGAACAGATAGTTCCGTAGTTAGAACAAATACAGAAGTAAATCCAGCAGTTGTTGCATATATTGCAGCAGATACTGAATATGCAGCAAAATATGTAGGGTTAATGGATGACATTGCAATGTACGATAGAACAATGCTTTCATCCGAAATTCAAAAAATGTATGTTGCTGGTCTTGAATCAATGAAAGAGGAAAATCAAATATACTGAGTGTGATATAATTATCACATATGAAAAAAATCAATATAGCACTTATAGTATTACTGTTTGTAAGTATTTTTACTTTTGATGTGCCAACAGTGCGTGCATGTTCTTGGGTATATAAAACTCCGGTTGAACGATTGCAATCATCAGACCTTGTGTTCAAAGGTGTGGTAACTGCGTATTCCACTTCTACGGTTATGATTAATGGTACAAAAACTGATGTTCATAAAATAACCTTGAAAAATAATACATATTGGAAAGGGAACCCTGGACAATTTATTACTGTGACATCAAGTTTTGCATCTGGAACTTCATGTTCACCAGCGCGTGCAGAAGTTGGTCGGGAATATATGATATTTGCAAATAAGGCGGCCGATAATTCTTCATACACTGTAAATGAATTGGATGTGCAGGATACTCAGTATCTAAATGCTGATATTGCAACCATTGGAACAGGTACTGCAATTGGAAATGGAAATAATACAACTGCTCAATGTAAAGTTTTTAATTCAAATAGTAGTATTGGTGCTAGAGGACAATATGTAGCAGAAATTCAAATGCATTTGATTAATTCTGGATATGTAATACCAGCGATTTCAAATGGCTCAACCGCAACAGGATATTTTGGTGCACAGACAGCTGCAGCACTTAAAAGGTATCAGAAAAATATAGGCGTAGCACAAACTGGAATGTTTGATGCAAATACTCGAAATAGAATGTTTGCATTGCTCTGTTCAAAAAATCAATTACCGCCAACTACTACCACTGTCACACAAACAGTAACAACTACTCAGACAAGTACTGAGCAGTCCTCATCTATGTCTATTGCAAACCCGAATGGCAGCGGACAAAAACTTGTAATAGGTCAGCCATTTACCTTTATATGGCAAAGCAGAAATGTTTCTGCAACATCTACTATAACTATCGCTTTGCAGGATGGGTTGTCAATTTTAACAAATATTAAAAGTGAGCCAAATAGTACAGCCAACAGAATGACAGCAATAATCCCAGCCACATTGAAACCTGGATTTTATTATGTGAAAGTATTTTACACTACAGCATCAGAAACGCTTCTTGGCGATACGAGTGATTACTTGATTGAGCTTGTAAATCCGTTTTAATCCTTCTGAAAAACCCCTCTCGGGGTTTTTCATTTTCTATGCTATATTACAAATAATGAACTCAACCGCGCTCACAACTATACATATGGCCACGGATCATGCAGGCTACGTGTACAAAGAATATATAAAGACTTTTCTCGAGCAAAAGGGATATAAAGTTATAGATCACGGCGCATATGAATTCGACCCAGCAGATGATTATCCGTCATTTGTAACGCTCGCTGCCAAAGCTGTATCAAAAGCTAATAGTGATGACGAACTTGGCATAGTGCTCGGAGCATCAGGACAAGGTGAAGCAATAGCTGCCTCTCAATTTCCACATATTCGTACAACTGTGTGCTACGGTGGTCCAATGGCTAAAGATATAGTACTAGCTGGTAAGGCTCATAATAATGCAAATGTATTATCACTCGGAGCAAAATTTATAGAAGAAAAAGATGTATTGGAACTTGTTGAACTATGGCTTAATACTCCATTTACAAGAGAAGAAAGACATCTTCGACGATTACACATGATAGAAAAAACAGAAAAATAATATGAACATACTCCCAGGAATATTAGAAAATTCATACGAAGCAATAGAAGGCAGTGTGGCAGAAGTTGTCAGCAGTACACATAAAGTTCATGTTGATGTGTGCGATGGTATATATGTGCAAGCCAAAACTTGGCCATACAGCCATATTAAAACAGGCAGAATCGAAGAGAATTTTCATATTAGCAAATTGCAGACAGAAGATATGGGTTTGCCGTTTTGGGAAAAAACAGAGTATCAGTTTGATCTCATGATTAAAGATCCATGGAGAACTATTCCTGTATGGGCTCAAGCTGGCGCAACATCTGTTGTGATTCACCCAACATCATGCGAATCAAAAGAAAAAGTGCTTGAATCAATTGCCCTCGCTGATAGTTTGTTTATGGAAGTATATATTTCATATACATACGATGAATGGATGCTTGCAAAGGATAAAAATTCTGAGGCATTAACCGCGTACGGTGTAGTTGGGCTTCAGTGTATGACTATTAAAACTATCGGGGTACAGGGTCAGCCTTTTGATGTTCGATGGCTTGAAGAATTGGCATTCGTTAAAGAAACATATCCGAATCTATTAATTCAATTTGATGGAGGAGTTGATGAAGATATACCTGAAGATGTTGCAGAAAAAGGGGTAACTAGCTTAGTAATCGGTTCAGCTATATTTAAAGAGGGAAATGCAAATGAAAATCTGAACTTTTTCAAGCACATGTTTTCTTAGCATGTTTTTTGCTATACTATAGACATGAATGTCATGGGAAAAATAATCGCTATAGTGCTATTTGTATTTATGATTTTATTGATTGTAAATTACAAATCAGTATTGCCATATTTTAGCTCTGCAGCTCTTGGTGGAAATACACAATCTCCATTTCAAATTGGTGCCTCATATGTTGATCAGGCAGATAAAATGTCTCCATACGGATCAGCGCTTGGTGGTGGACAGACAACATATGCTGAATTTAAAGCAGCCCAGCAAGGTAAAACTGTCACAGGAAGCAAAATAACGCAGCCGGTGGTTAAAGGTGGAAAGGTAACGGTTGAAAAAAGAGGGAATTTTCTCTATATGACAACTGAGTATTTGCAAGTTCCAAAACAAAATCCGAAAGTTCATATTTGGGTAACAAATAGACCAACTATTACAAGCGATACCTCATATCTTGATTTTGGTGTAATGCGTGGAGGAGAGAGTCTACAAACATATAATCTAGATGTGGGAGATCCGAATGTTTCTCTTGAAGAATACAAATACGTAATGGTTATTGATCCTGTTAATTTTACTATTTACGGTCAATCAGTATTAGGTAAATAATTTATATAATTCACATATGCTTACAACGTCACAAAAACAACTTATAGAAAGGAAAGCGCATGATATTCGTATTTCTATTATTGAAATGCTTGCACGGGCAAAATCAGGTCACTCAGGCGGTCCTCTTGGTATGGCTGATGTATTTGCTACATTGTATTTTCATGTATTAAAACAAGATCCTGCAAATCCGTTTTTAGCTGAGCGAGACAGACTTATTCTGTCAAATGGACATATTTGCCCAGTATTATATGCCTCAATGGCTCATGCTGGATATTTTTCACTCGACACATTAATGTCTCTTCGGCAATTTAAATCAGTACTGCAAGGACATCCTCATAGAGAATTTCTTCCATCACTTGAAACAAGTTCTGGTCCTTTGGGATCTGGATTGTCACAGGCTGTGGGAATGGCTATTGCTGATAAAAGAGATTTTGGCTCAACATATCCACGATATATTTATTGTATGCTCTCAGACGGTGAACATAATGAAGGGCAAACATGGGAAGCAATACTTTTAGCGCCCCGAGAAAAATTGGGAAATCTTATTGCTATAGTAGATAGAAATTATATTCAAATTGACGGAAATACAGAAGATATTTTGCCGCTTGATCCATTCGATAAAAAATATGAAGCCTTCAACTGGCATGTGCAAACTGTTGATGGACATGATGTTTCCGCTATTGCCGAGGCAATAGAAAATGCAAAAAAGGAAACTGAAAAGCCGTCAGTTATTATTGCAAACACAATTCCTGGAAAAGGAGTAAGTTATATGGAAGGACGATATGAATGGCATGGAGCTCCACCTGGCATAAGTAATATTGCTGGTGCACCTAAGAAGGAAAAACAAGTAGAAGTAGCTCTTGAAGAATTGCATGCAGACTAATACATATATTGTAAAAACAGAACACTTTGAAGGTCCGCTTGATGTATTGCTTTCACTCATTGAGAAAAGAAAGCTGCTTATTAATCAGGTTTCTTTATCAATGGTTACAGAAGAGTTTATGCGATTCATTGAAGAATTGCAGGATCCTATTTTTATAAAAGAAAAAACAAGCTTTGTTGCTATTGCTTCGATCTTGCTTCTTATTAAAGCACGATCACTTTTGCCAACTCTAACAGTTACAGAAGAAGAGACTGAAGATATTGAATCACTGGAAAAGAGATTGAAAGCTCTTGAATTTGTTCGTGGCATTAGTAAAAAGATTGAAGCACAATACGGCAAAAAGATAATTTACAATCAGGGAAATTTTAAAAAAGATATTTGTATTTTTGCTCCATCTAAAGATATTTCTATTGCCAATATTCAAGAGGCGGTTTTACGAGTGCTCCACAAACTCCCAAAACCAGATCCGAAAATGCCTGAAGCAAAGATACGAACTGTCGTAAGTATTGAGGAAATGATGAATACATTAACGACAAGAATTCAGCGAGCCATAAATGGAACGTTTTCTCAATTTGCAAAATCAACTGCAGCAGGTGCTGATCCTAAAGAAGCAAAACAGCATGTGGTAGTAAGCTTTTTAGCACTCTTGGAGCTTGTAAAGCAAAACATGATTTTTGTAAGTCAGGAACAAATGTTTGATGAAATTGATATTAAAAGCGTTACGAATAATGAACAATAATTGTGATATACTATGACTCATATGCACACACAACAGATAGAAGCATACCTATTTTTCAAAGGTGAGCCGGTTACTATAAAAGAGATTTCTCATGATTTAAAAATTACGAAAGAAGAGGTTGTTGATGCGTTACAAGAACTTGAACGAGCGCATAGTGAAACTAAAAGAGGAATTGTATTGGTTCAATATGATGATGTTATTACACTCGGAACCCATCCTGATACAAGTGATCTTATTACTACTTTGACTAAAGAAGAATTGCAGAGAGACCTTGGAAAATCTGCCCTTGAGACTCTGACAATTATTTTATATCAAGGTCCGATTACGCGAAGTAAAATAGATCATATTCGAGGAGTAAATTCACAATTTATTTTGAGAAATCTTTTGATGCGAGGTCTTATTTCTCGAGTGAGCGATCCATCTGATGATAGGTCTTTTGTATATACACCATCACTTGATCTTTTAACTCATCTTGGGGTGTCAAAAATCGAAGATTTGCCTGATTTTGAAAATGTTGGAACGACTCTAAAGCGCTTTATTGAAGGCGAATAAACTGCTACAATAATAGCCATGATTATTCTCAGTGCCCTCAAAGTGTTGATTCCGACCCTTTGTTCATTCATTATCGGTATGTGCATTACTCCATCTTTGAGTCGCTTTATGTATAAGCATCAGATGTGGAAGCGAAAGTCTCGAAGTGCTGAGAATACAGATGCCATGTCACCTGATTTTCAAAGAATTCACAATCATGCAGCTGAAGTGAATACCCCTCGGGTTGGTGGAGTTGTGGTTTGGCTTTCTATATTGTGCACAATCATTATTGCCTACGCCGCACAATTTATAGCTATTGGTTTTGTGGGTACAGATCATATTATTACGCACGATATTCTTGATAAGCTTAATTTCCTTTCATTGAATCAAACTGCCTTGCTTGTTGTGGCACTGTTTGCAGGATCTGTGTTTGGACTTGCTGATGACTTACTTCAAATCTACGGTAAGGATTTTCATATGAGTGATGGTATTTCGAGAAAGCTTCGTTTGATATTTGTATTTTTGGTTGCATGCGTCGGAGCATGGTGGTTTTACAGCAAGCTCGGCATGAATAGCATTCATATTCCTTTTTATGGTGACCTGTATCTTGGATTTGCCTTTATCTTTTTATTTATAATTGCTGTTGCAGGCACGTTCACTGGAGGGGTAATTGATGGCATTGATGGGTTGGCAGCAGGAGTAATGATTTCCGCCTTTGCTTCGTATACGCTTATTGCATTTTCACAGTCTCAGTACGACCTTGCAGCCCTTGGTGGGGCAATTATCGGAGGATTTCTAGCTTTTCTATGGTTCAATGTTCCTCCAGCAAGATTTTATCTTGGAGAAACTGGAATGCTTGGATTAAGTATTGTACTTGCCATGTTTGCATTTTTAACTAAAGAAGTTGTTGTGCTTTTAATTATTGCATTTCCTCTTGTTGCAACTTCATTGTCGTCTGCAATTCAGCTTTTTTCAAAAAAATATTTTCATAAAAAAATTTTCCGTATTGCACCGCTGCATCATCATTTTCAGGCAATTGGTTGGTCATCATCAAAAGTTACTATGCGATATTGGATTGTTTCTGCAATTTGTGGAGTAACTGGCGTGATCGTGGCTCTTTTGGGCTAAGCTATGTATAATCAATACTACTAAAGTATTTTTTCATTGTTGTGTATTATGTTTGCTAAATTATTTAAAAGAAAAACAAAAAAATCTAAAACGCTTGCTCGAATGGAGGCTGGTATTGATATACCATTTGTTATTATTACTGCACTCCTCATAGGTTCTGGACTTATTATTTTTTCATCAGCAATTCTTATGCTTATAGGGACGGTAAAATACGACGCGGTTCGATTTAATCAGTATGGTCTCGGGTTTATTGGTGGATTAATACTTCTCTATGGTGCATATCGAGTGCCTCTTATGTATTGGAGAATGAGTTCATTTTATCTATATGTTGCCTCTGTTGTGGCTATGATTATGGTATTTATTCCTGGAATCGGAGTATTTCACGGAGGTGCGCATAGATGGATTCAATTTGCAGGATTTCAATTCCAGCCGGCGGAAATATATAAAATAAGTTCTGTGCTGTATTTAAGTATGCTGCTCATGAAGGATTTTGGAAAGAAAATGGAATCCAAAGAAAATTTTAATAAAAGAACATTACCGCTTTTATGTTTGGTGTTAATCAGTGCGGTGCTATTTTTGCTTCAGCCTGATACTGACACCTTGGTTGTAACTATCACAGCGCTTGTCAGTGTATACATTCTTGCAGGAGGACATTTAAAAGATATGTTTATTCTTGGAATGGTAGGATTATTGGGACTTGGTATTTTAGTTATGACTCGTCCGTATGTGCTTAAGCGAGTGCAAACTTTTATGGATCCGAGTTCAGACCCTACAGGAAATGGATACCAGGTGCAACAATCACTTATCGCTATTGGTACAGGTGGCATATTTGGCCGAGGATACGGACAAAGTATACAAAAGTTTAAATATTTACCAGAACCTATTGGAGACTCGATTTTTGCTGTAGCGTCTGAGGAATTTGGCTTTATTGGAATGGTATTTTTAATAGGATT
>JAZKFG010000011.1:0-10325 GCA_040386515.1 Patescibacteria group bacterium
GGTGACAGGGAGTAAGTCGTAACAAGGCACGGCTAGCGGAAGCTGGTCGTGGATTTATTCAAGTGAAAATTGCTTATTGCCCCTTCGGGGTCAATGAAGTTTATAGCGGTCGTTCGTATTATTTATTTAATACACAAGATGTTGTCTTGTCGCATACAACACGAAGAAGTTCGTAAAACTTTGACACCTGGCAAAGACCGGTCAAACAGAACAAAATAATAGATTCAATCTATAATCTGTAACAAGCGTATATTTCATGTAATAATTCCTTTCAACTTTAATGCTAAACCCAGACTCTTTTATGAGTTATGGGTGTATTCCCATTTCTGCCTCCTATTTCTTTTAATGAGTATAAAACTTGGAATAAAAGAGTTGATTAAATTCTATAAATTGCACATTTAGTTAATTTGTGTATAATGTACTTATTATTTTATAGATTATTTCTTTAATATAATTTGATTTTTGATGATGAGTTAAGTGAAAGGTTGCCTCGCAGAAAATTTACGTTTGTAAATTTTCGAGGACCGGTAACCTGAAGCTTAACGAAGAACATGCGCGCGTAGCTCAGTTGGTAGAGCGCTCGACTGATACTCGAAAGGTCCCAAGTTCGAATCTTGGCGCGCGCACCAAAAACAAAAATAAAAACCCATACTCGCCGACTGGCATGGGTTTTTTATTTTTGTTTTAATGTATAATAAGATTATGAATAGTGTATCTAATTTATTAAACCCAAATATTTTTAAAGACGACGTAGAACAAATCGCAATTCGAAAAGGATTTGGTGAAGGGTTAGTTATAGCGGGGGAAAAAGATAATAGAGTTGTTGGACTGTGTGCTGACTTAACTGAATCAACACAAATGCTCGCATTTAAAAATAAATTCCCAAAGCGATTCATTGAAATTGGTGTAGCTGAACAAAATATGGCATCAGTGGCATCTGGAATGGCGGCTATGGGAAAGGTTCCTGTTATCTCATCATATGGTATGTTTTCACCAGGACGTAATTGGGAGCAAATTAGAACTACTATTGCATACAATGACAGAAAGGTTTTAATTGCAGGAAATCATACAGGACTCTCTGTAGGGCCTGACGGAGGAACACATCAAGCTATAGAGGATATAGCGCTCATGAGGGTAATACCAAACATGACAGTCATTGCACCGTGCGATGCTATTGAGGCAAAGAAGGCGACTGTTGCAGCACTTGCGGATGCACAAAAAACTCCAGTATATATTCGTCTGGCCCGAGAAAGTAGTCCGGTCATAACAACTGAGGAAACTCCATTCGAAATAGGAAAAGCCATTGTTTTGCACGGTGATGAATACAAGAGTTCTGACACATTGATTTGTTCAACAGGCGCACTCACATTTAACGCACTTAAAGCAGCGAAAATCCTAGAAGAAATGCATGGAAGAAAAGTGGTAGTGATTCATTTTCCAACAATAAAGCCATTGGACACAAAAACCCTTATAGAATATGCAGAGCATACATTAAAAGTAATTACTGTTGAAGAACATCAGATCGCTGCTGGATTTGGAAGTGCGATTTGCGAAGCTTTATCTGAAGCATCACCTAAGAAAGTTATACGAATCGGTGTGCAAGATCAGTTCGGACAGTCAGGTACTCCGAAAGAACTCATTGCCCACTACGGAATGAATGTTGAAGCAATTGTTGCAAAGTCTCTTTAAAGAGTTGATATTTTCCAAGTCTCAGGTGCTTTCTCAATCCACTCAGTAAGTTTTTCTTCAGTTAAAAGACCTCTTTGTGCACCAATATCCTGACATACGGACATAGAGTTTATTGAACCCCATATTAATGCAGTTCGAATATCTTTTCCATGTACAATTGCAACAGTAAATGTAGATGCAAATGCGTCTCCGGCTCCTGTTCGCTCCAGTGGTGGCATTGGATCAGGATAAATTGGAAGGTAAAGTATAGGAGTATTTTCAGTAATAGTGTTTTCTGAAATATTTTTCATATCAACATCAAATGTATATGATCCTTGTGGTCCATCTGTAATAACTGGAAGGGTTGGTCCGAGCTTTCTAAGTTCAAGTAACAGATGTCGAATTCCATGATCTGCATCCTTGTCTAATCCAAGAATACGAACTGCTTCTTCTTTATTGCAGAAAAATAGATATGATCGACTGTAAATTTCTTTAAGATTTTCTACGCCGAATTTTATTTGAAATGTACCAGGCTGAAATACAAGTTTAATATCTGGATGCGCAGTAAGATACTGTGTTAACTCTGTGTGAAAAGGTAAAGTATTTTCTCCAAGGGAACTCAGGTAAATATATTCAGGCGCTTGAGCTGCTTTTAGTACTTCTGGAATATGATAATCATATAATTCATGATTAATTAAAATAGTTCTTTCGTCTTGAAACCAGAGTACATAATGGTAATTTGTTTTCTTTCCTTCATTTTTCAATATATAATCAGTAATAACTTTATCACCAGTAAGCTTGGCAATGCTTTTTTCTCCATTTATATCCGCGCCTACGTTTGTTAAGAGTGCTGATTGCAGCCCTAGTCGTGCAGCAGAAACTGCAGCATTGGCACTATTTCCAACGCCAGCTAACTCTGTAACTTCAGTAAAGGGAACCTTGTCACCAAAAGGCATGCAAATAACTTTCTGCTCTGTTTTTTCATCAGTATGCACTTCTGCAACTTTTAGTTTTATAAATGCATCAACAACAGTATCGCCGATTGCAAGAATGTCTATATGATTTGATTGTGGTGTGTTCATATGTATATTATCCACTAGATGCTAAATATATAAAAGTTGTCATACTTGAAAAATAGGTGTAAGCTACTTGTATATGCCATCAATGGAATTTGACGAATCACAGTTCAAACTACGTTCAAGACGTATACTTGGGGAACCTGAAGTTCCAGCCATGATTAAATTTTTAGTTACTCACGGTATTGTGAAAACTGAAAAACAAGCAATCGGCATGCTTCTGAGTGCAGTTATTGCACTTATTATAATTAGTGTTGTTGTTGCAAAATCTAATAGTGTTCAGCCTGCATCAATTGATATTGAATATCAAACAGCAAGAGCATTTTCTAATACATATTATAATTAATCTTTTTATGAATATGAAAAACACACAAAAAGGATTTACACTTATCGAGTTGCTTGTAGTTGTGTCAATTATTGCACTTTTAAGTTCTGTAGTTCTTGCGAGTTTGCAAGGTGCACGATCAAAAGCTCGTGATACAAAACGAATAACAGAAACTCGATCTATTGAACAGGCTTTGACTTTGTATGCACTTGATCATAATGGATTAATACCGTATTCATCATTTACATCAATGAGTCTAGTTCCTAAAAACGCTGACGGGACTATAAACTGTACTAGTAAAGCTACGGGATCAAACTTTGAAAACACAGATCAATTATTTAATGTTCTTATTGCTGGTAAATATTTAGGAGGTAAGCCTGCTACAGATCAATTGGCAGCAATGGGGTATTGCTACGTATATGTTACATCTAGTGCAAGTCTTGCTGTTGCGGGTGCAGAGTATGATGATCAAGGTAATCTGGTTTCACCTATAATACTTGCTTCTGTAGGTTCACAAATGGCTCGAAACGCTGTTTTCTTTGCTCCATCGGAAAATGTAAAAACTACGTCAGGAAACAGTGCGCTTATTGGCATTAGTTACGGTTCAACACCGCCTGTAACTCTAAATGTTGATCTGACAACTGGCATGAAGCATAATACAACTGATTACGATGGTAATGGAAGTGGAAGCGGTTCGTCAGGGTCAGGCTCTTCTGGATCTGGAAGTAGTGGAGGATCAGGATCAGATACTCCTTACTATTAAAATCTAAGAGAGATAATAGTTTTCAACGCATAAAAACCATCTTGTATGGTTTTTATTTTTGAACTGGTACGAACACGCAAATCTTTTCGAAGCACTATGGGAATTTGCACAAGAGCAACTTTTTGTTTCAAGGCTTTGCATATCATTTCATTTGCAAATGAAAAATCCGTATGCTTCAAATCTAATACTTTAACAATATCTTTTCTAAATAATCTAAGGCCACAATGTGAATCAAAAGATTCGGGGGCAGAGTAGAGTGTATTGGTTACAAAATTAAGCATCGGTACTCCAAACACCCTGTGCAAGAACTTAATATTTTTTGTTTTTTTACTGGCAAATCTATTACCGAGACAGATAGGTTCATATCCGTACGGCTTATGGTGCGTAATGTATCGCTTAAGAAGTATGGGAATATCTTTTGGATGATAACTTCCATCACCATCGAGCATACATATAAGCTGATATTTTGATTTTTGAATACCTTTTAAAATAGAGGCACCGTATCCTTGTATTTCACAATCAATTACTCGTACATTTGCTCCCGCTTTTTTTGCTTCCTGAGTAGTATTATCTGTAGAGTTATTGTTTACAACAATTATTTCGTGAACAATTTTAGCAGAGTTTAATGTTTGCTGTATTTCTTTTAGTACAGGCAAAATACTTTCTTCTTCATTTCTGCATGGAATAACTATCGATATTGGGAATGCTGTCTGTGTATGAGTCATGAGATGTTGTGTTGATAGGTAACTTATATAGTAAATTCTTTTAAGAGGCAAATCCTGCACCAATAACCCACCAAAATATTGCAAAGCCTTGAATAATTGCGAATGATGTATACCATATGTATTTGTTTTTTTCTTCTGTAACGCAGGCGGCGAGAGCAATAGGTAATACAAATAGGCTAGCCATATATCGGCTTGATCCATCGAGCACTCCTGTTGCTGGAGCAAATAGAAGGCAGCACAATGCATATGCTGTATAAGAAACAGGAATTTTTTTAGCAGCAAAACCTATAAGTATCAACCCATACACAATAAATGCAGTACTCCATAATACAAATGGATTTTTAATAATTAAACTTGCAAAGATTATGGCTAAAGGGTTTTCCCATGTGTGATAGAAGAAGGCTTGCTGTATATGAATATATGCAAGTGCATCACCAGAGATGTAATACATGTAAACGCAATATAGAAGTGGAAGGGAAATAGATATTCCAATATAAGAAAGTAGCTTTGAAATAGAAACCTCTTTTCTTTCGGTGAATAGATACATAAGAATAGGAATAATTAAAAATATTCCAAAGGTTTTTGTAAGACAAGCTAAAGAAAAGATAAAGCAGGCCAGTGCAATTTTGCGTAATCTGACAAAATAAAAGACTAAAATACTTAAAAATAAAAATAAAGACTCAGGATAAATTGCCGATAAATAATATGAAGTAGGAAAGAGTATGATATATAGTGCAACGTCTTTCAATCGTAAACCGGCGTTGGTAGACAATTTAGGTTCAGACCGAATTAATTTTTCAATACAGAATAAAGATAGAATTAGGAAAATATTAGAAAGAACAATGCCCGCCACATGTGTATTTCCTGAAAAAATAAATGTAGAAAATATATATAGTAGTATCGGATACACAGGGAGGAATCCTTTATTGTCTACTCTTGTATAAGGCCGTCTTTGTGTTGAGTATCCATCGTCTGCAATGCTGACATACCATTTAGTGTCCCAAACTGCCCATATATTAACTAGTGGTTTGAGGGGTTGAATGTATGTGTATACATGGCTTCCTTGATAGAGCGACTGTACATATCTGTCGCCTTTGGTTAAAGTGGTCTCCGTAATTTGATTAATCAAAATAGTGCTAAAAACACCTAAAATAACGATTAAAATCCGATTTATGATAAGGGGGAGAAAAGGTATTCTCATACACATTATGCTAGCACATATAGGTCTTCTAGGCATTGATAAATTTGAAAAATAGTGTATACTCATACACCATGACACATACACTACACGTAAAGGCATTCAGTGAAGCTACAGATATGGCAGGCCGAATAAAGGCTATCGTATATGGGCCAAAGTTTCCTGCGACATCTATTTCTGTAGATGCTAAAGAGTTTACAAAGCTTTTTAAGGACGCTGGAGAATCATCAGTTATTACTCTTAAAGGTCTAGATACAGATCAAGATGTTTTGATACATGATATTCAGAAAAATGTTGTAAAAGGAAACATCGTACACGCTGATTTATATGTTGTACAAAAAGGACAGAAACTTAAAGTGCATGTACCACTTGTATTTATCGGAGTTGCTGGTGCTGTAAAAACTAACGGAGCAAACTTGGTAAAGGTGTTGCATGAGATTGAAGTTGAGGCTGATGCAAAGCATCTTCCACACGAGATTGAAGTTGATGTTTCAGTACTTGCTGAGATTGATGACCAAATTCTTGTATCTGACCTTAAGGTTGGATCAGGAGTTAAAATTCTTACAGCTGAGACAGATTTGATCGCTCTTGCATCAAAGCCAGTTGAAGAAAAAGAAGAAGAATCAACTGAAATCGATATGGCCTCTATTGAAGTAGAGAAGAAAGGTAAGAAAGATGAAGAAGAATCTGCTGAATAATACATACAACATATAGATAAAATCATTGTTGATAAAAAACTGGCTAATCGGCCAGTTTTTTATGTTATAATTACTGCTATATGAAATATGTCCTAGTCTTATGTTTTTATATTGCCATGTTTTTCACTATGGGTGCTTTGAACGCGCAAGCTTTGGATTGTAATGACCCTGCAAATCGTGAGCAATGTTTGGCTGAACTTGATAAAACAGAGAAAGAAATTGTAGAGCTTAATGCACAATTAAAGAGCAAGAAAAATGAAGCAACTTCAATTGCTCGAGATAAAGCCGTACTTGAGCTGCAGACAAAGCAAGCTCAGCTTAAGATTAAGGCTCATGAGCTTTCTATTGCTAAATTGGGTAAGGATATTACTGTAAAAGAGAGTAATATTCAGACTTTGAATAGTCGTATTGTTAAAAGTAAGGCTAGTTTGTCTGAAATGATTGTTCGAAGTAATGAGCTCGATGATTTTTCTTTGGTAGAAGTGTTTTTGGCACAAGACAGAGATAATATTTCAGGATTTTTCCAAGATATTGATGCATATGGATCTATTCAGTCACGTATAAAAGATGAAATTGGATTTATTGATAAAGACAAGAAGGCAACGGAAAAAGAAAAGTCTGAGCTTGATAGTGAAAGAGATAAGGAATACGATTCAAAATATGAAATAGAAGCCCAGAAAAAAGTTATACAAAAAGCTGAAGCTGAAAAGCAGAGATTGCTTAGTCTAAACCAAAAAGAGCAGGCGACATATCAGGGTACTATTGCTCAGAAAGCGGCAGCAGCAACAAAGATTCGAAATGCACTCTTCGCACTCCGAGATACTGGATCAATTAAATTTGAGGATGCTGTAGCATATGCAAAACAAGCAGGAAAAGCTGCTGGTGTTCGGCCTGCATTTATTCTGGCTATTTTGCAGCAGGAAAGTAATCTTGGTTCAAACGTAGGTTCTTGCTATATGACAAACACTGAAACTGGAGCAGGTGTAAAAGTAAGTTCAGGTGCAGCAGTAGCGAATGTAATGAAACCTACTCGAGATGTACAGCCCTTCTTGCGTATCACTAAGGCACTCGGTAAAGATCCATTTCAGACTAGAGTGTCATGTCCGCTAAGTATTGGATATGGAGGAGCTATGGGGCCTGCGCAGTTTATTCCTTCAACATGGCAGATATTTGAGACTCGAATTTCTAATGCAAATGGTGGCGGAGCTGCCAATCCTTGGAATGCTCGAGATGCCTTTACTGCCTCAGGATTATATCTGGGAGACTTGGGTGCAACCGCTCAAACAGCCTCTGCAGAGCGTAATGCAGCTTGTAAATACTATTCAGGAGCATCATGTGGAACTCGAGGGAATACCTCATACGGAGACCAAGTTATGGCCCGAGCCATCAAGCTCCAGGCCGACATTGATTTAATACAAAATTAGTGTATAATGGGGTTCTATGAAAAAAGCTATTCACCCAACATACTACACAGCAGCAGTATTCACATGCGCATGTGGAGCAACATATACTATGGGCTCAACACGAGAGAAACATGCAGTTGAAATCTGTTCAGCTTGCCACCCATTCTATACAGGTAACGAGAAAATCGTTGACACTGCAGGACGAGTTGAGAAATTCAAGGCACGACAAACTGCAGCTGCTAAAGCTCCTGCAAAAACTGCTAAGAAAGCAGCTAAATAACTTTTACTGTATAAATTGAAAAGAGCTCATGCACGAGCTCTTTTCTGTTATACTTAGACTAACTTTATGGAAGACTTAAACCTCGACGAATTAAAAAAAGACTTTAAAACAAGCTTTTTTGCGCTGGAAATAGAACGACTGCAAAAAGAAAAAGACGAACTTGTTCAAATGGCTCTTGATCCAGACATGAAAGAGATGGCGGAAGGTGATATGGAAAATATTCAGGTTCAGATTGATGGAAATGTTTCTAAGTTACAAGAAATCTTAAAAGAGGAAGAAGTTGCAGAACAATATCCAAATGAAATTGTTCTTGAAATCAGAGCAGGAGTAGGAGGTGATGAGGCTGCGCTTTTTGCTGCAGATCTTTCTGAGATGTATAAAATATTTTGTGAACAGCGAGGGTGGAGTTTTGCAACAGTGGACATATCAGAAAACGGTATTGGAGGATATAAAGAAGCGGCCTATGAGGTTCGAGGATTTGAGGTATACAGATATTTTAAATACGAAATCGGAGTACATAGAATTCAGCGAATTCCAGCAACAGAAAAATCAGGACGAGTGCATACTTCAACTGCAGTTGTTGCGGTATTGCCTATACGAAAGAAAGTTAAGTTTGAAATCAATCCAGCGGACCTTGAAATGGAATTTTCACGTTCAGGCGGAGCAGGAGGACAGAACGTTAACAAGGTGGAAACTGCTGTGCGTTTGATTCACAAGCCAACAGGTATTGATGTTCGATGTACATCAGAGCGAAGTCAGCTTAAGAACCGTGAAAAAGCTATGCAGATTTTGCAGGCTAAGCTTGCACTTAAAAAAGAGGAAGAGGACGCTGCAAAGTTCTCTGGACTTAAAAAGGCACAGTTGGGAACTGGAGATAGATCTGAAAAGATTCGAACGTACAACGTATTGCAGGACCGTATTACTGATCACAGGTTGAAGCAGTCATGGCATGGAATTCAGAACATGTTCCAGGGGCAGATTGAAAAGATGATTACGACAGTCGTTGAGTTTTTTGAAAATGGCGGACAAGTGGCCGAGGGAGATGATGATGAGGAATAATCCGTTGTGAATTAGTGAAATAAAAGTTATAATTTCTCTTATACTTATGCATAGGAAAATTTTTAATGTAGCTTTAACATATATTATTGTTTTTATAATTCCAATTGGAATTTTTGCTGCAACACCTTCAAAGAATTTAGGTTTTCAAGGACAGCTATATAGTAGTGGAGCTCCACTTTCATCATCTGTAAACGCAACATTTACATTTTATGATTCACTTTCTGGTGGGACAGTAACAGGATCTCCAATTTCAAAAACTATTACCGTAAACAACGGTTATTTCGGAACAAGTTTCACTGAAGCAGATACAACAGGAGTTAACTTTGATCAAGCATTATACGTTCAGGTAAATATTAATGGAACTGATTTATCTCCTCGAACTGCTATAAACTCAAATGTTTCTTCACTTAAAACATTTGGAACATTCACGTATTCTTCTGCTCCTGCGGTAGGGCCTGCAGGATCTTTGTATTTCAATACAACTGATAACACTCTATATATGTCAAATGGAACAAGTTGGACACCGAGTTCGCCATGGATTACTAACGGTACAGATGCTTATTTTAGTGGAAGTGGAAACATTGGGATTGGAACAACAACCCCGACTTCAGCGCTTACAGTTAATCGTTCTGGTACAACGGCGTCAATTATGATTTCATCATATCGAGGTTCTGAAGCTCATGGGTCATTAATCGGTAGAGGGGCACGGGGAACTGATACTGTACCTACATTTCTCTTGAATGCAAATGATGGAGATAGAATTTTTGAAGTTTCAGGACAAGTATGGAATGGATCAAGCTTTACTACGGCAGCAGGCATGCAATTTTATGGTAAGAACCATAGTTCAAGTTCTCTTCCTACATATATACGATTCAATACAACTGCAGTTAATACGATTGCTCCTCGTGAAGTTATGCGCTTGACGGCAGATGGAAGTGTTGGGATAGGTACTTCTGTACCTGTAGCCATACTCTCTGTTCACGGCTCTGCATCAACGACTATGGACTTATTTAATGTAGCCTCAACTACAGCTATCAATTATTTAACTGTAAAAAATGGCGGCAATGTTGGTGTTGGAACCTCAACCCCAACAGCTCAATTTACAACAACAGGAACAGTACGTTTTGCAT
>JAZKFG010000012.1:0-6972 GCA_040386515.1 Patescibacteria group bacterium
TATAAAAATCACCCATTACGTAAAGTGGGTGGTTTTTATTTTGCATAAACATACATTGCAAATTACTTGCACATACATAATAGTATACCCTTCAAGAGAGAAGGAAATTGATACCTAAGGTTTATCACAATATTAGCTCCAAATATATGTTAGAGAAAATAAATAGTAATTAAAGAATTTATAAAAAGAAAATAAATTTATTTTAAAGAAATGACTGGTGCAGGTGATTATGAAGTAATTACGCTTGCAGTATATATAGTGTCGCACAATATATCTTTGCGACACGTTATGCTTAGGGAGAAAGGGCTTTATAAGGCAATACCTAGTATAGGCTCTGGAGGCTTCTACGACGAAAGTTTTGTTGGTATTTAGTTATATCTTTTATTATTCTGTATTAATTTATATCTATTGATGGATTCAATAAATTTTATATAAATTATTTTTCAAAAATTTCTTAACTTTATATATTGCTATACGCAAGCTCAATTGATCAGATTTTGAGCCTCTACAAGCCTCATAGAGCTCAGTACATAAACTTAGTCATACAAGTAGTCATGTACCATCACCTTCACCACCGCTTCTCTGCTCTATGTGTAAAAGCAAATAACTTGCATTATCAATATATGAAATAAAAAGATCCCGAGTCTAAACCGTGTAGGTATTATATAGACTCGGGATTCTCCAACAGCTTTGGCTTTATTTTTTACTGATGACAAACCAACTGCCTTTGCCTTTAACATGACACTTATATATGCCATTTTCCTTTTTCTGTGCTAGAGGATTTCCAACATCTTGCTCCACCAAAGCCCCTCCTTCTTCTCTGTACGTAAGGATTCGAAAAAGATCTTCGCTGCTCGCTACGAGAAATATAGAATGCAGGTGCCGCATAGGACTTTCAGAAAGATTTACCTTTATAGACCACGCATAGTGATATCGCGCACCGACCAGCCATGGATGTAGAAACGTTTTGACAAATTCAAGACCTTCGTCAGTGTGATTTGCCATATCACGATATGCTGCTCCGACAATATTTTGAAGAAGACCTGTGAATGCATCCCTTGTTTTTTCCAGCATAGCAACTTGCCCCAAATCATCTGCAGTACACGATGCACCGCTCTCAGCACGCATACTCTCAAGTTGTTCAGGAGTTACATTCCGTTCCTTAGGAGATTTTGTGCTGAAATCAAATAGCGCTTTGTAGAATTCAAACTGCAACGTCGATTTTGATTTCTTTAGAAGTTTATCTTTTTTCATAGCAATATTTGGTTGATGTTAAAAACTCTCCACGTTGGAGTTAATCGAAAGATAGCATATAATAAGGCTTTAGGCGAAAGTAACTTGAACTTAGCCATCACCCACAACCAAATACCTATGATCGTTATTAACGACCTTGACCTGCACCTTAACGACTTCAATACTTATTCAAAGAAATATAAAAAACTGATTCGACGCAAAATATCATTTAAAGAATGGGTTGCACTTAAAGCGTATATAAACAGACCTAAGAAAGAACCAGTGCACGTAAGCCAAGATGATATTCGAGCAATGAATGATTTGTACGACAAGGCACATCCATACTTTATTGGATACTTTGTCACACCTGTATTACTGCGAACACGCTGGGCAATGCATGAAGGAATACTGAAAACTGATGAACTTGACGAGATTCATAGACTATGGCGAAAGACCTGTTGACAAACAACAACCTGTGTCTTTATGTATATAAAGACACAGGTTGCATTATTTATAGATTTATAGCTTAATAGTTTGAAGCTCAGCTCGCAAGACTTTATAATCAGGAATCACTTTTCCAACCAAATTCCAAAACTTTTGAGAATGATTAAATTCCCCCAAATGACACAGCTCATGCACGACTAAATAATTTGCTAATTTTTCTGGAAGAATTGCTAATTTATAATTAAAATTTAAATTTCCTTTTTTTGAACAACTCCCCCATCGAGTTTTTTGATTTTTTATACGGACCGTATTATATGTAAAATTATAAAATTGATTGAAATATTTTATTTTTTCTTCAGCAATTATTTGGGCTTTCTTTTTCAATTCTGCCATCTCTCCTTTTGTATGGGTGACAACAGGGTTCTTTTTGATCTGATTCACCTTCTCTATGACCCAACTTGACTTAGTTTGAATAAAGTGTTCAGCGACTGCAATAGAAACTCGTGTTGGCTTGGTAACTATAACTGTACCGTCAGGACGAATAGTGATTCGTATATGCTTTGCGCGCTTGTTGGACCGGAGAATGTAGGGTGACATTATAATTGCAAAATTACATCCAGATTATATTAAAGGTTATTAAAATTAGAAATAAACCTAAGATTAATATTCCAATTACATTACCTGCGAATGCTGCTGCGGTTGTAAGATTTGTAAATTTTAAAAGTCTTTTTTTCTTTTTTTTAGCGATCATACTTAATGTTTCATAACCTTTTTCACTTTCTTGAATATTATTTTTTGCATCTGTATCTGAATTAGTTTCATAAGAGACAAAATCGTATCCTGATATTATCCAATCAAGTTGCACTCTTCTTAGCTCTTTTTCTGCTGACGCCCAACGTTCTGCAAAATTATAATTTAAGAAAGAACTATTAAACAACCTACACAGCACACTCCCAATTATTGATATTAACAATGATATCCAGGCAACAATTAGTAAATATAAAATATGTATTCCAAATTCTTCAGTTTTTAAATATGGTCTAAGTGTTTCAGTTGACACTAAATATCCAATCAAAGTAAAACTTAACGATATTGCAGCACCTGACCACCATCCTGCCTTTTCTGCAGACAGAATTCTTTCTTTATTTACATCAACTTGAGCATTTGTAAAATCACCCCCTGTCTGTCTGGCATTTTGTTCAGCTGAATTTAGCTGAGATTGTTTTTTTTCAAATTCTTCACCCATTATTTCAACACTATATCATAATTTAAATACACTCACTATGTTATACTCATCATATGCAACATTCACCACGGACCCTGCAGGAAGGATTAATACGACTTGAGAAGCATATTGCTAACTTAGGGCTTGCTTCACGCCGTGAGGCCAAGGATTTGATTGTGAAGGGTTCTGTTAAGGTTAATGGTGAAGTTATCACTAATCCAGGATATGGATTTGATATTGGTAAAGATGTTGTGGCGGTTAAACAAGAATCTAAAGAATATATTTTGCTATATAAGCCACGAGGTATTGAGACAAATAAGACTGCGGACCATTTACAAGATATTCATGATGTATACCCTGAGTTTAAACATCTTGCACCGATTGGACGGCTTGATGCAGATTCTGAAGGACTTATTATTCTTTCAAATGATGGAACGCTTGCTAAGGCATTAACGCAGGTTGATAGTCATGTCGGGAAAAAATATAGAGTGACAGTGAGAGAGCATGTTAATGATCATATGATTAAGACTATGGCATCAGGTATATTGCTCGACGATTCGATGACGAAGAAGGCTGAGGTTGAGAAGGTTGATGAGCATACGTTTACTATTGTGCTGCATGAAGGGCGAAAGCATCAGATTCGACGAATGGCGGATGCGGTAAAATTAACTATAGAAAGTTTGGTTCGAATAGGAATTGGCGAAATTGAAATAGGAGCATTACAATCTGGAAATTCCCGAACATTATCTGAACAAGAAGTTTTGAATTTAAAAAAATAAAAAATCCCCCACGGCGCGCATTTGCGCCGTGGGGTGACCGAACGGTCTTTATTTTTTGGTAGCCTTCTTAGCCTGCTCTTTGGTGGCAACTTTTTTCGCCTTCTTAGCGACTTTAGCCTTGCCTTTGTTTGACCACATCTTTTCAAACTCATCCAAGAGAGCCTTCCTACGCTTGGAAGCCTTTTTGGCCTGCACTTCCACAAGCTTGATGACATGTTTCGGATCGAACAAGGGTAAGAAAATACCCTCTGACCTTTCTACACTCATGAGCGCAGTATGCGGAAGCTCCAGGACCGGAACGGTAGTCAGAATTAGATCCTTGCTCCATCCTTTATGAGGGACAATCACGTCCCCAGCACGGATATCGCATTGAATCGCATCTTTCGGTCCACTAACAGCGCGACCGCGAAGTGCCAGCCAGCCAACAATGCTGGTCCATCCTTTATCGGGGCGAGTAAGATTGAGAACAGCATTTTGATGTGCTCTCATAATCGAAATCAACTGTTCAGCGTAAACTGGTTCAGCGAATTCGAAAATGGCAAACAACTCATATGCTTCCCAAAATTTCTTCAGTACGGGATCTTTCATAGCGATAGTGCATGGTTCAACCGAGAACCAGACATACACTATACCACAGAAACCGCATCAGTCAATACCTACTCCCCAAACCTAAACCCAAGCACAATACCCACAATTGACCCCAACGCACTAAACAATAACCCTGAAAAAGACAAACCTCCAGCACCCCAAAGGCTTGGAATGTAGCCACCTACAAATCCTCCAACGACCGTACCGATCATTATCAGCTTTTTTCTATCCATATAAATACTAAAGACTACTGTTGTGGAGTCTGCTCAGCGTCATTTCTTATAGGAATATTGATATCTGCCTCAATGCCATCCTGTGCAGGTGCAGCATTATCAGAAGTAGAAGTATTACCTCTCATGTAAAGGAAAATTCCTCCAAGGATAAGAATTCCTAAAATGATTCCTACAATTAATGTTGTTGATGATGAAGTTGTTTGTGTTGGTGTTGTATTATCCATATCAAAAGTATACCACTAAAGCACAACCTTCAAAACCCCGTATTCATTCACAAACCCATATCCTTTTTCCTTCAAATAATTCCCCACAAATGCAGGCAGTACAGGACCATGCTCAGACCCTTTACCTATTCCAACCACTATATGTAAAGTTCTAATCAATCTTTCAGTGGCAATATACTCAAAAACCTCGTCGAGGACCATTTTGGCATCAAACATATTAAGTCCATGCAAATCTATTTCATATACTGAGATATCTTCATTCATAGAGTTCTATTCTACGCACTCTGGCCAAGCTTGCAAATGATTTCAAATTCCTTTTCCGTCACAGGCATAACTGAAAGTCTTGACCCTTTTTGTAATAATTTCATATTTGATAATTTTTCGTTGTGCTTCATTTCCTCAAGTGATACAGGTCTTGCAAATGTAGAAACATATTTTGCATCAATGCATTCCCAAATAGGTTTTTCTTTTGTAGATTTTGGATCGTAGTGCTCATCATGTTTGTTCTGCGCAGAAATATCTGGATGTGCCACTTTATGTACTTGAGCCAATCCATATACGCCAGAAGGCTTATCATTTGAATGATAAAACAAAATCATGTCTCCTACATTCATTTCCTTCATAAAATTTCGCGCTTGATAATTGCGCACCCCAGTCCAAGGTGAAACTTTATCTTTTTTAAGTTGCGATATGGGATAGCAATCGCCTTCTGATTTCATGAGGTAGTACTTCATATATCAAGTATAGTATACTTATTGCATGAAAAATATAAGTACAGGACTTGTGATATTGGCTGTTTTTATGCTCATTGGTTATGCATTTTCAATAAATCAGTTTGATGTACAGAGATTAAATGTGGCAATCTATGATTTTTTCGGTAGCACACGAAGCAATGACGGTGTTGCAGTTATGCGACAACTTACTCGTATTGGTGAGTCTGAAGTACTATTCCCTTTAAGCGGTGCAGCTCTTTTGGCTTTTTTCTTTTTACGAAAATGGAAGCTTGGTATGATTTTTGCAATTGGAGTTTGGATGACTGATTTGCTGACAAATTACACAAAAGTTTTATTCAACATTCCTCGACCGCTCGATAAGCTGATAGGAACTGGCGGATATAGTTTTCCAAGTGGACACGTCTCATCTGCCGCAATAGTATTTGGCGTTATTGCAGTTGGACTCGTACCGCTTATTAAGAGATATCCACGAGTTCGAATACTGTGTTGGACACTATGCGGACTTGCAGTGGCCCTTGTAGGCATTAGTCGATTGTATTTAAATGTACATTGGTTTAGTGATGTTATTGGAGGAATACTATTGCCTATTGGTATTATATTCTTGCTCATAGGTGCTGGTGAGAAAATTGAAAATATGGGTCGTTAGTAAGGGATTTTATTGCAATATTTGACAAAATATGATATAATACCGTGTAAGAGGGCTACAAAATCTCATCTCCCTCGTTTCCAAAACCACCGACCTTAACATATCATTATGGACCATAAAATCGTTTCAAGAGTTTTCTTTATCGCTTGCCCACAGGCAGAACAGAAAAGCCGCGAATATCTGAAGTTTAAAAAAATCGTGAGAATGAGTTACCCAATTGGGCTACTCATTCTACTGGCATCAATTATCTTTTTGTCTTCTTTCTCACCCATCACACAGAATGAATGGCTTGCACTTGGAGCCATTACTATTTCCTTTTTGGTTGGAGTTTCTTTGGCTAACAATATTAAATATTCGTCCGCCGAGGAGACTCAAATTAAAGGATGGCAAAAGCTGAAAAAGGGATACTATTCGCATCCTGAATTCACACGGGCATATAATTCGCTCTTAAATGGCTTCATCCCAAGCCGCGACACGATTCAAACCATCTCAAACGAATGCACAATCTGGTGGGCAAGATCCAACATGATTAAAGAAAGAAATAATGTGCGAGAAGCCATTGGCCTCCACAAAATGCTTTAAATCGGTTCTTACAACCTGTTTCAACAAACTCCCGACACTGCTTTACGCGGTGAAGGGGTTTTTATTTACATACGCAGCTTCTCTACTCTCTCTTCAACTGGTGGATGTGACATAAACAATTTACCAATAAATCCAACCGTTGCCTTTTTATTATTCCCAAATGGATTTGAAATATACATATGCGCAGTTGCAGGTGATGCTGTAGCAAGCGGTACAGTATTGTGATCATGAATTTTCAAAAGTGCACTGGCTAATCCTTCTGGATTTTGAGTAATAAGTGCACC
>JAZKFG010000012.1:6982-12268 GCA_040386515.1 Patescibacteria group bacterium
TGCTTGAAATTCTCGACTTCTCGATACTGCAAGCTGAATTATGGTTGCAAATATAGGTGCAAGGATAAGAGTTAATAAACTGAGTATACCTCCGCCGTTATTATTTCTATCATCAGAGTTGAATGCAGACATACGTAACAAATACGTAATCAATCCTGCCATAACCGCAACAATTGATGAAATCAAAATATCTTTATTTCCAATATGCGATAATTCGTGTGCAATTACCCCGTCTAGCTCATCTTGATTCAAAATATGTACGAGTCCAGATGTAACTGCAACAGCAGCGTGTGAGGCATTTCTACCCGTTGCAAAGGCATTGGGATTATTATCCTGAATAATATGAACACTTGGCACAGGAAGCTTGGCTTTAGCAGCAAGACGAGCAACAGAGTCGTATATCATTCTTCCTTCTACAGTACTTTTATCCACAGGCTTTGCTCCTGAAAACTTAAGAGCGATTGGAGCTGAAAACCAATAGGTTATAAAGTTGATGAATACTGTAAATATAAGTGCAGCATAAATAAAGTTAATATTGCCGTATTGTGAAGCTAAAGCGTAGCCAATAAGACCAATCAAGAGAAAACTCCCACCCATAAGAAGAATGGTTTTAACTGTATTTTCTGTTTTATGGTGAAATAAATACTGAGTGTTTTGCATAGGTGCATTATACCATGCTGGTCAACCGCCAATGGAAAATACCCCTTATTAGTGCTACAATCCACATATTATGAAAAGAACACTCATTAAAGACTTAGCCAGTCATATTACAGAAGAAGTTACCATCAAAGGATGGGTTAATATTCGTCGCGATCAGGGGAAAATGATTTTCCTGGATTTTCGAGATATGACAGGAGTTGTGCAGGGTGTAATTCTTCCAAATCAGGCAGAGTGTATTGAAATCGGCAAAACGCTTCGACAAGAATTTGTAGTTGAAGTACAAGGAAAAGTAAATGAGCGACCTGAGCGAAATAAAAAAGAAGGCGTATTGAATGGCGACATTGAGCTTGAGATTTTGCATATTAATATTCTTGCTGAAGCAGCAACACTTCCCTTTGACATGTCGCTTGACGGTTATAATCTTGATCTTGGAACAGAGCTTGATAACCGAGCCCTTTCTATTCGACATCCTAAGAATCAGGCAATATTTAAAATAGGAGAAACTGTTATCGATAGCTTCCGAGAGTATATGAAAAAGAACATGTTCTTTGAATTCCAAGCGCCGAGCATTACTCCTGCAACTGCAGAAGGTGGAGCTGAAGTATTTCAGGTAAACTATTTCGACAAAAAAGCTTTCCTTTCTCAATCACCTCAGCTGTATAAACAAATCGTTATGTCAGGCTTTGAGCGATGTTTTTCAGTAAACAAAGTATTTCGAGCTGAGCCAAGTACCACAACTCGTCACTTAACTGAAATTGTTTCTCTTGATGCGGAAATGGCATTTATCGACAGTTGGACAGATGTAAAAGATATGGCTGAAAATACAATTCGACATATTCTTGAGCAAATCAAAACAAGAAATGCAGAACATATTAAGCTGCTAAACGTTGAGCTTCCGGTTATGATTGAAAAGACTCCAACAATGTCATTAACAGAAGCGCATCAGAGAATCTTCGACACATACGGACGAGACAATAGAGGCGATAAAGACTTAAGTAGTCAGGATGAAGTTGAGATTTGTGAAATTGTTAAAAAAGAAACAGGATCTGACTTCGTATTCGTATACGGTTATCCAACACGACAAAAGCCTTTCTATGTATTTCCAAGTGAGGCAACTCCAGAGTTCAATGAAGGAGTAGACTTGATTTGCCGAGGGCGAGAGCTTCTCTCAGGAGGACGAAGAATTAACAAATACGATCAGCTTATGGAGCATGTGAAGCTATGGAATATGGATCCTGAAAAGATCAAGATGTTCCTCGAATGCTTTAAGTACGGAGTTCCACCAGAAGGTGGATTTGCCTTCGGCGCTGAACGAATCACAATGCAATTCTTAGGACTCAAAAATGTTCGTGAGGCAACAATATTCCCTCGAGACATGGAACGAATCGATGAAAGACTTGGATAAATAAAATAAAAAATCTCGCTGTAATGGCGAGTTTTTTATTCTGTCTGAATATTGTTATTGTAAACCTGATTCTTAATCGTATCTATTGGATTTCTGGATCCATTCAACGCTGAATTTTCTTTTCTGTTTATTTTATATGAATCAATAATTCGTGGAAATGAAATAAAATACCATCCAATAAATACCAAAAGCGTAAACAAAAATGCCAATGAAAAAGCTATAGCATCCTTATGGTGGTCTGGACGCTGACTTAGTGTATGTACACGACGCTTAAGGTGCTTATGCCAACGTATGTGCCACGCATCATACAATTCCTGCTCGAGCACTTCTTCAACATCATGATATGTCTTGACCAAAGAATCTTTAAGCGAAGACTTATTCATGTGTATAGTATATCAGTTATGATCGCACGATGTACAGTTTCTGACTCAAACTCTCAATATCTTTTTTCTTGATTGTAAGTTTTTCCTGAATTTCTGTTTTTGCATCTGCACCAATTTCTTTTATAAATGCAGTCAAGTGCTCATCTTTTGCATCAACAATTCCCATTGGAATAATTATTTTAGGGTCAACGTTTGTTACAAGCTCTGCTGCTTGCTTTGGATTCAATCTTCCATCACCTGAAATTGGTAAACATAAAATATCAATTTCTCCTTCAACAATCAAATTCTTTTTATCATCACATGCACCAAGAAATAGTACTCGCATGCCATCAAGTTCAAAAATATAATATGCTGTTCCAGCATCACTATCTATTCCGTCATAACTTGAATGAGCACCATATCCTTTGATAAATGTTCCTGACACTTCATACTCACCTGGTCCTTTAATAACGTGTGGTGTCTTATTTCCATATGTAAGTTCTTCTCCACCTTTCATATCTTCGTGAAGAGTTGACTGAAGAACAATATCAGCTCCAAACTTTGGTCCTTTAAGAGTTGATTCTTTTCCAAAAGGATCTGTTGCGAGAACAGTATCTCCTACCTGAAATTTGAAAAATTGATTACCGAAAAAATGTATGATCATGGGTAGATTATAGCATATTCATCACTTGGTAATAATTGACTCGTATTTACTTCTGCTGTTTGAATTTACTGAACATATCGATAAGCTTATCGAGCTTTGCATTAGCACTTGAAAGCTCTCTCTTTAGCTCTGCAATCTTTACTTCGGTTGACTGGGCAGTACTCATACTGTTTCCACCTGTATATGGCGCTGCAACAAAGTTTTCAGGCGTTTCAAATACTGTCTTATCTTTTTGTCGAGCATATGCATTTGAAGGTGTATCACGAGTTTGGGCAAAACATGCATCACAAAGCACAGGCTTTTTACCATTTGGCTTAAAAGGCACTTCACATGGCTTATGACATACGTCACACACTGTCTTAAAAATAGTATTACTCTTTTGATGAGGGGTTGTTTTTCGCATCTTGACACTATAGCACAGTTATTATCTAAATAAAACTGGTATGGTGAAAGACTTCTGATTTTCAGGTATTCCTGAAGCATTGTCACTCAAGAACCGAATATACCCACCCTTGCCTTTAAGGCTAGCTGGGTACGTAATAGTTGATGTAAATGGAACCAAACCAGTCACCATCCAGTCACCCTGTGCATCAACACGTGCCTGACTTACGACCTGCTTGTCAGAGTTAAGTATTACCAAACCAGCTGTTGCCTCAAAGAACCATGGTCCTGGTGCTTTTCCAGTTACAGTAAGAGGTGAAGTAACAACACTTCCTGCAATAGGCGAATCAATAATAACGCTCGTAGTAGTTGCGGGAGCATTTACAGGCTCTAAATCTGGTTGCGATGTCGTAGCAGTGTCTATAACCGATTCTGTTGATGTAGAATCATCATCATACACAACCGTATCATTTGGAATTGCATGCAATCCTCTATATGAGTGAATACATACAAACAGTGAAACTAACAATCCTACGAAACAAATTATCGCTAATATTTTAGTACTTCTTTGCATATACATAGTATATCATTTTATTTTGCAAATGATGCAACATCATCAACTTCAAGCATATCAAACAAAGTATTAGTTACAGGATCTAGTCCTAGTCTTGTACACTCACCGATAAACCATTCATTTGTTGAATATGAAAAGTTTGTTCTAAATGACTCAGACCAAGCCTTAATCTCGTCATCTGTTTTTTCATCGCCATGAGTTTTTACCCATTCCACAATCTCTTCATCGGTATGACCATCTGCAACAAATGCCTTGAAATCTTCTGCATTAATATTTTTAAAGCCGAAAAGCATTTTATCTACTGGACAATCAAAATGATATTCACCAGGAGTTCCTGCTATCACCGCTCGACACTTGTCTATAGTTCTTGCAAGAATAGCAAATCCACCAAGCTGCATATATGGACTTCGTGGAGCTTCTTTTGATAAATCTTTTGATTGTATTGTGTTATTCATATGCCAAGTATAGCATGCCTGTCTAGAGCACAGCTGCAATGTATTCCAACACATACTTAACAGATACACTTGGCTGCTTAAGCATTGATAATGCTCGTGTATACGCTTCTGTATTTCCTTTTACTATATCAAGCAACTGTATAATATCCTGCTTTGTTAGCTTTTCATCATCATACGCTTTCATAACTTTTTTAACTTGTTCAAGCCGTTCTGCAACAGTTTTACCGTTTAACCCATATTTTTCAATATCAGTTTTTTTGTTTGCACTGTTCTTTTCACGAGCCACAATAACCCTTGACAATATGGTTGACAAAAATACACTCTCAGAATGCGCATAGATAATAATACAAGCCGCAGGATCAATATCTTCAAGCACTTTCAAAAGTGCATGCTGTGCAGGCAATGCAATATCATCACATATTAAAATTCCAACTTTACTTACTCCATGCAATCCGCCCATGCTTTCTTTTTGCAAATCATAGACAAAATCTCGCACTGTATCTATTTTCATTTTCTCTTCTGAGTAGATAATGACATCAGAATGCGTGCCAAAATCTTTTTGCACTGTAATAATACGGTCCGCAAATGCAGTGTCAGAATATACAAGAATTGCCTCACCTTTTTGTATATATGCTTCAACCATATATTAACGCTTTGATGTTATAGCTTTTTTATATGCATCGACTGCGGTTTTAAGTTCTACCATAGCCTCTACAGGTTTTGCAGAATCATTTTTAGCTGTGAACTCATAGATCAATCCTTTATAGTACCAGCCTTTAGGATCG
>JAZKFG010000013.1:0-2169 GCA_040386515.1 Patescibacteria group bacterium
AATACCAGTTCCCTTTGCAACACAATACAACGCATCTTCAGCAGTATGAGCTTTTACGCCTGTGCGTCGAAGTACAAGCTCCGGAAGATTACGAAGAAGCGATGATCCACCTGTCATAGTAATACCCTGATCAATAATATCAGAGGCAAGTTCAGGTGGAGTTTCCTGCAACACGTCTTTAATTGCTTTAATCATATCTCGAAGTTCCTTTGCAATAGCTTTTACAATTTCATTTGTCCGTAGCTCAATTGATCGAGGAAGTCCTGTGACATAATCTCTTCCTTTTACAATAACCGACAATTCTTCTTCAACAGTAACTGCAGATCCGATTTTAATTTTAATCTCTTCAGCTGTCTTTTCGCCGATTGCTAAGTTATATGTTTTCTTTACGTGATCAACAATAGCAATATCAAGTCTATTGCCAGCGCATTTAACAGATGTACATACCACAATTCCTCCAAGTGAGATTACTGCCACGTCTGTTGTTCCTCCACCAATATCAACAATCATATTTCCGCATGGGTCCTGAATAGAAATTCCAGCACCTATTGCAGCAAGAATCGGTTCTTTTACAACGTATGCATTTTTAGCTCCAGCTTTGATAGCAGCTTCAATAACCGCACGTCGTTCAGTTGACGTAACTCCGGCAGGAACAGAAATCATAACTTCAGGACTTATAAGATTCCATGTACCGAGAGCCTTATGAATAAAATATCGAAGCATTGCTTCAGTAACTCTGTAGTCAGCAATAACACCATCACGCATTGGTCTGTATGCAATAATTGAATCTGGAGTTTTTCCAATCATTTCTTTTGCTTCAACACCTACTGCTAAAATCTGATTATCACCTTCTGAAACTGCTACCACTGACGGTTCATTAAGGACAATTCCCTTACCTGGCAAAAACACAAGTGTGTTTGCTGTACCTAAATCTATACCCAATTTTTTTGAAAATAAAGCCATATGTGTGACTATACTATACGAGGATTTAGCCTTGTTGTGTATGGATTAAGGCGTATATATGTGGTATATTGCAAACATGAAAGATTTTATCGCACAATTTAAGGCTTTTGCCCTTAAAGGCAATGTACTCGACTTGGCTGTGGCAGTAGTTATTGGAGCTGCATTTGGTAAAATTGTTACTTCTGTTGTTGAGGATTTGATTACCCCAATTATTGGTATGCTTATGGGACGAGTTGATTTTACAACATGGAAACTTGGAAGTATTAAGATTGGATCGCTTATCAATAATATTTTAAATTTTGTTATTGTGGCTTTTGCGCTGTTTTTGATTATTAAGTTTTTAAATAGAGTGACTCATCATAAAGTTGGATCATTACCAGAGGTTAATAAAGATGAGGATCAGAGATAGCTCAAAAATAAAAATCGTCACTTCGCAAAGCGGTGACGATTTTTATTTTTGAGCTACAAAACTTTATTTTAAATTATGTTGAAGTTTTTTACGAATTCTTCAACAGCGCTTTGCAATTCTTCCCTTTTTGCAATAGCTTTATCAGCAAGGTCTTTAGGTGTCTCAACTCCTATTGATGAACTGCTCATTACACAATACTGCTTATTGCCTGATGTAATATGATAGTAATATTGAACATATCCAGCATCCCCAAACCAACTGTTTTCAACTTGTAAACCATTTACATTTCTACTATCAGGAAGTTGTGCATCATGATCACAGCTTGCAGATGGAGTAACTAGATAAACACTAAAATTATCAGCATACACACTGTCGCCATTATTGATTCCGTTTTTTAGAGGAAAGATAACACTTTTCTGACCCAATACAACTCTTGTAGTAGGTGTTCCAATTTTTGAACTTAAAACTGAAGAAAATCCTAATTCAGTATTTTTGTACACAGTAGTGCCAGTTGTTTGGGCTGCAGAAACTTCAAAAGCAGACACAGGTTTTGATTTTGTGTAACCTGTCCCTGTCCATGTAATAATCTGAGTCTCGTATCCAGGACCACTTTTATATGTATTTGTAATCTGCTTATTTACAGCATCTACTTTAACTGGAATTATTCCTGAAAGATCCTTACTCTTTTCAAATGTATTTGCTTTTGGATTATACAAATAGTAATCATAATATGCATTAACACCACCATACCCTATTGATACAAGCATCCCAACGTCATTATATCCATCAAAGTTTAA